>JBCCWC010000015.1:0-117032 GCA_039194325.1 Myxococcota bacterium
CACGCAGCATCCAGGAGGAGCGCGACCTACCGGTCGCGCTCCTCTTCGTTTCGAACACACCCAAGCCCAGCGACGGCCCCAAGCGACGGCCCCAAGTGACATCGACGCTCACAATGCGAGCCAGGATCCGCATCGACCACTCGAATGCACACAGAATGCCTTGTAACGGGTGCTAGCGGCCCCTTGGCGAGCTACCCTCCCCCACGGGTTCGCGATGGTGCGGGGCATGTCCCCTCGCCGGGCGATCCCGTCTTCGTTCGTAATCAACAACCGTAGCCAACAACCGTAGTCAACAACCGAGGAAGACATCCCGATGATCAACACGACCATCACTCGTGGCCTGGGCCTTTGGGCCCTGCTGACGCTGCCGCTGCCGCTGGCCGGGTGCCAGGGCACGGGGGCCTTTGCCCAAGTCAATGAAAAGCTCGGCCAGATCTCCGACAACCAAGCGCAGGTACTCGCCCGGCTCGACGCGCTCGAGACCAAGATCGCCAACCTCCCCGCCGCCGCCCCGGCCGCCCGCGGCAAGCAGGCCCCCCGCGGCCCGCAACCCGGCAAGCCCGACCCCAAGGCGACCTACAAGGTCCCCGTGGGTGACGCCCACGCCAAGGGCAACGGCGAGGCCCTGGTAACCATCGTGGCGTGGTCCGACTTCCAGTGCCCGTATTGCAGCCGGGTCAACCCCACGCTCGAGCAGCTGCGCGAGGAGTATGGCGACAAGGTGCGCGTGGCCTTCAAGCACAACCCGCTGAGCTTCCACCCGCGGGCCAAGCCGGCCGCGACCGCGGCGGAGGCCGCCGGCCGCCAGGACAAGTTTTGGGAGATGCACGACAAGCTCTTCGCCAACCAAAAGCAGCTCACCGACGAGAACTTCGTCACCTGGGCCGGCGAGCTGGGCCTCGACGTCGAGACGTTCAAGAAGGATCTGGCCGATCCGACCCTCGCCAAGAAGATCGACGCCCACCAAAAGCAGGGCATGACCCTGGGCGCTCGCGGCACCCCCGCGTTCTTCGTGAACGGTCGCTTCCTGTCCGGGGCCCAGCCCGCCGCGAACTTCAAGACGATCATCGACGAGGAGCTGAAGAAGGCCGAAGCGCTCGTGGCCGCCGGCACCCCCAAGGCGCAGGTCTACGCCAAGACGATCGCCAAGGGTAAGACCAAGGTCTGAGCCCCCGGCGGGGCTCGGGGCCCGAACCCGCTCGAACGAAGGCCGCGTGCTCGTGTTGGCGAGCGCCCGGCCTTCGTCGCGTTCGAAGGCCGACGTGACCTTCAGCCCGCCTCGCCCTCACCCCCGACCCCGGGCTCGACCCTGGCCCCCACCTTGCCCTCGCCCGCCTGGTTCTCACCCTCGCCCGCCCCTGCCGATCGCAGCGCCTGCGCCTGCTCCACCGAGGCCGCGCAGCGAAACCCAAAGTGATGGAAAGGCTCGTTGCTCGGGAAGTGCGGCCGCCGATACACCGCGTTGGCCCGGCTGGCGTCCCAGTACCACGAGCCCCCCCGCACGATCCGCATGTAGTGGCCCTCGCAGGGCTCCACCCCTTTGCAGGGACCGCGCGGATCCTGACCCTCGCAGTCCGCCCCGCACTCCGCGTAGCTGGGCGAGTACCAGTCCAGGACCCACTCGTAGGCGTTACCCATCATGTCGTGGAGGCCGTAGACCCCCGCGGGACGCGAGCCCACGTCCCAGGGGCGACCGGTCTTGGGCTTGCTGCCCTTCTCCTTCTTCTGACCGCAACCGCGCCCGAGGGGGGGCTCGTTGATGATCGCGCGCTCACAGGTGGCCGGCTCGTCCCCCCACGAATGGAGCGCGCCCTCGGTGCCCCGTGCCGCCTTCTCCCACTGAGCATCGGTGGGCAGATCCTTGCCCTGGAGCTGGCAGTACCTGCGGGCGTCGTACCAGCTCGGCCCGTTGATCGGCATGCGAGGGTGATCGAAGTCGAGGTACTGCGGACCGGACTTGCGGGGGCAACGACGGGATCGATCGGGATCCTTCTTGCATCGCTCATACTGCTCGACGGTGACCTCGTCGATGTCCATGTAGAAGGTCTGCAGCCAGACCGTGGCCTGGGGTCGGGCGTTGGCGGGCTCCGATGCATCGGTGCCGCGCAAGAACGCGCCTCCGGGGATGCAGGCCATGCCGACCACCGAGGGCTCGACACAGGGGAGGATCGGCGTCCCGTCGGGCAAGGTGGGCGGGGGAGCAGGCGCGGGAGGCTCGGGCGGAGGCTCACGCGGTGGCGTAGACGAAGGGGACGGATCCGAACGCGTAGCGACCGAGCGCTCAGGCTCGGCGGCCGACGAAGCCCCCGCCACGACCGCGGGCTCTTTTTCGGGGCTCGAGATCGGATCGGAGCCCCGGCAGGCCACCACCATCGCCATCCCCATCCCCCCAAGGGCCCACCCCAAGTGTCGTTGCGTCACGGGGCAGGGCATACACCGGGGCCGCCTATCGCCCAAGTCGGCCCGCCCAAGTCGGCCCGCCCAAGTCGGCCCGCCCGAGTCAGCCCGTCCGCTCGCCACCCATCGACCCGCCCGCGCCGTGAGGCTGGCCCAGAGGTCACACCACAACCACGTGACGAAAACCGCGGGACTGAACCGGGTTCCGTGGGCGAGCCCACGAACATCACAACCGCTCGGGCACGATCGATCGACGCGGGGCACGTGCCATGAGGGCCCAGCGCTCGGCACCCCGCCCGTAGGATCTATAGTGAGCATTTTCGCGGGGCGCACCGTCGGGGCGGTCGCCCGTGATCCTGCCCCGACCCGGCCAAAGACCTCGCCGATTGGGTTTTCTGCGCGGCCGCGGTTACACTGCACCGGCCCTCGCCCGAGGCGACCCCCGGGCCCTCTCCCCCCATGGCGGACCGCCTGCAAGGATCCCCCCGGTTGAAGCGCTCGCCTTCGAATCGGCACCTCGACGACCCCAACGGCGACCCCGAGCATCCCAGCCTCTCCGCCTCGAGCATGGAAATGTCGATCACCGACGAAATCGGCCACATGCTGCGTGGTCGCTACCAGATCACCGACATCATCGGTGAGGGTGGGATGGGCGTGGTCTACGAGGCCTGGGACACCCAGGTCGAGCGCAAGGTCGCGATCAAGCTCGTTCGATCCGACACCACCACCGATCGCAAGTTCATCACCCGATTTCGACGTGAGCTGGAGATCACCAGCCAGCTGCGCCACCCCTCCACGATCCGCGTGTTCGAGCACGGGGAGCTGGAAGACGGCCGCCCCTACATGGTGATGGAGCTGCTGACCGGGGAGAGCCTGGCCGACCGCCTCGAGCGAGGCCGCGTCCCGGAGATGGAATCCCTCCAGATCGCGCGACAGGTGGCCGAGAGCCTCAGCGAAGCCCACGAGCACGGGGTCGTCCACCGCGATCTGAAGCCCGACAATATCTTCATCGAGACGGTCGGCGTGTCCAAGGTGGTCAAGGTCCTCGACTTCGGCATCGCCGGGGGCGTGGACGCGACCCGCCTGACCCAAGCCGGCGAGGTGTTCGGCACGCCCCAGTACATGTCGCCCGAGCAGTGCAACGGGCTGCCGCTGGACCACCGCACCGACATCTACTCGCTGGCGATCATCCTTTACGAGATGATCGAGGGGCGCCCGCCGTTCTCGGCCGAGACGCCCATGGCCACCATGCTCAAGCACGTGCGGGCCAAGGTCCCGCCCGCGCGCCACGCCGAGAAGGATACCCAACGGATCCTCTCTCAGGGTCTGCGCAAAGATCGAGGCAAGCGGATCCAGACGGCCGGTCGCTTCGCGGAGCTTATCGGTGAGTGCATCGGGCACCTCCGGGCGATCAAAGACGGGCGAGAGAGCTCGCCGTCCAATCCCCACTCCACCGCGTCGACGCGGATGTCCACCTCCACCGCCATGACCGCCCGGCGGCCAGTGTCGATCCCGACCACGATGGGCCCGAGCACGGGCGAGGCCGCGGGCAAGCTGGTCGCGATCGTACTAGGCGTGGCCGCGCTGGGCCTGGTCGCGGTGATGGTCTTCGGCGGGCTGGGCTCGTCGTCCCCGCCTTCGTCCTCGCCCCCCCAAGAGGGCAAGCCCTCGCCCGACCCGGCCGCGGTGGCTGGCGACGACGCCAAGGCCGAGGACCCGCTCGCATCCGACGGGTCCACCTACGACAGCTTCCCCTTCAACCGGGCGCTGGTGCGCAGCAACATCAGCGGCGCCAAGGTCTACGTCGACGGTGAGCCTCAGTGCGACACCCCCTGCGAGATCAAGGTTCCGGTGGGTGATGGCACGACCCACGAGATCCGGATCAAGAAGGACGGCTACGTCGACGTGGTGCAGAACTGGCGCCCCAAGAGCGTGGGCGAGCCCCTGCCCGCCATGCCGGACATGAAAGAGCTCTAAGGTCGATCCACCAGGTCCGTGACCGGCCCCATGTGCGGCTTGCTTGCCGCGATCGAGCCGGGCTGCCATTCTTGGCGGCTGCGCATGGCGAACGACGACGACGACTTCGCGACCCTGTTCGAGCAATCGATGGCTACCGGAGCCTCGGCGGCGGCCCCGGCCCGCTCCAAGCGGCTCAAGGCGGGGCAGGTCGTCCAGGGTACGGTGGTCGCGATCGGCGACGACACGATCTTCGTAGACGTGGGCACCAAGGCCGAAGCACGACTCGATCGCAGCGCGGTCACCAACGCGGAGGGCGAGCTCAAGGTCGCGGTCGGTGATCCGATCAAGGCCACGGTGGCCCACCCCGGCGGACGCGAGCCCCCTCGCTTGGTGCTCTCCTATGGCGCCGGAGGTCTGGACACCGCGGCGCTGGAGCTGGCCGCCCAAAGCGGCACCCCGGTCGAGGGAGAGGTCTCCCGCGCGGTCAAGGCGGGGCTAGAGGTCACCGTAGGGGGCGTGCGGGCGTTTTGCCCGGCCAGCCAGGTCGACCTGGCCTATGTGGCCGATCTGGAGGTCTTCGTAGGCCAGCGCCACTTCTTCCGCGTGCTCGAGGTTCGCGAGGGAGGCCGCTCGGTGGTGGTGTCACGCAAGGCGCTGTTGCTGGCCGAGCGCGAGCAAAAGGCGGCCGAGCTGGCCACCCGCCTGCAAGAGGGCGCGGAGCTCGACGGGATCGTGCAGTCGATCCAGCCCTACGGGGCGTTCGTCGATCTGGGCGGCCTGCAGGGCCTGGTCCACGTCTCCGAGATGGCCCACAGCCGGGTCTCGAGCCCGTCCGACGTGGTCTCGGTGGGCGAGTCGGTCAAGGTCAAGGTCACCTCGATCCAGCAGGGAACCTCGGGCAAGCCCAAGGATATGCGGATCTCCCTGTCGATGAAGGCCCTGGTCCAACCCGCGGCAGGTGAGGCAGCGGGCCCCGAGCCAGGCGAGGTGATCACCGCCACGGTGGTCAAGGTGGAGTCCTTCGGCGTGCTGGTCGACGCTCCAGCGGGCTCGGGCCTGGTGCCCAACGGCGAGCTGGCGCTGCCCCCCGGCAGCGATCCACGGCGGGCGTTCAACGCCGGCGACACCATCGACGTGGTGCTACAGCGCCGCGAGCCCAGCGGGCGCCTGCGGTTCTCGGCCCGGGCAGTCGAGGAGACCCAGGCCCGCCAGAACTTCCGGCAGTTTCGAAAGAGCCAAAAGAAGGGCAGCGCGCTGGGCCAGCTAGGGGATCTGGGCAACCTGCTGCAGGGGATCGAGCTGCCCGATGCACCGCCGAGCACGAGCAAAACCAACACGCCGAGTCCGGCGGCCACATCCGCGCCGTCCGGCGCCAAGGCGACCGACTCCGGCTCGGGCGAGGCCAAGCCCCCCCGCAAAGGCCGTCGCCGCCGCGTGTAACGGCAGGCGACACGTGCTGACGATGCGGACCACACACTGACCTACCCCTTGGGTCGACGTCGCCACACGACGCCCACCAAGAGCCCCAGGGCCGCGGCCCATAGCCACCCACCGACTAGAGGGCGTGGGTGGGGGTGGGGCTCGGGCTCGGGTGACGACGGCCCAGGCTCCGACACGAGCGCCGGGGCCGCGGGCTCGATCGGCTGATTGCGAACGCATAGCAGGTGCTCCGACATGCTGCGGCATGTACCGCGGTACGCCGCCCCATGGGCGTCGTTCCACTGGCACGACTCGCCGAGCGTATGCTCGACGCACGCATCCCACGGCGCCGGGTTCGAGTGACCTCGATGGCCCCAGGCTAGCTGCGGCGTCAACATGAGGGTGGCCAGCACCCAGGGTGCGAGCCCGTGAGATCTTGGGTCGAGCCGTCTCATCCGCAATCCACCGCGCAGTTGTCCGCTGTCTCGGGACCGTCACAGATGTCGTCGCCACAGCACGGCTGGCCCGGGGCCGCATCGTCACAATCGATCACGTCCATGCCGCCACCGCCTCCGCCACCGTCATCCACGGTTGCCCCGTGGAAACAGCCGATGAACATGTTCTCGCCCGCACTGGCCGCATGGTAGTGGTAGCCGCGAACGTCATCGGTTTGGCCGCGACACTCGTCGAGATCGTCCTCCTCGACCCCATCCGCCCCCACCATGGCATAGATACCGTATCCATCGAACGCGTAGCCGATGAGCGGTGCGTGACCATCGTCTTGCTCGATCTGCTCCGGGCACCCAATGGCGGCATGATAGTGGTAGCCGACGGCCAGGTTGACATGGCCTCCACAGTCGTCGAAGGCCGCAATGGTATAGTTTCCCAAAATGTCGTCGACCGGCGCGGGGGGAGCAATGTTCACGCCATTGAGCGCCACGCCGACGCCGCTGACGCCGATATTGCCCGGCGAATCGACGGGTACCGGCTGCGCGGGGATGATCATGTCCTGGACCACCCCCCCGTCCACGTAGTCCATCGAGCACTCGACACAGTAGTTGTTGTACTCGTCGGGGACATCGGGCTGGGCGGCCGCCGCGCAAGCCTCCTCGGTCTCGGTCACTCGGACTTCGCCCGTCTCGGGGTCGTATAGCAACCACGTGGGATCGTCATAGAACTCGGCGAGCCCGACGATGAAGTCTCCGTCGACATCGAAGACATCCCCAGACTCGACCCACACGCCCCCGGCCTCCGGTCCATCATCGATCGTAGGGGGGCAAAATGGACCGACGTCGTGGTCCGCGGGGGCACCGGTGATGGGAATGCTATAGCACGTGGTCTGCTGCCCATTGGACAAGGTGCAGTCCACTTCGGTGATCGGGCCCGCCAGCCCGGCCGCGAGGAAGTGGTCCGGGTCGAGACCATTGGACGGCAGCTCCCCCGTACCCGCGGTCTCGTCCATGCCGGCGGTCTCCGTGCCCGCGGTCCCGTCCGCACCCGCGGTCCCGTCCGTGCTCGTCGTCGGAGTGCTCGATGTCGAGTCATCCGACGTGGAGGCGCCCGGCTCATCGGTGCACCCCACGAGGCTCACGGCGACCAGCACGAGTAGACAAAGCCCATGACGACCCACGCCAAATTCGCAGAGGATCTGGTTTGCGTTCACGACCATCGAGCCGAGCGTTCTGCGAAGGGCATGCCAACCGTCCCCTGGCACTCGGAACCCAGTCTTCACCGGGCGCGACGAGGACCGAAGGTGAGCTCGTCGAATGCGCGATGTCTGGCTCACCGCGGTACGACTGCGAGAACCGCACGATGCGGCGGCAGAAGCTGCCGGACCTCGAGCTCCGCGACCACGTCGACTCGAGGGCTCGCGCTCCCCGACCCCGCCACGGTGCGCGACTTCGGCCGGAGTTCTTTTCCCCAAGTTTCTTCGAAACGTCTGGCGGGGTCGTTCCTCTAGTGGTCACGAGCCCCGAGAGACCGGACCCCTTCGAGACCATGACCACCACGAGCTCAGCGACGAGCGCCTCGGCGCCACCACCCTGCAGCCACACGAGGCGGGCGGGAGCTCGCGGGCAACGACGAGCACGGTGGTACGCTGCGGAGGTTGCCGACCGATTTCGAGCTACTGGACCGCTGGCGCGAAGGCGACAGTGCAGCAGGCAACGAGCTGTTTCGACGGCACTTCCGTGGCATGTACCGGTTCTTTTGCGAGAAAGTGGGCAGCGAGGCGGACGAGCTCATCCAGGCGACCTTCATGGCCTGCGCCAAGGCGCGAGATCAGTTCCGCAAGGACAGCAGCTTTCGCACCTACCTCTACGCGGTAGCCCGCCGCGAGCTCTACCAGCACTTCCGACGGCGGACCCGCAACGCAAAGATGGACTTTGCGGTGACCTCGATGGCCGATCTGGGGACCTCGCCCAGCAGCCACCTCGCGCGGGGCGAGCGCAAGGCTCTGCTCGCCCAGGCGCTACGCCAGCTCCCGCTCCAGCAGCAGATCATCATCGAGCTGCACTACTGGGAAGACATGCGCGCCCCACAGCTCGCGGCGATCTTCGAGATCGCCGAGCCCACCGCGCGGGTCTGGCTGCACCGGGCCCGACAGGCGCTTCGCGAGCGCATGGCCGGGCTGACCGCGGCCCCAGGTGGCGACCCGCGAGGGGATCCCGCGCTAGAGGACTGGGCCCGCGAGATCCGATTGCAGCGGAGGGCCACCCATGACCGCGAGGACACCTGAGCACGAGCCCGCGTACGAGCCGACCGCGGCCGAGGACTCGTTGCGGGCCGAGATCATCGATCTGCGACCAGACGACCACCTCGAGGTCGAGCGCCTGGAGAGCTCACTGGCCGAGCGAATGTTCGGGGTGTCCTCCGATCCCCCTCGGATCGGTCGCTTCGTGATCCTGAGCCGGCTGGGCACGGGCGGGATGGGGGTGGTCTATAGCGCCTACGATCCCCGTCTCGACCGACGGGTGGCCCTCAAGCTGGTGCGCGATGGCGGCCGGAGCCGCCACCTGCGCGAGCGGCTGCTCCGAGAGGCGCATGCCCTCGCTCGGATCTCTCATCCCAACGTGGTCACCGTGCACGAGGTTGGCGAGCTCGACGATCGGATCTTCATCGTGATGGAGTTCGTGGTCGGCTCGACCCTAAAGGAATGGGCGAGCGCCAGGCGACGCAGGTGGCCCGAGGTGCTCGCTGTCTACCGGCAGGCCGCGCGGGGGCTGGCGGCGGCCCACGTAGCCGGGCTGGTACACCGCGATTTCAAGCCCGCCAACGCGCTCATCGGCGACGACGGCCGGGTCCGGGTGGTCGACTTCGGACTGGTCCGGGACGAGCGCTGGTCGAGCGCAAGCGGCGAGCCCAGCGAGGAGATCTCGGGGCCGAGATCCACAGCGCACGCCGAGCCGACCCGGGGGACGAAGGCCTCGGGCTCGTGCTTGGGTCCACTCGAGGCCTCGCTGACCCGCCCCAACACGATCCTCGGAACGCCGGCGTACATGTCCCCCGAGCAGTTCCTGCAGCAGGCAGCGGGACCGGCGAGCGACCAATTCAGCTTCTGCGTGGCGCTCTACGAAGCGCTCTACGGCGAGCGGCCGTTCGCGGGGCAGACCCCGTTGGCCCTGATGAAACATCAGCTCGACGGCAAGCTCCGCGAGCCACCGCGCGGGGCCGGGATCCCCGCCTGGCTGCTCACCGCGCTGCGGCGCGGGCTGTGCCCCCGGCCCGAGGATCGCCACGCTTCGATGGACGCGCTGCTGAAGATCCTCGAGCGCGACTCGGCACGAGGGCGGCGCTGGTTCATTGGACTGGCCGGGCTCGCCGGAGCAGCAGCGACGAGCTCGCTGCTCGTCGCGACGCCCGCGCCCGATCTGCCGTGCGAGAGCAGCGACCGGGCGCTGCGCGGAGCATGGGGAGCGAAGCGCCGGACCACGCTGCAAACGCACTTCGACACCCTGAGCACTCCCTATGCCGACACGCTGGGCTCGCGGGTGCTGGCCACCCTCGACGACTATGTGGCTCGCTGGCACCAGATGCATCGCGACGCATGCCTGGCGCACCACCACGGCGAGCAATCGGGGGCGCTGCTCGACAAGCGAATGGCCTGCCTCGAACGCCGCCGGGCGGCGCTCGACAGCGTCCACGAGGTGCTCTCGACCACCGACGCGGCCGCCTTCGAGAGCGCAGCAATGGGGGTCTTTGCCCTGCCCCCACTGTACCCGTGCGAGGACCTGGAGTCGCTGGCGGCCGAGGTGCCGCTCCCCGAGGATCCCGTGGTTGCACAGGAGATCGAGCAGGTGCGGCAGAGCCTCGCCCGCACCAGGACGCTCGCGAGTGCCGGCCAGCACACCGAGTCCTACTGGGCGACCGATGCCTCGGTCACACGAGCGCGAGCGCTGGGCTACGAGCCACTGCTCGCGGAGGCCCTGCTGATGCGGGGCGTGGTCGAGATGGATCCGATGAGCGACGGCGCTCGCGTCTCGGCAACGCTGTTCGAGGCGCTCCGAGCGGGGCTCGCCTCGGGGAGCGACGTGGTGGCGACCGAGGCATTGATCCGGCGCCTCTACGTCGAGGCAATCCGAGTCGGAGGGCGGGAGATCCGAGAAGACGAGGACTATCCGCTGGTCGAGTCGATGCTCGAGCACCTGCCGGATCCAACCCGGCTTCGGGGGTTGTTTCTCAACAATGCGGGGGTCATCGCCACCACCCGCCAAGACTTCGCGTCGGCGCGGCGATACTACCAACAGGCACTCGCGGTTTGGATGAGCGCGCCCGAGGTCAACCCGATCGACGTATTGAAGACGCGCTTCAACCTCGCGACGGTCGCCGCGGACGAAGCCTCCCAGGTCGCGGGCATGGAGCACTCGACCGAGGCGCTGGCGCGAGAGCTCGGGCCGCTGCACCCGCTCACCATCGAGTTCGGCTGCGCCCTCGCGCGCTCGACTCGCGATCCGCTCGTGGCGCACCGGCGACTCGGCGAGCGGTGCAAGGAGCTGGACCGCGTCTTGCCCGAGGATCATTCCCGGATCTCGACTTGCCGCTACGACCTCGGGCTGATGGCGGCACGGCTAGGCGCGTTCGAGTCGGCGACTCACCAGCTCGATCGGGCCGTAGCGCTGCTCGAGGGAAAGACCCCGCCGCTGCAGGTGCTGCAGCGGGAGGCGAGCCGGGGCTACGCGTTGTTCCTTCGCGGGCAGCCGCAGCGAGCCATCGAGCCGCTGCGCGTCGCGCTGGCCCGGGCATCCGACGTTGAGCCGCGTTGGCTGCTCTCGGAGGTCGCCCAGGTGCACCTGATGTTGGGCGAGGTGCTCATGGCTACGAGCCAGTCGCAAGAGGCACGAGGCCATCTGCGGCAAGCGCTTGAGCGGTTCGAGGACCACGGCAAGCACCGCGTCGACATGGTCACGGAGCAGCGCCTGGCGCGGTCACAGCTGTTGCTCGCTCGGGCGCTCGTCGAACAACCGGCGGAGCACCGCGCCCCGGGGCGAGCCGACGCCGAAGAGCTCCGCTCACTCTTGGACGCGGCCGAGGCATGGTATCGCCGCGGCGGCACGGGGTACGCGCGACAGCTCGCACAGATCGAAACGCTACGCGTCGCTCATTTGGCCACACAGTGACCTCGTCCCCGAGCGAAGCCCGAACAATCACTGGCTTGATCCCTGATCTTTGATCCTTGTTGTTTGCTGACCAACACACCCACCTTCAGTAGGAGAAGACACAATGAAGAAGTCGATCGCATTGTTTGCGTTTGGTGGCCTATTGTCGACCGCGAGCCTGAGCGTCTCCGCCGACACGACATCGAACACCGCCGTCAGCCCGAAACCCTGCCAGTGGTGCTGCCCCCCGTGGGAGTGCGGGATCAACGGCCCGTCCTTCGATGGGACCTCCGAGGAGCAGGAGCGTAATATCGACAAAGAGCCTCCTCCCTCGACCGATGGACGAGCCCCAATAGTCGAGCCCCAATAGTCGAGCCCCGATAGGCTAGCGCCAGTGACGGTGGTAGGGCCCGCTAGCGGCCAGCTATGATGGCAACCAACGCCCTGCCGCCGTCACCAACCCCTGCGCACAAGGAGGTGCTGAATGTCGAGCAACCGCACGATCATCCGCCTGGCAGCCCACGTGCTGCTGCTCGCGAGCCTCTTGGGCGCATGCGGGGAGCAGACCGCACCCCCACGGCATCGAGAATACATCGGGCAGACGAGCGAAGCCTCGCCGCTTGCGGGGACCGAGCTGACGATCCGCGACCACCACGACCACGAGCTCCACGTCCGCATCGACGCGGTTCACCCCGCGGCACTTCGTGCAAGCAGTCCGCTCACGATGTACGAGGTCTCCCGCCTCGACGAGGATAGCGGCCGCTGGGTGCCCTACTGTCAACGAGGACCCGACGGCCTGCAGCTCGCGATCCCGCTGGCCGGGCGCTGGCCGGGCGGCGGCGCGCGCTTCGTCGAGGACCCCGAAGACTTCACGCTCACCTGCACCGCGGGCGCCAACGGCAAGTGCGCCCGGATGGGGTACCTGCCCGGGATGACGGCGCATGGTCGATCGTTGACGCCCTACTTCGAGGCCTGCGTCCGCGCCATGCGGGCGGACTACTGTGGGGACGGGCGCTCGTTCACCCGAGCGGGCACACCGGTGGAGCTGCGTGATGGTGTCGGACAGCAGCCGCGGTGGTACTCGGAAGCGCTGCGCTTCGAGGCAGCCTGGGGCCCCGAGGGGGCGCTCTGCGTACGGCGCTCGCGGATCCCCGATCTGGTCTCGACCGAGGCTCTAGCCGAGCGTTGCCCGTCGCTCCGGGGCGCCGTCGGTGAGACATGCGACGAGCAGATACTCGCCTCGATGCCGGGGGTCCTGCTGCTCAACCACTCGTGAGGTCTCGCGGGTCTCGAGCGCTCGCGGGTCTCGAGGGCTCGCCGTCATCGCGCGCGAGCCCTTCGGGCCGGCTCAGAACATCGCCTGGAGCGTCAAGCTGCCCGCGACGTCGAAGTCGCGGCGGGTAAAGAGCGGCGCTTGCACGTTGGCCGCCAAAAGCCCCCACGAGCTGAACGAGTAGCTCACCGAAAGCAGCGCGGCCATGCGCAGGGCTCCTATGGGGCGGTCGTTCTCGGTGAATCGCCCCTCGGTGCGCAGCTTGGGGTTGTCTTGCAAGCGCGCCGCGGTCGGGCACCAATCTTGGCCCGAGCGTCCGATCCGAGAGCAGAAGGTCGCGACCCGGAGATCGCCGAGCGTTCCGACGCCCGCCGCGAGCCGGTTGCCGAAGAAACGATACCCAACCTGGCCCCCGAAGCTGGTGTCGACGGCGGTGCCCGCCCGGCGATGCTCCACGGTGCCCACCCCCAGGACCTGCCAATAGGCCTTGGCGTAGGTCCGCGAGTAGATGAGGGTCGGCGAGACGGTCCACACCGGGCCCGGATCGGAGAAGGGATAGTCCACGCTGCGCGTGGGAAACGAGGCCGACACGGCGGTGGTGAGCACCCGGTGCACGAGCTTGTCGGCATGGGGGGTGAGACGGACGAAGGCGCGAGTGTCCCCGTAGCCCACCGCAGGTGGAGGATCCTCGGAGATCTGCCCGTCCTCGGTGGTGGGCGAAGGATCGATGACCAAAAGCGGCAGCTGAGCCCCGAACGAGACCCAGGGGTGCGGGGAGTACTCTCCCAATAGCGAGGTGTTGTAGACCGTGCCCGGGGTCTGCGACGTGGAGTTGCTGCTGATCTCGGAGAGGATCGCGACGCGGTTGAGGGCCTGCCCGGTGCCTCCGCCCAGGCTGTTGAAATTGCGCACGCCCTCTGAGCCGCTGTGGCCGGGGACGTGATGCGCCCGCACGAGACCCCCGGGGGCGACCAGGCCGATCACCGCGCCCACCACCGCGCTCGCCACTGTCCTCGCCACGATCCTCATCGCCGCCCCCCAGCGTCGTCGGGTCATCCGGCTCATGGCGTGGATCCTCGCAGCACGTGACACCCCAGACACCCGCGAGGATCGTCGATCATCCACTGCGCCACCAAGGCTGCGCCGCCCTCGCGACTCATCCACTGCATGTGCTCCTCGCGACGCGCGGGGGTCATCGCCATCAGCCGCTTTTGCGCCGCCAGCTCGGCCTCGTGACAGGTCAGGCAATCGTCGTCGCCGTCGGTGAGCCGGACGTCACGGTGATGCTCGCGGGCCCGGATGTTGGGCGCCAGGCTCGTCAGGCACCCCAGCGCCGCCCCCAGGGCGGCCAGGGCGACGAAACCCGCGACGAGGCCGGCATGCACGCAGCGCACGAGGATCGGTCTAGTCCAAGCGCGACGGACATACTGCGACCGCATGTCGCGGTGCGACATCAGGTCACGGAGCACCGGACCGACCCCGCGCGCCACCCGACCGCAGGCCATTGTGGCCACTCCGACCACGCGAGACCGTGGCACACTTTTGGGCGACATGGGGTCCACCGTCGACCGATCGGACCAGATCACCCTACGGGCGCTCGTGACCGCTCGCTGGGTCTTGCTGGGCCTGCTCGCCGCCACCGGCGCGATGGTGAGCCTGGCCCCGGGACCGGTGACCCCGCTGCTGTCGTGGTTCCCGCGGCTGCCCGAGCCCACGAGCTTCATGGCGGTCTGGACGGTCTGGATGGCGGCCAACGTAGTGACCGAGCACGCGGTGCTGCGCCGCGGCCGAGCCACCCGTCGGATCGCAGGGCTCCACTTGCTCATCGACGCGGCGGTGCTCACGGTGCTGCTGGGGATCTCCGGCGGGGCGACCAACCCCTTCACCACCGTCTACTTCGTGCCGATCACGCTGGCCACCCAGGTCTCGCCCCGGTGGACCTGGGCCCTGGCCGGGACCTGCCTGGCGGGCTTTGCCGCGCTGTTCGTGCTGCACCCCCTGCCCCAGGCGCCCGCAGGCCACGAGGCCCACTTCGCCGGGCACCTGCGCGGCATGTGGGTCGCCTTCGGGTTCTCGGGCGGGCTGGTCACCTACTTCGTGCACCGCATTGCGCTGTCGCTGGCCCGGCAGCGGCAAGAGCTGGCCCGGCTACGCGAGCAGACCCTCCAAGACCGCCACCTGGCCGCCCTGGGCACGCTGGCCGCGGGCGCCGCTCACGAGCTGGGGACGCCGCTGGGATCGATCCAGCTGCTGGTGGGCGAGCTGCCGCACATGAGCGCGACCGAACGCAACGAGGCGCTCACCACGATCAAGGGCGAGGTGTCGCGATGCAAGAGGATCGTCCACCGCATGGCGAGCCCGGAGCTGAGCGTCCAGTCCTTAGATGCCGACGGCCACGGTAAGCCCTGGCCCCTGGCCGCCCTGGCCGAGCAAGCCCACCGTGCTGCCCGAGGCAGCGGGATCACGCTACGCGTGGAAGGCCCGACCCCCCCCGACGTCGAGCTTCGGTGGCCTCGCGAGCCCCTCGAACAGATCGTGCGCGAGTTGGTGGCCAACGCCCTCGATGCCTGTCGGCGGCGCGAGGACGGCGAAGGCGGGGTGACGGTGACCCTGGCCGCCCGCCCTCACGGCGGCGACGTGATGGTCGAGGTTCACGACCAAGGCGTGGGCATGGAGCCCGACGTGGCCGCCCACGCCTTCGATCCCTTCTACTCGACCAAGACTGGGGGGGCCGAGGGCGAAGGCATGGGGCTGGGCCTTTACCTCGCCCGCGCCCAGATGCGCCAGCTCGGCGGCAGCTTGCAGCTTCAGTCCACCCCCCAGCGCGGCACCACGCTGCGCATGCTCCTGCCCCGAGGCCCGAACCGGAGCACGTGATCGATCCATGCCCCACACGATCCTCCTGGTCGACGATGATCGCACCTTCTGCGCCGCGCTGGCCGGCGCCCTGCGCCGACGCGGGCACACCGTGCTGCTGGCCCACGACTACGACGACGCGATCGCCGAGGCCAACGCATGGACCCCCGATCGCGCGGTGGTGGACCTGCGGATGCCGGGGCGCGGCGGGCTCGAGGTGGTGCAGGCGCTCCGGGAGCGACTGCCGCTGCTGCGGATCGTGGTCCTGACCGGCTACGGGAGCATCGCGACCGCGGTGGAGGCGATCAAGGCGGGCGCGGTGCACTACCTGACCAAGCCCGCCGAAGCCGACGAGATCATGAGCGCCTTCGATCGCACCTCGGCCAACGTCGAGGCCCCCGCCGCCTCGCAGCCCCCCCGGCTCGAAGAGGTCGAGTGGGAGCACCTCCAGAAGGTATTGACCGACTCAGGGGGCAACATCTCCGAGGCCGCGCGACGGCTGGGGATGCACCGACGCAGCCTGCAACGAAAGCTGGCGCGAGGGCGACCGACGGCGGGCGACGAGCGCGAGGAGTGACCGGGCTCGGCTGTCACCTTTGCGTCATCTCAGCGAAGCGTCGCGGCCCGATCGCAACCGCGACCATCACCCCCTCGACATCGTTCGCTCCAATGACCCGATCGGGCGCCGCTCGTCCGCATCGATGATCTGATTGCACGCCAATTGCTCGCCGATCGCCCATAAGTGCCAGCAATTGCCAGTGCGTACGTGTAATTGCATGCAATCGATGGTTGCGACGCTGGTCGTGTTGCTCCATTCTCACGGACAGTCGATTCATCGCACCACGAGTCGCTTTGTCACTATCGGGCATCTGGCGATCGCGGTGTGAAGCACGGATGGCCAACGAGGGCGCACGTCGTCCCCTTGGCTTCCATGAGGGAGACGTTGACGATGGCACCAGACGGATCTGCAGGCACCAGCGGAGACTCCATCGAACGCGTCACCTACGAGCTGCACTGCCTCGATGCGCCGAGCGCCGAGTTCACCGTGGTGCACGTCAGGGTCGTCGAGGCGCTCAACCGGCCGTACGAGATCGATCTCGAGGTCGCCACCGACGACACCGAGCTCGAGATCCACTCCGTGCTCGGCGCATCGATCGAGCTCCATCTCAGCCGAGGTGAGCACGCCCGGCTCCTCTACGGCGTGGTCTCCGAGGTGGAGTACGTCAGCGGCGACCACCAGCACCAGTTGGTGCAGCTGCGAGTGGTTCCCGCCTTCCGCCTGCTCGACCAGACCACGCGCTCCCAGATCTTCCAGGACATGTCGGTCGTGGAGATCCTCGACGCGGTCCTCGCCCCCGAGCTGGGCGCCTACGCTCGCACGCTCGATCTCTCCGCGGTCTCCCGGGGCACCGCGCCCCGCGACTACTGCGTGCAGTACGACGAGTCCGACTTCGCGTTCGCCTGTCGCCTGATGGAAGAGGAAGGGATCACCTACCGGCTAGTGCACGACGAAGACGCGGGCCACGAGGTCCTGGTGGCGACCGACGACAACACCCAGTATCCCGACGCAGCCAATGTCGACGGATCGTCCGTGGTGCCCATCGCGGGGCATCTGGGCGACACCGCCGGGGTCGAGTCGCTCCTGGGGATCGGCTGGCGCACCCGGCTGCGCCCCACGGGGGTCGCGCGCCACGACTACGACTTCCTCACCCCGACCCGTCCCCTCATCGACGAGACCGGCGGGGCCGACGAGCGCGGCCGCCCGCGACGCTTTCACGTGCACATGCGCCGCCGCTACATCACCGACGACGTCGGGCAGCGGGTCGAGGATCTGCTCGAGAGCCAGCGGGTCGACCACGAGGTCGTGGCGGGGCACGGCAACATGATCGGGTTTTCGCCGGGCATGCGCTTCGAGCTCGAGCGCCACGAGCTGCCGGAGCTCGAGCGCGCGTTCATCCTCACCGAGGTCGTGCACGAGGGACACCAACCCGACCTTCGGTTCGGGAGCTTCGGCGCCCGCCACGACGGCCACGCCCAGTATGAGAACCGCTTTTGCTGCGTCCCCGACGACGTTCCGCTGCGCCCCCGCGCGATCACCCCCAAGCCTAGGATCTACGGCCCTCAGACCGCGATCGTCTCGGGGCCCGGAGGCGAGGAGATCCACACCGACGAGCACGGCCGGATCTGCGTGCAGTTCCACTGGCCCGAGCAGCGAGCCTACGATGACACCTCGGGCTGCTGGGTGCGGGTCGCCCAAAGCTGGGCCGGCGCCGGCTGGGGGGCCCAGTTCATCCCGCGAATCGGCATGGAGGTGGTGGTCGAGTTCTTGGAGGGCAACCCCGACCGTCCGCTGGTGACCGGCTGCGTCTACAACGGCGACAACAGCCCGCCGTTCTCGCTGCCCGATTCCAAGACCCAAAGCGGCATTCGAACGAACTCTTCGATCGGCTCCGGATCGAACGAGCTGCGCTTCGAGGACGCCGCCGGCGCCGAGGAGCTGTTCATCCATGCGCAAAAAGACCAAAACTCGGTCGTCGAGAACGACCAGACCCATACGGTGCACAATGATCAGACGATCACGATCGACAATGATCGCACCAAGGTGGTGCACAACAACCAAAGCGAGACGGTCGACGTCGACAAGTCGATCACCGTCGGCGGCAACCACACCGAGTCGGTGACCGGCGACTACTCGACCACGGTGGGCGGCAGCCAGACGCTGACCGTGGGCAGTGACCGGACCATGTCGATAGGGGCCAACCTCACCGAGACGATCGGCTCGGCCCTGGCGACCACGGTGGCGACCACCCACACGCTGACCGTCGGCGCCGCCGCGCAGGAGAGCGTGGGCGCGGCCAAGAACGTCAGCGTGGGGGCAGTCTATGCCGAGGAGGTGGGGGCCGCCCGCTCGATCGCCGCCGGGGGGCCGTTCTCGGTGACCGCGGGGAGTAGCGGCTCGGTGCAGTGCGGGACGTCGATGTCGATCAGCGCCGGCAAGGACGTGGGGGTGAGCGGCGGCACCGACGTCAGCGTCAGCTCGGGCAAGAAGATGACCCTGCAGTCCGGCGACGACCTGGCCATTGCGGGCCAGAAGAAGGCCAGCATCACCATCACCAACGAGCTGACGATCAAGTGCGGGTCGGCCACGATCCAGCTCAAGAAGGACGGGACGATCGCGATCAAGGGCAAGAAGATCAGCGTCAACGGGACCAAGATCAAGATCGACGGCAGC
This sequence comes from Myxococcota bacterium, assembly GCA_039194325.1. Classification (GTDB taxonomy): domain Bacteria; phylum Myxococcota_A; class Polyangia; order Nannocystales; family Nannocystaceae; genus Paraliomyxa. Next base: position 18,731 of record JBCCWC010000015.1, read on the forward strand.
AGCAAGGTGGCGATCAACTGAGAGACCGGCGATGCTCCGGGTGGATGGACACCCTTGGGGTGGAGCAGGGCCCGGCCCACGAGGCCAATGACTCGACCAGGCAAGCTCCGACGAGCGCGCTCCTTATCGAGCCGGCCAGGCACCACCGCGCACCACGGCGAGTGGAGCCACCCGAGACCCCATGCGAGCGCGCTGCTCCAGATCGCCCCCCGTGCTAGGATGAGGCTTGGTCCGTCCCCTCTGACCGACTTCCCTTCCAGGCTCTCCTTCCAACCCCCCTGCCTCCCCATGACCGACTCATCCTCCAAGCCCAAGAGCCCCAGCGAGGTCGTCGAGCTCCCGGTGGATCTCGGCCCGATCACCACCCCCCGCACCGGTCGCCTGGTCGGGCACAACGAGCAAGGCCGCCTACTGGTCGACTACCCGGGCAATCCCTATGGCTCGCTGCGTGCCCGCACCACCGTGCTGATTGCGGCCGAACAATTGCCCACCGCCGTAGCCGAGCAGTGGCCAGTGCTGCTGCTATTCGAAGAGGGCGACCCCGGCCGGCCCATCGTGGTGGGCCTCTTGCATGACGACGTCCCCCTGCCCGCAGCCCCCCCGACCCCGCCGGTGGAGGTCGAGGCCGACGGTCGCCGGGTGGAGGTCGAGGCCGCCGACGAGCTGGTGCTGCGCTGCGGCCAGGCCAGCTTGGTCCTGCGACGCAACGGCCGAGTCATCGTCCGGGGCACCTACGTCGAGACGCGCTCCAAGGGGGTCAACCGGATCAAGGGCGGCTCGGTCCTCATCAACTAAACGCGGCGAGCTGACTCCCGGCGAACTGACCTGGGCCAATGAGCGGCGGGCCGCAACCACCAGCACCAGTAGCATCGGTGTCCGGCGAGGAGCTGATCCTCTGGGACGTCGTGCAGGAGCACCTCGACGAGGCCGAGTTCGTCATCGAGCTGTGGCTCGGAGCGAGGCGCTCGCCGATCTACACCCTGCAAGAGCTCGAACAGGGCCCCGAGGCGCGCCTGGTCGCACACGTCGACGGCCTGGTCGTCAACGGCCCGCTTGCCCTGCAGCGCACGGCCTGGCCGGCGCTGGAAGACGACGATCCCCAACGGGCGGCCGCGGCCGCCCTGGCCATCGTGCACAGCGGAGACTTCACGCTCTTGGATGGTGCGCTCGACGATCTCGATCCCCCCGCACCCGAGGGCCACGAGCTCTCGGGTCGGGCCGATGGCATTGCGCTGGCGCTGGCCCTTTGCGATCACCCTGCGCTCGACGATCAGATCCGCGGACGCCTGGCCCACGCCAAGGGATCTCAGCTGGCGCTGCTGCTGGCCGCGTGCGCCGATCGGGGGATCGATCCCAGCCCCGCGCTCGACCGGGCCCTGGGCGACGAAACCCCGGAGGTCGTCGCCCTCGGGCTCCGCGCTGCGGCGTTCGGACCACACACCCGCCTGCTGGGCCCGGTCGAGACCTACCTGGCCCACGCTTCGGCGGTCGTCCGCGCCGCCGCCATCGACACAGCGCTGGCCTGGGGCTCCCCCTCCGCATGGGAGCGGGTGGCCCAGACCTACCACCAGCCGGACGGGCGTGCGGCCATGGTCTGGATGGCGTGCCTGGGCGACGAGCGCCATGCCGAGGCGATCGCCCGTCTGCTCGACGATGAGGCACAGCGACACGACGCGCTGTGGGCCCTGGGATTTTGCGGCCGAACCGTCGCCCTCAATGCCTGCATGCGATGGCTCGACGACGACGACGAACGCACCCGGCGACTGGCCGCCGAGGCCATCGCCCATGCCCTCGGGCTCGACCTCGAGGACGATGCGCTGTGGGACGAGGAGCCGAGCGACGATCCGGAGCCAGGCGTAGAGGGCCAGACCCCCGACGACGACGACGACGACCTCGACGCCGATCTCGAGCTTCACCCCGAGGACGAGCTGCCGCTGCCCAACGTCGATGCGATCCGCGAGCGCTGGGCCGAGCAAAGTGCCCAGTGGTCCCCCAAAGAACGCTACGTCCAGGGCAAGCCCGTCGGTCGCGAGGGCCTGGGCTGGACGCTGGCCACGCTGAGCGGTCGCCGCGTGGACGTGGTGGCCCGCGAGGTCGTCGCCCGCTCCCAGGGCATTGGGCGCTGGCCACGGCGCGTTCGAGCCCACCGCCACCGCGGGGCGAGCTCGGCCCTCGCCCAGCTGGGGCGCAATCCGGGCGCGATCCAGGGCGATCGTCGCTGAGCCCAACCCCCCGACCCCCTTGCGGTCATCCGGGGTCCATGCTCCCGCGACTTCATCCCGCGATCCTCCCGATCCGCGCCCCGGGGCCGATCCACCCGATCGTCACGAACCAACCGCTGGCGCCGGGATCAGCGCCAACGCCGTTGACCCGCTGCGCTCACGGGGTCCCCTCACTGAGCCGCACCGCCTGCCCTCACCCACCCTGAAACCACGGAGGACCCGAACGTGTCGTACGCTGCTGTACCCGAGCGTTCACCATGGCTGTCCGTCCTCCCCTCGCTGTCCTGCTCCTGGTTGCCTGCCAATCCCCCTCCATGACCGATGGCACCCAGACCCCCGCGTCCCCCGTAGCCTCGCCGGCCCACGCCACCCCGGCCACGGCCGTGCCCTACCCCGCCACCCGGCGCGACGAGGTGGTCGACACGCTCCACGGGGTCCAGGTCGCCGATCCCTATCGCTGGCTCGAGGACGCCGGTGCTCCCGAGGTCCAGCAGTGGATGAAGGCCCAGGACCAGACCGCCCGCGAGTACCTCGCCGGCCTACCCGGGCGCGATGCGCTGGAGAAGCGGCTCATCGACCTGACCTACATCGACGCGTCCAGCCCGCCCTTCCACATGGGCGATCGCTACTTCTACTCGCGCAGCCACGCCGACAAGGAAAAGTCCATCTACTACTTCAAGACGGGCAAAGACGGCCAAGAGCAGGTCCTCATCGATCCCAACACCCTGTCCGAGGACGGCAGCATCTCGATCCGAGGCATGTCCCCCAGCCACGACGGGCGCTACGTGGCGTACAAGCTCAGCGAGAACAACGCCGACGAGTCCACCTACCATGTTCGAGATCTCGACACGGGCAAGGACTCGACGATCGACGTGATCGAGGGGGTCAAGTACGGCGGTGCCTCGTGGACCCCGGACAACAAGGGCTTTTACTACATCTATTTACCCACCGATCCGTCGATTCCCGTCAGCGAGCGCCCCGGCCACGCCGACGTCCGCTACCACCGGCTGGGCACCGATCCGAGCAAGGACGAGGTGGTCTACCCGGCCACCGGTGATCCAGCAATGTTCTTGGGCGCCGGGGTCACCTTCGACGGCCACTGGCTGCTGCTGTACAAGATCAAGGGCCCCAACACCGAGGTGTACGTCAAAGATCTTCGCGCCCACAAGGGCCGCCAAAAAGGCCGCAAGCGGGCCCACAAGCGGGAATTCGTGCCCCTGGCCACCGGATTCACCGCGAGGTACAGCGTTGACGAGTACAAGGACAAGCTCTACGTCACCACCAACGAAGGGGCCTCGCGCAGGCGCGTGTTCAAGGTCGATCCCCAAAAACCCGCCCGCGAGCACTGGAGGGAGATCGTCCCCGAGCCCGACAAGGCGGTGCTGGAGTACGCCTATGTGGTCGGCGGCCACTTGGTCACCGTATTGATGCTCGACGCGCACAGCCGGGTCGAGGTGCGCGACCTCGAGGGCAAGGTCGTCCGCCAGATCCAGATGCCGGGCCTGGGCTCCACCAGCGGCCTCCTCGGACGAGAGGACGAAGACGAAGCGTACTTCTACTACGACTCGTTCACCCAACCCCCCATGATCTACGAGACCTCGGTGGCCACCGGGAAGACCTCGCTATGGGACACCATCGAGTTTCCGGTGGACACCAGCCAGATCGAGGACCACCAGGTCTGGTACGAGTCCAAGGACGGCACCCGGGTGTCGATGTTCGTGGTGCACAAAAAGGGCCTGAACAAAGACGGCACCCACCCCGCCCTGCTGACCGGCTACGGCGGCTTCAATGCGTCGATGACCCCGGGTTTCTCCCCGGCGGCGGCCCTGTGGGTCGAGCGAGGCGGGGTGTTCGCCATGCCCAACCTGCGAGGCGGGGGCGAGTACGGCGATGCCTGGCACGAAGCGGGCATGCTGGGCAACAAGCAAAACGTCTTCGACGACTTCATCGCGGCGGCCGAGTACCTGGTGGCCGAGGGCTACACCACGCCGAGCAAGCTGGCGATCCGCGGCGGCAGCAACGGCGGCCTGCTGGTGGGCGCGGCCATGACCCAGCGCCCGGATCTATTCGGCGCGGTCGTGTGCTCGGTGCCCCTGCTCGACATGGTCCGCTACCACAAGTTCGGCAGCGGACAGACCTGGACCCCCGAGTACGGCAACCCCGACAAGGCCGAGCACTTCGGGTTCTTGCACGCCTACTCGCCCTACCACCGCGTCCAGGATGGCGTGGACTATCCGGCCATGCTGATGCTCTCAGCCGACAGCGACGACCGGGTCGACCCCATGCACGCCCGTAAGTTCACCGCAGCGATCCAAGCGGCCAGCCGCAGCGGCGAGCCGGCGATCATGCGGATCGAGCAAAAGGCCGGGCACGGAGGCGCGGGCAACCGAAAAAAAGCGGTGGCCCAGCAGGTCGACATGTACGCGTTCTTGCTGGCCGAGCTGGGGGGCTAACGACCCGGTGGCACGTCGACCTCCATTCGGGCCAAGAGCTCGCGGGTGAGCCCCTCGAACTCGGCCCGCGCCTTGGCCACCGTCTGGATCAGGCCGCCGCCGACACCGTCGACTCTCTTGAGGTCGAATAGAGGTTTGCGAGCCGCCTCTGCCAGCGGTACGAGGCTCGCCAAGTGCCTCAGGTGCGCGATACACAACGGGTCGTCATCCGTCGTCAGATCCTGTGCGCCACCATCAGCCAGCACGTGTTGATGAAATGCCGAGGGGATCTGCGCCGCCCAGTGCCGATACCCGCCCGCAAGACGACCGGAGCGAGCCAGATGTTGCTGAACGATGTAGCCCAGCGGTTTGGCCTCGTGTCGAGGAAGTTCGAGCTCACCGCTCCTCTTTGCGACGCGGCTCCAGTCTTGTCCCCATTGCCGCAGCGTAGGACCGACGTTCTCGAGTCCCTGAAGGTTGAACAAGTCGGGGGCGAGCGGCACGATGACCGCATCACAAGCGAGCAAGACGGCTCGACTCATGGCCCCGAGGCTGGAGCCGACGTCCAGCATCACCAAGTCGGCATCGACCTGCGCGGCCGCGGCCGCGGCCAGACGAGCCAACGCGGTCGTGGTGTAAAGAGCGCGCTCATTGTCGACCCCATGGAGCTGGCCCCATCCTTCGGCCAAGACCTGCTCGAAGCGACTCAAGGCCAGATCTCCCGGCAAGAGCCATAGATCATCGGCGACGCCCTCGAGCTCTGGCTCGTACAGATCTCCTCTGCCGCGACGCACCCAATCGATGCAGCTGGCCACGGTCCGTCCGGGTGCCTTCGAAGATTCCCAGCGCTCCATCAGAGCATCCTCGTGGAGCATGATCGCGGTGAGGTTGCACTGAGGATCGTAGTCGACGAGCACGGTCCGTACGCCCAGACGTGCGGCCATGTGGCCAATATTGAACGTCAGGGTGGTCTTCCCGACCCCTCCCTTGTTGTTGAACAGAACGAGTGACTTCATGGGCGTGCCCGCACGGTGACGGTCGTGTATCCATCGGTATCGATCTCGAGCGGATATCGTGGCCCGTATCGAGTCCGCATGCCTTCGTCGAGGACGGGAACATCCGTAATACGAGCCGTCAGATCCTTCCAGATTCCATCGAGCTGATCGGTCAACGAACCGGTGATCGTGCTGCGCCACACGACGTCACTATCGTAACCATCGCCACGATAGCCGGCCATCTCTACGAATGCACCAGGAACATGGCTCTGGGGACTGAACCCGAACAATAGGACAGAAGTCGCGTTGGGTCGCCAACGACCGTCTTTATAGGCCGCGAGCTCTCGCTGCCCGAGCCAGTGCTCGAGGTCTGGATATGTCTCCGGATCGCCCGCCGCCTCACGAGCGGCCGCGTGCATGGCCTGCAGGCTACGAAGGTCGAGGTCGTCGAGCATCGCCGTACCAACCGCCCGCAAGTCGAAGGGACGATGGTGCTCGGGCCTCCGCTCTTCGAGCCGCCGGATGTCGGCTTGCGTGGCCCGACGCGTCACCGTCCCCACCCGGACCCAGGCGACCTGATCGACCTTGACCACGGGCGGAACCGGATAGGGCTCCACCCGGACGACCATGAACCAGACCCCATCCCGCTTGAGCGGATGAATGCTGATGCTCGGGTTGGGCAACAGCTTGATCGAAGCGAGACGGCTGACGAGCGTCTGCTGGGCCCGATCTCGGGCTCCTCGATCGGAATGGGGAAGCCCGAGTAACCTCCCGTCGTCCCGAATTCCCAGCACCAGATAGCCCGGGTCTCCGGCGTTGCCGAGATCGTTCGCGAGCGCACATACGGCGCGGAGAATCACCGTTCCGTCCCGGTCGGACTCTTTCCACTCGACCCGGGGGCTCTCCTCCACGAGCGCCTGCTCGAGCTCCGCTTCGTCCACGAGACACATCATGCCATGTTTGGCACGAGGCCGGTCGCCCACGCCACATTCGATCGGAGCGGAGCCCACCATGTCCGAGCACTCTGCCGCCTTGCCCCACGGAGCCCTCGACGAGATCTTTCCCCACATCTTCTTCGTCACCGGTACGTTCCGCTCTGTCTTCAACGGCACCCCGCTAGAGTTCAGCCGCAACATGACCGTAGTGCGCGACGGCGACGCGCTCACCCTCATCAACACGGTGCGCCTCAACGACGAGGGCCTCGCCCACCTCGACGCCCTCGGGACGGTCCGCCACGTGGTCACGCTGGGGGCGTTCCACGGGATCGACGATCCGTTCTACCTCGAGCGCTACGGCGCCACGCAGTGGGCCCTGCCCCAGCATAAGCACAAAGGCGGTCACGCCACCGACCAGGCGCTCATGGTCGACGGCCCCATGCCCTTCGAGGGCGTGTCGCTGTTCGTATTCGAGACCTCCCAGCGTCCCGAGGCCCTGCTGCACATCCACCGCGAGGGCGGGATCCTCGTCTCGTGCGACAGCCTACAAAACTGGGTCGAGCTCGACGAGTACTTCGACGACAGCGGTGCCCGGATCATGACCGACCGGGGGTTCATCAAGCCCGCCAACCTCGGGCTGGGCTGGCTCCGCGCGGCGCAGCCCCAGGTCAGCGACTTCTCGCGCCTGCTGACGCTGGAGTTCCAGCACCTACTCCCCGCCCACGGCACCCCGCTACGCAACGAGGCCAAGCCCCAGTTCCGCGCCACCATCGAGGCCCAGTTCGCGCCCTGACGCCGCCCCGAAGGGCTCGCCGCTGCTCGTGAACCACGCGAGCCGGCGCAACCCTTATAGGTCACCGCAGGGGCGACGGAGTATTCACGGATCGTCGAGATAAAATGACGCGCGTCCATGGTCGGAAAAAGTCGTGACCCCCGGTGTCCGTTGCATCAGGGTATCGACGATGCAATCACGGTTTGAACGCGGCGCACGACCACTTTGGACATTCGCTTCTCCTGCCATGTGGATCGCGACCGCTGCGCTTTTGTCGGCCTGTCCCTCCGACGAGGTCCCCGTGGCCGACGGCAGCGGGTCGGGCACGTCGGGCAGCGCGGGCATGCCGGACACCACGACCTCGATGAGCGCGGTGGATTCCACGGGCTCCGAGGCCGAGACCGGGCTGGACTCGACCGGAGAGGAGCCACCCGGACCCGACGTGCACGGGGTCGCGGGCGGTTGCTTCTCGGTGGTCAGTGACGACGGGTGGCTGTCGAGCACCGGCAACGGCACCGGCTTCACGTTCGTCCCCAACGGCGCACAGGACGCGGCCCGCTTCTTCCTCAAGGCCTCCGATCTGAGGACCTACCTCTTTTACGACGCACAGGGCCGCTATCTGGTGGCCGAACCCCCCGGACAATCACTGCTCCGGCAGGCGAACCTGCAGTCGGACGTGCTGCTCATCGACGACAACTACATCTCGGGCGCGGAGTGGGAGCTGCAAGTCTCCAGCGTCGATCCGTCGCGCTACCAGCTTCGCCACCGCCAGACCCAAGACTGGCTCGGCAACGGGGTGCTCACCGCCCAGGAGGCGCAGGCCCTGCCCCTGACCCTCGAGCCGACCGAGGGCTGCACCGAGCACCCCGAGCTGAGCCTCGACGCCCAGGGCGAGGTGATCCCGTCGACCTTCGACGACGGCTCGCTCTACGGGATCGTCGACACCCACTCCCACATCCTGTCCAACTTCGGGTTCGGAGGCGGCGGGATCTTCCACGGCGCCCCCTTCCACCGCCTGGGGGTGGAGCATGCCTTGCCCGACTGCTCTATCTACCACGGGGAGGAGGGGCGCCGGGACTTCTTCGGCTACACCTTCGACAGCAACGGCGCCGAGGGGACGGACATCGTGTCGCTGATTCCTGGGCTGCTCACCGGCGAGCTGCTCCAGTTCAACCACGCCACCGCGGGCTACCCCGACTTCACCGAGTGGCCCAACGCGCACACGCGCTCGACGCATCAGACCCAGTACTACCGGTGGCTGGAGCGAGCGTGGCTCGGGGGCCTGCGGCTGGTGGTCCAGCACGCGACCACCAACTCGATCATCTGCCACATGATCGTGGGCCAGGGCATCCAGCCCGTGCGCTACTCCTGCGAGGACATGGTCGGGGTCGATCGGATCATCGACGAGACCTACGCGATGGAGCGCTACATCGACGCCCAGTCGGGCGGCCCAGGCCAGGGATGGTTCCGCATCGTCGACAACCCCGCGGCGGCGCGTGCGGTGGTCGCCCAGGGCAAGATGGCGGTCATCCTCGGCATCGAGACCTCGGATCTGTTCAACTGCCGACTGCAGCCTCGCGAGGGCGACGAGGAATGCACGGTGAGCTACCTGCTCGAGCAGCTCGACTACTACCACTCGCTGGGCGTGCGCGCGCTGTTCCCCGTGCACAAGTATGACAACGCGTTCTCCCCCGGCGACGGCGATCGAGCCTTCATCGAGCTGGGGAACTTCCTCAACACCGGACACTGGTCCAACTTCACCGACGACTGCCCGGCCGACGTGCCGGCGATCTTCGATCAGGGCGGCTTCGACTTCGGCGGCATCAACAATCCGCGCGACGACTACGATGGTTCTCCGCCCTTGGACTTCAGCGGCTTCCCCAACTCGCCGCTGCTGACGCTCACGCCTTACCTGCCCTTGCTGGCGATTCCGGGGCCGAACGGAGATCGCTGCCAAAACGCGGGCCTGACCCCGCTAGGCGAGGTGCTGCTGCTCGAGATGATGGAGCGGGGGATGATCATCGAGATCGACCACCTGCCGCAGTGGTCCCTACTGCAAACCTTCGCGATGCTGGAGGCCAACGACTACCCCGCCGTAGGCACCCACGGCGGCAACTACCACGGCGAGCTGTACCAGCTGGGCGGGATATCCAAGACCGGCCTGGGGCGCTGCCGAGAGGCCGGCAACCCCGGCGCGATGGTCGAGCGCCTCCAGGAGCGCGTCGCGCTCATCGCCGCCAACGGGGGCTACCCCGCCGAGGGCTTTGGCTTCGACCTCAACGGCTTCGCGGGGGCGCCCGGGCCACGCTTTGGCGAAGGGGAGTGCCCGGAGCCCCAGTACGATCCCATCGAGTATCCCTTCGACTCCTACGCGGGCGACGTGAGCTTCACGCAGCCCTTCGTCGGCGACCGGGAGATCGATTTCAATACCGAAGGCTTCGTCCACATCGGGATGCTGCCCGAGCTCATCGAGGACGCCCGTGGCGACTCGATCGACGACGCCGACCTCGAGCCGCTGTTCCGCTCGGCGGAGGGCTACATCCGCATGTGGGAGCGGGCCGAGGAGCGCGCTGCGACCCTGCGGGGGAATTGATCGCTGCGGCCGCGCGAGAGGCCCGGCGGAGGGCCTGCTAGACTCTGCGTCGTCCTCATGCGCCTGTTCGTTGGCATCGATCTGCCGCCCGAGATCGACGACCACCTCTCGCTCATCGGCGGAGGGATCCCCCGCGCCCGCTGGGAGGATCCCGACAAGCTCCACGTCACCGTGCGCTTCATCGGTGAGGTGGACGGCGGCACCAAGCGACACATAGAAGAGGCGCTGCATCAGGTGCGCCAAGAGCCCTTCATGCTCAGCGTGGCGGGCATGGGCTTGTTTCCTCCGCGGGGAATCCCCCGGGTTTTGTGGGCCGGGCTCGACGACCCCGCCCCGCTGCACGACCTCCACGCCCGGGTCGAACGAGTGCTCACCCGGGCGGGCCTGCCTCCCGAAGGCCGCAAGTACACCCCGCACGTCACCCTGGCCCGACTGCGAGATCCGCCGCGCACCAAGCTGATGGAGATGCTGCGTCATCACGCGCTGCTACGAACGGCACCGTTTCGGGTGACCTCGTTTCAGCTCTACTCCAGCATCCTGTCGCCCCGCGGATCCAAGTACCGCATCGAGCACCACTATCCGCTGCGCTCCACGTAGTGCTCACCGGTCGCCGCCCCCCGGGCCCGCCGAGCCCCGCCTGCGTCGGCGCGAGTTCGTCCAGGTTCGAGCGATCGGACGCCAGGCGGTCGGGCTCGGATACGGCGTTAGGAATCGGCCCTCGGCTGTAACCACAGCGGCAGGGACTTGATCCGGCGAATGAAGGGATGCGGGTCGAAGGTAGGCTCGCCGGCCAGCGACATCCGGGGAAAGCGCTCCAGCAAGGTCCGCAGGACCACGCGGGCCTCGAGGCGGGCCAGATGCGCGCCCAGGCAAAAGTGGGCGCCCCGTCCAAAGGACAGGTTGACGACCGGGTCACGATCGATGTCGAAGCGCTCGGCGTCGGGCCAGATCTCCTCGTCGTGCATGGACGAGCCGACCAAGAGCATGACCATGTCCCCCTGCGCGATCGCCTGCCCCCGGAGCTCGACCGGCTCGAGCGCGTAGCGAGGCACCCCGATCGCCGAGAAATTGTCGTGGCGCAAGACCTCCTCGATCGCCCCGGGCAGCCGCTCGAAGTCGTCGAGGATCCGGGCGAGCACGTCGGGGTGCCGCAAAAGCTCGAGCACGGCGAAGGCTTGCAGGTGCACGGTGGTCTCCGCGCCCGCGGTAATGAGGCCGCCAACCAGGCTCACCAGCTCGATCGAGCTGAGCCGGTCGCCCTGCTCTTGCACCGCGATAAGCTCCGAGAGCAGATCATCGCCGGGCGCAGCGCGGCGCTCCTCCACCATCTGCTCGACGAGGCGATAGCCCGAAGGGAAGCGCGCCGCGACGGCCGCGTACTCGTCGGGGGGCAAGATCGGGAAGGTGGTCTTCACGAGCACCTCGCTCCACTCGCGGAACGGCTCCTCGAGCTCGGCGGGCACGCCCAGCGTCCGGCTGATCACTCGGATCGGCACGTGCTCGGCGAGACCGGGCAGCAGGTCGAAGCGCTCCTGGGGATCGACATCGGCCAGCAACTCATCGACGACCTGCTGCACCAACTGCTCTCGACGCGCGGCCCCGCGGGGGGTAAAGGCCGGCGCGACGAGCTTGCGGAGCCGAGCGTGACCCTTGTGCCCCACCTGGAACAGGCCATTTTCGTAGAACTCGATCATCTCCGGCGGCAGGACACCGCGACGCTCGGCGTCGTAAAGACGCCACTCTCGAACGTCGACGGAGAACCGCGGATCCTTGAACGTGGCCTCGATGTCGGCGTACCGCGACAGCAGCCACATATGGCCCTGGTCCCACCAGTACACCGGCGCTTCGTTCCGTAACCGGCGATAGGTGGGGTAGGGATCGGCGATGTACGTGGGATCGCTCGGGTCGAAGACGAGAGGCTCGGCGCTCATGGGTTCGCTCCAGGGTGGGGGGAGTTGCTAGAGTCGGGACATGAAACTGGTGGTGGACGAAGATCTCTGCGAAGCCAACGGGATCTGTGTGCAGCGGGCTCCCGATGTGTTCGACCTCGACGACGACGACCGGTTGCACCTGCGGGTGACCCAGTCGACCGACACCAAGACCCGAGAACGGATCGAGGCCGCCATCGCGGGCTGCCCCCGCGCCGCGCTCTCGTGGAGCGACAACTGAACCACCATACCCATACAGAACGACGTTATCACGACCAAGACACTCGAATCAGGGCATCGTGCCCTTTGGCCCGAAACCGGACCACGGGCGGGCGATCGAGCGACTCGCGCGAGGTGCCCCGAGCCAGACCGCCTGGTCGGCACGGGGCCGCTAGACCCGGCGCGGTCGCTCGGCCAGCGGGGGGATGAACACCCAGCCGTCCTCGAGCCAAAGCGCGCCCAGATCATCGATCGCCTGGGTCAGCTCTTGGGCCGTGGTGGCGACCGGCTTGGACCCCTGAAGATCCCCCGGACCGGCCAGTCCCCGGCGCGCCCATAAGAAGGCCGTGAACGCGCAGATCACCGCATGAAAGACATGGGAGTTGCGGACCACCAGCTCGGGCCAGACGTAGTCGAACGCGATCCCCTCGGTCAGGCCGGCCAGCACCCGCTTGCGCATGGCCCAGACCCGATCGTCGTCGCCGTGACGAGATCGTCGAGCCACGCCGGCCCCGAAGACCTGGGCGATCGTGGCCCGCGGCTGGACCTCGATGAGGTTCTCGTGCAGGCGCAAGCGAGGGCTGAGCACCCGACGCAGGTAAGCGGCCCGCGCCGCGACGGGGCCGGTGCCCTGGCCCAGGGTCTCGCGCGGGCGGATCCCCACCGCCACCTGCAAGAGCTCGGTCGCTCGCTGGGTGTAGGGGGTCACCGCGGGCTTGCCGGGATCGCTGCGCCCTCGCGCTTGCAGGCGCGGCGCCCAGCGTCGCATCCACTCGACCACCGGCACGGTGCAGCGCGCCACCGTAGGACAGGGCAGCGAGCAGCGAATACAGGGCGGCAAGGTCAGCGGCGCATCGATCGCGACCACCGTGTGGTCGTCGGCCCACCGCTCAAGATAGGCCACCAACACCTCGTCGCGAAACAAGGCGTCGCCCCCCGGGTCGTCGGACGAGGCGCCCGTGCCCCGCTGTCCATGGCGGACCTTGGCCTCGGCGATCGCCAGGCGAGGCCGCCCGGTGGTGCCCACGCCCAGCTCCAAACGAGCGACCGCGGTGTTCTTGCCGCGGCCCCCCCCCAGATCCACGCCGATGAAGCGCCGGAAGTCGGCCCGGCCCGACCCCCTCCTCTCGCCGCTGTCGGGAGCCTTGGGCGTGGTCTCGCTCATTCGGGCGTGGTGCCCGGCTCGGCTACCGACGGCGCCTTCTCACGAAGGAAGCGCAAGTAGGCGATCACCGTGGGCAGCTCGAGCGCGGGCAGGGCGTCGATGAGCTCCCGCGCCTGCCGCCGGAGGGTCTCGGTGGGGCCCTCCCCGCGGGTGCCGATCGGCTTCTCGAGCGGCACGTCGGGCTCGGGCGGCTGCTCGGGATCTCCCCAGGGTGGGTGCTCCCCCAGGGCGATGTCCTGACCGTTGAGCCAGTTGTTGATGTAGATGTGCAGGAGGTTGGCCCGGTAGGTGAACCAGCGGTCTCGCTCGACCGGGTATGAAAGCAGCACGTCCTTGAAGCGGCGGAAGGCGCCCTTGCCGTCGATGGCGAGCACCAACCGCTCGCGCAGGGCCTCGTCCTCGACCGAGGACACGAAGCGCTCCATCCAGCGGTACTGTTCGCGCGACGACGCGGGATCGAGGTGGACGAAGCGCCCCTCCGTGCGGCGGATCAGCTGGCGCTTCTCCTCGTCTTCGGGCCGGCTGTCGACGATCGTGACGACCTGGCCCGTCTTGAGATCGAGGTAGCTGTGGGTCTCGGGGGCGTTGTGTTCGAAGGCCGTCTCCAGGGCAGACCAATCGGGATTGGGAGCATCAGGGCTGAGTCGCATCGGTAGGTCACTCCATACGCGTACGAGATCCCGGCGGCGTAGTTTCCGGTGGTCAGCCGGACGCCGGGCTCGGTGGTCGGTGCAGGACACCTGCGCGGGGTAATGCGCAAGCGTTGCCGAGCATAGACCCCGCCGCTCGTGCGCGGCAAGGCACGCCCCGTCCGGCGGCCGCTCCGGCGCCGATCGAGCCCCGATCCGAGCCTGGCCCAAGCGCTCGGTCGTCGGCCGGCGTGATCACTTGTGCTCCGTAACAGCTTGATATCGAAGGATTCTCACCGTTCGACCCCCCGGGCGCCCCCGCGGGCCTGGGGCCTTCCCATCCTCGGCGTCATCCCTGTCGCGTCATCCCGCGTCATCGGGGCCCCGGCCCAACCCGGACCGTGCCCTCGCATGGCGCCGTCGTCGGCCCGCATGGATCGGCCTCCACGGATCGGGCCCGGCCGCTATGCTCCGCTCGCGTTCCGATGACCGAGCCTGCGCCCATCCAGCAGATCCAGGCCCGACTGCGGCAGCTCCATCCCCAGGCCCGGTACGAGCTCGACTTTCACAGCCCCTTCGAGCTGCTGGTGGCGACGATCCTCGCCGCCCGCTGCACCGACGAGCGCGTCAATCGGGTCACGACGATCCTATTCGACAAGTATCCCGACCCCCAGGCCTACGCCGAGGCGGACCTCGAACAGCTCGAGCACGACGTGCGTCCCACCGGCGCCTACAAGACCAAGGCCCGCGCGCTGCAGGGCATGGCCCGCGCGCTGCTGGACCGCTTTGGCGGCGAGGTGCCCGCGTCGATGGACGACCTTGTCACCCTCCCCGGCGTCGCCCGTAAGACGGCCAACGTCGTGCTCACCATGGCCTTCGAGATCCCCTCGGGGATCATCGTCGATGCTCACGTGGCGCGGGTGAGCCAGCGAATGGGCCTGACCGAGCAGTCCAAGGCCGAACGGATCGAGCGCGAGCTGATGGACGCGGTGCCGCGAGACGATTGGATCCACTTTGGCCCGGCGATGGTGCTGCTGGGCCGCTACATCTGCAAGGCACGGACGCCCCTGTGCCACGACTGCCCGATGGACGATCTGTGCCCGAAGCGGCAGATTTGACCCCGATGGACGCCTCGTTTCGATTCCCCGGCGACTGGCACGAGATCCTCGGCGAGCAGACGGCCGCTCCCTACTTTGCGCGCCTGGGCCAGTTCCTCGCCGCCGAGCGGGCCGAGCATGAGATCTTCCCCCCCGAAGACGAGTTCTTCAGCGCGCTGTCGCTGACCCCGTACGCCGAGGTCAAGGCGCTCATTTTGGGGCAGGATCCCTACCACGACAACGGCCAGGCCCACGGACTGTGCTTCTCGGTCAAGCCGGGCATCAGGGTGCCCCCGTCGCTGCGCAACATCTATAGGGAGCTGCACGCGGATCTGGGGTGCTCAGTCCCCGACCACGGGTTCTTGGAGCACTGGGCGCGGCAGGGGGTGCTGATGATCAACGCGGTGCTCACCGTGCGCGCCCACCAAGCCAACTCGCACAAGAACCAGGGCTGGGAGCAGCTCACCGACGCCATCATCCGAGCGGTGAACGCCAAGGACGACCGGGTCGTGTTCCTGCTGTGGGGGGGCTACGCCCGCAAGAAGGCCAAGCTCATCGACACGAGCCGACACGGGCTGGTGGAAGGGGCTCACCCCTCCCCCTTGTCGGTCAAGAAGTTCATGGGCAGCCGCCCGTTCTCCCGCGTCAACACCCTGCTGCAAGAGGCGGGGCGAGAGCCGATCGATTGGCAGATCCCGCCGTTCCTCTAGCTAAGGCGTCTACACCTGCAGGCGTCGACGCAGCGACACCAAGGCCTGTCGCAGCGGGAGCACGCCGATCCCTCCCCGCTCCACCTGACCTATCAGGCGATCGAGATCGGCCAGCGCCGCCCCGAAGCGCCGGCGCTCGGCGGCATCGAGCACCTCGTCCTCGAGCGCTTCGAGGCGCTCGTCAACATCGGGGGACAGGCCGGGGGACAGGTCGGCGGCGACGAAGCGCCGCTCGACTTGCGCGGAGTCGGCCGGCGCGCCCGTAGCGGTGGGCTTCGGGGCCACCGCGTTATCGTCGACGACACCGGGGTCGGGGGTGCGTGCGGAGAGTTCGGCTCGCAGCGCGGCGACCTGTGCCTCCAGGGCCTCGACGGGCCGAGCCCGCACCTGGGCCAGCTCGCGCTCCAGCTGGCCCACCTTCCAGCGTAGCGCCTGATTGTCGGCTTGCGATGCCTGCAATTGCTCGCGGGCCGAGCCTGGCTCGCGCTCGACGACCGCCCGCGCCAGCTCGTCGCGTAGCTCACCGGTCTGCTGCTCGAGCTGCTGCCGCGCAGACTCCAGCTCGTCGACCTTCTCGAGCAAGGCTTGCCTGTCGATCGCGGCCAGCTCGGCCTGGCGCCGCGCCTGCAGCAGCTGAGCGCGCAAGGCATCGTCTCCGCCCGACTCGGTCGGCGACGCGTGCGGGGGCAGCTCGACCAGCGTCACCCCCTCGGACACGGCCGGATCCTCGCCGACCACTGCCACGTACTCGACGAACTGTGGCGCTTGGGTGCCCAGCGTGTTGTCGAAGGAGAGCGGCACCTCGTCGTCGGCCTCCTCTGCTGCGGTCTGGTCGCCCGTCTGGTCGCCCGAGCCCCCAAAATCGACCAAGGCGGCCATCGGGGGCCGATACACGCCGAAGATCCGCCCTCCGCCCAGGACGTCGTCGAGCAGATCGCTAAGGGCGGCGAAGCCGGCGTCGCTTCCTGCTTCTGCTTCGGCTTCGCCTTCGGCCTCGGGCTGCGCCCGCACACTCACCACCACGGTGCGTCCCTCTGCGGCTCGCTGGGCCAACTGCTGGCGCAGCCGAGCGCCGCCGGGCGCCTGGTCGTCGAGGGCGGATAGCTCGACCAACGCCACCGCCCAGTCGCGATGCGCCACCACGTCGGCGAAGCTACCGCGCGGCAGGAAGCCGGTGCCCGGACGGGTCTGCGCCAGCTCCCGCGCCACCGCTTCGTCGGTCACCGCCATCCACGTGCGCGCCTTGGTGGATGCCCGGGGCACCAACGCGTCCACCAGCTCGTCGAGCGGCTCGCGCTCGGCCGGAGCGCTCGAGCGCTGACGCAGCACGGCCTCGAGCCCGGCATCGACGATCACGCGATGGTCGTCGCGCCACAGATCTTCGAGGAACGCATAGCGCACCGCCCAGCGCAGGTCGTCGGTCATGGTCGGGCGCAGTCTTAGCCCGCTCCCTCGGCCCTCGCAAACCCCACCGGTCCCCCCGACCCCGTGCGCCCCCGCGCCGGGAAAACAGCGCACCGCGTGCGCCAGACCACGGCCCCGCGGCCCCGACGCGCGGATGCGAGACACACGGACGCGCTGCTAGACTCCCGATCGGGTCACGGTTTGGTCTCGTGTCCCGCTTCGAGACTCGACGCCGTCATGGACGACAAGCTCCGCGCCAAGCTGCAAGACATCGCCGAGCGTCACGAAGAGCTCGGTGAAATGCTCTGCGCCCCCGAGGTGGTCGAAGACAAGGCTCGCTTCTTGGCGGCCTCGCGCGAGCACGCCGAGCTACGCCCGGTCGCCGAGGCCTTCGCGCGCTTCGAACGCACCGAGCAGGGCCTGGCCGAGGCGCGCGAGTTGCTCGGCGATCCCGACATGCGGGAGCTGGCCGAGGACGACATCCAGCGGCTGACCGGTGAGCGGGCGCAGCTCGAGGCCGAGCTCCAGCGCGCGCTGCTGCCCAAGGATCCCAACGACTCCAAGAACGTGGTGCTGGAGATCCGGGCTGGAACCGGCGGTGAAGAGGCGGCCCTGTTCGCGGCCGACCTTTGGCGCATGTACTCCCGCCACTCCGAGCGGATGGGTTGGTCACTGGAGCCCATGAGCCTGAGCGAAGCCACCGCCGGGGGGTTTCGCGAGGTCACCGGCCTCATCCGCGGCAAGGACGTCTACGCCAACCTCAAGTTCGAGAGCGGAGTCCACCGGGTCCAGCGGGTCCCCGCCACCGAGTCCCAGGGTCGGATCCATACCTCCGCGGCCACCGTCGCCATCATGCCCGAGGCCGAGGAGGTCGACTTCGAGATCAAGGACTCCGACATCAAGCTCGACGTGATGCGAGCCTCGGGCGCCGGAGGACAGCACGTCAACACCACGGACTCCAAGGTTCGGCTCACCCACATCCCCACCGGGCTGTCGGTCGAGTCCCAGCAGGAGAAATCTCAGACCAAGAACCGCGAGATCGCCATGACGCTGCTGCGCAGCCGCCTGCTCGATCGCGAGATCCAGAAGTACCAGGCCGAACGGGCCGCCCAGCGCAAGTCGCAGGTCGGCTCGGGCGACCGCTCCGAGAAGGTCCGCACCTATAACTACCCGCAAGATCGGATCACCGATCATCGGATCAACCTCACCCGTCACAACCTGCCCTCGTTCATGGATGGCGACATCGCCGATGTGCTGACCGCCCTGCGCGCCCACGACGAGGCCGAGCGCCTCGCCGACGCGCAGCGAGACTAGGCAGTGTTCGAGAGTCGCGCTTCGTCCGTCGACCGATCCCGGCCATGAAGCGCTCGTTCCAGGTGGAAATAGCCGGCCAGCTGCTGTCGATCCGCAGCGACGAAGGCCCCGAGTACGTACAGCGGCTGGCCGACTACGTGGATGCCCAGCTCCGCTCGCTGACCCAGGGCCGGCGCAGCACCCCCAGCATGCAGCGGGTCGCCCTGCTGGTCGCGATCTCGCTGGCCGACGAGCTGTTCCGCGAGCGAGACCTCCACCGCCGCTTCCGCGCCCGGGTGGCGGACAAGCTCGACACGCTACGCCAAGCACTCGACGCTCACGAGGCACACCTGGTGACGGCCCCCGCCGACCTGCCCACCGAGCTGGCCTCCACCGAACGGGCCTCTACCGAACGGGCTTCCACCGAACGGGCTTCCACCGAACGGGCTTCCACCGAACTGGCCGCCACCGAAATGGCCGCCACCGAAATGGCCGCCACCGAAATGGCCGACCCGGACGCCGACCCCCCTTGATGGATGCCCACCCTGGGCGTCGGGCGCTGCGTTCGGTACGCTCGCGCCTCCATGGACGACATCGAAGCGCTCAAGCACCCCCGCTCCGACGCCCTAGCGGCGCTCGTGGAGCGAGGCTTCGTCGAGCAGGCCTCCGATGCCGCGGCGATCGACAAGGCCTTGGCCGAAGGCATGGTGACCTTCTATATCGGCTTCGATCCCACCGCGCCTTCGCTTCACGTGGGCAACCTGGTGTGCATCATGGCCATGCGGATCCTCCAGCAGCACGGGCACCGCCCGGTGGTGCTGCTCGGCAGCGGCACCGCCCGGGTCGGCGACCCCTCGGGGCGCAGCGAGACTCGCAAGATGCTCGACGAGGCCACCATCGAAGCCCAGGTACGCTCGATCGGCACCCAGTTCGGCCAGTTCCTGCACATGAACACTGGGGCCAAAAACGACGCGATCGTGGTCGACAACCACTCGTGGCTGGGCCCTCTGCACTACATCGAGTTTCTGCGAGAGATCGGGGTGCACTTCACCATCAACCGGATGATCGCCACCAAGACCTACCGCGAGCGCCTCGACAACGAGCTGCCGCTGTCGTTCTTGGAGTTCAACTACCAGCTGTTCCAGGCCTACGACTTCCTGCACCTTTACCGCGCGCAGGGCTGCACCATGCAGCTGGGCGGCAGCGATCAGTGGGGCAACATGGTCGCGGGGGTCGAGCTCATCCGTCGGCTCGGGGGCGGCGAGCACGGTCCGGCCCAGTGCCTGACCTTCCCGCTGCTGACCACCGCCGACAACCGCAAGATGGGCAAGAGCGAGCGCGGCGCGGTGTGGCTGAGCGCCGAGCAGCTGTCAGCCTTCGACTACTTCCAATACTGGGTCTCCTGTGACGATTCCGACGTCCGCAAGCTACTGCTCGTCTTTACCGATCTACCCCGCGAGGAGATCGAGCAGCTTTGCCAGCGACAAGGCGCGGAGCTCCGCGAGGTCAAGACCCGCCTCGCCTTCGAGGCCACCCGCATGGCCCACGGGCAGCAGGCGGCTACGCAGGCTCAGCAGGCCGCCGCCCAGGCTTTCGGGGGCGGTGACGACTGGAGCGCGGTGCCGGCGGTGCACGTGGGCGACTCGCCGATCAAGCTGGTCGACCTGGTCACTCACGAGGCGGTCAAGGCCTTCCCATCCAAGCGACAGGCGCGACAGAGGATCGAGTCGGGAGCGGTCAAGCTCGACGGCCAGGCGCACACCGATCCGGGGCAAGAGCTCCAACCCACCGAGTTCCCCGCCGAGGGCCTGCGCCTACAGGCCGGCAAGCGCTGCCGCTTTCGGATCCTTCAGGGCGGCCCGCAGGGCGACCCGCAAGGCCAATAGGGCGACCCGCAAGGCGACCCGCAGGGCCAATAGGGCGACCGACCCATGTTCGACAAACGAGCCCACCCCTAGTCGGCGGTCCCCCGATCGCTAGGACCAGGGGCGGGCTCCAAAGACCCCTCAGCGTGTCCGGCTCGTGTCCCTCCCCAGGGCGCTGGCGAAGACCGCACAAGGGGTCGTGTCCGACCCTTGCCCGAAGATGACGGCAGAAACCGTTGGACTGCACGGCCTCCCCCGAGGCTCGATCGCCGGTCGCACGGACAGGGTGTCCATGGCTTCGGCGATCCGCATGCAGGCTCTACTCATCGTGTCTTCGGGCTTTTGCTTGGGTACTCGTAGTACCAGTCCATACTTTTACTACAGGGATCGCTCAGGTTTCGAGGGGACTCCCGGTTCTTTTTTGACCTCCCGACCCACGCCGCACCGCGCCCACCTCCCGGCCCACGGTCGCTAGCGCGCATAGTGCTTGGTCGAACACCTCGACGCCCGCCGTCGGTGCTCGGGCCCCCTCCACAAGATCTGCGCGGAAACGCCGTGCCCCTGGGATCCCGTGAGCCAGCCCGAGCATAGGTCGTACGATCTCGCACAACCGTCCGCCTCCCTCGAGCCATCGATCGACGATCGGCCGAAGCGATCTCACCATCGCAATCCGCTCCCCTGCCCCGACCACCCGGGCCGCCGGTCGAGCCTCGCCTCGGTGCCACGCCTCCAGCCACGGATCGGCGTCGGCAAAGATCATCGGATCTTCGAACGCGGCCCGACCGATCATCACCCCGTCGAGCCCCGCATCGAGGTGGGTAAACGCTTCGGACAGGGAGGTGATCCCTCCGTTGAGCTCGATCTTCAACCGCGGGAAATCGGCCTTGAGACGATGAACCCACTGCGGCCGTAAGGGCGGCACCTGCCGGTTCTGCCGCGGGCTGAGCCGACCGAGGATCGCCTTGCGAGCATGCACGATGAACCGGGCGGCCCCGGCCCGCGCCACCCGCTGCACGAAGCGGGCGACGTCCTCGTAGCGATCGAGCGCGTCGAAACCCAGCCGATGCTTGACGGTGATCGGCCGTAACGCCGCCGCGGCCATGGCCTCCACGCATGCGGCCACTCGCTCCGGCTCGGCCATCAGCACCACCCCGAAGCCGCCGCTCCCGACTCGGGCCGAAGGGCAGCCACAGTTGAGATCGATCTCGTCGTAGCCCCGCGCAGCCGCAAGGCGAGCCGCGCGGGCCAGCGTGGCGGGGTCGTTGCCGCCCAGCTGCAACGCCAGCGGGCGCTCCACCGGGTCGAAGGCCAGCACTCGATCCGACCGCGGACCGAGCACCGCCCCGACCGGGATCATCTCCGTATACAGCAAGGTCCGCCGGGTGATCGCCCGCATCACCACCCGGAAGGCACGATCCGTGCGATCCACCATCGGCGCAATGCAAAGCGGGCGGGGCTGACCTCGTGTCATGGTCGGCCCGCGCCCGCTCGGCGGTGACGCAATGTGAACCGAGGCCGGGTCAGCCCCCGGCCAGCGCCTTCCACAGCAAGAAGGCGATCCCCGCGAGCACCACCATCTGCATGAAGGTCATCGCCGTGCGCGTGGTTCGAGCCTCGGCGATCGTCTGCTCACTCATCTTGGCCATGTGCTGAGACAGATCCTTGACCGCTTCGGTGAGCGTGACGATGTGCGTCCCGATCGTCTCGAGCGCCGCCACGGCCTGCTCACTACCCACGGCCCCGGGATCACGCAGCCGCTGCTCGATGAGCTGCAGGCTCTGAGCGATCTGCGGTGAGGCCACCGCGGCCGCAGCCGCGGGCTCGGCCACCCGGGCGGCGACCTTGGGCTCGGCCGCGGGTGCCTCCGAGACCGGCTCGCGCTCGGGCTCGGGTGCTGCCGCTGCCGACACCTGGGGCTCCGGGGCGGGTGCGGGCTCGGGCGCCGCCGCCACCTGGGGCTCCGGAGCAGGTGTGGGCCTCGGCGCAGGCGCCACCGCCTCCGCCGCGACCTCGGGCTCCGGAGCAGGTGTGGACTCCGGCGGCCGGGAGAAGATCCCAGCGGAGTACACCTCGGTGGCGGGCTCGGGCTCGGGCTCGGGCGCGACCACTTCCGGCTTGGGTTCCGGCTTGGGTTCCAGCTTGGGCTCTGGCTTGGGCTCCGGGGCCACCACCTGCGGAGTCTCGAACTTCGGCGGCTCGAGCTTTGGCGGCTTGACCTCCGGCGGCTTGACCTCCGGCGGCTTGACCTCCGGCGACCTGGCCTCTGGTTGGGCCTCGGACGGCGGGCGCTTGAGCTTGGACTCGGGAGGACGATAGGGCTTGCGCCCCCCGGCCTTGGGCTTCTTGGACTCGATCCGCGGGACCTCTTCGACCTCGGCGAACAGATCGTCGATGTCGACCTCGCCGATCTCGGGGAGCGCTTGCTCGGGCGCCGGCTTGGGCTGCGGAAGGTGGATGACCGTCGACGAGTCCTTGTTGCGCTTGGCCTCCTCGATCATCTCGGCGAACGAGCCTAGATCGTTGTCGGCGTAGCGAGGCAAGCGACGCACCCGGAACTCCGTGCCCGGATCGTCGAGCAGCATCTGCAAGGCCTTGGCGGGCTCTTTGGTGGAGCCATACGAGGCCATCAGCAACCGGCCCGACTTGACCACGATACGCGCCAGCGGAGCCCCGTTGCGCAGGGTTCCCAGCGCAATGTACTGGCGCGACAGCCCGAGGACCGCGAGCACGTCGTCGATGGAGAAGGTCTCGAAGGTCCCGTCGAGGACGATCTCGATCCCCCCCTGCGAAGCCGCAGCCGCCGACTTGCGGGGCAGCGGGGTGACCGACTTGGAGCTGGCGATCACCGGCTTGGGCTTGGGCTTGGGCTTGGGCTTGGCCGCGGTGGTGGGCACCGGCGGAGGAATGGCCGGACCCCGCGAGGTCTTCTGGGTCGGCATCCGCGTGCGACCCGACGGCGGCCGAGTCGCGGGCGGTGGCTTGGCCACCGGAGTCGGCTTGCTCGGAGAGCGGGCCGGCCGAAGGCTGGTGATCCGCTGCGTACCCGACGTGGACTCGGCCGACCGTGGCGCCGCCGCTGGCTTCTTGGTGGGGGACTTGGCGGTCCGGGCCGTCCGCGACTCGCTGAGCAGATCACGAAGGCGACCAATGGGCTCCCCCGACGGCGTCCCTGGACGACGGACGACGATGAAGCTCTCGCCCGGCTCGTTCATCAGCTCGTGGAACGCCTCGGCGTGCGAGGATCCGGTGCGCAGCGACTGCGCAGCGAGGACCTGCCCCGCCTTGAGCACGAACGTACCGCGGGTGCCGTCGGAGTCGTGGAAGACCATCTCGACGGTGAGCCGAGTGACCGACAACGCCTCGAGCACATCGGACAGCGGGAAGTTCTTGAACGCCCCCTGGAAGAGCACGCCCGGCCGCTTCTTGGCGTCCTGGTCCTCGTTCTTGCGCGCCTCCTGCACCAAAGCAGAGAGGGTGCCGATGCGAGGCGGCAGGTCGTCCTGCTGACGCGCGTCGAGCCGCACGACCTCGAACGATTGCCCCGGATCCTTGAAGAGGGATCGGAACGCGGCCAGGCCGTTGCTGCTGTTGCGAAGGTCTTCGCATGCCAGCACCTGCCCCGCCTTGATGAGCATGATGACACTCGAGTCGTCGTCGCGACGTATCTTGAACTCGACCAACTGCCGGGTCATGTTCAGCACGTCGAGCACCTCGTCGAGGCGGTGATCCGAGAAGCTGCCCGACAGCATCGGGGTGCGACTGGGCGTCACCGGAGCCTCTTCGAGGGCCTTGGCCTCCTCGATGAGGTCCGCGAGCATCCCGATGGGCTCACCGACGGCCTCGACGTGCTGCCACACGGCGAAGCTCGTGCCGGGCTCGCGGTAGATGTTGACGAAGGCACGGCGTCCTCGATCGGACGAGGACTCCGCATGGATCACGCGACCCGCCTTCACCAGGAACTGGCCCGCCCCCTGCTGGCCGTCCTCGTTGAGGACGACCTTCATGGTCTGGCGGCTCAGACCCACGACGTCGAGGACGTCGTCGATCGAGAAGGAGTCGAACGACCCTTTGAGAAGCAAAGTCGGTTGCGCCACGGTCCCGTTCCGAGTTGTGACGACGGTCTAGCCGTGACGCCGGAGCTCCATCGATACCTTGCCCGCGCGGGCGCCCATCTTCATGGTGGTGGACACCACCCCATAAAGCCGCCGCCACGAGGCCTCGACTTCGTCGGTGAACGCGTCGCCCAGACCTTGGTCCAGGGTCCACATCAGCGACTCGCCCACGGGCTCGTAGGAGTCTTCGGGAATCTTGTACAGCTGGTCGTGGCGTCGACCCATAGCGAGCACGACCAAGCAAAGGTCGTCCTCGGGCGCGACTTCGTCCCGCCATTGGTCGCTCATCCAGTCCATCGATTTGACGATGAACTGCAGCATTCGAATCAGCTTCTGCTTTTGCTTGTCCATGTCACCGGGGAACAACGAACGGTACTCCGGCTTCAGTTCGAACAAGCGACGGTAGAAGAGATCCGCCGCCGTTGGAGCGATGGGCACCACGAGGCGCCAGCTGTTCACGATGATCTTCTTGTCGTCGTCGGTGAGCATGTCGAGAATCGGCGTCAGAGCCAGGGGACAGCCCGCAGAGCATACCCCCGGTTGGGTCGTCGTGCGCGGATAGATCTTGCCTGATCGACGATCTGGACCAAAATTTCGCGCTCGGCCTCGGAAACGGGTCGCATACTGTCGGTTCGGGGCGGGGCACCGCCGACGATTCCTACCTGACGGGCGTCGCCTTCGGCTCAGAGCGGGCCGTGTCGCCCGGGCTTACCCCCACAGCAAGCGCGAGATCGACGCGCCCCCGGTGGCGACGGACGAACCCGCTCATCGGCCGAGGTTGGGCCACCGGGTGCTCCGCAGATCGCGGCCCGTCCGCCAACGGGCCGAGCGCGTCGTTTCGATTTAGAGTGGAACCCTCGCTGCCCTCTTCCATGAGCACCGCCCTCATCGCCAATCGTTCTCACGCCATCTTCGACACCATCGCGGCTGCCCTCGACTCGTCTGGAACCTTCTACGGACCGCCCGCGCTCCATCCCGGAGATCGCGTGGTGATCGTGCTCGGCTACGACGACGTGGGCTCGGCTGAGACCCGAATCGCCGCCACCCAGCTACCCCCGCGCGCGCAGGTGCTCCTGGTCCACCCCGACTACGGCAAGGGAACGTCCTACGCCGAGAGCTGCGCCCGGGCCGGGATCAAAGTCGGCGCTCACTCGGTCCTCCGCCACGCTCCGCCGGTCGAGCTGCTGCTGCGCGCACGCGCCGGCGTACGTACCAACGGCACGCTGAACCTCGCCCTTGGCGGGGCCGTCCCCTTCATCGGCTGGAACGACGTCGCCGAGGCGGCCATCAATTGGGCGCAAAAAGGCGGCCCCCCCGAGATCACCCTGCACGGGCCACGACGCTGCGACGGACCCCGCCTGGCCGAAGATCTCTCGATGCTGCTCGAGCAAACCCTCGAGCCCACCCGCTTCACCCAGCTGCGCATGCGGGAAATGGACGTCGAGGGCAAAGGGGTCATCGACGTCACCAAGGTCATCCGTTTCCTGACCGCGATGGGCACCCCGCGCGAGGAAGCCGAACGCCTCGTCCTCGATGCCGATTCCGACGGTGATGGCGCCATCGGCGCAGCCGAGTTCACCGCCGGCCTCGACGAGCTACTCGAAGACACGCTGGCCGCCGTGCCTCGAACGGTGCGCTTTACCTCCCTGCCTCCCGCCATGATCCGCCAGCAGTGGACCCAGCGCGGAGTCCCCTATCGACGGGCCGCCGCCGAGTCGGAGCACTTGATGCAGACCGAGTCGGTCGATCACGCCGCCCTGTGGGTGGGCAAGACCGATCCGCTCGACGTGCTGCGCGAGCACGCCTTGACCCTGGTCAACCTCTTCATTCTGCCCGGGCGTGGCCTGCTGACCATGCACGAGACCTACTTCGGCGATCCGAACTATCAAACGGTCCGCTGGCGGCCCAGCGACGAGCTTTTGGCCACGTCGGCCACGGTCAGCCGGCTACAGACGATCGACGGCGGCGAGCTGCACATCCGGCGCTCGAGCGACGGCACGGTGGAGGCGCGCTGGGCCCTCATCGGCGAGACCGAGATCCTCTTGTTTCGCAGCGGTGACGAGAAGCGCGCCATGGAGCTGTGCGAGGGACGCCTGATCGGCCTGGCCAGCCGCAGCTCTTGGGAAGGACTGCGTGGGGCGATGGGCGACCTGTTCCGCCAACGCAAGCTCAAAGCGTGGGAGCGGGCACTGTTTCGCGAGCTGGGGACCTTCGAGCTCGAGCAGGCCAGCGACGCCAGCGAGGGCGACGAGGTGGTGTGCAGCTGCGCGGGCGTACGCCGCAGCACCCTGCTCGACGTCATCGAGAACGGCTGCCGCACCCTACCGCAGATCGTCGACCGCACCGGAGCCACCGCGATCTGTGGCGGCTGCACCCCGGTGGTCGAGGAGATGCTCGGCTCCCCCAAGCTCCACGTGGCCGAGATCCTCGCGCTCGAGAACATGGGCGGTCGCTTCGTCCGCCTCAAGGTCGTCCCCGTAGAACTGCCCCCCCAGGCCTCACTCGCCGGTCAGCATGTGGTGCTCCAGGGTCGGATCGACGGCCGCTGGGTCACCCGCGCGTATACGCTCATCAGCCCCGCCGGCCGCGTCGGTCCCTACGAAGTGATGGTCAAGCGCGAGGAGATGGGCCTGTTCAGCGGATGGCTGGCCGACCGAGCCCATCGCGAGTCGCTGCTGCGGGTGTCCGAGCCCTCGGGGCACTTCCACCTGCGCCTGGACGACCCGGGACCTCTATTCATGTTCGCGGCCGGGATCGGCATCACCCCGGGCATCGCCCTGGCGCGTACCCTCATCGACGATCCCCTCGAGCGCCCCCTGCACGTCGACTGGTCGGTGCATCAGCTCCAAGATCTGGTGTTCGCGACCGAGCTCGACGCGCTGAGCCACGAGTACGAACAGATCACGTGGACCCCTCGCTGCACTTCCGTACAGGGGCGGCTGGACGCCGCCACCGTCGCCGAGCGCTACCCCTACGAGGCCGGCGCGATCGCGTTCTTGTGCGGCCCCGAGGGCTACCTCGTCGCCGTCCGCGGCTACCTGCTCGACGCCGGCTGGCCCGACGAGTCGATCCGGCTCGAGGTCTTCAGCTCCAACATCAACGACGACGGCCAAGTCCTCGACGCCAAGCCCGGCACCGCGGCGCAAGACACCGACGACGCCACCGAGGGCGCCACCGTCCAGCACGACTCCTTCCACCTCGATCGTAGCGGGCGCTGGCCGCTGCTGCGGGAGGCCGAGCTGGTGCTCTCGCAGATCTACCGCGAGCGCGGGCAGCTCGATCGTCTGCCCGCTCGCCTCGAGCAGGTGCGCGCCGAGATCGACGACGGCGGTACGTACGAGCACACCCTCGACGAGCTGACCCACGGGGCCCGGCTGGCGTGGCGCAACGCATCCCGCTGCATCGGGCGCTTCTTTTGGGAGGGCCTGCAGCTCCGCGACATGCGGCACCTGACCACCGAGGAGCAGATCTTCGAGGCGATCGTCGAGCACCTTCGACACGCGACCAACGGGGGCGACCTCTTGTCGGTGCTCACCGTCTTTCGGCCAGGGCCGCCCTTCATCCGCCTCTACAACAGCCAGCTCATTCGCTACGCCGGCTACCGGCAGTCCGACGGCACGGTGCTCGGCGATCCGGCCAACGCCGAGGTCACCGAGATCGCGCAGCAGCTGGGCTGGAAGGGCGAGGGCACCCCCTTCGACATCTTGCCCATCATCGTCCGGGTCGGCGACGCCGAGCCGCGATGGTTCGAGCTACCCCGCACCCCCGAGATCTGCCTCGAGGTGGAGATCGAGCACCCCGAGCTGCCCTGGTTTCGTGAGCTGGGCCTTCGGTGGTACGCCGTGCCGGCGGTCGCCGAGATGGCCCTGGATCTGGGGGGCGTGCAGTACCGCTGTATCCCCTTCAACGGCTTCTACATGGGCACCGAGATCGGCGGCCGCAACTTCAGCGACACCGATCGCTACGACATGCTGCCCACCATCGCCGACCGGCTGGGGCTCGATCGCAGCCACGACCGTACATTATGGAAGGATCGCGCGCTGGTGGAGCTCAACCGCGCGGTGCTCCACTCGTACCGCGAGGCCGGGGTGCGGATCCAAGACCACCACTCGATGGGTCGGTACTTCCTCGACTTCGAAAAGCAGGAGCAGGAGGCGGGGCGCCCGGTCTACGGCGACTGGTCGTGGCTGGTGCCGCCCGTGTCCGGCTCGTGCTCGCCGATGTTCTTCCGCGACGACCTGCAAAACACGATCATCAAGCCCATGTACGGCTATCAGCCCAAGCCCTGGCAAGATGATCCGCCCCCGCCCGAGTACGAGGGGCCGGTGCCTCCGTGCCCCCTGCACCAGCGGGCCCCGGCCAAGCCCGACAACCGGGGCTGAACGAACGAAGAGCGCAGACGGTCGTTCCCCTACACCCGCCCCTGCGTGGACGCACCCGATCGGCGGTGAGGACCGAGAATTTGGAGGTCGGCGGGCCCGCACCCTAAAAAGGGATCGATCGAGGACCGATCGAGGCTGGGCGATCCACACCTTCAGGCGACGCGTAGAGGGGGTGTCCCGGGCCGATCGGACCATTGGCCCTCTCCCACGGATTCCGCCATGTCACCCAGCCTCCTTCGTACGCACATCCTCGACACCCTGGAGCTCATCGCCGACCGTGAGGCCCAGCTTTGCTATCAACAGCGAGCCCCGCACCTGATGGTCTCCACCGAGTTGCTGCTCCAGTGGGAGGACTGGTATCGACCCGACACGCCACCGATGGCGTGGGCCTTCGAGGCCGACGAGCTCGCCGCCCTGCGGGCCTTCCACGCCGTGTTCGTCGACGTGCGCAACGAGGTGATGTTCGACGCGCCGCCGATCCAGAGGTTCGTGCAGACCGCCCCGTGGCGTCGCTATCACCACGCCGCCCGCGCCACCCTCAGCCGGCTCCGCCCCGCCCGGGCCGCGGCGTGATCTCGTGAGCTCCTCTTCCTCCCCTTCCTCTTCCTCTTCCTCCTCTGCCTCCCCGCCCATCGCCATCGTCGGAGCCGGCTATCTCGGCGCGGCCGTGGCCGCCGCGTGGTCCGGTCCCGTGCTGGCCGTCACCCGCTCGGGCCGATGGCGCGAGGGCCCCGTGCCCCCCCATGTCGAGGTGCTCGGGCTCGACATCGGCGACGACGCGCTCGACCCCGGACCGCTTCGCACCGCGAGCGCCCTGGTGCTGTGCGTCGCTCCGGGGCGCACGCAGGATCGCCGCGCGCTCTACGTGGACGGCACCCGGCGGCTGCTCCACCGGATCGGCGCCGGCCGACTGGAGCGCCTGGTGTGGGTGGGCTCGACCTCGGCCCTGCCCGATCGCGACGCCTGGCTCGACGAGCGCTGCTCGATCGAGCCGAGCACCGAGCGAGGGATCGTGCAGCGGCAGGCCGAACACGTGATCGTCGAGCATGCGCAGCAGCACGGGATCCCGTGGTTGGTGCTGCGCCTGGGGGGCCTTTACGGGCCGGGGCGAGGCGTGGGCCGGATCTACCGGCGTCGTCACGACGGCCCCCTGCCCGGGGACGGCATGGCGCCGACCAACCTCATCCACCGCGATGACGCGGTGGCGGCCGTCCGAGCCGCGCTGCAGGCCCCACCGACCCAACAGGGCGTGGTGCATGTGGTCGACGACGATCACACCCCGCGACGATCAATGTACGCGAAGATCGCCGCGCTCGAAGGTCGCGCGCCCGTACCGTGGGCCGACCCGGTACCGCCCGGGACCGCGCCGCACGGCAAGCGCGTCAGCAACCGCCGCCTCAAGCACTGGCTCGGCGTCCGCCTGCAGGTGCCCCTGCACCGGCTCGAGCCCGAGCCCGAGCCCCTGCCCTAGAGCGGGGGCGAACAAGAGCGCGCCGAGCAGGGTGAGGAGCGCACAGATCCCCCAGATGACGTCAACCCTGATGCGACCGATGACCGCGCCGCCATCACGCACTCGGCGAATCCGATGACGGGTTGGGGCGGCCGGGGCGCAGATCAAAAAGGGAAAGGTCCAGGCCAATGACCGCCAATGACCCAATGACCCCCTTGCGGCCCCGGCGATGATGCTTAAACCGACTCCTGTTGCCATGAACAACCTGATTACCGACGCGGTCTCCAATGCCCTTCCCGTGCCCTTGGACCGCGATTCGGCCGCGATCTCCGAGCGACCGGCGGACCTGCGGGCCGATCTGAAGACCGAGCTCGAGCAGGTCGCCCAGCAGGCCCGTGAGGCCCTCGACGAGGGACTTGCGCTATCCGACGCGGTCAACGATCCCCGCTTCGACGCATTGGTCTCGTTCCACCAGGATCTGCGCGACTCCTTGTTCGTCGAGCTCCCCCGCGAGCTACGGGGCTGGGTCGAGCAGGGGGTCGAGCAAGGGGTCGAGCAGGGGGTCGAGCAAGGGGTGGCCACCGCCGGCCCCGCCAGCCTCACCGGCTCGCTGGGCTTCGTCGATGCGCTGGCCGAGCTCGCCCGTCAGGCCGGCCCCGCGGACACCCCCGCCGCCCCGCTGCAACGCGCGCTGGCCGAGTTGCTCGTGTTCGAGGGTCTACGCCTGCGCCTTCTGATGACCGTGTGGGATAGCGAGGACTTCGAGCGACTGGGCGGCGAAGAGTCCGACATCGACGCGATCGCATGGGAAGAGGTCGTGCGGCTGCTCGACGATCCCGCGCTCGACGACGCCCAGATCCGGCCCGGCATGCTGATGTACGCGGCCGCCCAGGTCTCGGTGGCCCGCGAAGCGGCCGAACGGGCCGAAGCGCTGAGGCTGTCGGGCGACGACCTACGCGAGCGCCTGACCATGCGGGCCCGATTGCGCGCCGCGCTTCGCCAATTGCGGCTGCCCGAGTCGGTCCTGCTCGGCAACGCCCTGTCCCCGTTGCTCGACGAACCCCGCCTCGAGCTGGCCGATCTCCAGCGCGCTCGCCCCGTCGCCCTCGACGGCCTCTCGCGCCAGGCCATGGATCAGCGGGTCTCCCGGGGCCGCCGGGCGCTGACCCACTCGCCCGATCGCTGGCCCCGCCGGCGCAGAGCCGCGCTGTTCGACCTGCTGCGCCCCAGCACCTGAACGGCGCGGACAGCCGCGCTATCCTGCGCGACGTCGGCGATGACCGCGGCCCCCACCACCGCCACGACACCCACGACACCCTGGCGCCCGTGGCTCGTCCCCCTGGCGATCGCAATGCCGGTGCTCGTGCTCGATCGAGCGACCAAGCACTGGGCCGAGCACGCGCTGTCCGGACGACCGCCCACCTGGCTCATCCCCGACGTCCTGCGGCTCGAGCTGTCGGTCAACCCCGGCGTCGCCTTCGGCCTGTGGAGCGACAGCGCCGCTCGCACCGGCCCCGTCCTTCTCGGCCTGGCCTTGCTGGTCTACCTGGTGTGGCTGGGCCACCGCCTCCACTCCGGCGGCAGCGTCCGTCATGCGGGCCTGGGCCTGATGCTGGCCGGCACCGCCGCCAACCTCTACGACCGAGCCTTCGGCGAGGTCGCACCCCACGGCCTGTGGGACCCGGGCCCTCGCCCCGGTGTCGTCGACTTCATCGTGGTGCAGCCCGGGCCCGGTCGGGCCTGGCCCGCCTTCAACGTGGCCGACGTCGCCGTGGTGCTCGGCGCCGGCCTGCTGCTGGCCGCGCTGTGGCGGGCGCGTGCTCGCCCGTCTGCGCCCGGGTGAACCGATGCATCCGATCTTGTTCGAGATCTCCGGCTGGGGACCGATCAACGCCTACGGCACCCTGATCTTGTTGGGGGGCCTGATGGCCATGCCGGGCCTCTACTGGGAGCTCAAAAGCCGGGGCCTGGGCTCGGGGCGTACCGGCACCATGCTGCTCGACCTCTACCTGGTGCTGATCTTCGGCGCAGCGGTGGGTGGCCGGGTCCTGCACATCCTCACCGCGCCCGGACCCTACCTCGACGATCCCTCGCGCATCGTGTCGCCCGACGTCACCGGCTTCGTCTTCTTCGGGTCGATGCTCGCCATCATCGGGGGCTTTTATTGGATCGCCCGCCGCTATGGCACCACCTTCGCCCAGGTCTGCGATTCAGGCGCGACCTGGATGCCCTTGGGCCACACCCTGGGCCGCATGGGGTGCCTGATGGCCGGATGCTGCTGGGGCGCGCCCACGCAGGTGCCCTGGTCGCTGCGCTTTGGCCCCGCGTCGGTGGCCTACGGCGCCGGCGAGGTCCCTCGACTGGGCGATCACACCGTCCCGCTGCATCCCACGCAGATCTATGAGGGCGCGGGTCTGCTGGCGCTGTTTGCCGTGCTGCTGGTGATCCGCCGACGCCGCGGCATCGAGCCCCCGTGGCGCCAGGGCTCCCGCTATCTGCTCGGCTACGGGCTCTTGCGCTTCGGGGTCGAGATCTTCCGCGGCGACCCCTCACGCGGCCTGCTGCTCGAGCTACGCGCGTCGACCCTCGCCGGCTGGCTGGGGCTGCCGCCCGATCAGCCCCTGCTCCTGTCGGTGTCCCAAGCGATCGCGCTGGCCATGGTGGCCGTGGGCGTGTGGGGCCTGCGGCGAACGACGAGCCCGCCGGCCACCGAGCCCATGACCCCTTCGGCCGCCCCTCCGGGCGACGATCGGGACCGCGCCCGACCAGCGACGCCGCCCCCTCAAACGCCCGCTTCGACCGACCCGGACGTCCTCGGTCGCCCCTGACCGGACCCGGGCCGGACCCGACCCGGACCCGGCCCGGGACCCGGCCCAGGACCTAGACCCGACCCGGGCCCCGGGCTTGCTATGCTCCGCGGACGCCCAATGGCCGCTGAAGACGAAGATCGCCCAGAACCCGACGATGCCCCCGATTCCCGGTCGGACGCACCGACGGACGCCTCGGCCGAGCGGGCCCCCCACGACGCGGACGACGACGACGACGCGGCATCGAACGCCTCCGCTCCGTCCGACGTTTCCCGCGAGGACGAGGACGAGGACAACGACGACGACGATGACGACGACGACGACGACGACACGTCCGATCGAGCCGCGTCGCCCGCCACCCACGACCCTCCTCGCGCCGGCCGCTTGTGGATGGTGGGGATCGTAGCCGCGGTGCTGCTGGCCCTGGATCTGTGGACCAAGCAGTGGGCGTGGGACAACCTCCGCGAGGGCGCCACGACCACCGTGGTCGACGGCTGGGTCTACTTCGAGTTCGGCTTCAACACCGGCTCGGCGTTCAGCCTTTTGCGCGACGCCTCGTGGAGCCGGATGCTGTTCATCGGGATCACCTTCTTGGCGCTCATCTACATGGGCTACCTGGCCCGCACCCTGCCCACCCGCTTCGGTAGCGCCTTCGTGGCCGTCGCCATGGTCGCCTCCGGTGCGCTGGGCAACCTCCACGATCGATTCCTGCGCACGATGATGATCGGCGGCGAGGAGCGCTACGGCGTGGTCGACTTCATCAAGGTGTACTACTGGCAAAACAAGCCCTGGCCCACCTTCAACGTGGCCGACGTGGCCTTAGTGGCCGGGGTGTTGCTGCTGCTGCTGTTCTTGCTGCGCCACGGCGACGTGCTCGACGCCGAGGCCAAGGCCCGCGCCGAGGCCAAGGCCCGCGCCCGAGCCTGAGCCCCTATCCTGAGCCCCTATCCCCCTCAACCCGAGACCGAGCACGATGGCCACCAACGAGGGACCCGTTCGCTACGAACGAGGCGATACGATCGCCATCCTCACCCTCGACGACGGCAAGGCCAACGCGCTGGGTCCAGACATGATCGCGGCGATCGACGCGGGTCTCGATCGCGTGCAGGCAGAGCCCAAGGTGCGGGCGCTGGTGCTCGCCGGTCGCCCCGGACGCTTCTGCGCCGGCTTCGACCTCAAGGCGATCGCTCGCGGCCGCGACGTCGCCGATCCCATGGTCCGGGCCGGGGCGGATCTGTTCATGCGGATCTATGGCTTTCCACGACCGGTGATCGCGGCCTGCACCGGCCACGCCCTGGCCGGCGGGGCCCTGCTGCTGCTGACCTGCGACGCCCGGATCGCGGCGCGGGGACCGTACAAGCTCGGCCTCAACGAGGTCGCGATCGGGATCGAGCTGCCTGTGCTCGTGCGACGCTTGGCCGCCGATCGGATCGACACCCGGCGCTACACCGAGGCCGCCCTGCTGGCCACCGTCTACGACCCCAGCGGGGCCCGCGAGGTCGGCTTCGTGGACGAGGTGGTCGAGCCCGACGAGCTGTTGCCCCGCGCCACCGCCCGCGCCATCGAGCTGGCCCGCCTGCCTCCCGGCGCCTTCGCCCGCAGCAAGGCCCACATGCGCACCGCGGCGATCGAGCAGATCCTCGGATCGTTCGACGAAGACCTCGAGCGGATCCTGTCGGCGGGCCGCCCTCGCTGACGCGCCGGCTGAAGCCGGCGCCGCTCGGGTGCCCCGAGGCCATCGACCGCCTCGGCCCGCTCACAGGTCGAGGCCAGGTTCTCGAGGAGTCCAGTCCGCCCTACGCTCCGCAGAGCGCCGACCCCCGAGGCATCCCGAAGGGGCCGGCCTCGGTGCATGACCAAGCCGGCCCCCGCGCGACCTACTGCGGCATCAGGTGGATCTCCGTCGTCCCCGATCCCGTGTTGGTCTTCTTGACCGCGTAAAGAGCCTGGCCCGGCCCGACCTCGAAGTCATAGTCCTGGTTGGTCACACCCAGCGCGGTGCCCGTCTGGTACGAGAAGGTCGAGTATCCCGTGGCCGCCGACAAGACATGAGCCTCCGTCGCGCAGGTCCCCCCGTTGCTCTTCTTGACGGCGATCACGTCGCGGTTAGCCGCAACCCCGAACTCCCACGTACCGCCGGTGGGGTGAAGCGCGGTCCCGGTGTGCAGCGAGATGTTCTGGTACCCGCTGGCCGCCGACAGCACGTGCACCTCCGTCGTCCCGCTCCCCGTAGCGCTCTTCTTGATCGCGAACAGATCCCGATTGGAGGCCACGGCGAACTCGAAGTTGTTGCCGGTCTGGTGCAGGCCCGTTGCCGTGCTCAGCGAGAAGTTTTGGTACCCGCTGGCCGCCGACAGCACGTGCACCTCCGTCGTCCCGCTCCCCGTCCCGCTCTTTACGATGGCGAACAGGTCGCGGTTGGAGGCGAGCGCGAACTCCACGTTGCTCCCGGTCTGACCCATGGCCGTCCCGGTGTTCAGCGAGAAGTTCTGGTACCCGCTGGCCGCCGATAGCACATGCACCTCGGTCGTCCCGCTCCCCGTAGCGCTCTTCTTGATCGCGAAGATGTCGCCATTGGTCGCGATCGCGAACTCGAAGTTGCTGCCCGTCTGCCCCAGCGCCGTCCCCGATTGCAGCGAGAAGTTCTGGTACGCGACGTGCACATCGATCCCATTCTCGTCGATCGAGCCATCGCAGTCGTTGTCGATGTTGTCGCAGACCTCGGTGGCCGGGCCCGTGTTCGAGACACAGCTGAGCCCACCGCCCTGGCAGGTGAGAGTCCCGGGCGCGCAGATCCCCGGCGACCCGGTCGTGCACGCGCCCCCGCCCCCGGGATTGCCCTCGTCGACGACGCCGTCGCAATCATTGTCGAGCCCGTCGCAGGTTTCGGCGACCGGGCTCGCATTGGGGACACAGGCCAGGCTCCCTTGCTGGCAGACCTCGGTGCCCGCGGCGCAGATTCCGTGCTCCCCAGAATCACACGCTCCTCCGCCCTCCGGGTTCCCCTCGTCGACCGCTTGGTCGCAGTCGTTGTCGAGCCCATCGCAAACCTCCGGCGTCGGCTCACAAAGCGGGGGAACCTCGATCGGACCGACCTGCGGCTCGGCGGTGACCTCGAACACCACGTCGTTGAAGTCGTCGTCGGAGGTTCCATCGCGATCGAGATCCTCGAAGGACAGCAGGCGGCTCCCGTCGTCGGAGAGCACCGCCTGGAGCACATGCCGCCGCGTGTCTACACTGCTCTCCGGATTGAGCGGGTCGATCGAGTAGTAGATCGGCCGGCTGAAGTCGACGTCGACCTCGGGATCGCAGTTCGGGCCGCTGGTGCACGAGCCGTCGGCCACGATGAAGAACCCCACCCGCGTACCGGGTTCGAAGGTACCCAGGTGCATCCGGTTGCCGTTGACGAGGCTGCCGCCCGATCCTTGGGCCGACGCATTGGGGAAGATGATCCCATCGCGGAGCTCCGCGAGACCGAGGCCAGCCGCGGGAGGGCTGCTTTCGGGGTACGTGAAGAAGCCCAGGGCATTGCCGAACCCCGCGCCCTCCTGGACGAAGGTCACCCACACATCGGTGTCCGCCTGGAGGATCTGAGGGTTCGGATCGAAGTCCATGGGCAGCAGATCCGGGCGGTTGAGCGGGACGGACTGCCCCTCGGGCAAGGTGCTGTTGATGAGGTCGATGATGTCCTGCGCCACCGGTTGGTCGGGCGCCGGGATGGCCGCCATACGGAACTCGAGCGGGGTCTCGTCATCTACCCCGTCGTGGTCGACGGCGCAGGCGGCCATGGGTGTAAGCAACGATGCAACGGACAGCAGGCGGGGACGGAGATGAGCGATCGATCTACGCATTCGATGTGTTCCTGGTCAGGGACGACGACCAGGCCCTTCGCGGCGGGCGGTACGACGACGGACTCTTTTGTTTCAGATCGGGCTCCATAAAAACGTAGTGATGGCGGGTGCCCCCACTCCAGACGCACGAGCGAGGGCGCCCGGCACCAACCGTCGCGACAGGCGGCACGGAGCCACCACTCGCTTCCGAGCACCGCCGGTCACGAGCGATTGTCGACGTCCCCTTCGGGGATCGATCTACGAGACGGGAGTCTGGGCCAGCGCCCGCAACCGCTCGCGCAGCCGCTCGGCGGCGAAATCGACGAACGCCCGCACCTTGGCCGAGGCGTGGCGTCCTTCGGGGTGCACGATGTGCACCGGCATCGGCTCGTGCTCGAAAGTACCGAGTACCGTGCGCAGCGACCCCTCGCGGAGCGCCGCGGCCACCTGGTAGGAGAGCAACCGGGTCAGGCCCCAGCCCGAGACCGCCGCGGCGAGTGCCCCCTCGTTGGTGTTGCAGTAAAGGCGCGGCTTGACGGTGACCGTGGTCGGCGACGGCCCGCCAAATCGCCACTTTCGAGGGGACCACGCGCTCGTCGCCGAGATGATCGTATGGTCGACCAACTCGTCGGGACAACGTGGAGTTCCACACCGCTCGAAGTACCGGGGCGAGCCACAGATCACCCGCCGCACCTGCCCCACTCGAATGGCGTGGTTACTCGAGTCTCGCAGGTGACCGATACGGATCGCCACGTCGATCCCCTCGTCGACCAGGTGGGTCACCCGATCAAGCAAGAGCGCCCGACCCACCACCGCGACATGATGATCCAAGAACTCCACGAGGATCGGTAGCACATATTGCTGTCCGAACAGCACCGAAGCGGTCACCGTCAGCGTCCCGGTGGGCTGCGCAAAGGATCCGGCCGCCGTGGCCTCCGCCCGCTCGACGTCCGCGAGGATCCGCCGGCAGTCGTCGACGTAGCGAGCGCCGGCCTCCGTGAGGGTGACTTTGCGGGTGGTCCGGGTCAGAAGGCGGGTACCGATCGTCTCCTCGAGCGATGCGACCGCTCGGGTCACCGCGGGTGGACTCATGCGGAGCTGACGAGCCGTCTCGGCGAAACCCCGGGTCTCGGCCACCCGCACGAACACTTGCATTGCGTGGAGTCTGTCCATCAATCACCCCGATCTATGGCGCTGAACCGTGGAGCTGAATGCGCGGTTCCTGCGCGCCTTCGCGCTCATTATTCCGGCAAACGTAATGATTTATGACCAACAATCGTGCTTCCCGATAATGATTGAAACAATCATACTCGATCTGCCCGCAAATAGCGCTCAGCGCGCCGCATTCGCGCAAAACCCCTTGCTTCAGCGACAGGCGACCATGTCCACCCCGCTCATCCCTCCATTTACCCAAGAGATCGCGATCAAGAAGGTTCGCGCCGCCGAGGATGCCTGGAACAGCCGAGATCCCGATCGGGTCTCGATGGCCTACTCCGAGCACAGCCACTGGCGAAACCGGGCCGAGGTCTTCCAAGGACGCGAGAAGATCCGCGAGTTTCTGCGCCGCAAGTGGGACAAGGAGCTCGACTATCGGCTCGTCAAGGAGTTGTGGGCCTTTGGCGACAACCGGATCGCCGTACGCTTCCAGTACGAGTGGCGGGACGACGCCGGCCAGTGGTACCGCGCCTACGGCAACGAGCTGTGGGAGTTCGACGCCGACGGGCTGATGCGGCGCCGAGAGGCCAGCATCAACGATCGCCCGATCCGTCCCGAAGAGCGGCGATTCCACTGGGACGCCTCGGGGCCGCGTCCGCAGGACCACGAAGGTCTCATCGACTCCCCCGAGTGAGCGCCGCGGCCTCGGCCAGCGAAGCAGCCGGGCTGCATCCGGTATCGAGGGGTCAATGCTCGGGCGACCGTCCCACCGTTGGATCCGCTCCGACCGCGCCCCTCGTGCAGCCAGGCGTGGCGCAACATCCACCGATCGTCCCTCAGCGCGAGCGAGCTTCCTCGTCAGACCTCGACGGCTGCTCACGCATCCACTGCTCGATGTCTTGGCGAAGCGCCGAGAGCTCGGGGCACCCGCGGATCCGCGACGGGAGCTCGCGAGCCTGTTGGATATACCGCAAAGCCAAGCGCAGGGAATGACCATCCGCGCTTGCACGCCCTAGCTCGAAGAGCGCCGTGGCATGGTTGATGCCCGCCTCTCGTCCGTCGAGCCGCTCGACGTACGCCCGCGCCAGTTGGTCCGCTCCGGCAAGATCTCCGCTCTCGAGCAGCGCCCGGCTCAGTTGGATCGCAGACAACCAGGTAAGCGGATGGTCATCACCCAGAACCTCCTGGCGGATTCCGAAGGCTTGCGCGAGCGCGTCCATCGACTGCTGCTGGTCGCCTCGATGCCGGTAGACCCGAGCCACGGACAACAGCGGATAGGCTATATCTGCGCTCGAATCGACCACCTCCTCACGCCGATAGGTGTTGATGCTGCGCTCGAGCACACGGCTGGCTTCGTCCCACTCCCCGAGCTCGACGAGCTGCGCGCCCAGGTTCGCGCGCGTGAAGGCTAGCTCCTTGGTGCCAACCGGCGTCACCACGCTGGGATCTTCGAAGACCTCCACCGCCCGTCGATAGTAAGAGAGTGCTTCGGCGTCTCGACCTCGCGCGGACGCGCAGTTGCCGAGGTTGTTCAAGGCCAGCCCATACACATGGTGGCGCACGCCGAATGTCGTCTCGAAGTGCGCAAGGCTCCGCTCGAAGATCTCGTAGGCGGCCTCGTGCTCCCCTTGCTCCTGCATGATGACACCCAAGTTGAACTCGGTGATGAGCGGCGTGGGGTGACCGCGACCGAGGCGCACACGTGCGATCTCTAGGCTCGCCCGGTAGGCCTGGGCCGCCTCGTCCAGACGACCGAGCGCCTTGAGGACCACCCCCTTGTTCGCCAGCGCCTCTTGGACCACCTTCTGTTCGCGGGGCCACCTTTCGATGACCGCGATGGCCTGATTGAAGGCACGGAGGCTGCGCGTATACTCGCCGGCCGCGCTGGCGTTCAGGCCCGAAGCAACCAGCCAGCGCGCTCGGTAGGTCGGCGGCTCTCCCATCCGAACGATGGCGGCATCGGCTTGGTTGAGCCACCGCGTAGACTCGGCGACTCGACCGTCGACCGCCTCATTGTGCGCCAGCATGGTCGCGCTATGCGCCGCGCGGGTGTCATAGTTGGCCGCCTCCGCGGTCAAGAACGCCTGCTCGAAGTATCCGAGCCCCACGACGCTGTCGGCGTGGATCTCGACATTCCCACGAAAGGAGAGGGCATCGGCCAGCAACATCGGGTGATCGAGGGCACGTGCGCGCTGCTCGAGCTCGATGGACAGGACCTTGGCCTCGTCGTACCGACCCGCTCGCTCCAGCATGGTGGCCTGAGCCTTGCGCTCCCGGAACTCGAGCACCTCGGGCACGGCTACGCTCGACAAGAGCATCGTAGCGTCGTGACCATCTTGCCGGAGATCACAAACCCTCACGTCCCGGAATGCGTCGAGGAGCTCCGGGAGCCCCCGAAGCACACGCTCCGTGGGGTGGCGCAAGACGCCGACGAGCGCACGCAGCTCAGCCGCCCTAGAATCGAGACAGACCTTCGAGCCGTGGTCGAGAGGTGATGGTCGAGGTGTAGGGCCGCAAGCCTCGACATACCGCTCGCGAAGCCGCGAGACCTTCTTGGACACGCTCGACATGCTCAGCCGCACCAAGTCACGGAGGTGCGGCTCGGTGGTCGCTGCACTCAATGACCCGACGAGGCTTGCCTCTGCGTCGGCACTCCACAGCGCATCGAGTTCGTCGATGCTCGCCTGGCATGCCGCGGCCGAGACCTGCCCCTCACCGACCGGCCGCCGCGCGAGGACCGAGGCCCCCACCAGCGCCACGCCGACCAACCCCGCCGCACCGGACCACCGCCGAACCGAGTGCCCGTGGCTGAGCGCGCGCTCGAGCTTGCGAACCAGCACGAGCACCGAAGGCCAGCGTTGTCGAGGATCGACCCGAAGACCGCGCTCGATGATCCGCACGACACGCTCCGGCACTGGGCTTTCGGGTGGCCACGGCGGCGGGCCCTCTCGCTTGGCCTGGATCAACTCCGCCACCGAGCGAGCTCCCGTGAACGGGCGCTGCCGCGTGAGGCACTCGCGGATCACCAAGCACAGGGCATACTGGTCGCTCTTTGCGGTCGTGATGCCCCGATGCTGCTCGGGCGCCATGTACGGCAGTGTTCCCATGATGGTGGGATCGCTGAGCACCGGCTCGACGAGGGTCGTCGCTCGTGCCCTCGACTCTTCGCCGACCCCAGCCAACCCAAAGTCGATGATCCGCGCCCGACCGTCGGCAACCAGGATGTTCGACGGCTTGATGTCGCGGTGCACGATGCCCGCCCGATGAGCAGCATGCAGACCCCGCGCCACTCCGAGCAACAGTTGGACAGTATCCTTCCAATGCTGGAGAGGTTGCTCAAGCTGCCGCAGGGTCTGACCGGCGACGTACTCCATCACGATGACCAGCTCGTCGCCCTCGATGCCGATGTCGTAGATCTCCACGACATTGGGATGATTGAGCCGGGCGAGGGCCTGGGCCTCATTGTAGATGCACTGAGCATCACGCTCGGATAGCTCGCGCGACAACCTCGGGGCGAGCAGCTGCCGCTTGAGCGCGACGGGCCGATCGAGCTTGGGATCGGTAGCGAGGAAGACCTCGCCGTTGCCCCCCTGGCCGATTTTCTCGACCACGACGTAGCGCCCAAAGCACGAGGGCACCGGGGCAACGTAGGGAAGCGACTCTCGTGCCGGGCCCAGCAATGCCCGGAGCACCCCGGAGGTTACCGACCCGATCGTCGGCTCATCGGCCGGGTCGGCACTCGACCGCTCGCTCGGGCCCGCGGGGACTCGCCGTTTCGCCTCTCGCTCCACAGATCCCTCATGATATCGTCGTATCGGTGGTGACCGATGAGGAGCTCATCGAGCGCTGGCGCGCGGGTGACGAGGAAGCCTCGGGTCTGTTGCTCGCGCGCTACGACACCCCGCTGCACCGCTTCTTCGCGAACAAGGTTGGCGTAGACACCGATGATCTCGTGCAACGAACGGTGTTGGCGTGCCTCGAGGGATCGCATCGCTTCGTGGGCAGGGGGTCGTTTCGGTCGTTTCTGTTCGGAATCGCCTACAACGTCCTTCGGAAGCACTTCGAGCGGAGTCACCGCTCTTCGATCGAATTCGACGTAGAGTCGGTGGTCGATCTGGGAGCGTCGCCGTCCACGATGCTTGCCCGAGGGCGCGAGCACGAGCTCATGCTGCAAGCGCTCCGGCTCGTTCCCGTAGACTATCAGGTCGTGCTCGAACTCTACTACTGGGAAGACATGAAGCAACGGGAAATCGCCGGGGTGCTCGAGGTTCCGGAGGCCACCGTCCGAACTCGGATCCGCCGCGGCAAGGAGCGGCTCAAGACATTGATGGCCGAGCTCGGCGCGTCGAGTTCATCCGGGTAGGTGTAGTCTTGCCGAGCTTCCGGCCCGAGCTTCCGGCCCGAGCTTCCGGCCCGGAGTACTAGGGCTCCGAGAACGCCAGCGTCTTGGCCAGCGTCTCCAGGCGCTCGGCCTCGGGGTCGCTGTCGATCACGATCCCCCCGCCCGCGCACAGGTTGAGCCCGTAGCGATCGACCACCGCGGTGCGGATCGGAATGCTCATCCGTATCCCCGCCGGCTCGAGCACCACGATCGCCCCGCAGTAGATCCCCCGGGCGTGCTCCTCGAGCTCGTCGATGATCTCCACCGTGCGCCGCTTGGGCGCCCCGGTGATGCTGCCCCCGGGGAAGACGGCCTCCATGATCGATCGCAATGAGGTCTGG
Source organism: Myxococcota bacterium (assembly GCA_039194325.1). Classification (GTDB taxonomy): domain Bacteria; phylum Myxococcota_A; class Polyangia; order Nannocystales; family Nannocystaceae; genus Paraliomyxa. The sequence continues at coordinate 61,448 of JBCCWC010000015.1, forward strand.
GCCGGTACCTGGGCAGAGATCTCGGTCACCAGGTGGTGCACGGTGGGCAAGGTCAGCGGCTCGGGCTCGGGCCGCGACTCGACCGTGCCCGGGGTCGCGATCCGCCCCAAGTCATTGCGCACCAGATCCACGATCATCAGGTGCTCGGCCCGATCCTTGTCGGAGGCCCACAGCTCGGCACGCGCAGCGGCATCCTGGTCGGGGTCGGCGTGGCGGGGCCGGGTGCCCTTGATAGGCCATGAGCGGGCGTGCATCGACCCGTCGGTGCGCAGGCGTAGATCGAGCAGGGTCTCGGGCGAGTTGGACAGAAACCATGTGTCGCGATCGGCCTCGAGCACCGCCCCCATCGCGGCGGGCCAGCGATGCCGCAGGCTGCCGTAGGCGCAGGCCACCCGCACCGGGGTCCCCGGGGGCGATGAGGCCTTCCAGCGGGCCCCGAACGACTGCGACAGGTTGATCTGGTACGTCTGCCCGTCGGCAATATAGCGACGGGCTCGCTCCACGCGATCGCGATACTCCTCAGGAGACATGCGCGGGTGCAGCGGCTCGACCGGCCACGGCGGGGTGGGCAGCGGAGACGACGCGGCCCGCCGCAGCACGGCCAGCAGCCGCCCGATCGCGTCAGCATCACCGTGGCGGAGCTCGCGACCATCGGCCGCGCGCTCGATCACCCCGGAAAAACGCCGCATGCACAGGCCGGGACGAGGCCCACGGCCCGCCCTACGCCCGAGCATGTGGTCGACCCCCAGCTCGTAGGTCATCCAACCGATCCACACGCGCGAGGGATCGGCCCGCCAGCGCACGTCGACCTCGTCGAGCTGGACCATGTCGTCCCCCTCGATGACCAGGTCGGGCTCGGCACCCACGAAGCTGCGACCCACGTCGCCCCCATCGAGCCACGCAAGCCCAGGCAACCAGCCCTGCGCCAGACCGCGCAGCACAGCACCCGCGAACGCGGCATTGGATGCGGGATCGGGATCGGCCGCCATTACCTGAAGATAGCCCGGATCACCGGCGATTCGGGGTAACAAATGCCGCTACGCTCAGCCCGCGAGACCATTGCCGTGACCTCCGCCCTGACCTCCGCTCGGATCTGAAGCCGGATCTGAACCCGGCTCTGCGCGCTGATCCCGAAGCGTGTTTCGGAAATCGTAGGTGTACTGCACCGCGCTGCCCAGCGAAAGCAGCAGCGAGACGTAGAGGAAGAACAAGCCGATCTCCCGAAAATCGACGAAATGGCCCCCGGTGAGCGGCCAGACGTAGGCGTAACGGGCCAGGACGCAGCAGATGCCGACCAGCTGGAAGACGGTCTTTTGCTTGCCGCCCTCCCCGGCGGCGATGACCACCCCCATGGAGGCCGCCACCGTGCGCAACCCCGAGATGTAGAAATCGCGCCCCAGCATCAGCACCACCAGCCACGGGGGCAAAAGACTCACATAGACCAGATAGATCATCACCGACATCGCCATGAGCTTGTCGGCCAGCGGATCCATGAACTTGCCGAACACCGTCACCAGGTTCTGGCGCCGGGCCAGGTAGCCATCGACGATATCGAGCCCCGAGGCCAGCGCGAACAGGAGCGCGGCCCCAAAGTTGCGGATCGGATCGGTGGGATCGATCAGCACCAGCACCGGCGGAATGAGGAACAGCCGCCCGATGGTGATGAGGTTGGGAAGATTGAGGATCTCCCGCTTGAATGCGTCGTAGCGGCTCAACGGATCGAGCTCCCCGCGGTGGACGACCGAGGCAGGCTTACGAAGACCGCGCCCTGGCCCTCGCAGTGGAGAAACGGGACATCGCGCTCCATGCGGGGCACCACGTTGCCCACCCAGCCCACGAACCCCTCGATGTGAACGCGGTACGGTCGGTCGTTGGCGATCTTGATCGCCACCAGCTCACCGGACAAACGCAGCGCCAAGAGCCCCTCGCCGGCCGCCCGCACCAGCACGATCTCACGAACGCCCCGCGAGCCGGGCAGCTGACCCACGTCCCACATCAGGGTGGACTCGAGCGCCCACAGGTAGCTCTCGACGAAGAAACACAGGTCACGGTGCAGCTGTAGCGGGTAGAATCGCTCGTCCTGGTGGGAGAGCACCATATGGCCCTCCCCCTCGAGCGACACCAGCCGACGGAACACCTCGGGGACCGCGCGTCCTTGCATGCGTCGGTTGAGCGGCCGCGTCTCGAGGTTCTCGCTGCACACGAGCAACGCGTCGGTGCGGCTCATGATCTCGCCCCTCACCCGGACCATCAGGTGGCCCTCGGAGGTCAGCGACAGCGACCCGGCCACCTCCTCGGGATTGAGCAGGCGCCCGAAGGCGAACTCGGTGACGCCGGGGATCGAGGCGGACGCGGTCACGCTTGGCGGGCAGCTTAGCAGGGCCATTTGTCGTCCGACAAACGCAAGCAACGCCCCCTGGCCACCCCGCGGCTCCTGGCCATTCCATCGTGCTCGGCCCGGCTGTGCTCGGCGCCGTCCTGCTCGGCCCATCCTGCTCGGCGCCCGCGGATGCAGCACGCACCGCCGTGACCCTGGACACGACCCCGAGATCGGCGTCCCCACGGGGGATCGGGCGACACCACCGCGACGGCACGTTAGGCTGCCCGCGATGTCGATGTTCCACGAATTCGAGATGGACTCGATCGAGGGCACCCCGGTGTCCTTCTCCGAGTTCAAAGACCGGGTGTGTCTGGTCGTCAACGTCGCCAGCGCTTGAGGGCTCACCCCTCAGTACGCAGGTCTGCGTGCGCTGCATGACGAGTACGAGCCTTCGGGACTGACGGTGATGGGGTTTCCCTGTAACCAGTTCGGGAAGCAGGAGCCGGGCACCAACGCTGAGATCAAGGAGTTCGCCACCAGCAAGTATGGCGTGACGTTCCCGATGTTCGCCAAGATCGAGGTCAACGGGAGCGGGGCGGCCCCGCTCTACCAGTTCTTGCGCCAAGGGGCCCCGAACGCCGATGGCACCACCGAGATCCCCTGGAACTTCACCAAGTTCCTCGTGAGCCGGACCGGCGAGGTGCTCGAGCGCTTCGGGCCCAAGGTCACGCCTGAAGAGATCGGCCAAAAGCTCCCCGCGCTGCTGGCCCAACGCTGACGGACGATGTATGCCGAGGCCGGCTCGGGATGCGCGACGGCGTACTGTCTATACCGAGGCCGGCTATACCGAGGCCGGCTCGGGATGCGTGACGCGGTCGCGCCCGGCCTCGGCCTTGCCACGAACGGGACGGAGCCGGGACGGAGCCGGGGTTGGTTGGTTGGAAGCGGAGCCGGGCTAGCGCGAGAACTTGCGGCCGCGCACCCGAACCCGGCGTAGCCGCTTGAGCAAACGCTGGTGCGCCGCCTCGAGCTCGGCGAGCTGCTCCTCGTCGCTGGCATCGAGCACGATCGACAGGGCCGAGAACGCGTCGTTGGTCTCACGATAGAGCACATGCCATTGGTCTTGGCTGATCCGGCGCCGAGCGTCGATGACCGCGTCGACCCGGTCCATCGCGTGTTCGAAGCCCTGGCGAGCGGTCGGAGCGTCGATCTCGCCCGATCCGTAGGGGGCGGTCCCTTCGGGCATCGAGACTGCCGCCGACTCCGGAGGTGGCTCGGACGCCACCGGCTCCTCAGAGCTCGCGGGCGACAGCGCCAGTCGCCGGTCGACCTCCCGCCGACGCTCCTGCGCCCATCGGTCGATCGAGCGCACGTCGGGATCTTTGGCGTCGGCGATCGCGGAGTCCACCACGTCGTCGGCGTCGGTGTCGACCAACAGCAGCCACGCCGCGTAGCCCACCAAGGCCACGGTGAGGACGATGCCCAGCGTACGAAGAAGACGATCCACGACGGGTTCCGATCGAGCCAACGTGCAGCGCAGTTCACGCTTCCAGCTCGATGCACCGCGAGTGTAGGATGAGGCGATGACCACGGCCAGCGGCGACGCAACCGCCACGGCCGACGACGTGGAGGGCATGCTCGATGCCCTGTTTCAGGGGACCCGCGAGCGCTTCGTGACCGAGCGCAATGCGGCCGCCCGCCGCCTGGCCAACGCGGGTCGCGAGCTCGACGCCGCCCGAGTCAAGGCGGTGGCCAAGCCCAGCGTCTGCGCCTGGGCGGTCAATCAGCTGTGGTGGCTCCACCGCCCGGCGATGCGCGCCCTGCTCGACGCGGCCCGCCGCCAAGCCCTCGCGCTGAGCTCCGGCGCCGGACCGGCCGAGCAAGCCGCCGCCGGGCAGGGCCGCCGCCGGGCCCTCGACACGCTACTCCAGATCGTCACCGAGGTGCTCACGGCGGGCGGGCATGCCACCAGCACCGGCACCATGCGCAAGATCTCCAACACCCTGGATGCCCTCGCCGCGCATGGGATCCACCCGGGCGGGCCGACCCCGGGCAGACTGACGACCGATCTCGATCCTCCGGGGTTCGAGCTGATGCGCGCGCTGGGATCGGGGCTCGTCGCGGCCGCGCCCACGCCCGAGCCCGCGCTCTGGACGGACCGGACCGGCGACGAGACAGACCCCAACCGCGCCGAGGCCGAGGCGGCGTTGGCCGCCGCGGTCGAGCGCCGCGAAGCCGCTCGCGAGCGAGCCGGGCAGGCCGCTCGCTCACTGGACGAGGCCACCACCCTCGCCGACGACGCGACCTTGGCCGCCCAGCGCGCTGCCCTAGCGCTCGACGAGGCGCGCGCACGAGCCCTCGCGGCTGCGCAGGCCGCCGAGCAAGCCGAGCGCGAGTCGCTGCGGCTCGCGGCCCACGCTCGTCGGGAACGCCAACGAGTCGACGAAGCTCGGCGAGCACTCGAGGGGATCAGCCAAGAACTCGACCAGCTCGAGCAAACGGTCAAGCGGGCGATGCAGCAGGCCGAGCGACGGATCGACTGACCGCGTCGGTGACCATTGAACTCACTTCTGTGCCATTGATGCTCCCGGTCGGATGCTCCCGGTCGGATGCTCCCGGTCGGATGCTCCCGGTCGGATGCTCCCGGTCGGATGCTCCCGGTCGATCGATACAATCACCATCACTCGACACTCGATGTTTCGCCCCTCACTCGATACTCACTCGACCCCGAGGCCGGCTCACGTCCATACGGACCCGTTCACGATACTGCACCACGGCGTCTCGATCTCGCAGGTTCCGAATCGGACCACTGCGCCCTATTTCCGGCCTCGAATGACTCGAACATGACCACTCGACATGAGCACAGGATGAACCATTCTTGTTCATCTCTCGGTATTTCATTGCCGACGATCCCCCGATATGGCAGCGTAGTTTGCCATCCTATCACCTCATCACCCCGAGGAGTCGCCCGCCATGATCCGACTGGACTTCATGATGCGCCGCCGTAGCGGCATGTCCCCCCAAGAGTTCTCGTCCTACTGGCGAGACCACCATGGTCCAATCGCGGCTCGAGGTTGCTTGGGCGGACTTCGAGCCCAGCGCTACGTGCAGACTCATACCACCGATGATCCGCTAGGCGCCGGAATGCGGGAGCAACGTCCGGGCATGCATGAGCCCTTCGATGGCTACGCCACGATCTGGTGGGCCAATCGCGTCGATCTGGAGGCCGCCTTCACCTCCCCCGAGGGCAAGCAAGCCATGGAGGAGATCATGACGGATGGCCAGACGTTCATCGACCTGGAGCACTCTCCACTGTGGATCTCGGTCGAGCTGCCCCAGGTCAACCCCCCCGACGAACGAGCGATCGTCGCGGCGCCGAGCAACCCCAACGCCAAGCTCATCTTCATCTTGCAACCCAAGCAAGGGCTGAGCGACCAGGACTGCCAGCGCTACTGGATGACCGCGCACGCCGGCCTCGCCCGTCGCTACGCCGCCGCGATGGGCTTTGTCCGCTACCTCCAGGTTCACCGCCTGCTCGACGAGCCCCTCAATGAAGGGCTGCGGCCGGCCAGCGCCAAGGCCGAGCCCTATGTGGGCATCGCCGAGGTCTGGGCCGACCGGGTCGGGTTGCAAAGCCTGATGAGCACCCCTCCGTCCGCGGGCGCGCAGGGCTTCGGCCTGCTGGCCGAGGACGAGCTACGATTCATGGAGATGTCCCGCTGCTCGGCCTGGGTGGCGCACGAGCTGGTCTTCGTCGATCGACGCTGACGCGTTTTCGAGCATCGCCGTCCGGAATCCGCGTTTTGCGAACCGGTGGCTCTGGCGCGATCCGTTGGTGCCCTGGCGCGCTCGGCGAGTCGTCCCCGCCCGCAGAGCCGCTACACTTCATGGGGATCGAACCATGAACATCGTGATCTTTGGTGCCTCGGGCATGATCGGATGGGGCGTCTTGCTCGAAGCGCTCGATAGTCCGGCGGTGACCCGCGTCCTGAGCATCGGGCGGCGAACACTGGACATCGAGCACCCCAAGCTCGAGCAGCTGACCCACGACGACTTCGAGGACTTCGGCTCGATCGCCGACGCGCTGACCGGCATCGACGCGTGCCTGTGGTGCCTGGGGATCTCCGCCGCCGGGCTCGACGAGGCGGCCTATACCCGGATCACCTACGAGTTTACGATGGCCGCCGCCAAGGTCCTGCACGCGCACAGCCCCGATCTGCGCTTTTGCTTCGTCTCGGGTGCCGGCACGGACGACACCGAGAAGGGGCGCGCCATGTGGGCTCGGATCAAGGGCAAGACGGAGAATGCGCTGAAGCGGGTCGGCTTTCGCGAAGTGATCCTGTTTCGCCCCGCGTTCATCAAGCCCATGCGAGGCGCCAAGCCTCACGGCACGCTCTACCGGATCATGTACCCGATCTTCGGCGTGCTCAGCCCTCTGCTGCGCGCGTTGGGCATGGCGACGTCGACGGTCGAGATGGGCCGAGCGATGGTCGCCGCCGCCCAGGGCAAGTCGAGCCGAGCGATCCTCGACTCGAAGGACATCAACGCACTCGCGGCTCGGGCGTAGACGCGTCCGGCCCCCACCGGTCGACGCTCTGGGTCGAGCTCGCCGTCCTAGCCTAGCCCAGCTCACCTGTGGATCCGTACGCCATAGGACGCATGGCTGACACGACGAGCCCGGGATAGACTCGAGACACTGGTACGATCGCCCGATTCGATCCCGACTCGATCCCGATTCGGTTATGGACGCGATCCCAAGCAGGAAGACTCTGCATCCATGAACCGCTCCCTTGTCCCCTCACTATTCGCTCTATTGCTCCCGCTGGCCGGGTGTGTCCCGGATGACCCCATGGGCTCGACGGACAGCAACCACAGCTCCAGCAGCGGGTCGCCACACTCCACCTCGACCGGCCACACCGGGGTCAGCACACTCGGGTACACCAACTCGACGTCCGCCGACACGGGCCATGCGTCGACCGGCGAGACAGACACCACATCGACGAGCGAGGCCGGCAGCACATCGGCCGGCAGCATGTCGATCGGCAGCACGTCGACCGGAAGCACCGGTGATGCTGCAAGCGAGACGAGCGAGACGAGCGACACCAACAATGGTGGTTGTGTGGTCGGAACCGAGGGCTGCTCGTGCGCGCCAGACGGTCAGTGTAACGAGCCATTCATTTGCAATGAGAACCTGAACATCTGCGTGGCCGATCTGTGCCCAGCAGGCACCGAGAGCTGCGCATGCACCCTCGACGGAGCGTGCGATCCTGGCCTGTTGTGCGCGAGCGATATCTGCGTGGACGCTGGCTGCTCGCCCGGTACGCAGGACTGCACATGCACTCGCGGAGGAGGGTGCGATCCCAACCTGGTCTGTCTAGAAGGCGTGTGCGTTGCCCGCTGAGCCACGGAGTCACTGACCCAAAAAAACGCCACGTTCACGACGTCGTGCGTCCCTCAAACCCATCCCGGGCTTCGGGACCTTCGCCACGGGGCGGTCGCCCATGCCGCCCGCTGCGACCACGACATGATAATCTCCAATGATCTCAAGACTATACGTTCTCCAAACCCGACCCTGTTAGAGTGCGCGCTGCCGAACCGTGGCGCTCTTTGGCCGAGCTTCCTTCGTCCGCCTCGCCACCCGGCGCTTGCGGATCTGCGAGACTGGATCCCTGCGCCAGGCCCGGGCAACCGTTGTTCTGCTGGGCCTCGCGCTCGCGGCCTTGCTCGGCATCGCCCTGCCCCCCACCCTCGCGACCGCGGCCGAGCTGCGCCTGTCCAGCGAGCCGGCCGAGGCGGTCCCGCAGGGCCTGACGCCACCCGTCCTCACCAATACGGCCAGCCTCGACTACCCGCCGGCGCTGCTCGAGCTCGATGATCCGCCCCAGGGCGACGTGGTGATCGAGCTGACGATCGGCACCGACGGCGTCCCCAAGGATCTCTCGGTCGTCCAGGCGGTCCACCCAAAGCTCGACGCCCTGGCCCTCGAGGCGGTCGCCAAGCTCCGCTACACCCCGGCCACCCTCGACGGCCAGCCGGTCGAGGTGGTGCAGCGACTGACGATCCCGATCGCTCCGCCGCCGCCCCCCGAGCCCGAGCCCGAGCCCGAGCCCGAGCCCGCGCTCGACGACGAGACCACCGACCTCGACGAGGAGGCCGACCAAGCACCCGCCGACGAGGCCGACCAAGCACCCGCCGATGAAGACCCCGAAGATCAGGGCCCCGTGCGGATCGAGGGCGTGCTGCTCGAGGCCGGCCAGCGCACCCCGATCCAGGGCGCCCGCGTGGTCGCGATCCCGGCCCCCGCCGACGCGGAGGTCGGCGAGGTCAAGAAGACCAGCTACGAACCCCCCAAGACGCCCGCATGGGAGACGGGCACCACCACCGACGACCAGGGCCGCTTCCAGCTGCGGGGGATCCCCGGCGGCGGCAAGGTGCGGGTAGTTATCCTGGCCCAGGGCTACGACCGCATCGAGTTCGTCGAGTCCCTGGTCCCGCAGCAGCAGCTTTCGGTCAAGTACTTCGCCCCCCGGCTGGAGACCAACCCCTACCGCACGGTGGTGGTCACCGAAGGAGCCGGCCGCGAGGAGGTGGCTCGCCGCACGATCACCGCCGAGGAGATCAGCGTCCTGCCCGGGACCCAAGGCGACGCGCTCAAAGCGATCCAGAACTTCCCCGGCGTGGCCCGGGCTCCCTTCGGGATCGGCCTGTTGGCGATCCGCGGCACCGGGCCCAACGACTCGGCCGTCTACCTGGGGCACCACGAGATCCCCACCCTGTTCCACTTTGGTGGGCTGACCTCGGTCTTCAACAGCGACATCCTCTCGCAGATCGACTTCATCCCCGGCAACTTCGACAGCCGCTACGGCGACGCGATCGGCGGGATCATCGACGTGACCCCCCGGGCGGGTCGCCGCGACGGCTACCACGGCTACATCGACAGCGACGTGTTCGACACCGGGATCCTCTTCGAGGGCCCGGTGGGCAAGGGCTCGTTTGCCCTCTCGGGGCGGCGCTCGTACATCGACCTGCTGCTGCCGGTGTTCATCCCCGACGACGCCGGCCTCGATCTGACGATCGCGCCCCGCTACTACGACTACCAGGCGTTGTTCGACTACCCGATCGCAGGCGGCACCTTCACGTTCCGCGCGTTCGGCTCGGACGACCGCACCACCCTGGTCGCCGCCGATCCCAACGAGATCGAGCCCGACGATCGCGACCAATTCGAGACGGCCCAGTTCTTCCACCGCGCCGACCTGGCCTACGAAAAAAAGTGGGGCTCCTGGCGCTTCCTCATTACCCCCTCGTACCGGCTCGAGTTCATCCAGTTCGGGATCGGGCAGTTCTTCAACTTCGATCTGCGCACCCACAACGTCTCCTTGCGCTCGGAGGTCGAGCGCAAGATCGGCCGCCGCAGCAGCGTGCGGGTGGGCACCGAGTACATCGGCACCTGGTTCGACGTGGACGTGGAGGCCCCGCCCCTGCCCGGGCCGGGCGGCGGGGGCAGCGGCACGGGCAACCTCACCACTCGGGTCGACGACGCCGCGGCGATCCCCGCGATCTACTCGACGATCACGCTGGGGGTGACCGACACCCTCACCCTGTTCCCCGGCGTACGGGTAGGCCTCTATACCGAGCCCAAGCGCGACAGCTTCTACGATCCGCGCCTCAACTTCGCCTGGGACGTCGGCGACAACACCACGATCAAGGGCGGCAGCGGCCTTTACACCCAGGCCCCACAGTTCGTGGAGTTCAGCGACCGCTTCGGCAACCCCCGCTTGGGCCTACAGCGGGGGGTGCAAAACAGCCTGGGCGTGTCGCAGCGCTTCCCCTACTCGATCGATCTCGATGCGACCGCGTTCTTCAACTACATCTGGGATCAGAGCGCCAACTCCACCGATCTCGTCTTGCGCCCCGATCCCGACGACCCCCAGAGCGGCGATGTCGTCGCCCCCGAGGTGTTCGCCAACAGCCAGGTGGGGCGCGTCTATGGCCTGGAGATCCTGCTGCGCAAGCAGCTGACCGGGCGCTTCTTCGGCTGGCTGGCCTACACCCTGTCGCGCTCCGAGCGACGGCCCACCCCGCAGGATCCGTGGCAGTTGTTCGGCTTCGACCAGACCCACATCCTCACCGTGATCGGGGTGGTCAAGCTGCCCAAGGGTTGGCAGCTGGGCGGGCGCTTCCGGTTGGTCTCGGGCAACCCCGAGACCCCCGTCACCGGCGCGGTCTACGACGCGGCCAGCGACTCCTACATCGCGATTTCGGGGCCCACCAACTCGGGCCGCCTGCCCGCGTTCCACCAGCTGGATCTACGCGTGGACAAGAAGTGGACCCGCAAGCGGGCGAGCTTTACGCTCTACCTCGACGTCCAGAACGCCTACAACGCCCAGAACACCGAGTTTACGCTCTACAGCTACGATTTCACCCAGCGCAGCGCAGTGGCCAGCCTCCCGATCATCCCCTCGCTGGGCACCAAGATCGAGTTTTGAACCATGCCCCGTCGCATGCCCCGCCGCTCCCCGCCGTTGCTCTTGCTGCCTCTTTTGCCGGTCGGATCCCTGGGCTCGGCGTGCGCGATGGAGCTGCCGCTGGCCGAGCGGATCGACAACCTCCGGCCGCTGGGGATCCGGGTGGAGGCCCAAAGCGCGTTCGCACCCGAGCCCACCGACCAAGCGACTCGTGCCGAGGCCCTGCCCACCGACAACATCCGCGTGATCCCCTTGTTCGTGGACGACCAGGAGCCGCTGAGCTCCGAGCGGATCGAGCAAGAGCTCGAGCCGGTGTGGCTGGCCTGCCCGCTGCAGCCGATCCAGGGGATCTTCTCGTGCCTGACTGCCCAGCTGCCGCTGACCCTCGACGAGATCGAGGACTGCCCGCCGGTCGACTTTAGCGCCCTCGATCCGACCACGGGCGAGCTGCCCGCGGTGCCCACCCCGTGCCGGCTGGCGCAGGGCACCCCCGCCGAGCCGCAGATGCAGGTGCCGCTCGACTTCAACTTCTTCCTCGGCGGCGATCTGGAGCTGACCATGATCGGGCACCGCCCGCAAAGCGGCACCACCGAGCGCTGCGCCCAGGCGGTGCTGGAGGAGGAGCCGCTGCCCACCGAGTGCCTGGTGCTGGTGCAGCGGGCGTCGATCGGGCCCGACGCGGCGATCGTGCAGCTGGCCGCAGATATGGGCCTGGCCGACGAGGACCAGCTTGGCGCGATCCCCGAGGACGACGAGGTCCCCGACGCCGATCGTCACCCGCGGATCGAGACCTTTCGCGTGGTGGTGACCGACGAGGAGGTCACCCGCGACGATCTCACCCGGATCATCGACGAGGGCGGGGCCATCGACGTCGCCCGGGGCGACACGGTAGCCGCCGCGCCGGGGCAGACCCTGGTCATCGAGACCACGGCGCCCGAGGATGATCTGCAGACCTACTTCATTCCCGCAGACGACGGCGAGTCCGAAGAACGCGAGGAGTTCTACGAGGGCGACTGGTACCGCACCTGGGGCACGCTGCTGGGCAACGACAGCGACGATCCCCGCAGCTTCAACACCTGGACAATGGAGCCGGGCGAGCAGGATGACCCACTGGCGCAGACACCCCCCGAGGATCGCGCCACCCTTTACTATGTGCTGCGCGACGATCGACAGGGCGTCGACTGGTGGTGGTTTCACGTGACCGTCCAGTGACGGCCGAGTGACGGCCGAGTGACGGCCGAGTGACTCAGCGCCGGCGCAAGAACTCGAAGTCGCGATCCATGATCGTCTTGCGCCCGTCGGCGCGGGCATTCTCCACCGCGCGGTGACACAGCGATCGCAGGTGGTTGGACAGCACGTCCATCACCGCGTCGGAGGTGTTGACCCCGAAGCGCTCGCGCACGTAGCTCTTGAAGCGCGACACCACCACCAGCACCTCACCGGGCTCGGCGGCGGGCTTGGGGGCCGAGCCCACCCGGATCCGGCGTCGAGGGCCGCCTCCGTCCCGTGCGCCGGCCTTGGACTCCGCCGCGCCGACCTCGGTGGTCGGCCGAGACCGCGGCTTTTTGCCTCCCTCGGACTCGGCCTTCCAGGCCTCCCGGGAGGGCGCGGTCTCTTCGACCGCCCAAGCCTCGCGGTGGCGCATCAGCGGCAGATGCTCTTCCCAGCACTCGACGGTACAAAAGCGATAGGTGGTGCGCTTGCGATTGCACGTGGAGACGCTGCACACGTAATACGTGGACGAGAAATCGATCGGGCCTCGGCACGTGCTGCACCGCTTCCAGATCCCCTCGTCGTCGCCCTTGCCGGCCGTGCTTGCCATCGGCCCCATGATAACGCGGTCGGGGTACGGGCTGCGAAATGGGCCGCGAAATGGGCCGCGAAATGGGCTGCGAAATAGGCTGCTAGGGTAGAGCCCACGATGACCGACCCGGCCACCGACAGCGATACCGGCCCGCAGCGCTACTCGCGAGCCTTTTGGGTGGCCAACGTGGTCGAGCTGCTCGAGCGCGCGGCCTGGTACGGCGTGTTCGTGGCGATCACCCTGTACCTCAGCCGGATCCTCGCGTTCTCCGACGTGGAGGCCGCCACCGTCTCGGGGGTGTTCTCGGCGGGCCTTTACCTGCTGCCAACATTCAGCGGCGCCTACGCGGATCGGATCGGCTTTCGCCGCGCGCTGCTCTTGGCCTTTGGCCTGCTGACCGTCGGCTACGGGGGGATGTGGCTCTTGCCCACGCTGCTGCAATCGGCTGGGCTGGCCAGCTACGGCCGCACGGTCACCTTCTCCGGCCTGGAGCACAGCGGTCACAAGTGGCTGTTCGTCCCCGTGATGCTGGTGGTGATGGTGGGCGGCTCGTTCATCAAGTCGGTCATCACCGGCACGATCGCCCGGGAGACCACCGCGTCGACCCGGGCCCGCGGCTACTCGATCTTCTACGCCATGGTCAACATCGGAGCCTTCGGCGGCAAGACGGTGGTCAAGCCGCTGCGCGAGAGCATGGGCGACGAGGGGCTGGTGGTCCTCAACCTCTTCGCGGCCTCGATGACCGCGCTGGCCTTCGTGCTGGTGCTGCTGGTGTACCGCGCCCGATCCGGCGAGGGGGAGGGCCGCTCGCTCGCCGAGATCTGGCGGTCGCTGCAGGCGGTGCTGCGCCGCGGCCGACTGGTGGCCCTCATCGTCATCATCACCGGGTTTTGGATGGTCCAGCACCAGCTCTATGCCAGCATGCCCAAGTACGTGCTGCGCATGGCGGGCGAGGCGGCCTCCCCCTCGTGGTACGCCAACGTCAACCCCGCGGTGGTCGCGATCTCCGTGGGCGCGATCACCTCCCTGATGCGCCGCCGCAGCGCGCTGCAGTCCATGACCGTGGGCATGTTCATCATGCCGGTCTCCGCGTTCTGCATGGCGGCGGGCAACCTCGTCGGCGGCGGCGAGATCCTCGGCCTGCACCCGGTGGCGTTGATGATGATCGTGGGGATCGCCTTCCAGGGCCTGGCCGAGTGCTTCATCTCGCCCCGCTTCTTGGAGTATTTCTCGCTGCAGGCCCCCTCGGGGCAAGAGGGACTCTACCTGGGGTTTTCCCACCTCCACTCGTTCTTGGCGTCGCTTTTGGGCTTTGTCACCTCGGGCTTCTTGCTCCAGCGCTACTGTCCCGATCCGCGGACGCTCTCGGCCGCCGACCAGGCCCAGCGCCTGCGCGCCCTGGCCGGAGACGGCCCGATGCCCGAGGCCTATGCCCAGGCCCACGTGCTGTGGCTGGTGTTTGTGGGCGTCGCGGTCGTCTCGGCGATCTCGCTGGTGATCTACGGCCGGGTGGTCGGGCGACTCGACGCTCGATCGAACGACGCCTAGATACGTAGATACGTAGACGCGTAGACAACCCGCCGGATGCACGCGCCGCCTTTGAGGCCGTCGGGCCACCGACGGTCCCGAGCCACCGCGAAAGACCGCGATCCTCACCGCTGGTGCTCAGCGAGCCAGATGCGCAGCTCATCGACCGCATCGGTATCGCCAGCTTCCTCGTAGATCTCGAGGGCCTGTTGGGCGAGGCTGCGCGCGCGCGACTGCGACGGCTCATCGTCTCGGGCTGCGCCCAGGGCTCGAGCCAACGTGAACGCGGCGGAGGCTCGTAGTGACGGCGAGAGGTCGTCGCGCGACTGAAGATCTCGCCACGCCGGTTCAGCCCACTCCAAGGCCTGGGTCGCTTGCCCCCGATCGATCAGCACCTCTGCGAGGTTGCACTGAGCCAGAGCCACCTGGGGGTGGTCGGGGCTCAGTGTCTTTTTCATGGAATCGAGCGCGAGCCGGATCTCGACCTCAGCCTCCGCGAGCTTCCCCAGCGCTCGTAGTGTGTTGACGAGGTTGTGCCGAGACGTGGCGATGTCGGGATGATCGGGCTCGTATTCCTCGAGGCGACGAGCCAAGGCCCATCGGTGCTCGGCGAGCGCCTCCTGGTGCTTGCCCTGCTCATCGAGCACCAACGCCAGATTGCTCCGCGTAGAGGCAACGCTGAGGCTGTCGGGGCCAAAGTTCTGCTCGCGCAGCTTCAGCACTCGTCGCAGCTGGATCTCGGCCTGCGCCAGATCACGCCGTGCATAGAGGATTCCGCCGAGGTTATTGAGCGTGATGGCGATCCCTGGGTGATTGGGGCCAAGATTCTGCTCGTTCAGCCGCAGCGCCCGACGAGACTCGACCTCGGCCTGATCCAGCTTGCCTTGGGCCAACAAGGCGCCCGCGAGGCCGTCGTGGGCGTCGGCAACCTCCGGGTGCTCCGGTCCCAGCAAAGTCGTGCGTAGCTCGAGCACGCGCCGTAGCTCGAGCTCGGCCTCCGCATGCCGACCTTGCGTACGGATCGCGTTGGCGAGGTCGTAGCGCGCGGTGGCCACGACCAGATCGTCGGGTCCCAACAACGCCTCGAATTGCTCCAGCGCCGCCCGGTACTCGGACTCTGCCTCGTCGTACTTGCCCTCGATGCCCGCAACGCCCCCCAAAGCGTGGTGGACCTCGGCCTCGCGCCACGGGTCTCCCACCGCCAAGCCCCACGCCAGTTCCCGATAGCGAAGGCCGTCCTCGACCTGCTCCTTGCGCGTACCGACCAGCGTCATCAGCTCTGATGCAGCGGTGACCATCGCGTGCCATTGTCGGTGGATCGAGGCGATCTCCAGCGCTTGGCGCAGATCGATCTCCGCCCCGTCGTAGTCGCCCTGTGCGGTGAGTATCGCCGCCGACTCGAGCAAGACTTCGGCGTGGACCGGTCCGTAGGCGAGCTCGAGGGCTCGTTGCCGAACGTCATCGATCCGCGACCGGGCCGCCGCGTAGTGCCCGGCCCCCCGCTCGACCGCCGCCTGCGCGATCACGGTCCGGACCTCCTCGACCGCCGGAGCCTGGTCGGGCGCCGGAGGCTCCCCGTCCGCCCATAGCGCGGTCACGTCCGCGCACCGGGACAGGCGATGCAGGTCTGCGACGAGCTCATGGGCACGCTGTACGACCTGCGTGTCCGCCTCGGCCAGCACCCGCGTGGTGGCGTCGAGCTGGACCCGTGCGCGATCGAGGCACGCCATGCGAAGATCCATCACCTCGACCGATTGCTCGGCCCGGATCGCCGTGGCCTCGCAAGTGCCTCGATACATCGCCTTCCACTCGTCCGCATACTGATCGAGCTGCCCTGCCGCCTGGTTCCATGCTTGGCCAGCGTACGAGACCTCGACCCCGGCAAACGACGCCTCGACCTCGGCCCGCCGCGTCTCGCTCCAGGCCTCGCCCAGGCGCAAGGATCCGCCAGTACAGTGCTCGGTCGTGCTCCAGAATCGACTCCCCAGCGCCGCCAGGCCCAGCCCAAACACCCCCCATAGCCAACGCCGGCGTCGTACGGCGGGGTCGTGGGCCAGCGCGTCCAGCAAGGCATGCATGCTCGGCCAACGCGCCGCCGGATCGGGCTGTAGGCCCCGCACGATCGCCTGAGCGATGACCGACGGGGTCTCCCCCGGAGGCCAGGGAGGAGGACCGGCGAGCTTTTGCGCTTCGTGCTCGAGGTCCAAGAACGGCGGTCGACCACACAACGCTTCCCACAGCGCCACGCAAAAGCTGTACTGATCGACCGCTGCGGTCAGTACTTCGCCCCGATGCTGCTCTGGCGCCATATACCGCGGCGTACCCAGCACGACCCCGGTGGCCGTCATGCGCGGGTCACCGTTGGTGTCGAGCGATCCGCCCGATGCCGACGAGACCGGGTCGCCGGTCACCTTGGCCAACCCAAAGTCGGTCACCTTGACCACGCCGTCCGGCCCGAGCAAAACGTTGGAGGGCTTGAAGTCGCGGTGCAGCAGGCCCACTTCGTGGGCGGCTGACAGGCCGCGACCCGCCAACACGAAGCGCGTGATCACCTCGCGCCACGGGCGATGACCGCTCCGTAGCCATGCGCGAAGCGTCGACCCCACCACCAGTTCCATCACCAGCACGACATCCCCCCGCTCGCGCATCTCCACGTCGTGCACCGCCACCACGTTGGGGTGGGACAGCTTGGCCATCGCCCGAGCCTCGCCCACCAGGCGCACCGCAGCGTCTTCGTCCAGCATGTCCCGGCGCACCTCCTTGAGCGCCACCTCGCGTTGGAGCTTGGAGTCGTAGGCTCGCACTACACGGCCCATGCCTCCGCGGCCGATCTCGTCAATGACCACATAACGCCGTGAGCCCCCCATCGACTGGGGCAGGCTCGCGATGGTGGATCCGGACGGGGCCATCGAGTCCTCCAAATGGACCGTCTCGTCGTCGTCCGAGCGCAGGCCACACGAAACTCCAAGACTGGACTCGCGTTGTCTGTGTTCCACCACAAAGCCGAGGATCTCAGCTCCCGACCATGGATTCCACGGGCAACGCGGTACGGCGCCGACGATTCCGCGCTCTTCGCATTCGACGCGGTATCTCCCGCCGCAAACGTGGATATCCATGACCGCCGCCCGGCCACACCCCAAGCGCACCGCGCTGACCAAGCGATCGACTCATGACCCTACCGCTGATCAGCAACAGGGCCGTGGCCAACAGCCTGCGGCTACCGCACGCGGTGCTCGGCGAGCCAGGCCTTGGTCTCGGCAAGCTCGGTCTTCCACGCATCTCCGAGCGTGGCGTAAGCGTCGCGGGCTTGCTCGGCGAGGGCGCGGGCTCGCGGGCGGTCGCGACCTTCGCTGGCGGGGGCGGTCCAAAGAGCGCGAGCGAGCAGCGCACGGTTCTCGGCCAGATCGGCGGGATCGACCTCATCGGGGACACGGACGACCAGGGCTCGCTCGAGAACAGGGAGGGCATCGGCGGGCGTGCCAAGAGCGAGGTGCGCCTCGCCAAGGCCGGTGAGCGGGTAGGCGACGCGGGGGTGGTCGGGGCCCAGCGACTTCTCCAAGCCGGCCAGCGCTCGCTCGTACAACGCCCGGGCCTTATCGTACTCGCCCCGCGAATACGCCACGTCGCCCAAGTTATTGAGCAAGCTCGCCACGTCGGGGTGGTCGGGGCCCAATGCCGTCTCCAAGATCGCCAGGGCTCGCTCGTGAAAGTCCCGGGACTCCTCGTACTTGCCCCGCAGATCCGCCCCGGAGCCCAGGTTGTTGAGCAACCTCGCCACGTCGGGGTGATCGGGGCCCAATGCCTTCTCCCGGATGCCCAGCGCTCGCTCGTACCACTGACGGGCCTTGTCGTACTCGCCCTGAGAATGCGCCACGTTGCCCAAGCCGTGGAGCGAGCTCGCCACATCGGGGTGATCGGGGCCCAACCCCTTGCGCCTGATCGCCAGCGCTCGCTCGTACAACTCCTGAGCTTTCGCGTACTCCCCCTGCGAATGCGCCACGTCGCCCAGGCGGTCGAGCGATGCCGCCACTTTGGGGTGCTCGGGACCCAACGCTTTTTCCAAGATCGCCAGCGCTCGCTCGTGCAACTCCCGGGCTTTCGCGTACTCCCCCTGTGACTTCACCACCGCGCCCAAATTGATCAGAGAAGCCGCCACGTTGGGATGCTCGGGCCCTAACGCCTCGTCCAAGATCGCCAGCGCTCGCTCGAAGAAGTCCCGGCTTTCCTCGTACTTGCCCTGCGACTTCGCAACGTTGCCCACGTTGATCAACAAGGCCGCCACATTGGGATGCTCGGGACCCAGTGCCTGCTCGAAGATGGCCAGCGCGCGCTCGAAGGAATCCCGAGCCGCCTCGTGCTCACCCAGCAGATCGGCCACGTTGCCCAAGTCTCTGAGCGACAACGCCACGTAGGGATGGTCAGGACCCAACGCCTTGTCGAAGATGGCCCGCGCTCGCTCGAAAAAGTCCCGAGCCTCCTCGTACTCCCCCTGCGACTGCACCACCCGGCCCAGATCGCGCAGTGAGGCCGCCACGTTGGGGTGGTCGGAGCTCAATGCCTTCTCCCTGATGGCCAGCGCTCGCTCGAAGAAGTCCCGGGCCTCCTCGTACTCCCCCTGCGATTCGGCCACGTTGCCCAGGTTGTTCAGTGAGGCCGCCACGGTGGGGTGATCGGAGCCCAACGCCCTGTCGAGGATGGTCAGGGCTCGTCCGAAGAAGTCCCGGGCCTTCTCGTATTCACCCTGTGATTCCGCCAGCGTGGCGAGGTTGTTGAACGAAGTCGCGACGTGGGGGTGTGCGGGACCCAGCGCCTTCTCCCTGATGGCCAGCGCTCGTTCATGAAAATCGTGGGCCTCCTCGTACCTGGCCTGCGACTTCGCCACGTTGCCCAGGCTCTCGAGCGACGCCACCACATTGGGGTGGTCGAGGCCGTGCACCTTCTCCCTGATGGCCAGCGCTTGCTCGCACAAGTCGCGGGCCTCCTCGTATTTGCCCTGCGAATGCGCCACGATGCCCAGATCGTTGAGGTACTTCACGCGAGCATCATCCGTCCCCGCTGCCCGCGACAGCGGCTCCGCGTACTCGGCCCAACCACGAGCCTCCTCATGACGGGCCAGCGACTCACCCAATACACGCATCACAGACACCGAGGCGTCCGCGGCCTCGGCCGTCATGGTCTGGGCCACCGAGGCACGGAATGCCCGCTTCAGCGCCGACACCGCCGCTTCGTACTCCCCCATCTCGATGCGCAGGCGTCCCTGTTGCTGCCACGCGCGGGCCATCAGCGGCTCGTAGTCCAGTGCCTCCCCCTTGTCCGCCACCTCGTCCGCCAGCCGCAGCCCATCCTCGTACTTGCCCGCCGCGTACTTGGCCTTCACCGCCACCAACACCTCGTCGAGCGCCGTCACCTGCTCGGCCACCGCCGGATCCTCCGGCGGCGGCACCTCGGCCCGCAGCGCCTCCAGATCCCGGCACCGCGAGAGCCCCGGCAGGCTCGTCACCGCCTGCACCGCGCGCTCCACCACCGTCGCGTCTGCACGCCCCAGCTCGCCCACCGTCGCTCTGAGGTGTCGCCACCGCTGATAGAGGCAGCCCATGCGCAGGCTCATCTCCTCCTCGCTCTGCTCGCCTCGCGAGTGTGTCGCCTCGCACGCGTCGGTGTGCTCGGCGGCCCACTCCTCCGCGTACGCGTCCAGCCGCAGCTCCACCCGCTCCCACGTGCCGGGCGCATACGACAACCCCGTGCCCAGCACCGCGGATTTCACCTCCTGCCGGCGCGCGTCGTCCCATACTCCCGCGAGCTGCTTGCGCGCCCCGGTGCAGCGCTCGAGCCAATCCAGCGTCCATAGGGTCCCCAGCCCACCGCCCACCGCCAGCAGACCCACGCCCACGACCACCGCTGTTCCTCGCCGACGTCGCGGAGCCGCCACCCGCTGTAGCGCCTCGAGCAGCGCCTCCATCGACGGCCACCGCTCCTTGGCAGCCCCCGCCAGCCCCCGCAGCAGCACCCGGCGCAGCGCCAGCGGCACGTCGCGACCGGGGGGGGCCGGCCGCACCTGGTCATCGTGCATCGACACGAACAGCTCCGTGATCATGTCGCCCTCGTACGGCCGCTCACCGTACACCGCCTCGTAGAGCGCCACGCAGAAGCTGAACTGGTCACTACGCGCATCCGCCGGCTGACCGCTCATCTGCTCCAGAGCCATGTACGCCGGCGTGCCGAGCACCATCCCCGTCTGGGTCAGATCGTTGGGCGACAGCATCTGGGCGTAGGCCTCCTCGCGTACCTTCTGGATCGCCGCGCTCGGTTCGTCGGCGGCCTCGTCCTCTTCCAGCCGCGCCAGCCCGAAATCCAGCACCCGCGCCCGCCCCTTGCCGTCGATCATCGCGTTGCCCGGCTTGAAATCGCGGTGCACCAGCCCCTGCTCGTGGGCGGCCGCCAAGCCGGCCCCAAGCTGCACGAACAGCTCTACGCACGCGCGCCACCCCGGTCGCGGCTGCTGCTCCATCCAGGCGCGCACCGTCTGGCCCTTGATGAGCTCCATGGCCACGAACGTCAGCCCATCGACCTCGCCCACCTCGTAGACCTGCACCACGTTGGGATGCGACAGCTTGGCCATCGCCTGCGCCTCCCGCCGCAGCCGCTGAGCGTGCCGCACGTCGATCGCCCGATGCAGCACCTTGAGCGCGACCGCCCGATCGAGCTGCCGGTCGTACGCCCGCAACACCACCCCGAACCCCCCCTGCCCCAGCGAATCGAGCACCACGTAGCGCCCCAGCGTCCGTGGCTCCGCCGCCCGCTTGAACAGCGCGTCGTACGCCCGCGCCCGCTCCACCGAATCGACGGCCTTCCCCCCCAACCCCGGCCGCCCCGGCTCATGACCCCCCTCATTGGGGAGCCACGTGTCCGCCTCATTGGGGAGCAATGTGTCCGCCTCACCGGGTGTCGATCGACCTTCGACCTCACCCTCCGCCCAAGCTCGCTCCGGCGTTCGATCCGTAACTTCGCTCATCCGCTCGCCAGCCCAGGAGCCTACGTGTATAGACGCCCCCTACGCGCCCTCAATCGACCACTACGAGTAGCACGGAAGAGCGGAAGAGGGCGAACATTGAGCCCTCGCCAGATCGGGGGCCAGCCCCCCCGCCCGAGCCGTTATGGCGATCGTGCTCGACGAGGCCGCAGGTCCGCGCGATACGAGAGCCGATGCCCCCCGAAGCGGTCGATCCGCCCGAGGTGGCGGGCCACGGTACGCACCGAGAGCTCGAGCCCACGGCGACCAGGCCGGCGACCTCGAGCGGATGCGGCGTGAGCTGGGGCCGCCGACCGTCCTCGCCGGCGGTGGCTCGCGATCGACCCTAGTGCGTCGCGCCATCAGTACGACAGCGCGCGGATCCCATAGATCCTCGCCGTCCGCTGCCCGATGGCCGATCGCGCCGAATCTCTGAACGACTCGTTGAAGAACTCCTGGTCCGGTCGGTTACTTTTTGTATGTCAGCGCAGACACGAACGACCGGGCTCTGCTCGTCGCTCGTGCCGGGTTGACGGGGTTGACGCACCACGCACGACACCCGAAAGAGACAGCGTGCGCGATAGCCGCTATCCGCCGTTTCTCCTCCGCCTCTTATCCAAGGTGGAGGGCTCTGGAAACACACCCGCTCAGTAAGTATCCCCCGGCAAAGCCGGGGGATACTTACTCGAGCTGAGATGGAAATGTCGGTGACCTCCAAGATAAGGATGGCTCGATACAATGCGGCCTATCTGTGCACAGGCGGTGAGCGGGATAATTTGCATACTTGGAACATCAACGGTGTCCAGGTTCGCCAAGCGGAGCGCTTTAAGAGCGTCAAGAACAACCGCGACCAAAAAGCCCACCAGGACGAGATTGCGAACGAAGTCAATGCCGGTGCAAACGACCATGAAACAGCGCTCCGGATCGTCGAAACTTGGCTAGATTCCGATGGGCACTGCAAGAAGGTGATGAACAATGGTAAGTATGGCATTGGTGTGATAACCGGCTGCGCTGGACAATTCAACACTAAGGCTGTTGCCTACAACTAGCACAACCCGATCCGTCCTCGGGCAAGCTCAGCCCGAGCGGATAGGCGACGCGAGCTGCGGTTTCGACGATAGCCCGAGCTATCCACTTGCCAACCCAGAGACCTACTTCAAAGAGCATTCGCTACCAGGCACCCGTTGTGGGCCTGGTAGACTCCCGAGCCTCTCGGGACGAGCCAAATACAGGCCCACATTGGCCGACGTTCGCGGGTGCGGGCGGGGTGCGGCACACCTCGTGGTAGTATAGCCACGGAGCAACCTCGGGAACGCCTTGGCCCTGCGGCCCAACAAGGTAAGCGCCAATAGGCAGAGGCGGAGGCGGAGGCGGAGGCGGTTGTATCGAGCGACTCGAACGAGGAAAGTACGAGGAGGCCGCAACCGACCTCGACGTGGCGGTGGTGGCACAGTTGGACAAAACCCTGGCCCCCAGTCACCTCCACGTAGTGAGCGCCCGTATCATCCTCGCCATGGTCCTGGCCGCGCAGGGAAGAGACCGACAGGCAGAAGGCGGCGTCTCGCGGGGCGATCTCGACCCAGGAGGGGTCTCAAGGCCCCGAACATCCCCCTGTCGCGGTGGCGCGGGTCTGCCTGGTGAAGTCCCGAGCAACTCGGTCCACCACGGTGTAGGTACCTCGGGGCTCTTCCACGCCAGGCACACACAGGATCGCGCAGTGATCGGTCGCTCGCAACCTGGTAAGCTCGACAAAGATGGACGACTGGCAGCTCCTCGAGGCCTGGCGTGGTGGTGACACACGCGCGGGCGATGCCCTCCTTGGCCGCTATGTCGACTTGCTCACGCGGTTCTTCAGCAACAAGGTGAACGATCGAGACGACGTGGCCGACCTCATCTCCGAGACGTTGCTGGCCTGCACGCGCAGCAAGCACAACGTCCGAGAGTCCTCGGCGTTTCGCTCGTTCCTGCTGGGCTCGGCCATGAACATGCTGCGCCTGCACTTCCGCAAGAAGGTCAAGCGAGGCCGGGAGCTCGACGATTTCGCGGAGATCTGCGTCGGCGACTCGGACCACCCGCACTCGCTCACCTCGATGGTCTCGCTCAAGGACGAGGGTCGTCTGCTCGTGCGTGCCCTGCGGAAGCTCTCCTTGGACTATCAGATCGTGCTCGAGCTGAGCTACATCGAGGACCTCAAAGGCCCCGAGATCGCCGAGTTGCTCGGGATCCCCCTCAAGACCGTGTACACGCGCCTGCGACGCGGCAAGCAGAAGCTGCGGGAAGCGATGCTCGAGCTGGCCGCGACCCCCAAGCTGGTCGAGTCGACCATGACCGGAATCCAGACCTGGGCCGGGCGCCTCCGTGAGGAGATCGTCCGGTGAGCGCAGCGGTGACCGCCGCTCGGGAGCGGCGGTCACCGGGCTCGGACTCACTTCGCGGGCTCGCCCCCGACCTCGGGTCCACCGGGCCCGCAATCGACGACGCCACCCCCCCAGTCCCCTTCCCGCGGGTTGGCGGCGGGCTCGACGGTCGTGTCGAGGGTGCCGGTGAGTGCCTCGCCGACCTCGTCGCCGTCGAGGACCCAGCGGTCAGACGCCTGCCGGTAGATCGACCATACTTGATGCCCAACCCCTTGGCTGCGCTGGTATAGCGGCACACCATTGTAGTAGGCCGTACGCACGTATCGGCCCGATGCCTCGGGGTGCACAGCGCTGGAGTACTCGATCACGGAGCCAACGCATCCTTCCTCTGGCGCGCCTACGGACGCGAGCGCGAACAGGCTCTGCTGGAAGCGCTCGAATTCGTCGCCGATCACCCACTCGTAGGCCTGATCCAACCGGGCTTGTCGCCGGTCCTGGGCCAGTAGCATGAGCCTCTCGTCCGCGGGGCCGTCGGTGGTGCAGACGCCGTCGGAGCACGTCTCGACCCGAAGTTCGTCGCCGCAATCGGGCCCGGTGGGACTGTCGAAGCAGGCCTGCCAGACCGATTGGGACGGTTGGACGATCCTCGGGATCCCCAGCTGAGCGTCGAAGACCCGGAATCCGCGCTCGATACTGGCCAGCACGACGGTGAATTCGCCCGCGGTCGCGCGGATCATCTCGTCGTAGTCTTCGAGCTCGTCGTCCGGGGCATCGAGCAGCACGCGAAGTTCGCGGCGCTCGGTCGCCATGGCCAGGTGAATGGCCATCGCCAGCCGGGTGTTCTCCGAGACGAGGATGCGCCGCTTGTCGTGCTCGGGCGCGGCATGAGCCGCGTAGACGTCGAGCGCCCGACCGGCGATGACGGTCGCTTCGTCGAGTCGCTCCTCGAGCGCGAGCACTGAGCACTCTGCCTCGAGGGTGACTCCCAAGTCGCAGGCAGGGCGGCTATAGCCATTGAACAGCTCGATGACGGGCCCAAGACCGGTCTCGTCGTCGAACCACTGTGGATCGACCTGCTGTCCGACGTTGTCCTCTAGCTCCACGAAGTCCTCCGGTGACAGAGCGACGCTTTCGGGGTCGATCTCGAGGTCGAACAGGCCGACGATCTCGGCGGGTTCGGAGAGGCCGACGAGCAGCTCGACGATTTCGGCGGCCGTCGTCGCGGATTTCGACTCTTCGTCGTTGTCGACCGCGCGGTCGCCCTCGGAATCGAACCGGCCTTCTTCGGTCACGCACGCGCTCAGGGCCAGCGTGATCATCGAGGTCGCGATTGTAGTTTTCATGGTCTTGTTGGTCTTTTCGGTGCTCATGGTGCTCATAGCGAGATCCGCGCGATCCAGGATGGATCCGCTGTCCCGAGGTGATCTCGATGCCCCGTCGCGTCATGCCCACGTGCGACAGCAGACGGAGCCCGATGGGTTTAGCCCTACGCACACTGAGTAACCCCGCGACCCCAGAAGTCTCCCGCTCGCGGCCAGTTTTTCCGCTGATCCCGCGTCGCTCACGTGGTCCGCGAGAGACATTTCAATCCTCTGCGAAGACTTCAACGTCTCCCTCGCTACTACAGGATCGATGCTCATGAGCCACGAGTCCGCCACGAATGTCACCGCGCTCCACCCTATGGTCCGGGTCTCGACGGTCCGGGTCTCGATGGTCCGGGTCTCGGGTGCCCTCGCCGTCTCGCTCCTGGCCATCGCGACCGCCGCGTGTGCATCGGGAGAGTGGTCGACGGACGGCGCGGAGTCCGGCGACTCCATCAGCCTGGCCGCTGGCGATAGGGCCGATGGCGGTAGGGCCGATGACGGTAGGGCCGATGACGGTAGGGCCGATAGCGGCAGGGCCGACTCGGGCGAGGACGACGCCTGCGACTCGGGCGACGAGGGATGCCCGTGCGTCATCTCGGATGATTGCGCATCCGGCCTCGAGTGCGACCTCGGAGTATGTCTTCGGACCGTGGAGACGTGCGGCGACGGCGTGCAAGACGGCGACGAGGAGTGCGACGACGGCCCCGACAACGCCGACGACGCGGCCTGCAAGTCGGACTGCACCCGGCAAACGTGCGGCGACGGATTCGTGGGCCCGGACGAGGCTTGCGACGACGGCAATACCGACGATGCCGACGGATGCACGCAGCAGTGTGATTGCCGCCTGACCTTCGACGACGACGACCATACGTACGGGTGGGAGCTCACCGGTGGCTGGACGACCTATGATGAGGCTCCCGTCAGCAGCATGCCCGCGGTGCCGTTCATGAGCCAAGGCCCAGCGTTCGGCACCGACGGCAACCGGCATGTGCCCTATCCCGGACAGTTGGACGAGTTCTCGAGCGCGACCACCTCCAGCTTCATGGTTCCGGCGGTGCTGCGCTTTCGCTCGTGGCACGTAGACGAGGGCCACTCCGACGACGCCAAGCGGGTGATGCTCTCGGTCGACGAGGGACAGACCTGGACCTCCGTGGTGGACTGCGTCACGGGACCCAACGACCACCTCCCGTTCTGCCAGTTGAGCCAGGACCCACGCGACGAAGCCGAATGGGACGAGATCGAGATCGACATGGCGGACTTCGCGGGGCTCCTTGGGAGACTTCGCTTCGAGTACGAAGCGGACGGCATCTGCTGCACGTTCGAGCAAGGCTGGTTCATCGACGACCTCAATGGCTTCGGCTGCACGTGACACCATGCGCTCGTCGTCCCCCGCGACCGGCGACGACCCCGTGAAGACTTCTGGTCCGGTTCGGTTACTTATTATGCGTCAGCCCAGACACGAATGACCGGGCCTCGCTCGTCGCTACAGGGTTGATACGCCACGCACGATAAAGAGACCGCGTGCGCAGGGCCTCTACCTCTTGTCCGGGGTAGAGGGCTCTGGAAAACACACCAGTCCATTGAACCCAAAGTCAATGCTGTTCCGATTCCGTTCCTGAAGAGACATCGAGCAATCGAGGAGAAGAGAAGATGACCAATAGCAACACGCTACGAAGCACCAAGCACCACCGCACAACCGCCCACACAACCGCCCACAGAACCGGGTTTGGATTGAGCTTGTTCGCCACCGGACTGCTCGGCATTGGCACCATCGGCGGATGCGTCGGGCTCGACGGTCGAACCGACGACGACCCCGTGCGACAAATCGGGAGCGAAGGTCCTTGCCGGATGGTGCTGGAGGGGAACAACCATCCTGTCGATCTGGCGATCGGAGAAGAGACACTCATACAATTCTCGGGCATTGACAGCATCGGCACAACTCTAAACCTCACCCTGGAAGGTAGCTGTTCTGCTCAGATCAATGGATTTCACGTTGTTGGCTCTACTCCCTTGCTCCTCGATGGCACCCCCACCGGATTGGACCAATTCCCCTACGGAGAGGATAGGTTTGACCTCGATTTTTCCATCATGGGGTGCGACGAGGGGGGATGTGAACTTCCAACGAGCGAGCAGATACGAGAGTTTACAATCGAGGTGGCTGCTGAGCCTGCTGCCGTGCCGGTTGTGGGCGAGGAAATCATTGAGATTGATGGTGGCGGATACCGGCCCTTGTCTTACCACGGCCTCGAGTTCTTCGCGACCGCCGAGGCGCTTCCTGCGGAGGAGCCCACGGGTGGTGAGCCCACGGGTGGTGAGCCCACGGGTGGTGAGCCCACGGGTGATGAGCCCACGGGCGGTGAGTCCGATGGCAGCAATGACGCCTTTTCTTGCCCTACCCCAGAAACTCTTGCCTACCGAAATGACCATATAGATCTAGGCACGGATGACTGGAGGGTAGGTGTTAGAAATTGGCTAGAGACGGTGCCAAGGTCCGATGAATATGGTAATACAGTTACGGCTGTAGCTTCTGAGATCGATGCTGAAATTGAACAATTCTGCCAAGGCGGCCACCCATACAAGACGATCTGGGACAGCGAGCACTCTGTTGCTACGGTTGGCGGCGCCAGGAATAGCTGGCGGAGCGAGTCAAACAGGTTTCACGGCGTCGTTAATGATAACGACGGCAATATTGTAGGTGTTATCGTTGACAGCACCACAGTCAAGAACAGCGACAACAAGCTAAGGTGGGATAAAGTAGGCCACTTTGTCGCTGAGTGCATTGCAAACCAAGAAGGCACAGCTGCGCCACTCTGTGTTACTGCTCCTCAGAACGCGGACTGCAATGGCAATATCAGAACGCGATGTGTCTATTTTGGATCCGGTGGGATGGACACATTCGTCGAGAATTGTTGGAAGCGCACGTACCAGCTAGAAGACATCGAAAGATGGGGCTTGTCTGAGCGAGCTCCCGGTTTTCTCTGGGATGGTGACGGCATCCGCGTATTCTCCGACGACACGTGCAATTAGCCATAACCGTAGTGCCAAGCGCGGTGGCCCCGATGTTGCTCGGCTATCGCCTCGCCCCGCTCGGCGCTGCGCGTCGGGTGCAGACCGTGCCTTTTCCGCCTGCAACCGCCCCCCGCTCTCGGGTTCATCCTCGGACAGCACCACAGAGCCCCCGGCTCACCCTCGGGGGCTCTGTGGCGGAGGACAGTTCAACTCGGCGTCCCAGCTCTCGGCCAGCGCCACTCCCCGCTCTGTTGCCTCGGGCAGGACGAGGCTAGAGGCGGTGACCCACGGCTACGATCTGGCCGAGCACGCCGGGCGCATGCAGCACCTCGGGATCAACCGCATGCAGCTCACGGTGGACGGCCCCCAGCCGACCCACGACACGCGCCGCCCGATCCGGGTCGCCCTCCCCCCCTCTCAGCCACGAGATGCGCGGACATATACCAACCCCGGGGGGCCCATGAGATACTTCTACCGATGAGCGGTGATGGACTCGAAGAGCACGAAGCCACCAAGCAAACCGCCTCACGAGGGCAGAGCCCTCCGCTTGGGGTCTTGGACCCGAACAATCGAGAATTCATCCTCGATCGAGTTCGCCAGCGCATCTTCACGCCCAAGGCCACCGCGGATCGTCTCGGTCGCTTTGTCATCCTGGAAAAGATCGGCAGAGGTGCAATGGGTACCGTCTACGCCGCCTATGATGAACAGCTCGCTCGCAAGATCGCCATCAAGGTCATGCGCGCCGGCGTACTGCCCACCTCGCCTCGCAAGTCAGGCTCTGGAACGAGACCCGGCTGGCCGCCAAGGGACTGCTGCTCGTCATCGGACACTATCGACAACGCTTCGACGAAGCGCTTCGATACTGGCCCCTGGTCAAAGGGCTCTCGGCCGATGAGCCCGAGGGGAATGCTTCGACGGCGTCCGCGGACCACGCCAATGCCCTCGCTCGAGTCGAGCAGTGGCTCGTTGAGCATCGGGACCCCTGACCTGACCTGACCTGACCTGACCTGACCTAAGAGTCCGTAAGAGCAAGAATTGGCCTCATCGGTCTGGCGATCGACCGCGTCTCCGCCCGCGAGCTCAGGGGCCGTCCGTCGCGGGTGACTACGGGCGACCGAGCTTGCGATCCACCTTGTCGATCCGCCCGCCTGCCACCGCGCTACCTCGATCTCGCGCCCGCTCATAGGCGGCGGCCGCGTCTTCGTAGCGCAAGTTCTTGAAGTACGCATCGCCCAGCGAGATCCAGCGCGAGGCCTTGCTCGGTCCCAGCTGGGCCGCGCGCTCGAAGTATTTGACGCTCTTTTCGTACTGCGCGCGCGAAAAGGCGATCGACCCCAGACCGTCGAGGGCCGCGAGACTGCGGCGATCGGCGGCCAGCGCCCGATGGAAGAGGATCTCCGCCCGGTCCAGGTCCCCGTCTCGACGCACCCGCTGAGCCTGCGTAGCCAGCGTCCGAGCCTCGCCCGGACGACGAGCGCTGCGAGTCAAGGGTGAGGCCTTCGAGGGTGGCTCGTCCCGGGGTGGCTCGTCCCGTGGCGTCTCGTCGGATGCGCTCGGTGGTGCAGCGACCACCTCAGCTCCATCGACCTCGGCGTCCGCGATAGGGGCCGGCGTCGCCTCCGTCCATGCGGACTCCGCCTCCTCGGTGCGGGCGTCCGCCTCGACTCCCGCCCTATCAACCTTGGTCGACATGCGGCTGCGCTCGTGCGCCAGCACGCGATCGATCGAGCGGGCCACCGACACCGAGACCGGGTTTTGCTGCGCTCGTACCAGCCTCTGCACCCGCCGCTGCGGATCGGGCTCGGCCAGGGCGGCCAAGGCTTCGCTCGCGAGCAGCTCGTGCTCGGTGAAGTCCCCCCGCGCTGCCTTGGCCCGCAGTCGCTCCAGAGCGACCGGCGTCAGATCGATCCGGGAAAGCGCCCGCGGATCGTCGGCGAACATCAGCGCCCAGGCGTAGTATTCGTAGGCAAAGGGACGCGCGCTCGGAAAATCCCAGTATCGATCGCCCAGGCGCACGAGGGTCGAGCCAAACTCCTTGCGCAGCCGACCGGCTCGCTCGTCCGCCATCGTTCGATCCAGAGCCTCCAGCGCCAACACCTTGCGGTACGCGGTGGGACCTGCGGGGTCGTCGTGCGGAGGATAGACGAAATAGAAGCGAGCGGCCGCCGCCCGAGCGCCCGCGGTCAGCCCGTCGACCTCGTCGACCGGTGGGTCGCGATCGCGACCAGACCACCACGCGAACACCGACGCGTTGATCACCAACAAGGCCGCAGCCAATAGCCAAGGCCACCACCGGCGGCGACGCCCCCGGGCCCGCAGCGAGGCGAGGCCCGCCTCGATCTCGGCTCTGCGCTCGGCCTCGACGGCTGGGGCCTCCAGATCATCCCAAGGGGTCACCCAGCCGTGCTCGATCTGAAGCTCGCACAGCGCCGCCTCGACCTCGGCCGCCGTCTGCGGGCGCTCCTCGGGCGCCTTGCGCAGGCATCGATCCACCAAGGCGTCGAAGCCGGGCGGCAGCGCTCGCTCTTTGGCCCGCTGCGAGGGCGGTACCGGCGGCTCGCTGTAGTGACGAGCGATGATATCGCTGGACGTGCTGCCCTCGAAGACCGGCTCGCCCACGGCCAGCTCGTGCAGCAAGCACCCCAGCGCATAGATGTCGACCCGGGCGTCGCCCTCCCCCCAGGAGACCTCCGGCGCCATGTATTGCGCCGTCCCCACCACCCGCTGGACCCGATGGTCGCGCGCGAACCGGGCCACTCCGAAGTCGACGATCTTGACGAAGTCGCCGCGCCCCTGTCGCTGCACCACCATGACGTTCTCGGGCTTGATGTCGCAGTGCACGATGCCCGCGTCGTGGGCCGCCTGTAGCCCCTTGCAGATCTGTCGCGCGATTCCGACGATCCGAGGCAGCGGCATCGGCTCGGCCGCGATCGCCGTGCGCAGCGTGACGCCGTCGAGGAACTCCATGGCGATCAGCAAGCGACCGTCCTCGAGCTCCTTGAAGTCGAGGATCTCCACGATATAGGGCGAGCCGATGCGCGCGCTGGCCCGGGCCTCGTTGCGAAACCCCTGGGTGATCCACGCCTGGCGGCTGGCCCGCGAGTGCAGCAACTTCACCGCGACCCGACGCTCGATGTCGACGTGCTCGGCCTCGAACACCGCCCCCATCCCGCCGTCGCCCAGCCAGCGGCGCACACGATACGGAGTGCCGGGGATCAGCGCGCCCGTGCCCAGGGCAAATCGACGTCGGATCCGAGGAGCCGGCGGAGCCGCGACGACCGGTGAGCGCTCATCTTCGGCAACCTCCGGGCTATCGACCGGCGGCATCGACCGGGTGGGACAATCGACGAAGTTCCGTAGCTCAAGCTCGTCGGCAGACTCGTCGATCATGTCGGACATCATCATTGGCCATGAGCGTGGTGGTGGACCCACAGTGCAAGGGGTTCTCCCTCTCGTGCCCGAAAACGCGGCAACGAAAATGACCTGCTCCGAGACACTGCACCGAGGCATCCTGCTCCGGCACCCGATCCGCCGATCCTGCATCCGCAGAGGGTTCGCGACCCGATAGCAATCCGATCCTAGACCATGTATCCATGTCATGGATCGTCGTATCCTCGACAGAGCACGGATCAGGCCATGACCCGTGCAGGCCGAGCATGGCTCGATGAAGATTGACGACCGCAGCAGTACCCCACGTGAGGCATCCTGCCCCAATGACGCACACTCCCCCATTGCGCGACAATGAGCCAATCGTGAATTACTAGCATTTTGTGTTCGGGCCTATGTTGGTCCGCATCATGCACTTCCCAGTCTTCCCTTCGCCCCCCGCATGGCCGAGATACCTCCTATCGATCAGCTCGTCCTGTTGTCGAGCTTCGCGCTGTCGACACCCGTCTCACCTCGCCCGGCCGAGGGGATCGCATCGCCCGGGGCTCACCCGGTCGTGACCGTTGGCCCGATCACCGTCACGGGGAGTCTCGCGGAGAGAACTGCCGATCTCGACGCCTCCGACGTACGCTCCGCAGTTTTGGAAGGCCTGGGCCGTGGCCAAGTCGCGATCGAGCGACTTGAAGGCAATTGCCAAGATCGCGCCTGCTGGATCGCGATCGCGCGGAAGCGGGGGGCAAACCCGCTACTGTTCACTACGGTCGAACACCGCGGTCCCGATCAGCACATCACCCTCGAACTCGTCGACCCCGACCGAAACGAAGTGCTCACGGCGCTCGAAGGATTCTGCGAGATCTGTGGTAGCAATGAGCTGCTCGTCACCACTGCCGATCTCTCGGCCACTCTCAGCGTTCGCCTCTCGCGCCGCGATGTGGCCCCGGCCTTGGTGGTTCTACGCGGCTCACCGGCGGGTGCCACAGTGGAGATCGACGGTGAGGTCGTGGGTACGCTACCCTGGGAAGGAGAGCTGACGGTCGGGGAACATACCCTGCGGATCTCACAAGAGGGCTATGTGCCACTCCACCGGGTGCTGGTCGCCAACGCCGGCTTTCGCGAGCACCTCGAGCTCGCGCTCCAGCCCGATGTGCCCCGGACCCGCTCTAGACCGCCGTCCCACGATCCACCGACCACCGTGCGGCTGGCCGTCGGGGGCGCATTGACCGGTTCAGGGGCACTGACTCTGGCCGGGGGTATCGCGCTATTCGCCTACGATGGCCGGCCGCATCGGGCAACCTGCCGCTCAATGGGCATCGATGCCAATGGTCGCTGTGCACTCCAGCATGAGACCACCAACGCCGCGGTGGCCACCACCGTGGTCGGCGGCGCGGCCGTTGTTGCCGGGGCGGCGTTGATCGTCCACACCCTGGTGACCAACCGTCGGGACTCGATCAAGGACCAGGCCCGTATTCGGCCGTCTCTCGGCGGCGTGACTGTGAGGTTTTGAAGATGAGGCGAGCGCTACTTTATATCGCCCTTGGCCTGAGCGCATGCACGCTGGTCACCGATCCTGCCTTCGACCTCAGTGAGGGCAGCTCAAGCGGTGGATCCGCAGCCACGACCGCCACCACCCGCGTCGATTCGACCGGTGCAGGATCCACGGTCACCGCTCAGACCGGTAGTGCCGACTCGTTCGGTAGCTCGACTTCGGAAACCAGCGCTTCGCAGGACGGCCCTTCGGATGGAAGCTCGTCCGCGGGGACCACCTGCGGCAATGGCGTCCTCGATGAGAACGAGCGGTGCGACGGCCCGATCCTGGGCGAGTCCAACTGCGTCAGCGAGAATTTCGCGGGCGGAACCCTGGCCTGCTCCGCCGACTGTAGTGCACTCGACACCACGGCATGTTTCGCATGCGGTACGGGCCCGGACCCCGTGGGAGGCGGTTGCCCCCCGGCGTGCGATCGCTGTACACCCGACCATCGCTGTCTAGTCGATTGCTCGGGAGCCGAGGCTTGCTACCAAGACACACTCACCTGTCCCGACGGGTTTACCTGCCAGATCACGTGCAGCGGCGACTCAGCGTGCAAGCAATCCACAATCCGCTGCAGCTCCGAGGATCGCTGCGAGGTGAGCTGCGCGGGCGACCAAGCCTGCCAGGACACCGAGATCCGGTGTGGCGACGGGGTCTGCGACGTGACCTGCGAGGGCACCCACCAGGACTGTCAGCACTTGGTGATGACCTGTGGCTCCAATTCCAGCACGGTGAGCTGCACACAGACGCCCGAGCAAGGCGATGGACCCGCTCCCGTCGATGACCCGATCGGTAGCGCATGCCTGTGCGACAACATGGGCTGCGGCGTGCCCTGACGGGCCGTCACCCCGTAGCCCCGAACTCGACCGTCGGCGGTGGTTGCGGTGGGATCTCGTCGTCGTGACCGGCCCATTCATCCAGGGCGGGGTGGCTCCCGCCGATGGAGCCGCCGATGGAGCCGCCGATGGTCGAGCACGAGCAGGATCACCGCGCCGCCACCTACGATGATCTCGGTCACGATCGCCGGACCGATGCCCGCGCTGGCCACCCCCCGCAACAACTCGGCCGTGCCGAGGATCGCCAGCCCGAGCATCGACACCGCAACGGAGGCGAGGAACGGCCGCGGTGCGAGACCTCGCGGGTCCAGGCTCGTCACCGCGAGGACCGCGAGCCCCAAAAAGAGCACCGCGGCGCGACGGGCCAGAAACGAAGCGGACGCGGTGGGCTCGAGACCAAAGCTCGTCAGGATCGTGTCCGGCGCGAAGAACAAGGTGCCCGCGAGGACCGTCGCCAGAGCAGCCACCGCGACCGCGAAGGGGCGGTAGCCGGGGAGGCGGTACGTGATGGAGGGGTCGAGGGGCGAGGGAGTAGTCATGAGCAAGGACGAGGGCTCACTCAGTGTACCGAGGTCAGTCCCCTCGACCCCTAAGCGCCGTCCTCGGCCGCCTCGAGCTCGGCCACCAGCTCGGCCAGGGCGGGTCGTCGGTCCGGTCGCACCCGTCGCCACGCCCGCCGCAGCGCGGGCACCACCTCGGGGCCCCACGCCCGGATCGACTCGTGGGCGGTCTGGCGGACGCGGAGGTCCCGGTGATCGAGGCGCTCGATCAATCCCGGCAGCGAGGGCGCATGTCGCCCATGACCGAGGCTGCGCATCAGCTGCAGGATCACGTCGCGCCGGGTCTCCATGCCCAGCACCCGCGCGGTGGCGGCCATGGTGACCGAGCGCGGCGCCACCTTGCGTAGGGCCCGGAGCGCGGCGCTGCGCACCGGCGGGCGACGATCGGTGACCAGGCGCTCGAGCGGGGCCACCGCCCGCTCGCCGTGCTCGACCAGCGCGTGTACGGCTCGCACAGCCAAGCCGCGCGCCACCGCCTTTTGATCGATCAACGCGAGCAGCTGGTCTGGACCCCGGCCGGCGATCGGATCCTCGGGGTCCTCGGCATCGTCGGGCTCGGCGTCGGGCTCGGCGTCGGGCTTGGGTGGTCGAGCACGAAGGTGCGCGAGCTCGTCGCCGAAGCGCTCGCCGAAGCGATCGAGGATCGAGCGAACGGCCAGGGAATCGCCCTTGGGCAAGAACCGCGCAAGTCGAGCGTCGCCCCGCTCCAGTCGCTCGACGACCAGGGGTACGAGGGCCTCGGTGACCAGCGACCGCAGCCGGCCCTCCATATCCGCGTTGCCGGCCTCCCACGCCTCCACCCACGCACGGTGGAAGACTCGCTGCTGCCAAGCCGTCGTCGCGGACACGATCTGCTCCGCCCGCTCACGCATCGCAGGCTCCAACGGCCAGTCCGACAGCAACGGGGCGAGACGCGCTCGGTGGCGAGCGTCATCGAGGGTGATCCGTCCGCGCAACAACGCGTCGAGCACCGCCCCCCAGTGCTCGGCCGAGTCGGGCCAGTCGAGCAACCGCTCCGCGGCTCGCGTGCGCACCGCGGGGTCGTCGGTCGAGAGCTCGTCGAGCAACCGCCGCAGGTCCTCCTTGGAGGCGGGCACGAAGCGGGGCTTGGGCGGCAGCTCAAGGGGCTCGACCATCGTCCATGCGTCGGGAAGGCCCAGCGGGCGCTCCTCGAGCACCGAGCCGAGCCAAGCCCGCCGCTCCGGCTCGGGTCGCGTGGAGAACCGCTCGGCCTGGAGCCGCAGCTCGGTGATCGCCTCGGGTTCGTCTTTGGTTCGGCCCGGGATCTGCAGGGCCTCGACCAGCAGGGCCGTGCTCTCCCCGGCCCCGTTGGGACGCAGCCGGCACTCGTCGAGGCACTGCTCGAGATCCGCCCGGCCCCGCACCGCGCCAAGCCGCCCCAGCAACCGATGGCGCCGCAAACCACCGAGCTGGGCCGACGCGGGTATCGAGCGCAGCAGCTCGATGGCCCGCACCTGGGCAACCCGCGGCACGCCAGACGCCACCAGCCTGCGCTCCATGAAGCCGGCCACCGCTCCCGCATCCACATCGTCCCTCCAGCGCTCGATGAGCGCGAGCAGGGCGTCCACGTGCTCCTGGTGCTGCGCCTGCGAAGCATCGAGCACCAGGGCCAGGGCCGTGGGAGCATCCTGCCCCTGAGCCAAGCGCGGCTCGGATCGCAACCACGCGATCCAGTCCGCGAGCGCGGGAGCAATGGTGCTGACGATCGCGGATCGCCGCTTGGGCTCGAGCGCCTGCAGCAGCTCCACGGCCGCCTCCGGTGAGAACCCCTCGACCCGCAAGCGCCACCCCGGATCGTCCTTGTCCTTGGGAGGAGATCGCAGCCGCGCCCGATGGAGCTGCGCGGCCAGGGTGTCGCGATCGGCATCGGCCAATGACACCCGCCCCTCCAGGCAAGCCTCGAGCAGTCGCCGGTCCGACGCCCGCTCGGAGAGAGCCAGCCGGATCGCCGCCGCCAGCGGCAGCGTCCCGCTCAGCGCATCCCACAATAGCTCGATCCGACGCGATTGCGCCTCGTAACCGAGCGCCTCCACCAGCACGGCCACCGTGGAGATCCCCGCCGCCCGGGCCAGCGCGCGGCGAAGCTCCGCGCGAAAGCTGGCATTATCGTGATGGGCCAACCACCTCACCAAGGTCGGCACGGCGCGCTCGCTGGCGATCTCCTCCAACGCCTCGGCCGCCGCCCGCTTGACCCCCATCTGCGGGTGATCCAGGGCGGCCAACACCACCGGCTCGGCCCACCGCGCGCCCAACACCTTCACCGCCCCCAGGGCCTGCACCAAGATCCGCGGCTCGTCGTGCTCCGCCAGGCGACAGATCGACAGCTCCAGACCCCGGGCCCCCTCCCCCGCCTCGAGGATCGCCTCGATGGCCGCCCGTCGCACCTCACGGTGGCCATGACGCCACAGCGGCTCGATCATGCGCAGCGTCGGGCCGCTAGGCGCATGCCGACCGATCGTCTCGAGCAACGCGACCAAGACCGCGGGCGCCGGCTTTTCGAGCAGCCAGTCGCACGCGAAGCGCAGCACCAGATCCCGCCCCGTTTGCGGGCCATGGTCGACAAACCGCCGCACGCTACGTCCATCGGCCACCAGGTGCCGGCCATAGCGAAACACCAGCTGCTCGAGCTCCGGCATGGCGAGGCGCTTGATCGTGAAGTCGCCGGCCAACGCTCGCCGCACGTAGCCCAAAAAGATCTCGCGGAACAGCGACTCCACCCCAAAGAGCTGCTCGATGTCTCCCGACTCGCACAGCACTTTGAGCCGACGCAGCGGCTCGATCGCATGAGCCTTCAGATCGGCCCAGGGAGCCTCGACCACCAACCGGGCGATCCGACGGTCGCGACGCTCCACGCGGGCCTCGTCGAGCAAACCCGAGTCCCAGGGCCCCAGCCCAGTGCTCAGCCCTCGGAGTAGTTCGTCGCGATCCCGGCTGAGGGCCCACAGCGTGGCCAATGCCTCCCGGCGCAGCGTAGGGCCGACCCAAGGATCCTCCACCATCGCCCGCAGCCGAGCCTGAGCCTGCTGCCCTCCCTTGACCCGAAGCACCGGCACCACCGCCTCGGGGATCGCATCGAGCCAGCCAAGCAGCGGCACCTCATCGGAGTACGACGAGTTCCTCCCCGCCGCCTCGACCAAGGCTTGCGCGACCGCAAGCGTATGGGTGCCCCCCAGCTGCTCGGCCAACACCCGCACCGCCCCCGGGCTCACGCTGGCCGCCAGCACATCGGCGCGCCGGATCCAGCGAGCATCGTCCGCGGGCAGCTCGGCGAGGTGATCGATGAGCGCATGCCGCACGATATGGGTGACCCGCACCAACTCCTCGCCGGTCCACGCCCGATGGGCATCGAACTGCGAGAGGATCGCGGGCAGGTGTCGCTGACGCAGGAACACCCCATGCCGATGGGCCTGCAGCACGAAGCGGCGCAACGCAGGGCCCAAGCGCAGGGGCTCCGCTCCCGCCACCTCGAGCACCGGCTCCAGGTCTTCGTCACGAGCCAGGGGACCGAGGGCTCCCAGGATCGCGGCGCGGGTCGACCCGGGACACTCGGGATCGAGCAGTCGGAGGATCAGCCAGTCATGACGCCCCAGCGCCGCGGCCGAGCCCACGGCCGCCTTGGCCACCCGGGGATCGAGATCGGCGAGCGCAGCTTCGATCCGACCGTCGCGTAGGCGAGCCGCGGCCGGGGACAGCCCTTGCAGCCACCCCTCCGCCATCGTCGAGATCGCCCGAGCCCGCAGCCGTGGATCGTCGTCTTCGGCCCGACCCGCGAGCTCATCGAGCACCTCGCTTGCCGATATGGCCAGCACCGCCATGGCCGCACGCAGCTCGTCCAGCGCGCGCCCCCGCAGCCGAGGGTCTTCGGCCCGCCCCAGACGACGCAGCAACGCCCGCGGGTCCAGCACCCCGTCCAGCGACCAATCCCGCACCACCGCGCGTAGCGTTGTCTCGTCTAGCGACTCGAGCACACCCGGCTCGCCGCTGGCCACCCCGACCCGCAACCACTGGACGCGGAGCCAGGGCTCGAGCTCGGCGACGTCCGGTGGCACGCGCACCCCGTGCCCCACCAGCGCCATCGCCACTTCGCACAGGGCCAGGGCCACCTCCGCCGATCGCCCGGCCACCCGGCTCGGCATCGCCCGGGCCAGCGCCCGCAGTCGCTCGGGATCCCCCGCCGTGGGTATGGCCGCGCGCAGCTCGGTCAGCCGGCCGACCGTCTCGCTCGGCGATCGATCGGATAGCTCTCGAAGGAACGTCTCGTCGAGCACCGGGCGAGTCATCACCTCCAACCGTAGCAGTCCGAGGGGTGACCGAAGCACCGGCCGCACCGTCGAAAAACGCAATCATTTGATTGCGCATTTTGATTCTATCAAGTAGAAAAATCCGCAACCATATGATTGCGGATTTTTCAGTGCACGACCCGAACCCACCGATGACGAACTCCAGCACCGATCGTATCGAAAAAGAGATCCAGCTCGCCGCGCCCGTGGAGCGTGTCTGGCGTGCACTGACCGATGCTGCCCAGTTCGGCCAATGGTTCCAGGTCGCGCTCGAAGGGTCGTTCCGCGTCGGCGAGACGGTGCGCGGCACGATGACCCACCCGGACGCCGCGGGCATGACGTTCGTGGCTCACGTCGAGCGAATGGAGCCACACCGCGCCTTCACGTTCCGATGGAACCAGACCGAGCCCGATCCCCACGCGGCGCCGGGGAGCGAGCCGACCACCACGGTCGAGTTCGTGCTCAAGCCCCGCAGTGGCGGCACCTGGCTGCGGATGATCGAGTCCGGGTTCGATGCACTACCGCCTGAACTCCGCACCGAGCTGTGGGCCCGCACCGAGCGAGGCTGGCGTGAGCAGATGCAGAACATCGCCCGCCATGTCCAAGGGTGATCGCTGGACGGCCGCCCGGCTCCGCGACGCCGCCCCGTTGTTCGCGGCCCTAGGCGACCCTACGCGTCTGGCGATCGTCGTGCTACTCGCCGGCACCGGTCCCGAGTCGGTGAGCCGACTAAGCCGGAACGTCGACGTCTCGCGCCAGGCGGTCAGCAAGCACCTCCAGGTGCTGGCCGACGCCGGCCTCGTGCGCAGCACCAAGCACGGCCGCGAGCGGATCTACGAGCTGTCGACCACGCGACTCGCAGACGCCCACGCCTACCTCCGCAAGATCGACGCCCAGTGGGACGCCGCGCTCGACCGCCTCAAAGATCTGGTCGAGGACTGAGGGACCGCTCGACGCGGGAGGCACCGGGCGGCCGCTCCGGCAACATCGGCAACCGGCCACACCGGTCTATCATTGTTCAGTGATTACGTCTAAACATGGCGAAAATCATTACGTATCGCGTACATGAAGCACCGTATGTTTTGCCACAGTGTCACCCCCTCGATCGGCTCTTCACGCGCTCCTGGGCCGCGCGAGCACGCGGCCTCCGTGGCCGCTCCGGGCCGACACAACGGCAGCACCGAGTCAACACGAGGCGGCGTCGAATGACGGGTCGTGATGTCGTGAGCGAGCCTGGTGCCGAGCTCGCTCATGATCCCGAGGCCGAGACCGAGACCAAGTCGCCGGGCTACCGCACGAGCCTCGTGGCTCCGACCGACGCTGCCGTCGGGCCTTCGAGGCACCGCCGCGCGGTCCCGGGCACGCCGTCCGGGACCCGCATCGGGCGGTATCTGCTGCTAGAGCGGATCGGCCGTGGAGGGATGGGCACGGTGTTCGCCGCGTACGACGAACAGCTCGACCGCAAGGTGGCGGTCAAGATCTTGCTCGACAAGTACCCCGGTCAAGAGAGCCTGCTGCGGTTCCGACGCGAGGCGCAGGCGATGGCTCGCCTCTCACACCCCAATGTCGTCACCGTCCACGAGGTCGGGGAGTCTCGCGGGGAGCTATTCTTGGCGATGGAGTTCCTGCGCGGCGAGACCCTCGATGTCTGGCTTCGGCGCCGGCCAACGTGGACCGAGGTCTTGGAGGTCTTCATCGAGGCCGGCCGGGGACTGTGGGCCGCTCACGAGGCAGACCTGGTCCATCGCGATCTCAAGCCTCAAAACATCATGCGCACCCACGCCGGTATGGTGAAGGTGCTCGACTTCGGGCTCGTCCGGGCCGCGGATGAAGAACAACAGACCGAGCCCGACCGCGAGTACGGGCCAGACTCGGTCCTGTCGTCGTCGATCACTCGCCGCGGGGCAATCTTGGGGACACCCGCGTATATGTCGCCCGAGCAACTCCACGGCGACACCATCGATGCGCGCAGCGATCAGTTCAGCTTCTGCGTCGCTCTTTACGAGGGGCTCTACGGTGAGCGGCCCTACGCGGGCACCGAGCTGCCAACCCTGCTCGAGTCGCTCGGGCGCAACGCGGTGCGTCCCCCCCCCGAGGGGACCGAGGTACCCCGCGCGATCCACCAGGCGTTGCTGCGTGGTCTAAAGACCGATCCCGCGAAGCGCTGGCCATCGATGGCCGCGCTGCTCGAGGCCCTGGCATGGACCCCATCGAGACGACGCACCCGGTGGGGGTTGGGCGTGGGGGGAGTAGGGGCGCTCGGGTTGGTCGGCGGCGTAATGCTGATGGGGTCGCCGCAAGCCGAGGAGCGACCGTGCACGGGCGCACAGCGGCACCTGGCGGGGATCTGGGACGAGGCTCGTCGCATCGAGGTGGAGGACGCACTGCGGGGAACCGGTGCGTCGTATGCAAAGGAGACCTGGCGACGCACAAAGCGGGCGCTCGACCAGTACGCCCGTGGCTGGGTGGAGTCCCACACCGAGGCCTGTATCGCGACGGCCGTGCGCGCGGAGCAGTCGCCCCAAATGCTGGATCGGCGGATGGGGTGCCTGCATCGCGCGGCGCTGGGGCTGCACGCCACGGTCGACACGCTGGCTGACGCGGATCCGGAGCTCGTCCGGCGCACGCACGATCTGGTCGAGGGTTTGCCGCCGCTTTCGCGGTGCTCGGACATCCACACGCTGGCGGCCGATGTCGCGCCGCCGTCGCCGCAGGAGGCGGACGCGGTGGAGGGGGCGCAGCGACAGCTTGCGCGTGCGGACAGCCTGGTGCGGGCCGGTCGGTACCCGGCGGCCCGCGAGGCCCTCGAGGCGGCCAAGACCGCGCTAGCCGGCGTGGACGATCCGCCGATTCGATCCGAGCTCGCTCTTTTACGAAGCACGACACTGGTCAAGCTCGGCAAGTACGATGCGGCCCACCATGCCGCCGTCGAGGCCCTGGTTACCGCGTTGCGCTGGAATCAGCGCGATGTGCTGGTGCAGGTGCTGCGACAGCTCATGTTCGTCCTCGGGTCGAAGCAGGGCAAGCCCGAGCTCGCGATGCAACACTGGCCCATGCTGGAGGAGCTGTCTCGTGGCCAACCACACGATGAAGCCTCATCTCGTCACAGTTACGCCAACATTCTCGCCGAGCAAGGAAAGTACGATGAAGCGGAGGCAGAGTTTCGACGGGTGATCTCGCGAGAAGAGCACCTGCGCGGGCTCCACGACTTACGGCTGGCATCGAGGTATAGCAACCTGGCCTTGGTGCTCGCACAGCAGGGCAAGTACTCAGAAGCGGAGATCGAGCTGCGGGCGCTGGTCTCGCTGGAGGAGGCGGTCCTCGGCCCCGCACACCCCGACGCGGCGCTTACTCGAGGGCAGCTCGCCCGCGTTCTCGTCGCACAAGACAAGGTCCAGGAGGCACAACAAGAGGCACGACAGGCGCTGCGCCGAGCCCAGGACGCCCTCGGCCCCGCACACACCGACGTTGCGCTCGTACGCACCCACCTGGGATTGATCCTGAAGCTCCAAGGACGATACGAGGAGGCCGAAGCGGAATACCGAGCGGCACTGACGATCTGGCAAGATGCCCTGGGCCCCGAGCGCACCAAGACCGCGCTCGCCCGCCACAGCCTCGCGACCATCCTCAATGCGATGGGGCGACCCAAACAAGCGGAGGCGCAGATCCGAGCGGCGATCTCCACGTTGACGAAGACCCTGGGAGACGAGCACCCCAACGTTGCCAAGGCAGCGCACAACCTCGGTCGCATCCTGGAGGCTCAGGGGCGACTCGAGGAGGCCGAGGCACAGTTCCGCCGGTCGCTGTCGCGCGGCGAGCCCGTGCTCGGGCCCGAGCACCCCGACGTCGTCACCACGCGCACCTGCCTCGCCTCCATCCTGCTCGACCTCGATCGACCCGACGAGGCGTTGCCATTGATCGAGCAGACCTGGGCTCGACTGCCGAGCGCCGAAATCCCCCCCCTCGCACGCGGGCAGGTGACCTTCGTGCTCGCTCGCGCTCTGTGGGCCATCGAGGGGCCGCTGCGCGACCGCACGCGGGCCCAGCGGCTCGCCGATGAGGCGCTGCGTTGGTACGCCAAAGTGGAGGAGGTTCACGACGAGGACGAGGCCGAGGTCCGCCGCTGGCGGGACGAGCATCGGAGCCCTCGAGCGCAGGGCGTGCGGCCCGTGGACCCCTCGGGCTGAGCTCTCCATGCCGAGGCCGGCTCGGAATGTCAGTTCAGTGACTCCCCCGACTCGGCCTTCGCTGGTGACCGCATGCGAAGGGCCCCAGTTACCCGGTTGATCCCATCGACGCCGCGCCCGGCTGGACGCTATTGCGGTCGCGTGTAGCCGTGCTCGCGCAGCTTGGTGCGATACCAGCGGATCGCCTGATCGCTGCCGAAGAGTCGGTCGACCTCGGGGTCTACCCCGCGCTGCGACGTGACGATCGGACGATCTTGCGACAGCGCCTTGCGATGAAAGCGACGGATCCCAAGATCGACGAGGGGCCCGAGCAAGGCGCGAGTCGCGAAGCTACGG
The DNA here is from genome assembly GCA_039194325.1 of Myxococcota bacterium. Classification (GTDB taxonomy): domain Bacteria; phylum Myxococcota_A; class Polyangia; order Nannocystales; family Nannocystaceae; genus Paraliomyxa. Next base: position 104,438 of record JBCCWC010000015.1, read on the forward strand.
TGCCCCTCGAGGTACAGCAGGGTCTCCCGTTCGGAGACCGGGGCGAACGCGATCGTGATCCCCAGCTTCTCGCTCACTCGGGTGCCCCAAAGCCCCGGCCAGCGAAACTCCGCGAAGCCATCGTCGTCGAACGCAGCATGCACGCGATCGTCGTCGACGGTCACGCTCACGCGAGCGTCAATAGACACACCTCGGCCGACCGTGTCGGGGTGCACCACCGACAGGTGCAAGTGGTCCATCGCGTTCTCGACCGCAAGATCGAGCGGGACCCTCCACTGCTCGGTCACCAGCGTCCGGCGGCCTCCGGCCGGCAGCCATGGATACCAGGCCGGCTCCCCCACCGCGGGTCCATCGCCGGCCCAGATCCACACGTAGCCGTGGGCGGACCGTACCTCGTGCATCCGACACCCTAGCCCGGGTGCAGGCTTGCCGACATCGGGCATCCGTCGGCAGCGCCCGTCGGCCCCGAAGGTAAATCCATGATACGGACACCGGAGCTCGTCGGCATCGATCCGCCCCAGTGACAGCCGCGCCCCTCGATGCGGACAGCGATCGTCGGCGGCGTGGACACCCCGGGCGGTCTTCCACACCACCAGCGCGCGCCCGAGCCGCTGCACTCCCAGGGGACCTCGCTCGGGGATCTCGGACTGATGGACCAGGGGGTACCAGCCCGCCGGGAACTGGGTTCGAGGGGCGAGCGCGCTCGTCGTGGCTTCGCAGGCGGTGACCGTTGGAGACATGGCCCCTTGGTAGATTGTCTTGAAAATCGAGTCAACTGGTGATGTTTGCGCCTGCCGAGAATCTTGATCATCAAGATAATGGTGTACGATTCGGCCATATGGCGGACAAAAGAGCATCCGAGGAGGCGGTGGCCTCCCTCATGGTGGAGGTACGGCGCCTCTATGACGCCCTCCAGGCGTTCGATCTGGCGGCCGCGAGGAAGCTCGGCGTCAACCGTACCGATCTACAGTGCTTGCTCATGCTCGAGCACGGGCCGGTCCGTGCGGGGGTCCTATCATCCGAGGTCGGGCTCACGTCTGGGTCGACCACCGCGCTGCTGGATCGCCTCGAAGAGCGTGGCTTCGTGCGTCGACGCATCGCCAAGGACGACCGTCGAGCGATCGAGATCGAGCTGACCCCACGCGGTCGCAAGCGGATCGGGGCGATCTATCGCTCGGCCTATCAGGCATTCGCGACCCGCGGCGCTGCGCACGACGATCTCGACGCCGCGGTCCGGGTGCTCACCGATCTGGTGGACGGTTGTCGCGAAGCCTCGCAAGCCCTGGCTCGCACGAAGCAGCGGCGCCGTCGCCAATGATCACCACAAGACTCTGAAATTCAAAGGTTTATAGAGAATCAGCGGTCCCCATCGTGGTCTATCGCCCCCGACAGTGAATACGTTTGGGCCCGCGCGGGCACTCCCCCGCCGAAGGTCATCGCGGGGCGGATGAGCCAATGAGCTCGGCTCGGCCACTGGCACGAGCCGACCGGGCACTCACGGCGCTCGTGAGTGACCGACGCCGGCAAGCCCGTCGGCATGGTGCCCATTGATGTGACCGAGCACGGGATCGATCGACATGAACAACAGCGAACACGGCAGGTGGATCGTCGCAGCGTTGAGCATCGCCATCGGGGCATGCGCGGCCAATGATGACGATCGCGATCAGGGACTCGATGGATCCGGACTCGGAGAACTGACCATGGGCTCGGGAGGGCAGACCGGGACCGGAGCCATCGCAGACGGCTCCGGTGGTTCCGGTGGCTCCGGTGGCTCCGCGGACGGCTCGAGCGCTGACGACGAGGGCAGCGGGAGCCAAGATCCCAAGCTCGACATCGGAACCGACGCAGGGCCCCCAGGCGACCCGGCAGAGTGCGCGACGCTGAGCGAGCAGGCCGAGGTCATCCCGACCCCGGCGGACATCATCTTCGTGGTCGACAACTCGGGCTCGATGACCTTCGAGGCGTCGCAGGTGCAGGCCCGCATGAACGATTTCTCCGACCAGATCATCGCCAGCGGCGTCGATGCGCGGGTGATCCTGGTGTCGAGCTATCCCGATGACGGCAACGGGATCTGCATCGACCCTCCGCTGGGCGGCGGCGGCTGCCCGCAGAGCGACGACAACTCCCCGGCGTTCACCCATGTCGACCAAAAGGTCGGCAGCCACGACGCCTGGGAGGATCTGCTGGCCACCCACGGTCAGTGGGCCAACGTGATACGGCCCGACTCGATCAAGCACATCGTGGTCGTCACCGACGACACCTCGCACATCGACCGGACGTCGTTCTCCGACGACCTGGTGGCCCTCGATCCCGCCTATCAGGGCTTTTTACACCACTCGGTGGTCTGTCACTCCGACTGCCAGAGCGCGGCGGGGATCGGCGAAGAGTACATCGCGCTGTCCCAGCTGACCGGAGGGGTGGCCGCAGATCTATGCGACCAGGACTTCCAGGCGGTGTTCGACGTGCTGAGCACCGAGGTGATCGGCGGCAGCCAGCTGTCGTGCGAGTTCGAGATCCCGCCGCCCCCGGTGGGCATGGAATTCGACCCCGACGAGGTCAACCTCGAGTTCGACGATGGTCAGGGCAACACTCTGCCGATCGGCCGGGTCGACCTGCCGGCGGGGTGTGCCGACGTGATCGACGGGTGGCACTACGATGACCCCATGGCACCGACCACGATCGTGATGTGCCCGCAGACCTGCGACAAGCTCCAGGACTCCTTCGACGGCTCGGTCCGCATCGAGTTCGGCTGCGCGACGACCCCCGCGGGTTGACGGGCCTGGACGATTATCGATCATTCGGCTGGAAACGGGGCTCGCCACGGTGTCTCACTGGTGCAGTGGATAGTCGTATGAGACGAGATGAACACACTTGGAGTATGGGTTGGATCGTGGCCACACTCGGCGTTGCGCTGGCCGCCTGCGGATCGGCCGACGAGCGGGGCTTTGGCGAGCCCGGCGTCGGCGGCCTGAGCGGGTTGGACGGCGACGCGACCGACGGCGCGGACACCGACGGTGCGTCACCGGACGGTGGGTCGATGGACGACAGCTCGATGGGGACTGGCGCCCGGTTCGACCTCGGCCCCGACGACGGACCGGCGCCCGGAGACGGGGACGAGTGTGCGGCGGTTAGCGATCAAACCGAGCTGGTCCCCGCTGCCGCGGACATCATCTTCGTGGTCGACAACTCGGGCTCGATGGAGTTCGAGGCGGGCGAGATCCAGGCCCGCATGAACGATTTCTCCAGCCAGATCATCGCCAGCGGTATCGACGTGCATGTGGTGCTGATCTCGAGCTACCCCTATCTGGGCAACGGGATCTGCATCGCCCCTCCGTTGGGCGGCGGGGGCTGCCCGCTGCTCGACAGCAACCCGCCGCTGTTCACCCACGTCAACCAGCCGGTCGACAGCCACAACGCCTGGGAGCTCCTGCTGCTCACCCACCCCTTGTGGCGCGGCACGCTGCGCCCCGATTCCAACAAGCACCTGGTGGTGGTCACCGACGACACCTCGAACATGGGCTGGGCCGCGTTCGACACCCTGTTCACGGCGCTCGATCCCAGCGATGCCGACTACCGGCACCACTCGGTCGTGTGTCACTCCGACTGCCAGAGCGCGGCCGGGATCGGCAGCGACTACATCATGCTATCCAACCAGACCGGAGCGGTCGCGGCCGACCTGTGCGATCAGGACTTCCAGTCGGTGTTCGACGTGCTCACCACCGAGGTGATCGACGTCAGCCAGCTTTCGTGTGAGTTCGAGATCCCGCCGCCGCCCGACGGCCAGGAGTTCGTCGCCGACGAGGTCAACGTGGAGTTCGACGACGGGATGGGCGGGACCTTGTCGATAGGCCGCGTCGACTCGCCCGCTCAGTGCGCGAACGTGGCCGACGGCTGGTACTATGACGACCCCGCCAACCCCAGCACGATCCAGGTCTGCCCGCAGACCTGCGACGAGCTCCAGGGGTACGACGAAGGCTCAGTCCGCATCCAGTTTGGCTGTGCGTCGATTCCTGCGGGGTGAGGCCGGACGCAGCGGCTCGCCCGGGTACTCCTGGTGCAAGCACCACCCCAGGCGTGGTGTGTCCGCGCCGTGGATCGGCCGGACTCGTCCGCGTGCACGATGCCGAGGCCAGGCGCTCGAGAGCCATGAGCGAAAATGGCCTGCGACCACGTCGGGCTCGGCGGCGCTCGACCGCGGCCGAGCCGCTTGCACGCCCGATGAAAACTGACAGGATCGGATCCAATGGACCCGGGGGCATCAGCCGTGGAGTCGCCAACGAGGACCGACACCGCATTGCTGGGCCGGCAGGGGGCCTCCGGTCATCGAGACGCGCCCGGGGACGCGGCCAGCACCCAGCAGCGCATCGAAGCAAAGGTGCGACAGCGCCTGTTTGCTCCCCAGCCCACGCTGACGCACATCGGCCGGTTCCGCGTGCTGGAGCCTGTCGGTCGCGGCGGCATGGGCGTGGTCTACGCTGCGTACGACGAGAACCTCGACCGTAAGGTCGCGATCAAGATCCTGCTCGCCGACGAGCTCCCCAACGAAGAGGATCGCCTGCGCTTCTTTCGAGAGGCCCAAGCGCTGGCGCGCCTGTCTCACCCTCACGTGGTCACGGTGCACGAGGTGGGCCAGAGCGACGGGCAGGTCTTCTTGGCCATGGAGTACATCCGCGGTCAGAGCTTCGTGGACTGGCTGCACACCAAGCCCGACTGGCCGCAGGTCGTGGAGGCCTTCGTGCAGGCGGGGTGGGGCTTGGCGGCCGCTCACCACGCCGACCTCGTCCATCGCGATCTCAAGCCCGCCAACATCATGCGCAGCGATGACGGCGTGGTGAAGGTGCTCGACTTCGGGCTCGCCCGAGCGGCCGAGAGCGAGCTCGCGGACTCGCTCGATCAGGAGTCGTTGTCGAGCACCCACTCGGCCCTGTCCTCCTCGCTGACCAAGACGGGCGCGCTGATGGGGACGCCCCGCTACATGGCTCCCGAGCAATTGAACCGAGGGCCGGTCGATGGTCGCAGCGATCAGTACAGCTTCTGCGTGGCGCTATGGGAAGGGTTGACCGGGGCGCCTCCCTTTGCGGGGTCGACCCTCGGCGAGCTGCTCCGGGCCCGGCTGCAGGGGCCACCGGCGTGGCCAAGCGCGGCGCCGCCGGTACCTCGGGCCATCGTCGAGGCGATACGGCGCGGGCTGGCGCCCGATCCACGGGAGCGCTGGCCGTCGATGGAGCCGCTGCTGCTCACGCTCTGGCCCGATCCCCAGCCCCGCCGCCACCGGTGGTGGCAGCTGACGACCACGGGGGTGCTGGTCGTGGGCGGCGTCACGGCGCTGGCCTGGTCCCAGGCTCAAACCCAGCGATGCCGCGGGGCGCAGCAGCAGCTGGCCGGGATCTGGGACGATACCCGGCGGGCCGAGATCGAGGCGGCGATCGTGGGGATCGGCCGGTCGTACGCGAGCGACGTGTGGTCGAGGACGCAGCGAGAGCTCGACGCCTATGCACACGCGTGGGCAGCGATGCATACGCAGACATGCGAGGCGACCGCGGTGCGCCAAGAGCAGTCGACCCGGGTGATGGACATGCGCATGTCGTGCCTGGACCGAGCGTCGGCAGAGCTCGAGGCGACGGTGAGCACGCTGGCGGATGCGGACGCCAAGACGGTGACCCGGGCGCACGCGCTGGTGGCCAGCCTGCGGCCGCTGTCCCGGTGTGCGGATGTCGAGGCGCTGGAGGCCGAAGTGGAACCGCCGCTGTCCCGGGAGGCGCCGGCGGTGCAGCTGGCACGATGGCAGCTGGCACGAGCCAAGAGCCTGCGGATCTCTGGCCACTATAGCCGCGCGGGGCAGCTCGTAAAGACGGCCGCACTGGCGCTCGAAGGCGTGGAGTACGGGCCGGTCCGCACGGAGTTGATGCTCGAGCGAGGCAAGGTGTTCGAGCGGCTCGGGGAATACGAGGCCTCGGAACAAGCCCTGCTGGAGGCAATGGAGCACGCGTCCCGCGGGGGGCAGCAAGGGCTGGTGGCCGACGCGGCGCGCGAGCTGATGGTCGTCGTCGGCGACGCGCAGCAGCGAGCCGACGCCGCGATGCTGCTTGCACCGCTGGTGCTGGGCTCGCCCCACGCGGATCCGGTGGAGCAAGCGGCGTCTCGCACCACCCTCGCCCACGTGCTGCGGATGCAAGGCAAGTACACCGAGGCCGAGGCCGAGTATCGGGCCGCGCTGGCGTTGCGACTCGAGGCGCTGGGCCCCGACCACCCCGACGTCGCCGGGTCGCGGAACAACCTCGGCGTTATATTGGCGCAGCAAAAGCGGTTCGACGAGGCCGAGGCCGAGCTCCGCGCCGGGTTGGCATTGCGACAGCAGGTGCTGGGCCCCGACCACCCCGACGTCGCGGGGCCGCGGAACAACCTCGCCAACCTCCTGAACAAGCAAGGCCGGTACGAGGAGGCCGAGGCCCAACATCGGGCGGCGCTGGCCCTACGGCAACGGGCGCTGGGGCCCAACCACCCCGACGTCGCAAAGTCGCAAGACAACCTCGCCAACGCCCTCCAAGCTCGGGGCAAGTACGAAGAGGCCGAAGCCCAGCACCGGGCGGCGCTGGCTCTACGGCAAAAGACGCTGGGCCCCGACCACCCTACCGTCGCGCTTTCTCGGCACAACCTCGCCAACGCCCTGCGAGCGCGGGGACAGTATGAACAAGCCGAAGCGGAGTATCGAGCCGCACTGGCACTGCAACAAAGGACGCTAGGCCCCGATCATCCCTCGATCGCCACGGTGCGGGACAACCTCGCCAACGCCCTGCGCGCTCGAGGGCAGCACCACGAGGCACAGGCGGAGTACCGAGCGGCGCTGGCGTTGCGGCAGGCGGCGTTGGATCCCGAGCACCCCGACCTTGCCCAGTCGCACACGTACCTCGCGGAGGTCTTGCTGGCGCTTGACCGCGAAGACGAGGCGCGACCGCTGGCCGAGCAGGGGTGGGCTCGACACCGGCGCGACGACATCCGCCCGTCGGACCGGGCATACACCGCCTTCGTGCTCGCCCGCGTGCTGTGGAGCATCGAGGGATCCTACCGCGATCGCACGCGTGCGCGAGCGCTGGCCGAGGATGCGGTGCGCTCGTATCGAGCGGCCGGGGCCGCGCACGAGAGCGACGCTCGCGACGTCGAGCAGTGGCTGTCGGCGAGGTGAGAGCGCAACGGTCGACGGAGGGCCGGTGGGGCTCGTCGATCACGATTCCGATGGCGATCCAACAACGCTCGGGCCGCGCGACTTGGCGCGGCCCGAGCGGGATTCATCGACGACCACGTCGCGCCACGAGGGTCACCCGCGCTCGGCCCGTGTCAACAAAAGACGAGCGCGGGGTGCTGCGCCTAGCAGACGGCGTCGTAGTCGGCACAGCAGTCGCCAAACGTCGTGCACAAGTCGTCGCAATAGCAGCCGCCAGGGGCCTGGGCACCGCAGTAAGACTCGCAGCTGTCGGGGTCGGGGTCGGCACCGGGGTCGGCGTCGGCGTCGCCCTGCGCCTGGAGCAGCAGGTTGGGAGCGCCGCTGGTGTCGGAGACCACGTCGGAGATCGCCCCGCTGAGGATCGCACTGGCTATCTGGGTCGGGGTCGCCCCGGGGTCGTCCTCCAACAAGAGCGCGGCCACCCCGGCCACATGGGGCGCCGCCATCGAGGTGCCCGAAAACGAGCCGCTGGCGTTGTCGGAGCTGGCCAGCGCCGAGGTGATGCTATGGCCCGGAGCGAACAGATCGACGCAGCTGCCATGGTTGGAAAAACTGGCCCGAGCATCGTTGATGTTGGTGGCAGCCACGGTGATGGCCGTGGACTCGCCGGCGGGGGAGTAGTTGCACGCGTCCTGGTCGCTGTTGCCCGCCGCCACCACCACGGTGACTCCCGCGTTGTGGAGGTTGGCCACCGCCTGATCGAGCGCCGCCGAGACGCCGCCGCCCAGGCTCAGGTTGGCCACCGCCGAGCCCTCCGCGACCTCGGCGACCCAGTCGACCCCGGCGATGACGGTGGCGGTCGTGCCCGAACCGTTGCAGTTGAGCACGCGCACCGGGTGCAGGATCGTGCTGGTCGCCACGCCATAGGTCGAGCCCCCCACCGTCCCGGCCACGTGGGTGCCGTGATCGTTACAGTCCTCGCTTCCGAGGCCGTCGTCGATGCTGGTGAAGCCAGCGCCGATCCGACCGGTGAACTCCGAGTGGGTGCTGCGGATCCCGGTGTCGATGACATACACGTGCACCCCGGCCCCGCTGGCCGTGGTGCTGTAGGAGTCATCGAGCGGGAGGTTGGGCTGGTCGATGCGATCCAGGCCCCACGAAGCGACGGCGTCGGCGGAGAACACCTGCTCCTCCTCGATGAACGCGACCTCGGGCTCGTAGCGCAGGCGATCGATCTCGTCCTCGGACAGGGGGGCGACGAAGCCGTGCAGGAGCTTCGAATCGAGCGTCTGCTCGACACGAAGATCCGCGAACCGGCTCATCGTGACCGCCATGGGGGTCGCGGCGACCTCCTGCTCGTCGAAGATCACGAGGAAGCGCCCCGTGCTCGACCCCGGACGGGCGGTGAGGGCGTCGCGATCCGACGATCCAACGCGATAGACGGGAGCGGCGAGGTCTTCGTCCTCGAGGTCTTCGAGGGCTTCGAGCTCGAGCTCGTCGAGCCCCGCCCCAGGATCGCCGCCGGTCTCGGCGGTACACCCCACCGCGAAGGCCAGCGACGAGAGCACGAAGGGAGTGAACGAACGGGTGAGTTTGGATTGACAGGGGGTCATTGGATTGCTTTCCCGGCACCACAGCCCCGAGCGATGGGGCCGGTGATGAACCGCGTGATTCACCGAAGGAGTGGCAACCCGCGTCTCTACTATTCACCCCCGCATCATTTTGGTCGGACCTATCCGGCCATGAGGTCACACACCCGGAAAGGTCGCACCTGTCGACAGGCGACGGCCCCCCCTGGCCACATCCGGTGAGATGAGCGCAGAACAGCCGCGCGACCCTGCGAGCATACGATTATACCCGCGTCGGTGAGCGGGTCCGCCTCGTGCACGACCAGCGCCGAGTGCACCGACGGACCCCACGGCGCCTGCGTGGACGACGGCATCCCCGACCCACAGGTCGCGCAAGGATGTCACTGTGAGTACGCATGCGAGGCCAACGCCGACTGCGGCGACGGGCAGATCTGTGCCTGCGCCACCGCGGTCGGAGAGCGACCGCAGTGCATGGGCGGCGGGCGCGGGACCGACGACGACGAACGAGGGAATGTGGTCTCCGCGGCACCATCGCAGAGTGCGGGGGGATCATCTATGCGCTGGCCTGCCTCGATCCGGACTCCGAGTGCCGGCCGGGGTCATGCCCGGACCGGCCGGGCCGGCGCCCTGAGCCCGGCCAAATCGAGAATGCATCGGTTCCGTGGTTCGGGTCCGCGACCCTGGTCGCGGCTTGTAGCACGTCTGCAACTACGATGACCGTGAGGTTACCGTTTTGCTGGCTCGACGCGCTCGACGAGTCCACCCCGAAACCGCTAAAAACCGAAGTGCATGCTCATCTCGCATCCAGATAATCGCTGTACCAGAGGCTTCCTAACGGGATCTCTTCTTCGACCATGTGCCTGACGATCTCCACCTCGCTCGCTCGGATAGCCCTCGAGAACCCGTCGGAGCCTTTCTCGAGGACCCACACCTCATCGGGGCTCAACGCGTCGACGAGATATGGTTGGTGCGTCGTAACGAAGAGCTGAGCGCCGTTTTTTTGCGATGTAGCATGCGCTCGAAATTCGGTCACCAAGACCTCGAGGAGCTTGTGATAGAGGCCATTCTCCGGCTCTTCTATGCAGATGAACGGAGGCCCATCTGGCTCATGGAGCAACAGAAGATACGTAAAGACCTTGAGAGTCCCATCGGACATCTGCGCGGCAAAGAATGGCTTATCGAAGCCCTCCGCATGAAAACGCAGGAGCAGGTGGTTGTCTTCGGTCTTCTTCGTTTCGATCGCCTTGATCCCCGGGATGCGAGTGGCAATCACAGAGAGCACTTGCCTCATTCTATCAGGGTGCTCACGCTCCATATACTGCACGACATTCGCCAGATTATCTCCGTGAACACCGAGCATCCGAGCAACAGGACGGACTTGTCAATTTCCCATCGATCCAGCAGGGCCCGCTCTGCCCCGTGAATCGCTCAGTCGCGTCTCCTGGCGTAGCGACTCAGCCGCCACCAGGCACCGTGACGCCGCGCGGCCCTCAGCCCGTCGCCTTCTTGCCTCGACGCTTGCGCTTGGGCTCGGTCTTGCGGTGCCACGAGGCGGGATTGGGCAAGAACTCGCCCTGGAAGCGGAACCCGAACACCAGGTAGGGAATCGCGGGGCTGACCTCCTGCCCCACCCGGTAGCGATGCCGCACCCAGAACTGCGGGAGCAGGATGAGGGTGGGCCGGTTGAAGCGCAGATCGGGGCGATCGTAGAAGGTGTACAGAACCGCCGGGCCGATCCGGTGCGTGGGCCCGTTGGGGCGACTAATCGGCTCGGACTCGCCGAAGTGCTCCTCTTGGTAGAATGCGTGGGTCACCGTGTAGCGCGCGCCCACCGTCAGGCCAAAGTCGAATATGTAGAGCAGATCGACGTCGTTGGTCAGGGTCCAGCCGCGGTCGGGCTGCGGCAGATCGAGGGTCTGGTGGTAGTAGACGGTGTCGCCGTCGCGAAGATCAAAGTCGGCCCAGTAGAACTTGAGGTTGTCACGGACCGCGATGTTCTTGAACTTGGCCTGCAGCAGCATCGACAGGGTGATGAAGTGGCCGGTGGTGGCGTAGTTGTCGATCCGAGGATCGTTACTGTCGTTGCGACGCGCCAGCTCGTTATCGGACCACTCGCTGGTCGCGCTGGGGAACGAGTTGAACAGGCCGAAGCTGCCGAAGTAGCCCGTGTAGTCGTAGGTGGCCGAGAGGTTGAGCAACGCCAGCGGCTGGATGTCGATCTTGGGGCCGATCCGGCCGTAGGCCGGGGTCAGGTAGGTGTGCAGCTGGGCGGCGATGAACGAGTTGCCCCAAAGATCGGAGTAGACCTTCTTGCTCAGCTGATAGCGATAGCCAGTGGTGAACTCGTTGACCAGCCCCAGGGGGTTGTAGCGAACGGCGGTGAGGTTGCTGTAGATCCAGGTGTGCCGGGGTCGGCGACCCTTGCGAGGGGTTACCTCAGGCGAGTCCGCCGGGGCGACCTGCGGCGGCGGCTCCTGCGGCGGCGGCTCCTGCGGCGGTGACTCCTGCGGCGATGACTCCTGCGGCGGCGGCTCCTCGGACGGCGGCTCCTCGCTCGGAGGGCCGTCCGCCGGCTCGCCCTCGGTCGGCGCTCCCTCGGTCGGCGCTCCCTCGGCCGGATCACCCTCGGTCGGTACTCCCTCGGTCGGCTCACCCTCCGCCGGCGTCTGGCTCGGCGTCTGGTCCGCGGGTGGGGGCGCGACCTCCGCAGGATCTGCGGGCACGGTGCCGGGATCGGGCTCGGCGACGCTCGTCGTCTCCGGCGGCCCGGCGGCGTGGGCCCTGGTCGGCTCCATCGAGAGCACCGCAGCCATCACCGCGGCGGCCAGCCACCAGTCCTTGCCCATACGTCCGTCGTTCCCGAAGCGGTCCACCATCTGGACGCGACGATACACCGCGCATTTGCCACCCGGCCACTGCTATTCGCCAACCCCATGACCCATCAGCAACCCAGCCCGCGACCCAGCCCGCGACCCAACCTGTGGTCGGATCTCCTCGCCCGCGGTCGAGCCCGCTCGCCCGACCGCACCAACAACCCGATCCGAGTCCTTCGACCGATCGGACAGTGAGCCGACGACCGCACCATCCACCGACCGATCGAACCGTGATCCGATGACCGCATTCGAGTCCTTCGACCGATCGGACGGTGAGCCGACGATCGGATCTTCGTCTTCTACCGATCGGCCAGCCACACGATGACCGAGCATCAAGACGGCCGCGATGCCGCGATTGTCCGACGCTCCTGCGCCAGCATCCGCAAGGCATGACGGCCGATCCGCGATGACCGCACTTCCTCCACGAGGGTCGCCAGTTCATCGGGCAGGCCGTGACGAGCCACGATCACCGCCGAATACCCCTCGGCCGGCGTGACCGCCAGCACCGGCGCGAGCAGGCAGGCGACGCTGAGATCGGCGGCGGTGAACCGGCCGCCCACCAGGTAGGGTCGCTCACCGAGCCGCTCGTCGAGCTCGGCGATCCGCTTGCGTAGCGAGGCCACCGACGCGTCCGTCCGCGACCGATCGACCCCCAGGGCGCGACGCAGGCCCCGGCGGATCAGCGGCGAGCACAGGGCATAGGCCACCGCCTGCACGCGACCGACGTTGCGGTCGGCCACCTCGAAAAACCACCGGCGATCCGCCAGCAGATGAAAATAGGCGATCCGCCGGGTGTGGGGACCGACCCGCTCGCCGAGCCACTGTCCAAGTCGCTGCCCGTCTCGGGCTCGCCGTCCGGCCCGCTTCCCTCGGGCCCGGAAGACGCCTCGTCGACCTCCGCAGGGCCCGCCGCCGACGCGGCTGGCTCCTAGCCCTCCGCCGGCTCTTCGCACGCGGCGTCGCTGACGCCG
>JBCCWC010000016.1:0-116139 GCA_039194325.1 Myxococcota bacterium
CACTGGCTGGCACCCGGTCGGCCCACTGGTGGGCCATTGCCGAAATTCGAACGACCAACCCCGCGAAATCACTTCTCCAGGTCATGGCACGCCAGCCGCATTACATCCGCCCATGCCCTCGATGCTGCACGAGGTCCTCGTGGATCTGATTCGCAACAATCCCGAACTGCTGATCCCGCTACTGCGCGGCAAGCTCGGCGCTTTGGAACTCCGTGGCGCCCACTTTGGGACCGATGACCACAACTACAGCCAGCTCCCCAACCTCGACGCCGACCTCGTCCTGAAGGTCTACGCTCGGTCCGGACGGCTTGTGTGCGCCCTGATCCCCGAGATCCAGCTCTCCATCGATTACGAAAAGGAACGCGCCTGGCCGGCGTATCAAGCGAGCACTCACCGGCGTCTGAACTGCCCCACCTTCGTCGTGGTGATCGCCGTCGATCCGGTCGTTGCTCGCTGGGCCTGTGGTCCTTTCAGGACCGGGCAGACTCACTTTCGGCCGATCGTCATCGGGCCGAAACACCTTCCCATCATCGTCGATCCGAGGCATGCTCGTAACAACGTCGAGCTGGCCGTACTCAGTGGGCTCGCCCATTGCGACGAACCCGAGGCCGAACAGATCGGCGAAGCGCTCTGGCACGCGCTCGATCAAAGATCTGAAGGGCGATCCGACGAGCCAGCCGAGGGGCGCTCTGAACGTCAATCCGACCCGCAACCCAATCCACCATCCGATCGACGGTACGATCTCTACTGGGATCTGTTCTTGGCCGCGATCAACGAAGCAACGAGGAGACACCTGATGATACGACTGGGCAGCTACCAACCCCAGAGCGAGTGGGGCAAGCAACTCTACGCCGAGGGCGAGAGCAAAGGCCGTCTGGAGGGCCTCTTGGAAGGCGAGCGGAAAGGCATTCTAGAGGGCGAGCGGCAAGGCCTTCTAGAGGGCGAACGCAAGGGCTTTGTGAAGGGCGAACGTAAGGGCGAACGCAAGGGCCGTCTCGAAGGCAAGCGCGAGGGCCAAGTGGCTGCATTGACCATGCTTCTGCAAGCACGCGAGCTGTCCCTCACTCCCACCGTGCGCGAGCGCATCAGCCAATGCCGCAACCAGAAAACCCTGCAACAGTGGCTCCGCCGCGCCGCCACTGCCACCCACCTCGACGAGGTCTTCGAGTCGTAGCGATCGTTCCTCGCACTCCTCGCCCGCTCAACGTGGTAGCCTCACGCTCTAGCCATGAACCCTACGTCCTTGACCCGACGCCCCCGCGCTCCCGCGCTAGTGCGAGCAACCGCAATCGGCACGCTCGCGTTGGCCCCCGTCGGCTGCGGTGACGACGACGACTCCACCACCGCCGCCGAATCGGACCAGTTCCCCACCGCGGGCCCTTGCGCCCACGATCCGAGTAGCCCCGGGTGCGAGACAACCTCGGGCCTCACGCCGATGACCAGCACCGACACTGGCACCAGCACCGGCACCAGCACCAGCGCCACCTCCCAGGTCGACTCGACGACCGATCAGTTCCCCACCGCCGGCCCCTGCGCCCACAACCCCGATTCTCCCGAGTGTTCGTCGAGCTCGGGCACCGACAGTTCGGGCACCGACAGCTCGGGCACCGACGACTCAGGCACGGGCAGCACCGGCACCAGCACCAGCGGCTGAAGGCGCGGCCTCTACGCGCACCCTACCGCCGCTCCACCGCCGCTCTACCGCCGCTCCACCGCCGCTCCACCGCCGCTCCACCGGCTGCTCCACCGCCGCCTCCACCGGCCCTCCACCGGCCCTCTACCGGCCCTCCACCGGCCCCTTACCTACGCGCGCTCACCGTGACCGACAGCGACCAGGTCGTGCACCCGCGATGGCAAGCGTGGGTGGCCGAGAACCTGGCGCGCGGAGCCCCCCTCGAGGAGGTGATCGCCGCCCTCAGCGAAGAGGGCGTCCCGACTCCGATGGCCCGCGCCTTGGTGACCTCGCTCGACCAAAGCCCCGCGATGCACGAGGCCCGTACGCTCTGGCGGCGAGTCCAAGCCCTCGAGGTGATGGTGCGCCTACGCGCGGAGCACCGCACGATCCAGGCGCCGGGCCACACAACGATCGAGCGCCGCCGGCTGCCCCCGGCCGAGGAGTTCGTCGCCCGCCATTGGCTGCCCGGAGTGCCAGTGGTGCTCACCGATCTGGTCACCCGCTGGCCCGCCTTCGCGCGCTGGACCCCGGCCGCCCTGACGGCGCGCTTCGGTGACGAGCGGATCGAGGTCTGCGAGGGCCGAGAGGGGGTCGTCGACCCCGACCCGGGCTGGGAGCCACTACGGCGGGAGCTGAGCGTGCGCGAGCTGATTAAGCGCATCGAAGGACCCCAACCCTCCAACGACACCTATGTGATCGCCAAGAACGCCGCCCTCCGTCGACCCAACCTGCAGCCCCTGCTCGATGACCTTTGGCTGCCTCCTGCGTACTTTGGGACACAAAAGGATCCCACCCGCATGGGGTTGTGGATCGGCCCCCGAGGCACCCATACACCGTTGCATCACGACGGGGACAACTCGATCTTCTGCCAGGTGATGGGGCGCAAGCGGTTTCGCCTGGCCCCGCCCGAGTCGCTGGCCCTGCTCGATCGATCCCGCGGCGTCTACTCACAATGGGATCCACGCACCCAACAAGAGCTCGCCGATGGCCCGATCACGCTCATCGAGCTCGTGCTCGCCCCCGGTGAGGCACTGTTCATCCCAGCAGGATGGTGGCACCAGGTGGACGCGCTGGACCCGAGCATCAGCGTCAGCATCCTCGCCCTGGCCTGGCCCAACGACTTCGGCTGGTACTACCCGGGCAGCCTGCTGCGGGGCTCCAAACGAGCCTGAGGAGCGATGTGCGCGTTCGCCGATCCGTGTGCGTGGTCGTCGTCCCGCCTCGGACCTCACCCGCGGCGTGCTCGAAGCCCGGATCAACCCGAAACCACCTGAAACCACCTGAAACCAACACCGAACCGGGTGCGACAAAGCATCATAGGAGAACGGCTCGGACGCGCGGGGCAGACTCGCAACTGCCCCGCTTGAAAGCCGATCCACCGGGCTGGTATCGAAGATCTATGGTGTACGCGCGATCGACTCGACGTCTGCGGAACCTCTTGGTGCTGGCCGCACTTGCCGGTGCTTGTGCCAACAAGACCACCGGGGCCCAGGAAACCGAGCTGCCCAAGCCCAGCCGCGATCCACAGTTCCCGGACGAGGGCTTCCTCAAGGAGTTCGACAACGGGCTGACCTTGTTCGTGGTCCCCGATCCCTACACCCGGCTGATGCAGTTCGACGTGCGGCAGCAGGTAGGCTCACGCGAGGATCCCCAGGGCAAGGCGGGCATGGCCCACTTCGTGGAGCACCTGATGTTCCAGATGCCGGTGGACGGGCCCGACTCGACGAAGCTGATGTCGGATCTGCCGCAGCACTCGCTGTTCTTCAACGCGTATACCTCGGCCGACGAGACCCACTATATCCACACGGGGACGGCGGACGAGCTCGAGCGCTACATGAAGTACACCGCGCTGCGGCTCAACTACGACTGCGACGTGGTTCCCGAGAGCGAGTTCCTGCGCGAGCGCGACGTGGTCCGCAACGAGCACCGCTGGCGGGGCACGGGCCTGGGCGCCTTCGTGTACTCGCAGGTCCTCAAGACGGTGTTCCCCCCGGGGCACCCCTACAGCCGCAGCCTGGCGGACATCGATCGCGACCTGGTGTCGATCACCCCCGACGACACCTGCAAGTTCATCAAGCGCTACTACACGGCCAGCCAGGCCACGGTGGTGGTCACGGGCGACATCGATCCCCTCGACGTGCTCGAGATGGCCAACAAGTACCTCGAGCCCCTGCCCAAGTTCGACGCGCCGCCGCGCAACCCGGTCCCGCGGGCCGACATCAAGGGCAAGACCGCCGAGATCAAGGCGCCCGTCAAGAAGCCCACGGCGGTCATCCTGTTCCCGATGCCGCGGCGCTTCAGCAAGGACTCGGCCGCGGCCCAGGCCGCCCAGCAGATGCTGCTACTGGCCACCCAGGTGCTCACCAGCATGTCCGAGACGGGCAGCGTGGTCCGAAACCTCGAGCCCACCGGCTTTGGTGGCGAGGAGGCGTTCGTCTTCGGGGTCGCCCTCGAGACCAAGAAGGCCCGCGAGCTCGACCAGGGGATCGACGCGGTGCTCGACGCGATCCGCAGAGGCTTCGCGGCCGACGTGAGCAAGGACGACATCGTCGAGTACCAGGTGGCCCGCCAGCAAGCGCGCCTGTTCGTACTCGGCCGGATCTCCAACATCATCGGGCGCTCGGGCGCCTACGCCGACTATCTCGAGCCCGGGAGCCCCGGCTTCTACGGGACCGAGCTGGCCGCGATCGATGCGCTCACCGACGAGGAAGCCCAGCGCGTCGGTCGCCGGATCTTCAGCCGCGACCGCGCGATGGTCATCAAGGTGGTCCCCGACGGCAGCGAAGACACCCCCGCGGCCGAAAGGGCCGATTTCGACTACGAGCCGCAAGACGAGGAGCAGCTCGGGCTACCCGACGACATCGACCCCGCAGAGGCCCACCGCCCCCTGCCGCTGGAGGAGATCGCCCCGCCCGAGGCTCAGACCATGGAGTACCAGCTCGACAACGGGATGCGGGTGGTGCTGGTGCAGTCCTCGCAGGTCCCGGTGATGGACATTCAGGTCATCGTGGGTGCCGGCAAGGCCGACGCCGACCACCCCGAGCTCGCCGAGATGGCCACGCGCTTGTTCGGCTACCGTGACGACCGAGAGGCCCGCAACCTGGCCTCGTTCTTCGCGGCCTCAGGCGGGCTCTTCAACGGCAACGTGGGGCCCCGAAGCAGCACGTACTTCTCCCG
This sequence comes from Myxococcota bacterium, assembly GCA_039194325.1. GTDB lineage: Bacteria > Myxococcota_A > Polyangia > Nannocystales > Nannocystaceae > Paraliomyxa. Next base: position 4,853 of record JBCCWC010000016.1, read on the forward strand.
CGGACTGTCGATCTACCTCGATTTCTTGCTCGCGGGCGTCAGCGAGCGCGTGGTGCAGGCCCAGTACCAAACCAGCTCGCTCGAGAACTGGAAGATGGGCATGGCCAAGCGGCTCAAGAAGCAGAGCACGGTGCAGGCCATCAAACGCAACAACGCCTTCTACAATGCGCTCTACGGCCAAGGGCACCCCTACGTGCGCGAGGTGATAAGCGACCGCGACAAGCTCCGCGACATCAGCCTCCGCGAGCTGGAGGACTTCCGCAGCACCCACTTCCGCGGCGCCAACTCGGCGATCATCATCACCGGGGGCTTCGACATGGGCTTGGTCGTTCAGTACGTGGAGGCTTACTTCGGCAAGCCCAAGCTACGCGACCGCAAGGCCACCTGGAACGAGCCCAAGGCCACCCCCGACCGGGTCGTCCCGCCCGTGCCCAAGCCGGCCAACATCCGGTGGATGACCGAGGTCGACAAGGAGCGGGTGCAGACCACCGTTACCATCGCCTACCCGCTGCAGGCCGCCTACGGGGACGATCACGCCGCGCTGATGATCCTGGCCGCCATGCTCAACGAGCGGGTCAGCGCCGTCCGCCTGCAGCTAGGGGCCAGCTACGGCGTCTACGCCCGACTGGCCGTGGATCGGCCCCGCATCGAGCTCGGGGGTGCGATCGATAGCGCCCGCGCCGGTGAGGGCAGCAAGGCGATCCGCGAGGCGATCCAGGCCCAACTCGACGGCGAGAACTTCGACCGCCGCTTCGCCTTCGCCCGCCGTGAGGTGCTGCGGAACATGATGAACGCGCAGGCCGACTCCGAGCTGCTCGCCGGCCGTCTCGCCGAGGCGGTCCGCAACGGCCGCTCCTACGACTACTTCCAGGAGCTCGCCCGGCGCGTAGCCAAGCTCGAGCCCGCGCAGGTCAAGGCGTTGGGCGACCGCGTGCTGAAGTCCGAGCGCTCGGTCACGCTGGTGCAAGGACCAACATCGGGGATCAAGAACGTGCTCGAGGCCAACGAGATCACCGGGGAGACCAAGCTGCCCGATGTGATCCACGACGAGTACGAGGACTGAGTTTGTCTATCTATGCCGAGGCCGGCTCGGGATCCGCGACTTTCGTCGCGCCCGTTATCTATGCCGAGGCCGGCTCGGGATCCGCGACTTCGTCGCGCCCGGCCTCGGTCTTGCCAAGCGGGATCCAGGAACGTGCGTCGGGCGACCGCCTGACCCACGAGCGATCGCCCGCGATCGAGGCTGCCTGAGAGGATCTATCCCGGTCATTTCGTGGGCTGCCGCACGAGCTCCCGGACCAGCTCTCGGAGGGTGGTCGGATCGATCGGTGTGGTGACACACGGCACCCCCTCGGCCTCGAGCACCCCTCGGGGGCCGTCGGGGTCATCGCTGGTCACGAAGGCAATGCTCCGCCCCAGAGGAGGCGCGATCCGCTGGACGCTCCGGTAAAACTCCAGCCCGGTCATGTCGACCAGATCGCCATCGCCGAGGATCGCATCGAAGGTCTCCCCGTCGTCGAGGATCGACAGCGCGTCGCGACCGGTCCGGAGCGCGACGACCTCGTAGGCCGCCCCCAGCATGCGAGTGAGCACCCGGCTGAGCATGCCCCCGTCGTCGATGATGATCACCCGAGGCCGGGCCCCGTCGTCCTCCTCGAAGAGCAACAACGGCGAGTCGCCCTGCTCGGGGGCAGGCGGCAGGATCACCGTGACTCGGGTCCCCTCGCCCTCGTGGCTGTCGATCTCGATCTCACCGTGGAAGGATCCGACGATGTTGCGGGAGATCGACAGCCCCAGGCCGGTGCCCACCCCCACGGGCTTGGTGGTGTAGAAGGGATCGAAGACCCGCGCGCGAACCTCCTCGGGCATACCCAGGCCGTTGTCGACCACGTCGACCCGCACGCGCCCGTCGGCTCCTACGCCAGTGCGCACCTCGATGATCCCCTCCTTGTCGCGCCGCTCGGGGATCGCCTGCGCCGCATTGACGATGAGGTTGACGAAGACCTGGGTGAGCCGCGATTGATCGGCCACCACCGCCGGGGCGTGGCCGTAGTCGCGCACCAGGTGCGCGCGGTACTTGAACTGGTTGGTGGCGATGTTGATCGCGATGTCGAGCACCTCGCGTAGGTGCACCCGCACGAGCTCCTCGGGCTTGGACCGCGAGTAGGTGAGCAGATCGCTGACGATCCGCCGCACTTGGTCGGCCCCCTGCTGGGCCTCGGCGATCATCCGGGACAGCGCGTCGACCTGCTCGCGCATATCGGGTGCCCTCCCCCCTCCCTGCCCCCGTTCGCCGAGCCCGGCGAGCCCCCGGTCGATGGCGTCGAGGTTGGCAATGACCCAGGTCAGGGGGTTGTTGATCTCGTGGGCCACGCCGGCGGCCAGGGTGCCCACGGTGGCCATGCGCTCGGAGTGGGTCACCCGCTCCTGGAGGCGCTTGCGCTCGGTGACGTCTTGGTACACGCCGAACACGGCCAACGGTCGGCCGTCGTCGGAGACCTCGCACCGACCCCGGGACAGCACGTTGCGGACCGAGCCGTCGGGCCGCACCACGCGATGCTCGAACTCGAACTCCTTGCGCAGCAGGATCGCGTCGCGGATGTGATCGGAGACCAGGCCGCGATCCTCGGGATGGTAGGCCTCGACCGCTCGCTCGACGCTGGGCTCGAAGGTCTGTGGATCGACGCCATGAATACGATACATCTCTCGCGACCAGGTCAATGAGTCGCGAGTCAGATCGATCCGCCAGTGGCCGACCCCGGCGACCTCCTCGGCCATGACGAGCAGCCGCGTGCGGTCCTTGGCCTCGCGCTCGATCAGCTTTTGCTCGGTGATGTCGCGGGCGCTGCCAAAGAGCGCCCCGTGTCGCACGGGGACCGCGCTCCACTGCAGCCATCGAAAGGTCCCATCGCGACAGCGCAGGCGGTTCTCGAAGCGGATCTCGTCTCGTCCCCCACGCAATTGCTCGAGCGCGGCCTGGGTGTCGTCGGCGTCGGCGGGGTGCACGAAGTCGAGCAAGACCGCGCGGCGTAGCTGTGGTGAGGCCCAGCCCAGCCGGCGCTCCCACGCGGGATTGAACCAACGCAGCGTCCCCCGCCGGTCGACGAGGCACAGCAGATCGACCGAGGACGCCACCAGACGACCCAGGGCGCCGCGCGGAGGATTCTCCGACTCCTCGATACGATCGGACCCGTGCACGATGGGGCTACCGCAGTATAGCCCTACCCATTCTACCCAGCGCCCTGGCCCAGCGTCATGAGTCGAGGAGCCGCCCCCGGCAAACCCAGGAAAACCCCACCGAGGTGGCCCGACCGGGGACGAGCCGATGCACCATGGACGAACGGACAGGCTCAGCTACGATGAATAGGCTGTGGGGGATTCCGTCAACGACCACTGGTCGTGTTCGATCCGACTCGACGAGCACGAGTCGGCCGATCGGATCTTCGACGAACAGATCGATTTCGTACGAGACCTCCTCACCCAGTGGTTCCCCGCGTCGTGCGGCTACCAGACCTCGGGCACCCGCCTGGGCGGACCGCTGGACGGGGTCTGCTGGTCGACCACCCGAGGCCCGTTCATGGCCGAGCTGGGGGTGCAACGATTCGTCCGCGCTCGCTCGGGCGATGCGCCCCCCAACCACGAGCTGCGATTTGTCGCCAACGCCGGCCACGGCGACGCCTGCGCGATGGACTCGGGGCTCGAACGCCGCGTGGTCGGCTGGGCGATCGTGGGCTGGGGGCTGGGCAGCGTGGGCATGGGCGCGCTGTGGCTCGGCAGCCAAGGGCTGCTGACCGGCTGGGCCCAGGTCATGCTGCTGGTGCCGGTCTTCGCCACCTGGCGGGCCACGATGACTCGGCTCGCTCAGCGGGCCGGACACACCGCAGCGCTGCCCGCCGAGCAAGCCCCGGCCGCCTTGATCGCGCCGCAAACCGCCCCATCGCCCGCCTCGCAAACCGCTCCGCAACCCGCTCCGCAAGTGGTCGAGGGGCTGCGACGCTGGCGGCAGCTGCTGCCCGCCCTCGCGGCCCGAAAAGAACAGCTCGAGAGCGTGTGTGGCTCACCTCCATTTCGTAGCCAGGGTCATGCCGTGGGACTCGAGGCGCTCCAACGCGGATGACCGCCCCGCCAACGCAGCCAACGATCATGGAGCCGCTCGACCGGGAAGAACGAGGTGTAGGCGACGCCGGTCACCGGGTAGTGGAACATGATTGCCATCAGCACCAACACCCCCACATGAAACGACCACGCGGCGGCCGACCACAGGTAGGCCACCCGAGGGTGGAGCAGGGCCAGCGGGGCGCCGAGCTCCACCACTAGCGACATGGCCGCCAGCGGCGGGAAGATCCACCCGTGCTGGGCCAGCATGGTCCCCAACCACGAGTAACCGGCCCCGAGCTCGACCTTGCGCAGGTTGTCGTAGGCCACGTACGAGCGCAGGGTATCGCTGGTCACCCAGCCCAAGCCGGCATTGTGGACCTTGGACCAACCCGCAATGAAGTAGGTGATCACGGTGATCGCACACATCAGGCGGATCGCCCATCCGTACCGAGCGTAGGGGGTGTCGTCGGGGATCTCGCCGCGGCCCCGAGCGTCGAGCGAGATCGCGTGGGCGGCGGGGCTGGTGGCCAGCACGAGCACGTGCAACACCATGAGGTTGTCGGTGTGAAAGACCATGCTCCACGAGTTGCGGTAGCTGGTCACCCACAAGAACACGAAGGCGAACACCGGCCCGGTCAGGCGAAAACGCCAACCCGCGGTGAACATCACCCCCAGGATCACGGCGAGCACGACGGTGATCACCACCACCGCCGCGGGCAGCGGGCCGGGCACGAGCACCACGGGCCCGACCGGCTTCCATTGCTTGACCGACATTCCGGTGACCGAGATCAGGTGAGCAAAGCGCACCAGCAGGTAGGCGACGGCATACCCTCCCACCAGGATCCGCAGCATGGCCAACCGCCGCGCCGGGGCGGGGGCATGCCACCAGCGCTCGATCGACCCGATCACGGCGCCGCCTCCGGGGTCACCGAGCAGCGAGCGTGGATCTGGGTGCCGTGGGGCTTGGTGTCGCCGGCAAAGTAGTCGACCGCATCGTAGACATCGGTGCGAACCTCCAGATGCTCGAGGTCGGCATGATCGGGATCGGCGGCCACCCGGGCGGCCGCTCGTCGGCATAGATCCCGTGAATGACCGCGCCGGATCGCGACCCGCACCGTCTGATAGGCCTGCATGATCTCTTCGCTCCCGAGCAACTCCGGCGGCACGGGGCGATGCCGCCCCTCTCGCGAATAGCCCACCACGTGCGGGATGCGGGCGTTGTGGTGCTCCTTGGGGTGGGAGAACATGGGGTAGTTGGACAGGGGAAAGCCGTCGCGCGGTGGATCGCGGGTGATCGGCCAAAAAAGCGCGAGCATCAGGCCCACGCTCCACGCCGCGACCGCCAGGCGCCGCAACAGGGTCATCCACGGATCTGATGGCAGATCGGGCGATGGATCTGGCGATCGATCTACGCTCGTACTCACCGCGGGGTCACCGATTCAGGAATGGACGATCCCTCCACCAGCCCCAGCATGCGGCCCCCGTGGCCCATGCCCGCCATGGCGTGCTGGACGAAGTCGATGCGGATCTCGGGCGAGCCCATGTGTTCGGAGAATGCCCCCACCATGGAGTGGGGCTCGGTGGCACACGCAAAGCAGCCCACGTCGTCCCACTGCTGGCCCACGAGGAATTGCAGCGCTCGCCGCAGCACGACCTCGTCGGCCGCGGTGTCCTCACCGCGCGCCTTCTTGAGGGCCAAGGCGGCGCTCATCGCCTCCCCAAAGCCCGAAGAGCCGGTGTTGTGCGGCAGCAGCACGTTCCCGAAGCCATAGCCCCCCACCAGATCGGCGGAGACCTCGTCGGCGTCGAGGATTAGCCGCGTCTTGTACTGGGTGTAGTCGATGCAGAAGCGCTCGTAGGCGTCGTGCCGATGGTGCCCTAGCGAGGCACGCGCAGCCAGGCAGTGCCAGTTTTCTTCCATCCAGAAGAAGTCGGCCGCAAAATTGTCCCAGTAGTCCTCGGCGGTATAGGTCATCGCCGCCTCGACCACACCGTGAACCTCCGACGCGGGGGGCAGATGGGGGAGGTCTTGTTCGATCTGCAAGCGCTCGAGCAACGTGAGGGCGAAGACCGCCTGGCCCACCGCATAGAGTGGATCGGGCCCGGGGATCGGCTCGCCGGTGGTCAGATCGAACTCGGGGTGGAAGCCACCGTCCTCTCGATGCATGCGGATCAAGAACCGGGTCATGCGACCGATCGCTTCGTCGAATCGGTCACCCACCCGCTCGCGACAGGACAGCAGCGCGATGGAGGACAGCGCGGTGGCTCCCAGCGTCCCGCGGGTGGGGTTTTTGATCCGCGGCGAGATCAAGACCCCGAGATCCTCATAGGTGTGCATCGTACTGACCAACATCGCCAAGGCGTTGGTGGCCACCTCGCGGGCCCGCTCTTGATCGCGGGCCAGCTCGCAGATCACCAAGGTGGTGCCGGCCTGGCGCGCGAGCGCGAAGCCCTGGTAGGTGACCTGGCCGGTGAAGGGATCGGCCTTGTACTCGAAGCGGCCGTCCTGGCCCTGAGCAGAGAGGATGTAGCGCTCGGCGGCGTCCACGGCCCCCTGGAGGGCGGCTGCATCCATCGGAGGCTCGGGAGCCTTCATCCGCCGCAGCCGGTGCAGCCGGCCCTCTGCGTCTTGCAGATAGCTGGCCACGTCCAGCCGTCGCAGGCCGGCCATGTGGGGATCGTAGCGCTCGGGACGACCCGGCCAGGCCAGGGCCAGGCGCAGCTGAGCCGGATCGAAGCCAAAGCGCAGATCGGGAACGACGGGGATCGGGGTGAGGGTGTTGAACTGGTCGAGGGCCAGCAGCTGCCACGGCATCAGGCAGCGCGTGCCCTCGCAGACGCCGTCGAGGCCGGGGCGCATCAGCATCGCGTCGACCACGGGCACGAGCGTGTCGAGATCCTGGGTGCCCGTGATAACGTCGATCTTGATGGGGCCCCGCAAGGCTTCGGCCTGCAGCTGAGCGCGCAGCTGCCCCAACGTGTCGTCGAGGGTGGCTCCCTGCACGCAGCGCATGGCGGCCTCGGCCCGGGTGGGGGCGACCGAGACGAGCGAGGTGGCGACCACGGTGACGGTGCCTGGCCCGGGCGGCTGCGCGCACTCTACCGCCTGTCGGATCATCAGCGAGGGGGCATCGGGCGGCGGCGCAGGCTGCTCGGCGGGCGCAGGCAAGGCCGCGGCCAGGGCCGATCGAAGGGCATCGTCGCCGGAGGCTTGGCCCGGACCCGAAACCATCGCCGGGATCATGGCTGGATCCATGGCCGCCTCGGCCTGAGGTAGCGACCAGGCCCGCGCCATGCCCAAGCCCACCATCAGCAGGAGCCCCGCGGCCCCGCCCTGCGAGCTTCGGTTCCACGCCACCCCGCCGGTCGCCGCCAGGCCCCAGACCGAAAGCGGCACCACCAACAAGGCCACCACGGCCAGCGCGGCGGTCAGCCCCACCGCGACGCCCTTGCCCAGGCCCCCGTAGAGCGAGGCGATGTAGGTACACGCGGTGAGCATGTTCCAGCTGACGTAGACGAAGAAGCTCAGCGCTACCAACGATTGGATCCGCCACGCCAGCCGGCGGCGCGGGTGACCCAGCAGGGCGAGCAAGGCATGGGCCGCGTGGGCCAACGCCACCACGGTGGTGATCACCGCAAAGGGGGTCCACTGTCGCCAGGGCAGCACCGTGGCCCCCCAGCCGAAGATCGCCGCGACCAGCCCCGACAAGAGAGCGGGCCACCAGCGGGGGAGGTCGGTCTCCCTGGCCATGGGCGGCACGGTATCAGGGCGCCCCGAGCACACCAAGCACTTGCCGAGCACCCGCCAAGCACCCGCCAAGCGCCTAGTGGACGCCGAGATCCGGGCACGGATCGGGCCAAGTCCTCTTCCCGGTGGGGCCCCTGCCGGGGCGGCTGCTCCCGGTATGCTCGACGCGGGAGCCTGCCATGAAGACCATGACGACGAGGCGCAAGCTGGCGATCGCCACCTGGGGGTCACCGCGCGAGGGCAACATCTACGGGCGGATCGCCCTGGACACCGCGGAGGTCCAGCGCTACCTGGCGTGGCTGGGGAAGACCACGGGGGACAAGGTCACGCTGACCGCGTTCGTCGGCGCGTGCGTGGCTCGAGCGCTGGCCCGCACGCCCAGCCTCAACGGTCGGATCTGGCTGGGTCGCTATATCCCCCACCAGACGGTGGCGATCAGCTTCTTGGTGGCGCTGGAGAAGGGCGGCGACCTGGGCAAGGTGAAGGTAGAGGGCGCCGACGAGGCCGGGCCCCAGGGGATCGCCCAGCAGATGCGCCGCATGGCCAACACGCTACACCAGGGCAAGGACGAGGCGTTCAACAAGAACAAGGGGGTGATCCGCTTGCTCCCTACATGGCTGCTGCGGCCCATGTTGCAGTGGGTGGGCTGGCTGGGCAGCTGCGGAGGGTTCTCGATCCCTGCGCTAGGAGTGGAGCCCTACCCCTTCGGAGCCGCGATCATCACGAGCATCGGCATGCTGGGCCTGGACGAGGGCCTGGTGCCGCCCACGCCCTTTGCCCACGTGCCGCTCTATGTTTGCGTGGGCGCGGAGCGGCAAGTGCCCGCCCAGTGGAAGGGCGAGCTGGCCATACGACCCCAGGTGGTGCTCACGGCCACGATCGATCACCGCTATGTCGATGGATTCCAGCTCGCCACGGTGGTCGCCCTGGTGCGCGAGTTGTTCGCAAACCCCTGGGCCTTCTCCGAGCTCGACGGTCCTCCCGCCGAGCTCGACGCCGATGCGGAGGATCGAGACGCGGCCGCTCGCTCTTAGCGACTCAGCCGCGCAAAGCCGATGTCGGTGACGATCACGCCCCGGCTACGCCGGCCAAACCAGCCGTAGCCGATCCCGCGACCCTCGCCGTCGGTCATGAACAGGATCGTGCCCTCGCCTATACCCCCGCCGTCCTTGCGCCGGCGGGTGTCGTCTTGATGGGGGAGCGAGGTGGCATCGACGATCCGCAGGGTGTAGGCCCCTGGCCACTCGGGCACCGGCCGGGCCGGCTCGATCGCAAAGCCCACATGACCCGTGTTCTTGCTGGGGAACCCGGGCGGTCGCTCCCAGGCAAACATGTCGCCCGGTCGCACGTCTTCGATATGCGTGAGGCGACGCCAGCCGTCACGCGCCCTCCGGGTGGGCGACCGCTTGATCCGCCGGTAGAAATCCCGCGCGACCGGCCGGCCCTTGTTCATCGCCTTGCGAGCCCGCGGGGCGATCTTGCGGAGCATCCACCCGGCCATCGCGGAGCAATCCCAGATGTACACGCCCTCCTTGGGACGCACGCGGGTGCGATGCTCATAGGCGGTGTGGGTGAGGCTTTGCTGGATCTCGTCCTTGAGGGCGATCAGCTTGCGACCCGAGCGACCGGCGGGCTCCATCCGCGGATCGGGGTCGCGCACCTCGGTGGTCGACCCCTGTGCGTCGTCGTCGTGCGCAACACGGGCCGCGTCGTGCGCAACACGGGCCGTGGGCTCTGCAAGGGCGGGTCGTTCGCGCCACCACTTGGGGGTGGGCTCGGGCTCGGCGGCCCGAGTGGTCGTGGCCGCCGCCGCCGGATGAGCCACGAGCGGATTTCGCATGAGCCCGATCGCCACCAACGCACCTAGCGCGATCGCCACGAGGGCTAGGCTGCGCACCGCTCGGCGTCGTCGCACGAGCATCAACCACACGGCGGCGTCGTCCTCGGCTGACCGCACACGTCCCACGTATCCATGGACGCACGAGCGCTCAAAAAGTTCCCCGAGTCACCGTGGTGAGCGCCGGTTTACAGGCATTTCGTCGTTCTCCGGTCGGTCTGGGATGCATTCTCGGCGTAGCCTGGCCGTTCTTTTCTTGTTCGACTCAAAGGCGTGGTCCTCGACCACGACGTGCGCTCCAGATTGCGAGCACCACGACGAGCCCAGACTCCTGGGCATCGTACACGTAATAGATATGGTACTGGCACTTGCGCAGCAACAATCTGCGCACTCCAGGTACTCGAGCGTTCGGGTAGGGCGGCCCGCTCTCGGGCAGCTCGGCGAGCCGCTGGAGTCCCTTCGCTAGCTCATCGTGCAACAACGAAGGAGCGGCTGCGCGGTTGGTCTCCCACCACTGCTGGGCCTGCCTCGCCTGCTCTACCGCCTGAGACGAGACACGGACTTCGACGGGCACAGCCAGCTCAAGATGTTGCGTCCAGTAGGGCGCTGGACGGTAGTACGTGACCGGCCTGAGTGCTCTTCCACGCCTCGTCGAGCGCATCGTGGAGCGCCGCTCGCTCCTTGGCGGTCAGGTCATCGCCCTCGTCTACGATGTGAAGGTCGACGATGGTGCCCTCAGGCAGATCGGTGGGTTCGTCCAGAACAAGACGACCCGCTCGGACCTGTGCTTTCATCTCGATCTGAGTATAGATCCCTCGCGTCAGACCTGCTGCAAAAGGTTCGGGTGTCCAGCAGGCAGGTCGAGCTGCCAATAAAGCTGCGTTATACGCGCTCTTCGGTTTCGCTTTGCGCCTCCGGCGCGGCCTCCGATGACCTCGGAGTGTGATCCGTGGCCCTGCCAGTCGCCGTAACCGGCCGTTTGTGACCGGGATCGAGCGGGACGCGACGCACACCGCAATCCATGCCATCAGATCTCCTCGATGCCCGTGTCTCTAGCCACCCGCTTCACCGAACGCTACCAGCTGCGAACCCCCGTCGCGATGGCGGGCATGGCCTTTGCGGGGATGACCCCACCGCTGGGCATCGCGGTGAGCGAAGCGGGGGCCATGGGCTCGATCGCCGGCGTGGGGATCCTTCCGCTGCCGGCCGTGGATGCGCTCGTCAGCGGCGTGCAAGCGGGCACGTCCCGTGCCTTTCACGTCAACTTCATCACCCTCTACACGCAAGACGCTCATATCGATCTGATGATCGACAAGAAGCCGGCCGCCGTGTCCTTCCACTGGGGCCACCCGACTGTCGCCTGGATCGAGCGCCTCCACGCGGCGGGGATCGACGTATGGGAGCAGGTCGGCTCGGTGGACGACGCACGCCGAGCGGTGGATGACGGGGTCGACCTGGTGGTGGCCCAAGGGGCGGAGGCCGGTGGCCACAACTTCTCGACCGCCGGGACCTTCGCCCTTACCCCTGCCGTGGTCGATGCGGTCGGCGACCAGGCGCTCGTGCTCGCCGCCGGGGGGATCGCGGACGGCCGGGGCTTGGCCGCAGCACTGATGCTGGGGGCCGACGGCGCGTGGATCGGCACCCGCTTCGTGGCGACCGCCGAGAGTCCGGTCGCCGATGCCTACAAAGATCGCCTGGTCGAGGCCAAGACGAGCGACACCGTCCGCACGCACATCTTCGGGAGAGAGCAGCCGCAGTTCAATCCGATCCGGGTGATTCGAAACCGTATCGTCACCGAGTGGCACGAGCGAGTGGCCGAAGTCCCGACCGACTCCGACCAGCCGATCATCGGCCGGATGGATCTGCTCGGGCAACCGACGGAGCTTCGACGCTTCACCAACCTCGTGCCCATGGCGGGGACCGAGGGCGACTTCGACGAGCTGCCGCTGCTCGCAGGGGAGGGCGTCGGGCTCATCGGGGATCTGCCGCCTGCCGCCGCAGTCGTGGCCAGCCTCCGCGAAGGCGCTCTCGCGGCCCTGCGGGCGCGGTGCGGCGACGGTTAGCCACGCACCGGCAGCACGCATCGGAGTCGGTCTCGGATAGCGCCAGCAACACGTGCCACCGACTGTCGGGGCCGCCGTCGTCGAAGTGGAACGATCGATCTGCGCAAGAAGCGAAAATCGCGCTTTTTACGCAAGAACCCTCTGATCGGCCGAATTCTCACGAAAATTGAATTTTGACGTTACGGTCATCACCGGTCAAAACGTCATTACCGTGGTCCGGCTCCCGCAGCAGCAGCGTGAACAGCGCATTTTGGACGTCGCCGTCGAGCTGTTCCTGCGCCACGGCTACGACAAGACGACCATCGCCGAGATCGCCCGCGCGGCGGGGATCGGCAAGGGATCCGTATACCTCCACTTCCGCAACAAGGAAGAGCTGCTCGACATGCTGTTTTTGCGCGAGCTCCATGCCTACTCGGAGGCATGGTTTGCCGCCGTCATGGCCGCACCGCAGGGGGGAACGCTGGGCGGCATGTACAAGGCGATGATCCAGGCCCTCGACGGCAGCCGGTTCATCACCGCCGTGCTGCGGCGCGACGGCACGGTGCTGGGCGCTCACCTCATGCGGCGACCCGACAGCATCCTGCAAGCCAGCGCGCGCGGTCAGATGACCCGGCACGAGGTGATCGCGCTCATGCAGCAGGCGGGGGCCGTGCGCGACGACATCGACGCCAAGGTCATCGCCCACATGATCGACATGCTCGCCCAAGGCATGGTCCAGCTCGAGATGAGCCCGAGCGACGGCCCCGGCGAGGCGGTCACCGGCAAGACGAGCCTCGGCCCGGTCATCGAGGGCATCGGCGAGATCATGGATCGCGCCCTGACCCCCGCCCACGCGGGAGCCAGCGAGGCCGGCAAGGCGGTGCTGCAGCAGGTGTTCGAGGCCGGTCGCCAAAGCCTGCAGGCCCTGCTCGCCGAGCGCTCGCGACGCCAGCGAGAGGACACGCGATGATCACCGTCGACGACCTGCACTACACCTATCCCGGCAGCGAGCACGCGACCCTCCGTGGCCTCTCGTTCGAGGTGGCCGACAAAGAGATCCTCGGGTTCCTCGGCCCGTCGGGGGCCGGCAAGTCCACCACCCAGCGGTTACTCACCGGGCTGCTCACCGACTACCGCGGGCGCGTGCAGGTGCTCGGCCGGGAGCTCCGCGACTGGGGCCACGAGTACTACGAGCGCGTGGGGGTGAGCTTCGAGCTGCCCAACCACCACCAGCGCCTCACCGCGCTGGAGAACCTCCAGCACTTTGGCTCGCTCTACCGGGGGCCGATCGTCGATCCGCTGGAAGTATTGCGCTGGGTCGATCTCGAGCCCGACGCTCAAAAGCGCGTGTCCGACTTCAGCAAGGGCATGAAGATCCGCCTCAACGTCGCGCGCAGCCTGCTGCATCGGCCGCAGCTCTTGTTCCTCGACGAGCCCACCAGCGGCCTCGACCCGGTCAACGCCAAGCGGATCAAGGATCTGGTGCAACTGGTGCGCAGCGAGGGCACGACCGTGTTCGTGACCACCCACGACATGACCGTGGCCGACGAGCTATGCGATCGCGTCGCGTTCATCGCCGACGGTCGACTGGTCGCCATCGACGCGCCCGCGGCCTTCAAGAAGCGCTACGGCAAGCGCGAGCTGGTCGTCGAGTACCGCGACGCGTCGGCGGGCGCGCTACGGCGGGCCGATTTCGGCCTGAATGCCCTGGATCGCAGCGAGGAATTCCAGGATCTCATCCGGCACAGCGAGCGCATCGAGACCATGCACACCCAAGAGACGACCCTCGAGAACGTCTTCATCGAGGTCACCGGCCAGGAGCTCCAGGGATGAACCGCACCCTCGCCGCCATGCGCACCGACGTGGCGCTGCAGGCACGCAACCAGCTCTATGCGATCTCGGTCGGCATGGCGGTGGTACTGGCGGGCGTGCTCTCGTGGCTTTCTTCGCCCGCGCAGCTTCACCGCACGGTGCCCATGGCGCTCCTGCTCATCGTGGGCGGCTCCACCCTCCTCTATGTGATCGCCATGGTGATCCTCGAGAAGGACGACGGCACGCTACAAGCGGTGGTCGTATCGCCGCTGCGGCCCCGGGAGTACCTCGACGCCAAGATCGTCACCCTCTCAGCCCTCGCCACGTTGGAGGGGGTCATCATGACCGCGGGGACCGTCGTATGGGTGGGCCGCGACAGTGGGATCCACTGGCCGTCCCCGTGGCTGCTGGTCGGCGTGTTCGCGCTGGGCGTGATCCATACCTACATCGGCGTGATCCTCGTGGTGCGCCACCGTAGGATCATGGAGGCACTCCTCCCCGCCGGGGGGCTCGCCACGCTGCTGCAGGTGCCGAGCCTGTACTTCGTGGGCGCCTTCAGCCATCCCGCGCTCCTGGCGATCCCCTCGGCCGCCCCCAGTATGCTGATCCGCGGGGCGTTCGTGCCGCTCGAGGCGTGGGAGTGGATCTATGCGCTCACGTATAGCGCCGTCCTCGTCGTCATGCTGCGTCGCTGGGCTCGGGTGGCGTACGAGCACCACGTGGTGCGCAAGGGAGGGATCTAATGAGTTCCACACTGCATCGGATCGTCCAGCTGGCCCACAACGACGCCCGGCTGGTCGCGCGCGACAACATGCTGATCCTCTTTTGCGTGTTCCTGGTAGCCATGGGGATCGGGATGCGCTACGCGCTGCCGGCCCTCGACACCGCGCTGGCACAGCGAGGGGTGATGCCTAGCGACGACGTCGCCCTACGGTTCTCGGACACGTACCCCGCGTTCGTCGTCTTCGTGGGGGTGTGGCAGGGCGCCAACATCCCGGGGGTCCTCGTGGGGTTCTTGCTGCTGGGTGAAAAGGAGGATCGCACCCTCGCCGCGCTCCGAGTCACGCCGCTGCCGTTCTCGCTGTACACCGGCTATCGCGTGGGTTTTGCGGCGGTGGTGACCTTCGCGAGCATCGTCTACCTGGTCCTCGTGATGGACCAATGCCCGCTGCCCTGGTGGCCGCTGCTGCCGATCGCGGTGGGCGGCTCGCTCACCGCCCCGCTGGCCGCACTCTTTTACGCGACCTTTGCCGCCGACAAGGTCCAGGGGCTGGCCTTCACCAAGTTCGCCGGAGTCGCTGGCCTGTCGATCCTGTTGGGCTACTTTGCCCCCGAGCCCTGGCAGTGGCTGCTGAGCGTGTTTCCCCCGTTCCTCATCGCCAAGGCCTACTGGATGGCCCTGGAGGGACGCGCGCTCTACTGGATGCCGCTGGTGATGGGGTCGCTGTTGCAGCTGGGCCTGCTGGTCGCGCTCGTCCCCCGCTTCCGCCGCGTGGCCGCGCGGTAGCTCGAGCCGCGGTCGCTCGTGCCGCTCAGGCCGCGACGCTTCGCTCGAGCTTCATCGCCCAGTCGACCCCGACCACCTCGAAGGGCTTCATGGGCGTCCATACATTGTCACCATGGAGCCGCTCGCTGCTCACCACCAGGTGCTTGACGAAGCCCCCGCGACGCGCCGGCGCCTCACACTCGGCCCCAAAGCTGGGGCAGTGCCCCCGCTCGGGGCACCGGGTCTTGTGGGTGGTCCAAAACAGCGGCTTGCCCCCCTGGTGGGCGACCATGATCCGACCATTGGTGAGCGCAAAGGTGAGATAGGTTTCCTCCGGCGAGCCGTCTTCGTCGAAGCAGGGCTGGCCGGTCAGCGCGGTGACCTGAAGCACCGTCTCGCGCACAGCGGTGACGACGTCTTCGAGCGGAAAGCCCACCCGGTGCAGCTCGTGACGCCGCGCCATGTGCCCCAATAGAAGGTAGAAGAGCACCTCGGAGTCGCTGTCGCCAAGGATGAAGCGCCGCAGCACGGGCGGCACCAAGGCCACGAGCTTGTCGCGGATCTCCGCAAACCCGGCCAGGTTGCCGTTGTGCACGAACATCCAGTGACCGTACTGGAAGGGGTGGGTGTTGATGATGGACAGGCTCCCCTGGGTCGCCTTGCGCAGGTGAGCGAGCACCGTCTCGGACGCCACGATGCCCGAGACCCGGTGAAAGAGCTGATCTTCCATCGCGGTGGAGACGCTCTTGATCACGTGCGGTGCGCCCGCGTTGTAGTAGGCCACCCCCCAGCCGTCGGGGTGACGATCGCTCTGCTGCATCAACGCGTTGTCGGCACTGACCAAGCTACGGTGGACTTGACTCTGAATGACGGAGCGAAAACCGAAGATCCGACACATAGCGGACGATCCCCCGAGCGACACAGCCCGGGACACACCAAGCTAGCGCGTGGGGCAGCCAAGGGCAACCGCGGCCAGCTCAGAGCGACCATGGCCAGTCGCCGGCCAGTCGCCGGCCCATCATGCGCAACCGCGGGCTTTCAGGCTCACCCCGGGGCCCAACGAGGCCAGGAACTACGAGATCCGCCGCCCACCCCGGTGAGACCGCGCATGGCCGTCCCCCAGCCTCGCCCGCTTCCCCCGGCGCAATGCGTGGCCTAACGTAGCGCCCATGAGCCTATCCATGCCTTATCGATGGGCCTTGCTCGGCCTGGCACTCGCAGGCTGCCCCGACGGCGGCAACGAGGACGATTCCTCGAACTCCACGGCCATGCCCTCGACCGGTACCGGTCCAATCACCACCACCGAGCCGAGCGATCCCAGCGAAGACGACAGCAGCAGCACCAGCGGATCATGCCCCGCCGGCACGCTGGGATGCCCATGCTCACCAGACGACACGTGTACGGGTAACCTGGAGTGCAGCGCGGGGACCTGTGTGGACCCGGGCGAGGACACCACGACCGGCCCCGATGACACCACCACCACCGGCCCTGCGGTGTGCGGCAACGGCATGGCCGAGGCGGGCGATCTGTGCCTGGGCATGGCCGACCGAGTCAGCATGGGCGCGGGCACGATCGCGCTGACGGTCGCCAACTTCGACAACGACCCGGCGCTCGACCTGGTCGCCGCCAACCGCGATGCCAACACCATCAGTATTCGCCTGGGGCTGGGCGACGGTAGCTTCGGGTTCCAGAGCACCTTTGCCGTGGGTACCAGCCCGATAGCAGTCGGCCACGGCGACTTCAATGGAGACGGCAGCCTCGACATAGTCACCGCCAACGCCCTCACGCTCGACGTGACGACGGTGGCCGGCAACGGCAACGGCGACTTTGCGGGGCCCGCCCCCACGATCCTGGGCACCAAGATCACGCCGACCGATCTGACGGTGGCCGACCTCGACAACGACGGCGACCCCGACCTGTTGGTCACCGAGAGCACGCTGTCGTTCATTCACGTGTTCCTCACCGACATGGGGATCTTCATGCCAGGTACGACCTACGGCACGGGCGCAGGTCCCTCGGCGATCCACGTGGCCGACTTCACGGGCGAGGGCAACCCGGATGCGGTCACCTCGGACGCCACCGCGAACACGGTGAGCCTGCTGCCGGGCAACGGCTTGGGCCAGATCGGACAACCGATCGCCGAGACGGCCGGCACCGCCCCCGTCGACGTGGGCTCGGGCGATTTCAACGGCGACGGCAACATCGACGCGGTGGTCGCCAACCCGGGCGGCAACATCACGATCCGGCTCGGCAACGGCCTGGGCGACCTCGGCGGGCAGCTGAGCTTCCCGGTCGCCGGGGGCCCGCTGGCCATGGTCTCGACCGATCTGGACCTCGACGGCGACACCGACATCGCCGTGGCGTGCAGCGACTCGATGGTCCGCGTGCTGCTGAGCAACGGCATGGGCACGCTCAGCCCCGCCCTCGAGATCATGGTGGATGCACAGCCCCAGGACATCGTGGCCGCCGACGTCAACGAAGACGGCCTGCTCGACCTGCTCACCGCCAACCTGGGCGCCGATACGGTCAGCGTGATCCTCAGCAACGCGTGAACTCGTCGCCGGTGCTCGACGACCTGGAGAAACCGATGCCTCGCCCCCACACGACCCCCACTGCTGGCCCCACGACTGGCCTCGCTGCTGGCCTCGCTCTTGTTGGCCTGCTCGGACTGGCTGCCTGCCCCAAACCCACCGCGGGCAACGATCCATCGAACGGGCCGGCCACCCCCGGTGCCGCCGATCCAGGAGCCGATCCGGGCGTCAACTCGGGAGCCAACTCGGGAGCCAACCTAGACGCCAACCCGGGCATCACCCCGACGGCGGGCTGCCTGAGCGATGCGGACTGCGCCGGCGGGGTGTGTGAGGGCCAGGGTTGTACCGACACCAAGCCGGGCACCTGCATGCCGGCCGACCGTATGTGCACCCGCGACGCGGCGCTCTACTGCGGCTGCGACGGCAAGCCCTTCCACGCGTCGGGCAGCTGCCCCGGGCGGCGCTACGCCTCGAAGGGAGAGTGCGCCCCCTCGGGCCCGGCCAAACCCGACGGTGCGTCCTGCCTGGCGGCCAGCGAGTGCTCCAGTGGGATCTGCGAGGGGCAAGGGTGCAACGACACCGAACCGGGCACCTGCGCCCCCGTCCAACGCATGTGCACCCGCGACGCGCAGGTCTACTGCGGCTGCGATGGCGCGATCTTCCGAGCCTCGGGCAGCTGCCCCGGCCAACGCTTCGCGAGCCGCGGTGAGTGTGCCGCGGCTCCCGCTCCAAGCGGAGCGTAACCCCGTCGCGCCCCCGTCGCGCACCAGTCAGTCGCTCGGCCCGATCACCGCGACCCGTGGCGAGCTCTCAAAACCGACGACCGAAGGTCACCCCGGCGAAGCGCCGCGCCACCTGGGGATCGAGCCGCCAGGCGGTAGCCTCTTTGGGGTTCTTCTTGGCCACGAGGGCATAGCGGATCACGCCCCCCACCACGAGCGCTGCACCGATCGACAGGGCAACCGCCCCGCCGTTGCGCAGGCCCGTCGCACGGTCCCGCTCGCCCAGGTAGTCCATGTGTGAGTCTTGCTCGGCCGCCCCCCGAGCCGCCGACGACCCGGCCCCCATCAGCCCTGCCCCCACACCGATCCCCACGACGCCCACGCCCACCAGCGCACCGCCCACAGGATCCTTGTACCAGGCCTTCGCCTTGGGAGGATCGTCGGGCGGAGGGGGTGGGAGCTGCTCGACGTCGGACGAGTCGTCCTCGACCTCGACGACCTCGACCTCGTCATCCTCGATGACCTCTTGTTCAGCCGCCGCGTCCAGCTCCTGCTGACAGGCGTCCATGTTCTCCCGGGCGGGCGTGGCCATCCGCTCGGGCGGATCACTGTCGAGGAAGCGCTGGTAGAGCTCGACGGCGGCGGCACAGTCGCCCCGACCCCGCTCGGCCTGGGCCCACGGCAGCAGAAGCATCGGCTCGGGCTCGATGATGTAGGCCTCCTCGACCGCGGCCGCCGCCGCGTCGAAGTCCTCGTCGACAAAGGCCTGCTGGGCCTCAACGAGCTTGGCCTGGGCTTCGGGGTTCTCCAGCAGCTGGCCAGGACCGGCCAGTGCGAGCACGAACGACGCTACGCGAAGGATCATGGCTCAGCCGCCGAAACCGGGCATGAACGCGTCGAGATCGGCCTTTTTCTTCTTGGGGGTCTTCTTGGGGGTCTTCTTGGTCCCCGGCGTCCGGGGCCGGCTATTCTTGGTGCCGGGATCGTCGTCTTCGATCACCATCACCTCTTCGTCATCTTCGGTTTCGTCCGACTCGGTCGCAGCCGCGTCCGCCGCGGCCGCCTCGGGATCCTCGGCCGTCGCCGCTGCGTCGGCGCCCGCAGGATCATCGGCGAGGTCTTCGGCCCCCGCGGTAGGCTCACCGTCGGCAGCCTCTTCCACTGCCTCGCCGGGTGCCTCGCCGGCGGGATCGGAGGCGGGATCAGAGGGTGGATCAGAGGATGGGGTCGTCGGCGGAGTGGGCACGCCCGGAGTGGCCCCGGCAACCGAAGGCGAAGACAACGCAGCCGCTCGCGCCGCTGCCGCATTGGCCTCCTCGAGCTGCTGGGCCGCCTTTTCGGCGGCAGCCTGGGCCTCGGCCGTCTCCTCGGCGGCTCCGCGACCCCCGAGCCACAGCCCCAGCACCAGCACCAGGGCCAGCGCCGCCGCCGAGCCCAGGCCGATCGCCACTCGCCGGAGCATACGCGCGCCGGGATCGGGCGTGGGCTCGATAATCCGACTGCCCACGGTGCCGGTCGACGCCCCGGTGGGCATGCTGCCGCCGAGCACCTGGCTGCCCACGCTCGCCGAGCCGCTGGTGACCTCCGACCCGGTGCGACCCATTCCCGTCCCCAGCCCCGTTCCCGCCCCGGTGCCAGGGTTGACCCCCGTGCCGGGAATGGACGGCTGTGAGCCGATCAGGCTGCTGATCTCGGCGATGGTGGCCGGCGACATCATCCCCTTGCCGCTGCTGCCCCGCAGCGCCCCCCACGGGAAGGGCTGTGGCCGGAACAGGTAGTGCATCAGCTCGCCGAGCGCCGAAGGGGTGGCCCGCAGCTTGTGGTTGCGGGCGAAGGTCTCGAGGTCGAGCTGGAGGTCACGGGCCGTCTGATAGCGCTCGTTCTTGTCGACCGTGAGCGCCTTCATAATGATGCACTCCAGATCGACCGGGATCTCGGCCCGCACCTCGCGGGGGCGCTTGATGTGCCCGTTGACGATCAGGTTCATCACCCCGAACTCGTTGTCGCCCTCGAACAGGCGCTCGCCGGTGGCGGCCTCCCACAGCACGATCCCCAGCGAGAACACGTCGCTACGACGATCGATCTTCTCGGCCCGACACTGCTCGGGCGACATGTAGGGCACCTTGCCCTTGCGGGTGCCGGCCCGGGTGACGTCGGTGCGGGTGATCACCTTGGCGATCCCGAAATCGGCGACCTTGACCCCGCCCTCGTAGGTGAGCATCACGTTGGTCGGCGAGACGTCGCGATGGACGATCCCCAGCGGACGCCCGTCGAAGCCCACCCGCTCGTGCGCATAGTGCAGCCCGGCCGCGACCCCCAGGCCGATCGTCACCACATGTTCGAAGGCGAGGGGCTGGCTGACCTTGCGCAGGCCCTTGACGAGGCCCGAGAGGTTCTCGCCATAGACGAACTCCATGGTGAAGAAATACTCGCCCTCCTCCTTGCCCAGATCGAACACCTGCACCACGTTGGGATGATCGAGCAAGGCGGCCAGGCGCGCCTCTTCGAGGAACATCCGCACGAAGTGCTTGTCCCGCGAAAGGTGGGGCAGGATCTGCTTGAGGACGACGAGCTTTTGAAATCCCTCGATGCCGTTGGCCCGCGCCAGGTGCACCTCGGCCATGCCACCCGAACCTAGCCGGCGCAGCAGGTCGTAACCCCCCAGCGTCTCGGACACCACCATGTCGGGGGCGACCGGTACGACTTCTGGCTCGGACATCGCAGACGGATCCTATCTCGCGGGGAAGCAACGCTTCAAGCGATTGACCCGGTTTACACCGAGATCCGAGCCATGCTCGGGTGACTCACGCCACTTGCGCGAGGTCACCCCCACCGGATCGCTCGCCCACAGGTGCGTGATCGTTTGCGCGGGAGCCGGAGCACTCCTTCGATACGCATCGTCACTGCGAGGGATCTGGACCCACGTCCACGCCGATGGCCACCTCGGTCGGCGTGCGTCGCATCCTGCAGCCCGAGCCGTCCCCTATGGTAGGCTGCGGCCCTACGCTTGGTGCACTAGCCATGAGCCGATCGCCATCATCGGTGACCACGAACGAACAATTCGGAACAAAACCGGGGATCCGCGCGCGAGCCCTGGTCGCGGGTTTCGCGGCGGCTGCCGCCTCCTCGGCCTGCCTCAACTTCGACCCCTTCGGCTGCCAGGACAACAGCGAGTGCGACGTCGAAGCGATGGGCGTCTGCCAAACCGTGGGGTATTGCAGCTATCCCGACCCGACCTGCCCAGACACCGGCTATCGCTTCGAAGACAACGCAGGCGATGACCTTGGCGGGGAGTGCGTGGTCCCGATGACGCTCACCGGCACCGCGGGCCCCGGCACCAACACCAACAGCGCCCAGACCGAGACCGACCCAAGCTCGGGTCCGACCACCGAACCCGACCCGGACAGCACCTCCGACGATGGCCCCACCACCGGAGACGAGTGCGGCGGGGGCGGTCAGGCCTGCTGCTCCATGGGCGATCCGTGCGCCCCGGGGCTCGAGTGCCGCGAGGGCGTGTGTGGCTGTGTGCAATTCGTCGCGGTCGGCGATCGTCATACCTGCGCGGTCAAGCTCGACGGTACCGTGTGGTGCTGGGGCGACAACGCCCAGAATCAGCTCGCCACCCCCAGCGAGATGCTGCCAAGCTCGCCCGATCCGCGGCAGATCCCCGACGTCGCCGGCGTCACCGTGCTGATCGCCGCCCGTAACCACACCTGCGCCGTCGAGGGCACCGGCGACCTCACGTGCTGGGGAGACAACACCACGAACAAAGCCAGCCCGAGCGACACGTCCCCGACGGTGGTGGCCCCCGCCCCCGGCGGGCTGTGGGGCGCCTCGATGGTCGAGCAGGTCGGCGTGGGCGGCACCCACACCTGCGTGGGCCGGACCGGGAGCGGGCCTCTTTGCTGGGGAGCCAACACCTCGGGCCAGCTCACCGGCGCGGAGCCCATGCCCCTCCTACCGGTGAACTTGCCCCTCGTGATGGGACTCGCTCAGATCGTGCTGGGCGAAGCGCATAGTTGCACGAGGACGGCCACGGGTGGCCTGGAGTGCTGGGGCGACAATACCTACGGTCAGCTGGGGGTCGACTCGGTCATCACGCCCACCAACCCGACCCCCCAGGTGATCCCCGCGGCCCAGCCCGCCGCCCATGCGGTGTCGGGGCGGCACCACATGTGTGTCCTGTCGGGCTCCACCGTGCTGTGCTGGGGCCGCAACAACCTGGGACAGCTCGGCATCAACAGCCAGGTCGATACCTTCACCCCCACCATGGTCGTGTTCCCGCCTGAGGCCGGCAACATTCGCACCCTGGTCGCCGCAGCGGACCAGACCTGCGCCGTGACGCTCACCGACGACCTCTACTGCTGGGGTGGCAACCAAAACGGCGAGCTCCTGCTCGAGCAGGACAAGATGGGCGAGGATGGCTTCACCCTCACCCCCCAGGCCATCAATCTCGGCTTTTCGATCGCTCAGATCGACACCGGAGACACCCACAGCTGCGCCCTGGATACCCAAGGCCAGCTGCTGTGCTGGGGCCGCAACAACCTGGGACAGATCGGCGACGGGACCATGACCACCGCCCTGCAACCCACGCCCGTGCAGCTCAGCTGCCCCTGACCTCCCCCTGACCTCCCCCTGGCCTCCCCCTGACCTCCCCGTGGTGACTCCCGTGTTGGGCCTCGACTCGCCTCACCCCTGCCCCTGCGGCCCGCTCGGCTCCCGTGCGTGGCCGCTGGCCCCGGCTCTGGTTCTGGTGCTGGCGCTCGGCTGCAACGGTGGCGAGTCCGACGACGACGGATCGTCGACCACCGCGACCACCATGCCCTCGCCCACCGGCGACCCCTCCACCGGCACCCCCTCGGATCCCACGGCCACCTGCCCGGCCGGGAACCTCGGATGTCCCTGCCAATCCGGCAACACCTGCGAGCAGGGCGTGTGCATGGAGGGGACCTGCGTCGAGTCGAGCAACTCGACCAGCACCACCGCCTCGGTCGACTCCGGCAGCAGCGACGACACCGAAGACGCAACGCCCGCCTGCGGCAACGGAAGCCCCGAGCCGGGCGAGCTATGCTACGGGCAGGTCAGCTTCTTCCAGAGCACCCCCGACGCCCGCTTCGCCACGCTCACCGACTTCGACGACGACATGCACCTCGACCTGCTGCTGGCGGGGACGGCGGACAACGTGGTGGCGATCCGCCTGGGTGACGGCACCGGCGACCTGAGCCCCGAGCTCACCTACCCGGCGGGGCCCGGCCCGGTCAGCGTGGGCGTGGGCGCCTTCGGCGGCGACGAGGCCCTCGACGTGGTCGTGGCCCAGCAGGGCAGCAACGCGATCGCCGTGCTCTTGGGCGACGGCAACGGCGGCCTGCTCGGTCCCCCACTCCCCGACACGGTCGGCCTGGCCCCCAGCGCGCTGCTGGTCACCGACTTCGACGGCGACGGCACCTCCGACGTGCTGACCGCCGACTCGGCCAGCAACACGGTCACCTACCTCGAAGGCGTCCCCGGAGCGGGCTTTGCCCCGCCGGTCTCGTTCCTCGTGGGGGCGGGCCCCAGCGATCTGTTCGTGGGCGAGCTGTCCGGCGACGCCAACCTCGACCTGGTCGTGACCAACGCTGCGGCCAATAGCTTCGGCGTGCTGCTCGGCACCGGCGTGGCCACCCTGGGCACCCACACGCCCACCAGCACCGGCACCACCCCGGGCTCGCTCTCGGTCGGCGACTTCAACGGCGACGGCAACCTCGACCTGGTCACCGCCAACCTGGGCACCGACGATCTGCGCCTGCGCTACGGCGACGGCACCGGCACCTTCGCCGCGGAGATCCCCTTCCCGGTGGGGGCCGACCCCCGCTCGCTGGTCGCGCTGGACTTCGACGGCGACGACACCCTCGACCTGGCCGTGGCCAACACCGGGGCCAACACGGTCACCGTGCTGCTGGGCACCGGCGGGGGGATGTTTGCCGCCCCGCGCGTGTTCGAGGTGGGCGCCCAACCCTGGAGCCTGGCCGCGGGCGACCTCAACGAGGATGGGCTGGCCGATCTGATCGCCGGGTGCGTCGGCGAATCGACCCTGGCCGTGCTGCTGTCCGAGGCCTGAGACGCCGGACAGGTCGCGGAGCTTGCGCCGCGACCTGGCCACTACCAGCCACTACCCAGCTGGAGTCGGTCGGCAAGAGGGCGCCTGCACCCCTTCGCGGAGCACCACGGACCCCCGGAGCCGTCGGGTGTAAGCCCCCGCCCCTCGGTCGACGTTCGGGGGTCGACTCGGGAGACCGTCCATGAATTCCGCCGCCCTGCTCCGCTTGTTTGCCTCCCTGTGCCTGATGGCCCTGCTGCTACCGGGCTGCCTGGCCAAGAACGCGCCCGCGCCCCTACCTGGCGGAGCGCCCGGTGGATCGCCCAGCGGCGGCTCCATGGCCCCAGCCGCCGAGGCCCCCGCGGCCGCCCCCCTGGGCACGCAAGCGGACTATGGCGGCGCCCGGTCGGCTCGTCGCTCGTCCGGCTACGAACCCGCGCCGGCCCCCGCGACCGCCCCCACCCCGTCGGCCGAGCCCTACGGTGGCGATGCCTACGAGCAGGCGCCCACCCACGACTATGACGATGGAGCGATCGCCACCGCCCGACCGCAACACCGACCCGGCCTGGGCACCAGCTACGGCGAGCATCACTTCAGCCAGGTGACCACCGCCCCCTTCGTGCGCGGCTCCAACCAGCCCGATGTGCTGCTGTCGCTGTGGTACAACGACGCGTCGGGGATCCGGCAGGCCCAGGGCAGCTACGGCCGGGGTCTGGACCAGATCTCCCAGTCGTCCACGACCGATGGTGCTTTCGTGGTCTCGGTGGTCGACGAGCACGGCTACACGATGTCGGGCGCCCAGGTCGGCAACAAGCGCTACGTGGCCGGCCAACCCGGCCAGCGCTACAAGCTGCGGGTCCACAACAACAGTGCCCACCGCTACGAGGTGGTCGCGTCCGTCGACGGCCTCGACGTGATCGACGGAGACTCGGCCAGCTTCGCCAAACGCGGCTACATCATCGACCCGTGGAGCTCGATCACGATCGATGGCTGGCGCACCGGCGATACCTCGGTCGCCGCCTTCCGCTTCAGCGCCATGGAAGAAAGCTACGCCGACCGCAAGGGCCAGGGGCGCAACATCGGCGTGATCGGCTTTGCGTTCTTCCACGAACGCGGCGGCGTGCCCTGGCAGGAGCTCCAGCGCCGTGACAACGCCGATCCCTTCCCCTCCCGCTACGCCCAGCCGCCCCCACCCCGCCGCTGGCACCGGTAGGATCCCGACGACCCCATCATCCCCTGTCTGCGCCCCGTCAACCCCGTCAACCCCGACGAACGCGTCGCCCTCGCGGGCGGCGCGTCGCCGTTTGCGGTACCCTCCGCGGCGTGGGGACCTCTGATGCCTGTACCCGAGGCGTTCGTGTCAAGGTGCGCTCACGGTACGTCCCCGAGCGCTCCAACCCCGAACACGACGCCTGGTTCTTCGCCTATACCGTCGACATCATCAACGAGGGGTCGACGACGGTCCAGCTGCTCACCCGCCACTGGGTCATCACCAACGCCAACGGCCACGTCGAAGAAGTACGAGGCCCCGGGGTGATCGGCGCTCAGCCCGTGCTCCGGCCGGGCGAGTCGTTCGAGTACACCTCCGCCTGTCCGCTGCCCACCACGTTCGGCACCATGCACGGCAGCTACCAGATGATCACCGAAGACGGCGAACGCTTCGACGCCGAGATCGCCCCATTCTCACTTAGCATGCCCTACGCGGTGAATTGATCCGCTCGTAGGATCTCGCCGTCACCGGGCCGCACGAAGAAGACCCGGGCCACACGAAGAAGGCCCGCGTCCCCGACGGCAGATTGCGGTCGAGACGCGGGCCCGAGCGTGGCGCGCACGAAGGAGC
This sequence comes from Myxococcota bacterium, assembly GCA_039194325.1. Lineage (GTDB taxonomy): Bacteria > Myxococcota_A > Polyangia > Nannocystales > Nannocystaceae > Paraliomyxa. Next base: position 31,045 of record JBCCWC010000016.1, read on the forward strand.
GTCGTCATGGCCAGAAGCGTGGTCGGACGTGTAGTCGGATGAGCGATCGAGGCGCGAGGCAGAGCAGAGCAAAGAAGCCGAGCACGTGCGCGCTTGCCACCTTGTCACCCCAAAAGGGCACGGGTCAACAATCCGGTCGCATTCATGGCCAATGACTACGTTCGGTGGCGCCAACGAACACCGCCGACCCGCTCGACTGCTACGATGCGTGCGTCCATGACGCACCCTACCCCACCGGCCGAGGCAAGTGACGAGGATCTCCTAGATCGGTGGATCGACGGCGACGCCGGGGCGGGCAAATTCCTGATCCGCCGCCACTATCGGCGGATCTTGCTGTTCTTCTACGACAAGGTAGGACCCGAGGTCAGCAAGGATCTCACCCAGGCGACCTTCGAGACCCTCTGCACCAACAAGATCAGCTTCCGGGGCGATGCGACCATGCGAACCTTTCTGTTCGGCATCGCCCGCTGGAAGCTGGTGCACCACTTCCGCACCGTGCGGGCGTACGGCGATCGCTTCGAGCCGATGGAGCAGTCGGCCAGCGTGGCCGAGGTCAGCCAGTCGATCCACTCCCTATTCATGGACCGGCAGCGAGAGGCGCTCGTGGTCCGGGCCCTGCGCTCGCTACCGCTCGATGACCAGATCGTGCTCGAGCTCAAGGAGTACGAGGGTATGACCGCCCGACAGATCGCCGCGGTCTACGAGGTCGGACGCGACACCATGTCTAGCCGGATCAACCGGGCCCGCAAGCGCCTGGCCACGGTGGTGGCCGAGCTGGCCGAGTCGGCCGAGCTGGTCGACTCCACCCTCACCGGGCTCGACACGTGCATGCGAGAGATCCGGGCCCGGATCGGCCAGAGCGCCGGCGAAGAGTCGTCGTAGCGCTCAGCACCCCTGCCCCGCAAAGACCGGGACCGCGCCGCAGCCGTGGGCGGCGTAGTACTCGGCGGGAGTTTCGTCGTCGCCGATGTCGTCGACGGTGCCATAGCCAAGCTGGCCATCGGAGCCGCTGCCCCAGCACCGCACGGTCCCGTCCTCGACCAGCACACAGGCGTGGGAGTTACCCATCGTCAGCTGCACGACGCGATCGATCGCACCATCGCCATCGAAATCACCGATGTCGACCACTCCCGCGCTGGGCCCCGCGTTGCGCCCTTCGTGGCGCCCGCTGCGGTGCATGGCCGCGTAGGCCTCGGCCGGGGTTTGGTGGTGCCCGATGCCCTCGTATCCGGTCGCCTCGCGCAGGGCCGACCCGTAACCCAACCCTCCCCGATCACCCCAGCCCCAGCAACGCACCGCCCCCACGTCATCGAGCACACACGCACGCCGCCGGCCAAGCTGGAGATCGATGATGCGAGCGCCCCCGAGATCGCCGAGATCGACGTCATCGCGGGGCCAGGGCATGCGGCAGTGAGTACCGTTGGCCGTGTGCGTGCAATCGGGGATCTGGTCGTAGCGGTAGCCGAGCGCCCCGTTGGTGTTCGCGCCCCAGCACCGCACCGCTCCCATGGTCCCCAGCACGCAGGTCCACCCTCCGTTGCTTCGCACCACCGCCACCTCGAAGTCCTCCAGGCCCCGCACATCGAGCGAAGGGTCGCTCGGGACGGCCCCCGTCGTGCCATTCCCATGGCCATCGCCCACGAAGTGATCGGCGCTCCAGCCGTTGCCCAGCTGGAGGTAGCCGTTGCCCCCCCAGCATCGCACCGCCCCACTGTCGAGCCGCGCACACACGTGATGGACCCCCACGCTCAGCTGCTCGACCGAAGCTCCGCCCAGATCGATCGGCCGCTCGGGCGGCCGATCGAGGCTCTCGAGGTGCCCCTGGCCGAGCTGGCCGTGGCTGTTGTCACCCCAGCAGTACACCCTTCGGATCCCCGCGTCGTCGGGCACCACCGCGCAGGTGTTGGCGGACTGCACGTGGATCTCGGCCGCCCGCTGCGGCAGCAGGGGCGGCAGGGCGGCCAGCGTCTCCTCCGGGCTGTCGCACCAGTCGGTCACGCCGGGACCCAAGCCGAGCTGTCCTTGATCGTCGTTGCCCCAGCACCGCACGCTGCCGTCGTCGAGCAGCGCGCAGGCGTGGCCCGAGAAGAACGACAGCCCCAGCTGACGAGCCGAGCGACCCTCGCCGAAGTCGAGGGCCGGTACCGCGTAGGGCAGCTCATCGTCGCCGATGTTGCCCGCGTGCTGCGGCTGACACAGGGGATCGGCCTGCCGCCCCCAGCAACGCACCAGTCCCCGCGTGGTGAGCACGCACGTAAACCCAGCGCCGGCCCGGACATCGACCACCGAGTCGGGTAGTAAAGAGTGAACGGCTGAAGTCGTTTGCTCGATCGGCTCGCTCGACGCGGCTCGTTGCTCCAGCACGGAGCGCTCGGCCGAGGCAACCGGCTCCGCTCGCTCGCCCGGATCGCTGGGCGCGTCCTGCCCCGTGAGCTCCCCCGGCCGCCCCGTGACCGCCACCACCGCCCCGACCATCGATACACCGAGGGCCGCTGCGCTCACCCGCGACGACCACCATCGCGGCCTGGGGCGCTCGATCCCCGCGAGCGCCTCGAGCAGCGCGTCCATGGAGGCAAAGCGCTGGTGACGATCCTTGTGACACGCCGTCCGCAGCAAGCGCTGGAGCGCCCCCCTCACCCTGGCCGGCGCATCGACCCCGACCAGCCGGGGCAGGGGTGACATCAGGTGCTGGTACATCAGCTCGGCGGGCGTCTGGCCGTCGAAGGGTCGCCTGCCCTGGAGCACAAAGAAGGTCACACACCCCAGGCTGTAGATATCCGATCGCTCGTCGGCCTCCTCGCCACGAAACTGCTCCGGGCTCATGTAAGCGGGACTGCCGAAGACCTGCCCCGTCTGGGTGAGCACGGTGGACTCCTCGCTGAGCAGCCGATCCTTGGACATACCGAAGTCGATCAGCTTGCAGCGATCGCGCTCACCCGGCTCGCCGTCTAGGAGCATGACGTTGGACGGCTTGAGATCGCGATGAATTACGCCGTGCTCGTGGGCACAGCGGAGGGCCTCGGCGATCATGGTGAGGATCTGCTGCGCTCGCAACCACGACAGCGGCCCGCAAGAGCGCACCTCATCGGCCAGAGTGCGCCCTTCGAGCAGCTCCATCACCAAGTAGGGGCGGTCGTTCTTGGCCACCCCCACGTCGATGACGTCCACGACCCCGGGATGTTCGACCGCGGTGGCAATGCGCCCTTCGCGAAGGAAACGGCGGCGAACCACCGGATCTCGGGCCAGATAGCGACGCAAGAGCTTGAGCGCGACCTGCTTGCCGAGGCCGGTGTGCTCGGCGCACCACAGCTCGCCGACCCCGCCGGAGCCGATCGGGTAGAGCAAGCGATAGCGCCCCGCTAGCTCGGTGCCCGACTCCGCGGCGCCCGACCCGGGGTCGGAACTTCTGGGCTCCGAGCGTAGGCCCCCCGGCTGCACACGCTCGACCAGCTCTGTGCACCAGCCCGAGACGTCGTCGGCAGAGGGCAGCTCGCGCGCAGGCAGCTCGAGCGCGGCCTCCTTCGGGCGTCGCTTCCACGTGTCGCTGCTATCCATCGAACGCGAGCACCGTAGCACCCCGACTCGACCGACGCGAGCCCTCTTGTCCGGCCTCGCGGACCGCCCGCACGCTCTCGAAAAAAGCCGGCGACCCCCTGAACCACTCGCGCCACTCGGCTCACTACAGCGTCGACGAACCCGCGCGTAGCCAGGATCGAACCCCGCGCTCTGTGAAGCGACGGCGATCCCCCTAAGGGGTCGGCTCGGTCCGCTCAACCGGCTCGATCCGCTCGATCCGCTCGGTCCGCTCGACCGGCTCGCGCAGGCTCGAATTTCTGGAAGCCCGACATGTCTCATCAAACTAGAACCTCCCCCTCCCTTGCCCTACTCGCCCTGCTCGCGGTCGGCTGTGACGATGTTCGTCCCTCCGACGATCGGACCCAGCCGCTCGCAGATCAGACCGTCGCGGCCCCTTCTTCGGTCCGAGACGTGGCGCAGTGCGAGCCGGGCACCCACCCTCGCATCACCGATCCGGCGCTCGACGGAGTGATCGGCATGGATCTGTCTGCGGACCAGGTCGAGTGCATCCCCGACAGCAGCTGCGACGCGCTCGACTGTGCCCGCGGCGAATGCCTCGAAGAAGGCGGGGTGGCGGCCTGCGCATGCCCGGCCGGATACGACGGCCAAAGCTGCGACCAGTGTGCCCCGGGCTACGCCCTCGATGACGTCGGCCAGTGCCAACCCGATACCGAACCCCCGACAGCGCTGACATCCGAGTCGAACCCGGTCGCGGCCATCTCCACCGTCTCCACGTCGGGACACCGCGTGCAGTGGGGCAACTGCGGCGGCGGAGCCGGCTGTGCCGATGAGATCCCGATGACCGGGACCGTCTCGCCCTTGCTCCGCGAGGTCGACATCGCCATGGCGCAGTTCGTCAAGACCCGCTGCATTGGCTCGGCGGTGCTCTCGATCTCGAGGAACGGGCGTCGGATCTACAAGCGCGGCTTCGGCCGCTTCGATGGCTCGTCGACCCCCGGCCTGGCTCACTGCCCCGAGGACAACAACTACAACGCCTCATCGGACTACACGCTCCCCGACACGCCGCACCAGGTGGGCAGCGTCAGCAAGTACATCACCGCCTCGGTGGTGCGGGACATGATCGCCGACCGGATCCAACAGCGAGGACTCGGCGGCGTGTATTCGGATCCAACCGAGGCCCTCGTGCTCGACCCGGATCTCGAGCTGCTGCCCACGCACCTGCTGCGCGTTCTCGACCAGACCCGCCCCGACTCGCTCTGCCCCCCGGTCTCGTCGCCGGGGGCCTGCGCCCGGGCCGGCTGCGGCGGCAACGGCCCCGACACCGGCTGGCAGCAGATGACCGTCGGCGATCTGCTGTCCCACACCGCGGGCCTCACCGGCGCCGCCATCCCCAGCTGGGATTCCTCGGTGATCACCCAGACGGCCGCGCTGCGCGGCTATAACTCGTGGGGCGACTGGGATGACGACCACGACGATCTCCGCGCTCGCACCAAAGTCCCCGGCGAGCTCGACGACGCCCGCGACTATGTCGCCAACGCCCTGGGCGTGAGCGCCAACAACGTGTTCTTCGTGAGCACCTACAACGCGATCGACGGCGAGGATCCCCTCGACGAGTCCCTCGAGATCGCCGCCGGGCGCTGCCTGTCGCACACCCCCGTAGGCCAGACCGCCACCAGCCCCAACAACACCAACTTCGGCTACCAAAACGGGGCCTACTCGGTGCTGCAGCGGATCGCGGCCCACCTGCACGGCGAGTCGGGCGGCGCCGATCGCTTCTCCTCTCCCAACGGCTTCCCCGAGCTGCACGACGACTCGGCGCTCGCGACCTTCCTCGAGCAGCATGGCCTCGAAGACGGCGTGATCGCCGAGCACTCGATCCAGTCGCGGGTCACCGGTCGCTCGCCGGGCCTGACCGATCCCGTACCCTCGCGCCGCGAGTACTCCGGGGGCGAGTACCTCCAGTTCGCGCCCAACAAGAACCGGCCCTTTTGTGTGTGGAACGGGGCCTCGTGCAGCTTCACCGCCTGGTCGGACGACACCGACAACAGCGCAGGGCTCCGGCTGCCCTGGGACTTCGAGGTCGGCTACTGGACCTGGGAAAACGGGGTCTTGGAGTTCATCAACCAGCCCCGCGACATCCCGCACTACTACAACACCGAGGCCCGCAACCCCGGGGTGGGCGGCCTGATGGTCGAGGCGCCCGCGCTCTTGCGGGTGGCCAACCTCTACTACGCGCGCTCCACCGACGTCCGCCAGGGCGCCTGGCGGGACACCTGCACCAACTGCGGCAGCGCCGGCCAAAAGGGCGGCGACATGGGCGGAGCCCGGGCCCGGGTGCGTCAGACGGCCGGCGGCACCCTCAACCTCAACATGCCGCCGCGCAACGGGGCGAACCGCCTGACCACCTCGCCCGATCCCGCCAACTGGACGGCGGCCAGCTGGAGCGAGCCCAGCGGCGTCGACTTCGTGGTCGCCGTGTCCCAGAGCGCCGACGAGGCCCAGGCCGGCGGCTACACGCCAGAGCGCTACGTCTCCTATGCGCTCTCCGACGACCGGGTCGACTGGGACGCCGTCGACGAGATGATCGAGGGCCAGGCGCGGCGCGTGGTGGGCATGGCCATGAACTCCAGCTCGAACACCTACCTGTGGTTCGAGGACGATCACCGCGAGGCCAAGGTGGGCAACCCCGGCGTGCCCGGCGTCGAGGCGACGGCGCCCGCCAACTACGCCCTGCCCTCCACCCGGATCGGCTCGGACATCGTCGGGGTGGGGATCGCCCCGAACGACCGGGTCTACACCTGGTACGACGACGGGCACGTCAGCGTGGGAATCAGCACCGATCTCGACCACCACACCGCCAGCTACGCGTACAGCCTGCCGCCCGGGCAGGCCTACGAGGACATCGTCGCGATCGCGATCTCCAGCGAGAGCCGCACCTACAGCTGGTATCGCGACGGGACCCGTGCGATCGGCTACAGCGCCGATCTGGACTACTACGGCGTCGGCGACAGCGACTTCGAGCTGCCGCCGGGGCAGACCGCGGACGAGATCGCCGGGATCGCGATCGACTGGGCCCACGACGATCGCGTGTGGACCCGCTTCCGCGACGGCAGCATCGCTGAAGGCAGCTCGTGGCACCTCGACGTGCACGGCTACGACCGCGGACGGGTCGCAGCGATGACCATGCACGACGGCGACACCACGCTGTGGTTTGCCAACGGCTACATGCGGCGGATGGCCGGCTCTCCCGCCGACAACATGGTCACCCCCACGATCCTCGAGTCCCGGCAGTACTCGGCCCCCGCGGGCTACGAACCGTCACAGATCGTCGGAGCGGCGCAGACCGCCGCGGGCACCCGCTTTTGGTGGGCGACCGAGGAAACCTCGTGGGGGCTGACCGCGCCCGATCCCATGACCTACCCCGGCTGGCCCAGCACGGGGGTGAACATGCTCCTGGACGTAGCCCGCAACACCAGCGGCGACGTCTACAGCTGGTTCAACACCGAGGCCCGCGCGCAGGGAGACATCTGGGATCTGGGGGCGACGGCGATCCACGCCAACTTCGACCTGTCCCAGCACCCCTTCTTGGTGGAGGGGATCGCGATCGACTCGGGCCCCAGCGGTGACGGGTTCGTCTGGACGCTGTACAGCGACGGCGCGGTCAGCCGCGGTCGCACGTGGGATCTGGGCGAGGCCTACTGGTCCGCTCCGTAAGCGCGCGACGGTGGGCCCCTCCTCGGACCGTCCAGTATCGGCCCCTCACTGGCCATTACTGGTCATCACCGGCGGGGAGGGGCCCACCGGCCCCTCCCGGGGCGAGCAATGCATAGAGCACCGGCGTGAGGTACAGGCTGACGAAGACCGAGGCGATCATGCCCCCGAAGACCGCCGTGCCCAGCGAGCGCCGCGACAACGCGCTCGCCCCAGTCGCGACCAAAAGAGGCACCAGGCCGATCACGAAGCTCAGGGCGGTCATCAAGATCGGCCGCAGCCGCAGGCGAGCGGCCTCCACCGCCGCCTCGGCACGCGAGGAGCCCTGCGCGCGCAGCTGCTCGGCAAACTCGACGATCAAGATCGCGTTCTTGCTGGCCAGGCCCACCAGCATCACCAGCCCGATCTGGGCGAAGACGTCGTTGCTCAGGCCCTGGCTCCATTGCAACAAAAGAGCCCCCAGCGCCGCGGGAGGCACCGTGAGCATCACGACCAGGGGCAGCCGAAAGCTCTCGAACTGCGCGGCGAGCACGAGGAACACCACCAGGCCTCCCAGGCCCAGCAAGAGGATCGTCGTCCCCCCGCTCTTGATCTGCTCGAGGGTGAGTCCGGTCCACTCGAAGTCGTAGCTGGGCCCCAGAGTGACCGCCCCGATCCGATCCATCGCCGCGACCGCGTCGCCCGAGCTATGGCCGGGCGCGGGCCCCCCGTTGATCTCGGTGCTGCGCAGCAGGTTGTAGTGCCGAATGATCGACGGGCCCGCGCGCTCCTGGATCTGGACCAGCACGCCCAGCGGAACGAGGGCGCCGCGTCGGCTACGGACATAGAGCTCCCCGATGTCTTCGGGGGTGCGGCGGTAGTCGCTGTGTGCCTGCACGTAGACCCGATAGGAGCGACCTCCCAGATCGAAGTCGTTGACGTAGCGGGACCCCAGCATGGTCTCGAACGTGCGGTAGATCGAGTCCACCCCGATCTCCAGGGCCTCGGCGCGCTCGCGATCCACCTCGACGAAGATCTGGGGATCGCTGGCGGAGAAGCTCGAGAACACGCCGCGAAGCTCGGGGCTCGCCGCCGCCTCCCGCAGGACCTCGCCCTGGACGCGGGCCAGATCCTCGATCGCCCCTCCAGACCGATCGGTGAGGATCAGCTGGAACCCTCCCGTGTTGCCGAGCCCCCGAATGGGCGGCGGCATGATCGGAAAGATCTGCGCGCCCACCACCCGGCCCAGCGGGCCGCGCAGTCGCTCGATGATCGCGGCCGCCCCGTGCTCGACGCCCTCGCGCTCCGCGAACGGCCGCAGGGGCACGAAGATCGTGCCTCGGTTGGGGGCGCTGCCCGCGAAGCCGAAGCCGCCCACCGCGAAGGTGGCCCGCGTCTCCGGCAGCTCCAGCAAGATCTGCTCGGCCTCCCGCATGGCGCGGCTGGTGTACTCGAGCGAGGCGCCCGGGGGCCCGTTGACGGCGACGATGATGTACCCCTGATCATCGGCGGGGATGAAGCCGGTGGGGACGACTCGGTACGTCCACACCGTGGCGGCCAGCAGGCCCAGGAACAGGGCCACCACCACCTTCTTGGCGCGCATGGCCCCTCGCAGGGTCGACGCGTAGGCCTGGCTCAGGCGAGCCTCCACGGCGTCGATCGCCTTGACCAGGCCCCCGGTCCGCGGGCTCTTGCGCAGGATCAGGGCGCACATCGCCGGCGTCAGGCTCAGCGAGACAAAGGCCGACAGCGCCACCGAGAATACGATCGTCAGCGCGAACTGTTGGTACAGGACCCCGGTGGTGCCCGGGAAGAACGCCACCGGCACGAACACCGAGCAGGTCACCAGGGTCATGGCGATGACCGCCCCGAAGATCTGCCCCATGCTCCGCCGCGCCGCCTCCAGGGGAGTGACATCCTCCTCCTCGAGGATCCGCTCCACGTTCTCCAAGACCACGATCGAGTCGTCGACCACCAGGCCCGTGGCCAGGGTCAGCCCGAACAGGGTCAGCGTGTTGAGCGAAAACCCCATCAGGTTGGCGAAGAAGAACGTGCCCACCAGCGACACGGGGACCGCGACCGCGGGGATCAGCGTGCTGCGCAGCTTGCCCAGGAACACGAAGATGACCAGCACCACCAGGCCGATCGCCTCCAGCAGCGTCACCACCACCTCTTCGATCGAGTCCTCGATGATGACCGTAGAGTCGAAGCCGATCTCGTAGCGCACCCCGGGCGGGAAGTCCCGGGCCAGGTCGTCCATCTCGTCGAGGATCGCCTGCTTGAGCTCCAGCGCGTTGGCGTCGCTGAGCTGCACGATCCCCAGGCCGACCGCCTCCTTGCCCTCGTAGCGCAAGAACGTCGAGTAGTTCTCGGCCCCCAGCTCCACGCGCCCCACGTCCGACAGCCGGGTCAGCTCGCCCGACTCTCCGGTGTGGACGATGAGGCCCTCGAACGCGCTCACGTCCTGCAGGCGCCCCTCGGTCTGGATGCTCAGCTGATACTGCTGCCCCGAGTCGATCGGCGGCTGGCCCAGCTGCCCCGCGCCGACCTGCACGTTCTGCGCGATGAGAGCCCCGATCACGTCGTCGGCGACGAGGTGCCGGGCCGCGAGCTCCAGCGGATCGAGCCACAGCCGCATGGCGAACTTGCGCTCGCCGAAGATCCGCACGTCGCTGACGCCCTCGATCCGCTTGATGCGATCCTTGATGAAGCGATCGGCATAGTTGCTCAGCCAGATCCCGTCGTAGTCGTCGGTCTCGGCGAAGAAGGCCACGCCCATCAAGAAGCTCGACGAGCTGCGCTCGACCTGCACGCCCACATTGCGCACGCTGGTCGGCAGCCGAGGTAAGGCCCGAGAGACCTTGTTCTGCACGTCGACGGTGGCCAGATCGGGGTCGCGGTCCAGATCGAAGGTGACCGCGATCGAGCTGACCCCCGCGCTGGTGCTGTCGGACCGCACGTAGCGCATCCCCGGGACCCCGTTGATCTCCTGCTCGATCGGGGTGGTGACTGCGCTCTCGACGGTGGCCGCGTCGGCGCCGAGGTAGCTGGCCGTGACCTGAACCTGCGGCGGGGCGAGGTTGGGGTACCACTCTAGCGGCAGCCGATCGAGGCTCACCAGCCCGCCGAGCACGAGCAGCAACGAGCAGACCGCCGCGAACACCGGGCGACGAACGAAGAATCCGCCGCTCACGCCGACGGCTCCACCGCGAGCTCCACGGCCACGCCGTCACGGAGCTTCTGGGCCCCGCCCACCGCGACCCGATCGCCGGGCTCGAGGCCCGAGAGCACCGGGTAGTTCTGGTCGACCAGCGGACCCAGCTCTACCAGGCGCTGGTGGGCGACCAGGGCGCCGCCTTCGTCGGCTTCGCTGACCACGAAGACGAACGTCTTGCCGTTGAGCCGGCGCACCGCGAGCATCGGCACGATCACCTGCTGCGGGGTCTCCCAGGTGATCTTCGCGCGCACCAGCTGGCCGGTCCGCACCGCGGTCACCCCCGAGGCGATCGTCGCCTCGACCAGGATCGTCTGCGAGTCCTCGGTGACCCGCGGGGACACGAAGGTGATCGTGGTCTCGTGCAGTGAATTGCCGCGCCCGTCGAGGATCTCGACGGGCAGGCCCTCGCGAAGGTCGGCCCCGCGATCAGCCGGCACCTGGATCAGCGCGTCGATCCCCTCGTGTCGATCGATGGTGGTGATCGCGGTCTGCTGGTCGACCAGCTGCCCCTTGCTCACCGGAATGTCGCCCACGATCCCGTCGAAGGGCGCCTGGATCGAGAAGTAGTCGAGCGCGATCTGTTGCTCTCCGATGAGCGAGCTCGATTGCTCGGCCTGCCGACGCGTCGTGGCGATCGCCGCCTCCTGGGCGTCGACCCGTCGCTTGGCGGCGGCGGTCGCCGCCGTGGCCACATCGGTGTTCCGACGCGCCGTGTCGAGCTCCTCTTGCGAAGCGGCGCCCCGCTGGGCCAGCAAGCGGATGCGCTCGAGCTCGGCCTGGGCCAGCGCCGCGTCCGCCCGCGCTTGCGCGAGCTGCTCGAGAAGCGTCTTTCGCTGCGCCCGGGCCTCGCCGATGCCCGCCCGAGCGGTCGAGGCCGCGGCCTGGAGGGTCTCGAGCGCAGCCTGCTCCCCCCGGGCGTCGATCTCCACCAGCACCGCCCCCGCGCCGACCTCGTCACCCGGCGAGACTCGAACCTCACGCACGTACCCCGAGACCCGAGGGTGCAGCACCACCGAGCGCCGCGCGCGGATCTCCGAGAGGTAGGTCGTCGTACGCGGGACCGGAACCCGCTCCGAGACCGCCACCTCGACCACGACGGGAGGCGGAGCCCCGCGAGGCTGCTCGGAGCGGCAGGCGACCAAGAGCACGACGGCCAACAGGGAATTCGCGCTCGTTCTCGCGATCATCGTCACCAACGCGGGGAGTCTACACGACACGATCACGGTAGACGGCCCTGCCGCGCGCACCTTCGGCCGCGGATGCGGCGACAATTGCGCGGTCACCGGAACAGCGATTCACCCCCCTCCTCGAAGCCGATACGTCGTCCGGAGACACGCCGTGAAGACCACCGGGCCTCGAGGTTACTCCCCCGTGGAGGAGTGATCGCGGGGAGTCGAGCCGCCGAGGAAAATCGCGGCAACCGAGCAGCCAGCTCGCCGGCGAGTTCGAGCTCCCGCGGGCACCTCAGAGAATGGATCTCGACCCCGACAAGGTCAACCGCGAGGGCAACGATGAGCCGCGCGACATTGTGCCGGTCGGCCACGTGGACTCACCGGACTCACCAATCAGATGTGCCCATGCGACCGATGAATGCCTCTACGATGATCCTCATACCAATCACGCATGTACAATGGGACCATTCACTCGTACCAGACCTAATGTCCACATCGGCGCCAGCAACGCACCGTGCAGAATGACGTCGAAGAATGGCTCAACAATCCGCAGGTCATCGACATTCAAATGCTTGCATAGAAGAAAGGCGAGCAACAAGCAGCCCGTGGTGAACCCCTCGTGTGGTATCGGGATAGAAGCGAGGCGCGTGCACCTTGAGGTGGAGGGTCTCCAGATCCGCCATGGGTCACGTTTCCCCGAGCCCCCCTGCGAGCCCCCCTGCGAGCTCGGGCAGCCGGAGTCCCCGAGTCCAGTTCTGATCTGCCCCTGGCTTTTCTCTCGGCCACGTCGCGGAATCGCTCGATGACTCGCGCCGGTTTACCCATGTCTCGCCGGGTGATCGCAGGCATTCTCCGGCCGTCGTGGATCGGCGGCTCGCGCATTCGTACTCGTGCGCGGTCGACCATGCTACTGTATGGGCCATGGCTGAGGATGTCGGACTCCTCCTCCGGTGGCGTAACGGTGACGCCAAGGCCGGCGAGGCCTTCATTCGTAGCTACTACCCGGCGGTGTACAAGCAGATCCGCGCTCAGACCGGCGGCGACGCCGATCTCGCGGCAGACCTCACCCAGAGCGTGTTCGAGGTGGTGCTCAACAAGCACGACGACTCCATCGAGAACATCGGCGCATATCTGCGAGGCATCGCCCACCGCAAGGTGCTGGGTCACTTTCGCCGGTGGGCCGACAAGCAGGCCGACCACCAGATCTCCCAGCTCGTCAGATCCGAGATCGGGGCGATCTCGCGGCTCGCCAAGGCCGAGGATGCCCGGCTACTCGTCCAAGCCTTGCGCTCGCTATCCATCGAAGATCAGCAGTATCTGGTGTGGACCTACGCCGAGGGGCTGAGCCAGCAGCAGGTCGCCGAGCGCCTGGGCCTGAAGCGCTCACAGGTCAACGGTCGCATCGACCGTGCTCGCGGACGGCTGCGGCGTAAGCTCGACAAGCAGGCCGAGTCGAGCGCGCAGCGAGCCTCCATCTCGATGGGATTCGAGACCTGGGTGAGGTCGCTACAGCGTCGCAGCGCGTCGTGATGAGCGCTCCATCGAGATGGGCGTGACACGGCTCAGTGCATCGGATAAAATGATGTCCACGCCAAGCGAACATCCTCCCAGCTCCAGTCCACCTCGAGCTCGACCTCCGCGATGCCATCCACGCCAATCGTGACTCCAGGGATCCATACCGAGGTCCACTCTTCGGTCTCGAGCAACACGCGTAGCTCAACGTCGCCCTCGAAGTGAGCGCCATAGTTCAATATGACCATGGTCGCCACGTCGGCCCCGCCCGGGGGCTTGACGACGATCGAGCAAACACTGCAGGTTGGCTCCGGTGTCTCGAGTGAGTCTAGCTCGACGAAGATCACGGGGCTCGCCCGATGTACGCCGGTGTCAGCGGCCCGGGCGTTCTCGGTGGACGCGAGCAACAACAACATCGAGGTTATTACGGAGCAAAGATTCCGCTTCATGACAGAGGTGTGCTTTCTGACGCGCAAGCAGGTACGCGGTCGGCATGGCGCGTCGAATGCCGGGCCCGCTGAGTACCGAGCACGCCCATCCAAGCTTGAGTCGATGGTCACGAGAGTGACCAGGCTCGCCACCGGGCGTATTCAGTAATCAATGACTCTGTGTGTCGACCGGCGAATATCTTCGTGAAAAAAGTCGGGGGATCACTGATCTACGAGCGCTGAAACTTCACTCCGAGCGCCCACGCTTGATACCCTCGGAGTCCCCTCGCCCTCTCCTGATGAGCAGCAAACACCCCGAGTTGTCACCGGAGCGAGTGGCCGCCGTGCTCGAGGGAGACCGCGAGGCGTTCGCCGAGCTCTACCGGTGCTACAGCCTACGGGTTCGCGCCGCGGTAGCGACGGCAATCCGGTTTCGAGCCGATCTGGCGCCCCAGCTCGATGACCTCCTGAGCGAGGTGTGGGCTCGCTTGCTCGCCGACAATTGCCGACAGCTGCGAAACTACCAGCCCAGTCGGGGACCCTTGGGATACTACCTGCGCATGCGGGCGTGGGCGCTGGCCCGCTTGGTCGTGGCCCAGCACCTGCGACGAGCCGACCGGGTCGAGTACGATGATCCCCTCGTCTCGATGTCCGCCGATGATGGTCTCGAAGACCGTCTGCAGAGCCGCGACATCCTCGAGCGGCTCCACGACATGGTGCGGAGCCGGCTAGACGCCACGGACTTGGCGCTGTTCGAACAGGTCTATGTCCAGGGGCAACGGATCGAGTCGGTGGGCCGAGCGCTGGGCCTACGCCGAGATGCGGTCTACCGGCGCAGCCATCGGCTCCAGGCCAAGATCGCGCGGATCGCCGAGGAACTACTGGGCGTCGACCCCAAACCGACGATCGGCTCGGCCATCGTGTGGATGATAATTTTCGAGCACCTGTCCGATCTCTACGCGTTCAACCCGTAACTTCTAGTAGGACTCCGAACCCATGCCGCACAAGACCCGCGCAATCGACGCCCTCGCGGCTCATCATGCGCTCGATACCGTTCCAGAGGCGTGGGACAAGCTCATACACGGGACGATCTCCACCCAAGAAGCGGCCGCCACCGTCCATGGGCACGAGCCCCCGTCGCTCATCGAGCGCAGCCAACAGCTGTTCCAAGCGCCGTCCCCGGCCGACGAAGAACGGCGGCTCCACGCCCTGCTCACTACACACTTTCCCCCGCCTGCCCGCCACGACCGGTCGCGGTGGGCCTATGGCGTGCTGGTGGCCTTGGTCGCGGCAAGCTTGCTGCTGGTGCTGATGCCCCGCCACCGGGTGCCCGCGTTCGATGGCGGCTATGCGCTCGAGCAGTCACCCGGGCTCATGGATGAACGTGACACCTCCTTGGGCGCACAAGGCGCGCCTCGCTATCTCGAGGGGCAGCCGATCGGCCTCGGCCTCCGACCGCGCCGCACGGTGACCGATCGAGTCGGGGTCAGGGTCTTTGCGGTCGCGGGTCGAGCCGAGCGCACGCTCGCGATCGATCCCACGATCAACGAGTTTGGGGTGATCTCCATCGCGGAAAGCCCAGCGACAATGGGCTTGTCGGTGGGACGCTGGCAGCTGTGGGTGGTGGTCGGTCCGCCCTCGCACCTGCCCCAGGCCCGAGCAGACCTGCGCGACGACGTGGACGCACCGTACGATGTACTCGTGACCGAGGTCGAGATCGTGCCCGATCCGCCGCCACCGTGAATCCATCATCCTCGCCAAATCCTTGGTCCTTGAGCTTGGCGTGGGTCGTATCGACGGCCCTGCTGCTCGCTTCGCACGAGGTCGGATCCACGGACGACCGGGTCGAGACCGTGGATCGCTGGGAGCGGGCACCGCTTGCTGTCGAGTGGGGCCACTGCACGGTCGTCGCGCAGGCGTCTACGCTGCTCTGCGTCTACACCCCCGGTGAGTCGATCCGGCTGTGGATCGATCATCCGCAGGCGAGCGAAGCGCGGGTCTGGATCGACCAGGTCGAGGTCGAGGCAGAACGATACTCGTTGGCCGAAGAACCGCACGGTCAGGGGCTCCGCGTCATGGTTCCTCCCGACTCGCTGGAGCTCGTCCTGGAGGTGCCAGAGGCCCAAGAGGCCCCAGAGACCGAGGCGGTCCGAGTCTGGGGGTTGGCGCTGCAACCGAGATCACCGGAGACCAGGCCGTGGACCGAGTCGGATCTCCTTGCGGTGTCGGAGGCATGGGCGCATGACGACGTGGCGCACATCGAGCAGACCACGGCCCGGGCGATCGACGGGCTCATGGCTCAAGGTCGGATCGGTGAGGCCATCATGCTCCTGTGTGGATCGTCGTTCCACCTCCGACGCCTGCGGGCCTTCGAGGCGGCCGGCCGAATGCTCGACCGAGGTGAGGACATCGGGGACGGATTTGCCGAGGGTCGCAGCACGCTGCTGGTCTACCGCGGGCTGTTGCGGTGGTCCCAGGGAGATCTGCACGAGGCCGCCGCGCTGCTTCGGGACGGGGCTCGACTCGCGCGACGGATCGACAACCCCGGCGTGATCGGCGATGCGCTACCGATCTACGCCGAGGCCTTGGCCGAGCTCGGCTATTACACAGAGGCCAGGTACTGGGCGCGGGAGAGCCTGCGAAACCCATCGCTCTTGCCCTGTGATCGCGCCACCATCGAGCGCACCGCCGGTTGGATCAACCTCGTGCTACGGGCGCGCGATCAGCCCCACGATGACCCCCGACCCCGGCTGAAGCAGGCGCTCGCGAGCTATCGCGAGGAACCCAAGTGCGCTCACAAGCAGGGGGGAGCTCAGCTGAGCCTGGCGTTGCTGGCCGCTCAGGACGGCGACCGGGCGCAGGCCCATGCCCTGCTCGACTCGATCGACATCGCCGCGCTCTCGGCAGAGGATCGCGTGCGGGCGGCGGATCTGCGGGTGCGTCTCGAGCTGCAGGCAGGGGCCGACTCGGCGACGCTGCAGCGGGCGTGGGACGCCCTGATGGCAGCGGCCCAGGGCGTCGATGATGACGACGTACGGTGGCGCCTGGCGGTGCGTCAGGGGCAGCGGTTGGTGCGAGAGCGAAAGCCGCAGGCCGCGATCGAGGCGTTCGAACGCGCGGAGCGGCTGCTCGATCGCTTGATCCGTGCGCAGGCGGTGATGGGGGTGGGCCGCACGGCCACGGCCGACCGCTACCTTGAGGGGACTCTCGCGCTGGTGTCGTTGCTGGTCGACCAAGGGCGGGCCTCGGAGGCCTTTTGTGTGGCCCGCGAGGCCCGAGCTCGGCGTCGGAGCGCCACCGCCGGGATCGACGCGCTGCCCGGGCCCGAGCGCGTGGCCGTCCGCGACAAGCTCCGTCGGTATCGCGAATACAAGCGGCGGGCGGAGCTGGCCGAAGCGCTGGTGGCCCAGCGACCGCGAGAGCAAGAGGCGGGTCTGCGCCACGGTGCCGAGCGCTCCGCCCAGACGGCGGCCGAGCTCGTCGACGAGATCGTCGAGACGCTCATGCGCACCACCGTGAGTCCACGCTGCCACGAACTGGTCGGGCCGGGGCCGCAGGAGGTCTTGCTGGGCCTCTATCCCCGGGATGACGACTGGCTGATCTTCACGCAGGACGAGCGGGGAACCACGGTCAAGACGGTGACCGCCCTCACCGCAGCGGAGTACGGCGAGCCTAGTGTGCTGGGAGCGCGGCTGCTCGAGCCGCTCTCGGAGGTGCTCGCACGTGCCTCGCGCGTGCGTGTGCTCGCGGACCGGCAGGCCCAGCAGCTCGACGTGCACCTCCTGCCGTGGAGGGGCGCTCCGCTCTTGGCTCAGACCCCGGTGACCTACGGCGTGGAACTACCCCGCCGTGCGACCTCGTCCCAGGCGACTTCGTCCCGCGCCCTGCTGATCGCCGACCCCACCCGCACGCTGACGGGGGCTCGGGTCGAGGTGCAGGAGGTGGCGGACCAGCTCGGACAGGCCGACTGGAGCGTCGACGTGCTCGCCACCGATGCCCCGGGGGTCACCGTGGAATTCGACGGTTATGCCCTGCTGCACTACGCCGCGCACACGGCCACGCAGCAAGAGCGGGCCCGCGTATGGGCGCCGTACCCGGCCGGAGAGGCCGGGGGCTTGCCCCACCTTCAGGTCGGCCCCATGACCCGGCTTGAGGTCTACGACATCCTGGCCATGCGCCCGGTACCACCGGTTGCCTTCTTGGCCGGCTGTCGCACGGGGCTGGTCGAGCTCGACGCCGGAACGACCAGCCTGGCCCTCGCGTTCTTGCTCGCCGATGGGCAGCAGGTGGTGGCCTCTCGCCACAACGTCGACGATTCCCGCGGCCTCGACATCGCGCGGCGCTTCTATCAGCGATTTACTGGCTCGCGATCGAGCCCGCCGGCGCGCTACGATGCGGCGCAGACGCTGCACGAGGTACAGCGAGCGCTGACCCAACAAGGGGATGGAGTCGTGCCATACCGAGTGTGGGTGCGGTGAGCGGGTGAGTGAGAAAAGAGTGCGGCCGGGCCGCTTGGCCTGGCCGCACCGCGCGCTCGACCTCGCGCTGTTCCCCCGAGCACGCATGAGGTCGACCCAACGAGTCCCGGATTCGGGCAACGAGCAGAAATTTTCGATGGAGTTCGTCGTGGCGGTCGCCGGTGACCCAGCCGGCAACCGCCGCACCAACACAGCCCGGTACGATCGCGGCAAACTGGTGCAGCGACCGATGACGCACAAGGGCAGGACCGTACCGTACGGGATGCTACTTGAAGATCTTCAGCGAGGAGACATCGTTCACCATATCAGGCCTGAAGTTGCCCACTTTGTAGGCGTTCTTGTTGCCAACCGTTTGGTGGCCTAACTGGGTCCCGTAGTTCTGCGCTCCAAAGACCTTGACCTGTGCCGAGGAGCATGCCCAGGAGTCGAAATCATTGTCCCAGGCCCCAAGAACAGGGGCATTATTACCGTAGACCTTGCTGGCTCCCTTCTGGTTGGCCTTGTCGTAGAGCCGGCACTTGCCGTTGCCGAGGTTCGCCGCGACGGGGTCGTTGGTCGAGGTCAGGTCATCGATGGATCCACCGGAAATGGCCACATTGGCCTCTGCGATCGTGTCGAAGCAACGCGTGCTGATCTCGTCGTCCTGCACGCAGTGCAGCTCCATAGCAAACATGTCCTCGCTGGTGATTGCGTCGCCATAGTAGGTGATCTCGAATTCCACGTCCGAGCCCTCCACATCCGACTCCTCCATCGCGAAGGCCTCACGATCCAGGATGTCGCCATCGTCCGAGATATCGCAGGCAGCCACCGCTACGAGAGAGCCAACTACAATGATGCCCAGTGTGTTCTTCATCGTTCTTCTTCCTTCTACAGTTCGTGGTGGCGTACTCTGCCACTTAATTGCTTGCCCTTTCAGCGTACATCGCCATCGGGCTTCGATAAGAGATACGACTACCGGTTGGAGAAAGTGGACGGGCGTGGATATTTTTTTCATCTTTTTCGGTCGGCGATTCACTCCGAGGGTTCACCCGTCTCGGTTGCCCACCACGGCGGTGACCTCTTCCTTCTTTTATTTATATAAAGGAGGACGCTGCACCGAACTGCGCGAATCGCGCAGCACCCGCGCGTGGCCCTAGCAGTGCCGCGCCGCACACTCGAAGACGAGCGAATTCGCGTGACTGGCTCTGCTCGGATCCACCACCAAACGCCAGAACCAACGCCGGAACAGCAGCTGGCGGTCGCGATCCAGGTCCGACGGCCATCGGCCCAAAGGCGGGCGATCATGCTCCGGGCGACTCGCTCGCGCGGTCATGGTCGGGCATCGTCGACCTTGGCACTCCGCTCATGGACGCTCGAATTCGCCCCGAGCGAGTCCGCGGATCGACTATTTGACCCGGCTATCCACTCTCCGCCGGAACGACCCGTGCTCCATATGCGCTCGGCGTACATCTATCAAACACACGACGAATTACCGCACGAGCCGCGTCGTAGCCCGAATATCTCGTAGCAGCCAGCAGCCAGCAGCCAGCAGCCAGCAGATATGCTCTCGAGGGCCACCTCGCCCAGATGCTCGTGTACGCCGGTCGAACTGGCACGCACGGCCGGGCCGCGACTCGACAACTCGTGCGCGACCGCTGAGCGTCTTGACCGAGCCCACGAGAAACTACGCGTAGGGCGTAGGGTAGCGACCAAGGGCAAGCGAGCTCGGGTCACGGGCTCGCCATGGTCGATCGAGTGCCGATCAGTAGAGCTTGCCGAGCGCTTCCTCGTCCTCACCTTGGAATTCGCCGTTGGAGCCGCTGCTGAAGCACGACGCCATGAGCGAGTTGGTGGTCTGGTTGGCGGTGCCCGAGATCTGAACCGCACCGCTCTTGCCCTCGTTGGTGTTCTGCCCACAGCTCGCGCGGGTCTTCCAGTCGGTGTGTCGTAGACCGATCGCGTGGCCGATCTCGTGGGTCGCGACGTGCTCGAACACGTTGAGGGTATGCCCGGCCAGCCCCGAATTGAGCCGGACCTGGTTATAAGGCTTGCCTCCCGAGGGGAAGCCCGCCGATCCGCCCGCACCGCCACTGACCTTGTAAAAGTAGATCGAGTAGGTGCAGCCACTGATCGTATGCGAGAACTGGCCGTTGCCGTTCACCTTGCCCTGGCCGACCTTGAAGGGCAGGGGGAGCCCGCTCACATTGTTGAAATTGGTACGGGCGCGGTTGATCCCCGTCTTCATGTTGTTGGTGAGCGCATAGCTCGAGTAGGCCCCCTGGGCGGTGGTGATCTTGACCAAACAGACCGTTCCATTTTTATTGTTGATGAGATTGGGCGTCCGCCAGTGGCGGAACGATTCCGCCCCTTGGTCGAGCATCTCGCGCGAAGCCTCCAGCGTCACGTGCATATCGCCGTCCACGAAGACCTGCATCTCCGATTCGATCAACGTCAGCTCTTCGCCGAAGACCGACGCTTCACGAACATCGATATCTTCCTCCGAGAAGCCAGCCTCGATCAGATTCTCGACGATCTCGGCGTTACGCTCATCGATATCATCGTAGTCGTCACCACTGTCGGAGCACCCGGCAGCGAGTATGACGCCACCAAGAAAGATCGAGAAGAGCCCTGTTCTAGCTACCTTGTCTTCCATACTCTCTGACCCTGTCTCTTTCAGGCAAGTGAACTATAGTGGATACCCTTCTTAGATTCAATGATTATTGTTCAACCTTCAAAGTAAAAATGAACCGATAGTACAACACACTGAACGCCGAACGATACTCAGCGCCATAAAGGAGCCCGGCACGACGACTTCCATGATCTTCACGGCAGCACCATGCCCGGGACGAGTGCTTTCGTTCTCATCTGCGTCGTCGGCGACATGGCGCCAGAAAAAGCTGCGACCGAGCCATCGGCGGCTCGGCCGCGTGATGTGTTCCTCCGCGCACTAGCCCTCACGCGCGCCGAGATCGACCCCGGCAGCGCTCTCGCACCCCGTGCCGGAAGTTCGTGCCGGGCTGAGCACGCCACCATGCCATACCAGGGATCGCTGCGTTGCTCGTCGGTTGCTCATACCCGACAAGCGTCCTCCTCGCACCTCGCCCTTGCGATGCAGCTCCGCACTGCCACTCGGCACGAACCTCCGACCCGATTCAATAGTCGAGGCAACCAGGAGAAATCTCGACTGCGTTCATCGCGGACTTCACCTTTGCGAAGAACCCCACGAACTGCTGCCCCCCGTTCCTCTATGGTTGTTTCTTCCCGCTCTCGTTCGTGATGATGTCTCTTGGCTGCTTCCCCCGAGCCCGGAGGACCAAGTCCCGACCGAGCTGTCGATAAAGAGATACGACCCACAGCATGAAAAAGTGGACACGCGAGGATCACTTTCTCCAACTTTGCCGCAGAACACCGTTCTAATCACCTGCACTCCATTACGAACGCTGCTCTCACGCTGCTCCATCGCTGCTCCATCGCTCCGCTCGGGACCTCGCCCCAAGCCGCTCGATTTCGAACCGCTCGGAGCGAACGGCATGTTGCGAGCCGCTGAGCGCACACGGAGGGGCAAAGTGCCCGGCGGAGGATGCCACGCCCGTCGCCCTAATACTCGCGGAAACGAACCGGGCTCTCCGGCGGCCACCGCAATGAAACCGGGGGCGACATCACCAGCCAAAATAGCCCTGATGAATCGACTCCTCGTACTTCGAGGGCGAGTTGAACAACGAAATGGACCATGGTAGCGATGGCAGGGAACAATCATGTCCGGGCACATGGAAGCAATCGAGCCGCCTTGCGTATCTCGGCATGACTCAGGGCTGCTGCGAGGAGACTTGCGCGGTTGACAAGAGGTACATTGTGAGTTCTGCTGACCAAGTAAGGACGAAATACTGTGGAGTCATCGCGAGCGTCGCGTTGGGTCTCGGGCCCAGAACGGCAAGCGAGCAGCAGATGCACAGACCATATTCGCCATAGCACTGGCTCGAGTCGGCACCTCATCATAAAATATCTCGCCGCAGCTTCGAGCGATCCTCCACTTCCGCTACTTTCAAGACCTCCGTCACTCCGTCATTTCCGTCATCTCTTCCACCTCCGTAGCTTCCGTCACGTTTGCCATGTCCGCGTTGTCCACTCCCGAGTCTATTCCCGACACGACCATGCTCGCCAACATGGAGAGGTTCATCGCGGCGATGTGTGAGGAACGAGCAGCGGTGCACCCGGACTCGACGACACAGAGGCCCGAGGTCGCGTCGCACAGAGCCGAGGGGGACAGCGACGATCTCGCAGCTGCACCATGGCACGCGATAGGGTCGTCCCTCGGGCTGAATACGGTGGCCCTGGACCCACAAGAGCGCGGTCCTACCACGCTCATCGTCCCCATCGGATCCAGGCTCGGACGCTATGTCGTGCGGGGCACGCTCGGGCGCGGGGGTATGGGTACGGTGTTCGAGGCCCATGACGAGTCGCTCGAGCGCTCCGTCGCCGTCAAGCTGCTGCACTCGGGTACGACGGCACGCGAGGCGCTACGCCTGCGGCGGGAGGCCCTGGCCCTGGCCAAGCTCTCGCACCCCAATGTGGTGCAGGTCTACGAGGTGGGGCAAGCCGACGACCGGTGGTTCATCGCGATGGAGCTGGTGCAGGGCCAGACGCTACGCCGCTGGCAGGGGGAAAGGCACGACTGGCGACAGAGCGTAAGGGCGTACCTGCAAGCGGGGCGAGGGCTCGCCGCGGCCCATACAGTGGGGCTGGTACACCGCGACTTCAAGCCGGACAATTGCATCATCGACGAGCATGGTCGGGTACGCGTGCTCGACTTTGGGTTGGTGCACCAGCACCTCGATTCGGCAGAACCCCGGCCGGAGCGGTCATACGCCAAGTCGGGGGAATCGAGCGATGATACCGAGCGGGCCGGCGCGTCGATGGTACCGATCACCAGCGTGGGCACGGTCATGGGTACACCAGGCTATATGGCCCTCGAACACCTCGAGGGCGGTCAGACCGACGCACACAGCGATCAATTTGCGTTTTGTGTATCGCTCTACGAAGCGCTGTATGGCGAGCGGCCATACGAGGGACGCTCGATACCGGAGCTTATCACGGCAATGCACGAACAGCAGCTTCGGCCCGTACCCAGGAGGCTCGGGGTGCCGGCCGAGCTGCACAAGATGTTGCAGCGGGGACTGGCCACCGATCCCGAGGCGCGATGGCCCTCGATGGACGACTTGTTGAACGAGCTAGAGTCGCTCGTGGCCCCGCGCCGGGTGCTTCGGACAGTGGCCTGGAGCGTGGGGGTCGCGGCGGGACTGGGTCTGCTGGGGGTTGGGCTGGCGTATCAGGCTTCCACGGGACAGCTTTGCAGCGGCGCCCAGGCCCAGATGGAGGGCATCTGGGACGATGCGCGTCGCCAGGCGATCGAGCTCGCCATCCTCGGGACCGAGCGTTTCCACGCGGCCGACACCTGGGACCGCATCGGGCCCCAGCTCGACGCCTACGCCAATGCCTGGATCGACACCCATACCGAGGTCTGCGAAGCCACCAGCGTGCACAAAGAGCAGCCGCCCGAGACCATGGACCTGCGCATGCATTGCTTGAATCAGCGCCGTACCGCGCTGCGCGCTGCGGTCGACGTACTGGCCGACGCTGACACCATGGTGCTCAACAACGCGGTTGCAGTCGTCACCAACCTACCCCCCCTGCGCTCATGCAACGACCTGGACCGGCTGCAAGAGCAGGATCTGCGCGTACCTCCACCCAAAAACCTCGACGTGGCCGCTGGGGTCGAGACCCAGCGTAGGCGCCTCGTCGAGATCCACGCGATGTTTCGAGTAGGTCGGTACATGGAGGTCCTCGACCAGATCGAGACGGTGACGCAGCAGGCCGAGGAGCTCGGCTACCCGCCGCTGCTTGCCGAGAGTCTGTTGTTGCGAGGACGCATATTGAGCAAGAACGGCAAGTACGCCAAAGCGGAGCAGGACCTGAGACGAGCCTACACCCTGGCGGTGGAGCACCATCACGAATCGACCGCGTTAAGCGCGGCCAAGGAGCTGACCATGGTGGTGGGCTCTCATCTGGGACGTCATGTCGAGAGCCAGCAGTGGGGTGAGATGGTGGTACAACCCCTTGCCCAGCGCAGTGGCAATTCGAACGAAATAGCCTCCGGCCTGTCCGCTCTCGGGAATATATCCTATCGCCAAGGCGAACACGAAGAAGCAGAACGATACTACCGGCAAGCCCTGGAAATTCTGGAGAAGGCCCCGAGCCCGGCTCAATCCCTCATAGCCAACATTACGGATAACCTAGGTATAGTACTCGAGGAGCAAGGAAAATACGAGTCTGCGAAACGATACTATCAACGAGCACTGTCGAGACGACGGCTAGCCTTGGGGGGCAATCATCCATTAACCGCCAGGAGTCTCAATAACATGGGGACGATCCTCGACATTCAAGGAGACTACGAAGAATCGATGCGATACCACCACAAGGCCCTGAGAGTGCGAGAGCAGACGCTGGGGCTCGACCATCCCGAGGTCGCCATGAGTCTCAACAACCTGGGGGTCTTGCTAGAGAGCAAAGGAGAATACGAGGAAGCAGAACAATACCATCAGCGAGCTCTCGCGATACGGGAGAAGACTCTAGGGCCAGATCACCGCTTCGTGACCTCTAGCCTCAACAACCTGGGAAATGTCTCTTTCGGTCTAGGGAACTACGAGGAAGCGGAGCAATATCACCAGCGAGCGTTGGAGATACGAGAGAGAGTTTTCGGCTCCGAGCACTCCCTCACGGCCCATAGCCTTCTCGGTCTCGGGCGCGTGTTTGACGCTCGAGAACAGTACGAAGAGGCGAAGCAATACTATCGGCGAGCCCTGGCAATATGGGAGAAGACCCTAGGCCCCAACAATCATAACGTGGCCATTTGCCTGATCAACCTGGGGAGTGTCTTGCATTCTCAAGAAGAGTACGAAGAAGCAATACATCACTATAAGCGATCTCTAGAAATACTCGAGAAGGTGCTAGATCCCGACAATCCCTACGTGGCGAATTCGCTGATGGGGCTGGCCAACCTAATGCTGGATATGGATGATCCCGCATCCGCGCGTGCGTACGCCGAGCGCGCTCTGTCGATTCGCGAGGCGGCCGCGGTCGCACCTAGCCTGCGCGCCAAGGCCCGTTTCGTGCTCGCCCGTGCCCTCTGGAGCGACAAGAGCGAGCGCAGACGAGCCCGCGCGTTGGTCGAGCAAGTCCAAGACACGTTCGCGAAGCATAGTCCCGACCACCAGCAAGACCTCGACATGGTGAAGTCCTGGCTGGCCACGCATCGCGTGAAGTAGGTGGCCACCCATGCGAACCTTGCGATGTCACGCTCAAGCTTGCTGCTCCGGGACTTTACCCCAGGCTGCACCCAGTAGGGTGATTTCGGGTCGTCCTCGCCAGCAGCGCGAGATGAGCGGCTCCTCGCACCTGAAGGCGAGCCGCCCCGCGAGCACCGCGTACAGCTCCGTGCCCAAGAGGATCCCAGCGGCTCGCGGGAACACGACGGGCGGGACGAGTGAGCGTCTGACGAGCCCTCGGTCGATCCCTCGGCACAGTGTCCCGCTCCGAGGGCTCTCGCCCCCTATTGTCGCCGTTTATAGGTTCGAGACCGACAATTTCCGACCCGTCGGGCAGCTCATCGTTCCCATTCACCAACGCCTCGCTCGCAAGCACGGGCCATTCCATGCCAGCGGTTGACACGAACTCCATGCCGAGTCTGGGGCCGAGCGCTACCGCGCCGAACGTTTCGGCGTGGCATCGACGACGCTACACTTGAGTCGTCGCTCTGGCATGTCCGAGTCGCGCAATCCCGAGACCGCCGAAGCGCCCACCGTGCGCGTAGGCACGGAACAGACGAGGGGGCGCCTAGACTCGACGACACAGACCCGTGAGGTCGCATCGCCCGAGGCCAAGGGGGTCAACGACGAACCCGGGGCTGCGCCATGGCACTCGGTCGGGTCATCTCTCAGCCTGAGCACGGTGACCCTGGCTCCGGAGCAGCAGGGCGACGCGAGGCTCCCCGTACCTGTCAGTTCCAGGCTCGGGCGCTATCTCGTGATGGGCATGCTCGGCCGCGGGGGTATGGGCACGGTGCTCGAAGCGTACGACGAGTCGCTGGAACGATCCGTTGCCGTCAAGCTGCTGCACTCGGGCACGACTGCACAAGAGGCGCAACGCCTCAGACGTGAGGCCCTGGCCCTGGCCAGGCTCTCGCACCCCAATGTCGTGCAGGTTTATGAGGTGGGGCAGGCTGACGGGCGGTGGTTCATCGCGATGGAGCTAGTGCCGGGCCAGACGCTACGCCGCTGGCAGCGAGGAGGACACGACTGGCGACAGAGCGTAGAGGCGTACCTGCAAGCCGGGCGAGGGCTCGCGGCAGCCCACGCGGTGGGGTTGGTGCACCGTGACTTCAAGCCGGACAATTGCATCATCGACGATCAGGGGCGGGTGCGGGTGCTCGACTTCGGGCTGGTCCACCACAGCACCGATCCCTCGGATTTCAAGTCAGAGAGGGCGCACGCCGAGTCGCAGGAGATGGACACCGTGTCGGGAGAGTCGAAGCACGACGCCGATCGGGTCAGCATGGCGATGGTACCGATCACCAGTGTGGGCACGGTGATGGGAACGCCGGGCTATATGGCCCTAGAGCACCTCGAGGGCAAGGAGACCGACGCACGCAGCGATCAGTTTGCGTTTTGTGCGTCGCTCTACGAGGCGCTTTATGGCGAGCGACCGTACAAGGGGCGCTCGATGCCGGAGCTCGTCACGACGATGCGCGAGCGGCAGTTCCGGCCGGTGCCCAAGGGAATCAAGGTACCGACCAAGCTGCGCACGGCATTACAGCGGGGGCTGGCCGCCGACCCCGAGGCGCGATGGCCCTCGATGGAAGCCTTGTTGGTCGAGCTGCAGCGGCTCGCAGCTCCGCATCGGGTGCTTCGAACGGCAATCTGGAGCGTCGGGATCGCGGCCGGGCTGGGCCTGCTCGGGGTCGGGCTGATGGTCCAAGCCTCCAGGGAACAGGTGTGCAACGGCGCCCAGGCTCAGATGGAAGGCATCTGGGACGACGCGCGACGCGAGGCGGTCGAGGTTGCCATCCTCGAGACCGAGCGCCCCCACGCGGCCGATACCTGGGACCGCATCGGGCTCCAGCTCAACGTCTACGCCGATTCCTGGATGCACGCCCACACCGAGGTCTGCGAAGCCACCAGCGTGCGTGGGGAGCAGTCCCGAGCGACCATGGACCTGCGCATGCGCTGCCTGGGTCAGCGTCGCACTGCGCTGCGCGCTGCGGTCGACATGCTCGTCGATGCCGATGCCACGGTGGTCGACCACGCGGGGAAGCTCGTGACCGGCTTGCCTCCGCTCAGCCCCTGCGACGACCTGAGCTGGCTCCAAGAGCAGGACATGCGCGCGCCCCCGCCCGAGGACCCCGACGTGGCCACCCGGGTCGAGGCCCAGCGCACACGCCTCGCCGAGATCGAGGCGATGGTCCGGGCAGGTCGTCATGTCGAGGCCCTCGAGCAGGTCGAAGCGGTAGTGCCACAGGCCGAGGCACTGGACTACGCGCCACTGCTCGCCGAGAGCCTGCAGTGGCGAGGGCAGCTACGAACGACGAGCGGCCAGTACGCCCAAGCAGAGCAAGACCTGCGGCACGCCCACACTCTGGCGGTGGAGCACCATCAAGACGCGGTCGCCCTCGACACCGCCCTTGGGTTGATCCTCGTGGTGGGCCATCACCTCGAACGTCACATCGAAGGCCGACAGTGGGGCGAGATGGTGGCGAGGCCCCTGGCCCAGCGAATTGGCGATCCGACCAAGGTCGCGACCAACCTAAACCACCTGGGGCTCGTTTCCTACGATCAAGGCAAATACGAAGATGCAACGCGATATTATCAGCAAGCACTAGAGATGCGGGCACAGGCCCTGGGCTCCGACCATCCCGATACGGCCGACGTCCGAGACCACCTGGGCATGGTCTTCGAACGACGAGGAGAGTACGAAGAAGCAAGGCAACACTATCAGCGCGCCCTGGAGATACGGGAGTCTGCGCTGGGAGCCAACCACCCCGACGTCGCCTATTCGTTGTTGGGACTGGCCAAGGTCGTGCTGAAGGCGGGTGAGCCCGTGTCGGCGCGTGCGTATGCCGAGCGTGCACTCTCGATTCGCGAGGCGGCCACCGTGACGCCCGAGCTGCGCGCCGAAGCCCATTTCGTGCTCGCCCGCGCTCTTTGGAGCGACGAGGACCAGCGCAGACGAGCTCGCGCGTTGGCCGAGCTAGCCCGGGACACGTTGGCCGAGCAAAGTCCCAACAGCCAAGAGAGGCTCGACCCAATAGAGGCTTGGCTGACCACGCACCGCGTGCAATAGCCGAGACACGGTCGCACCGCCCCTACGATGCCGATATGCAGACGCGGTGACCGAGCAGCTTGCCATGCTCGAGGTCATCCACGATGACCTGGGCCACGTCCCCCATGTTGATCTTCATGAAGCTCTTGCCACCGAGCTCATCGAGCGTGACCACACGGCCGGACCCCGCCGCGGCGTTGACCATGTACCCCGGACACATGAACGCGTGATCCACCCCGGTGCTCTGCATGAACGCCATCGAGGCCAGGTGCCCCTTGGTCATGTTCTGGATCGTCTCCCTGGGCATAGGGGAAGACATCCCCCACTGGGCCATTTGCGCCGGGTCGTCCCAGTCTTGGAGCAGCACGCCCCGGTTGGTGCCTGGCACCCATAGCGCACCAAGGCCGCCCACCATATAGAATCGCTCGACGCCGCCCGCCATCGCGTTGGTCACGATGGACTGCGCAAGCTCGAGGGTCGTGTTGCCCCCGGCCGGCGACGTGCAATTGATGCACACTTGGCAGCCTTGGCTCGCGCCCTTGACGGCGGCGGGGTCCATCACGTCCCCCTTGACGACCTGGAGCTTTGGATACCCCGGGTCGGTATCGTCGAGCTTGTGGGGCGAGCGAACGAAGGCGACCACCTCGTGGCCAGCGGCCACCGCCGCCTTCCACGTCCACTGGCCCAGACCACCCGTAGCACCGAAAATGACGATCTTCATGTTGGATTCCTTCTTGCCACGAAAAAGCGAGCCGCTAGGGTCGGATACTCCGATACACCGTCAGATCTGCGGAAGTCGACGGTAGCGGAACGAGCCAGGGGCGGTCGAGGGGAGGTAGTCCGACGCAGCACACCCGAATCGGCCGAGCACGCGCCGTGTCCTCCAGATCGTCGAGGACATGACGGAGCCGACCTCGACCAAACGGACAGTACAAGAAGAACACCGTGCCGACGGTGATCAAGCGGAGTAGATCGACGGCGTCGCCCTCGACAAAACGCACGCGGCTCAATTGCAGCCACGCCGCGCGACTGCGCGCGGCCTGCACGAGTCCGGGTTGGATCTCCAGGCCGATACACCCCGCTCCGGTGAACAGATGCGCGAGCACGACGGCCCTCCCGAGCCCGGCTCCCACGTCCACGAAGACATCGTCGCCGGTCACCGCCGACAGCTGCACGGCTTCGAGTACGGTTGCCACCGAGCAGGGCAAGTACGGCACACACCCGCGCGGAAGCAGGGGATCGTCCTCGGGTAGCTCGTCGACGCCCCACAGAAGATCCAGCCAGGCGTCGCGATCCTCGGCGCGGATCTCGGTCAGCGCCGCCCTGAAGGTCGCAGGCGCAGGCCCGTCGCGGACGAGTGACCGACGCAGCGCGTTCGCTGCATCCCGCATCTGCCGCATCTGCTGCGCCTCCCGCATTGGGCGGACCGGACCATAGCAAGTTCTGGAGCAGCAAGTTCTGGAGGCTCTGCTACGCCGACTCGGTCGGGGAGGGACTCGCCGCCCTGTCGTGCCCCTGCTCGTGCTCATGCCCGCCTTCGCCCGCTTCCTGCCCCTGCCCCGGCAGCCGCAAGCCCAGCCCGCGCGCCACCTCGATCACCTGGGCCATCCCCCGGGCCAGCAGCGCGGACGGGTCATCGCCGGTGCCGATCTGCGTCAGCCGCAGCTCGCCTATTTGCTGGGCAAACGCCTCGGACATCGCCGGCAGCGCCTGGGTCACCAGCGCCAGCTGGATCCGGTCGGCCGAGATCGTGTCCTCGACCTGCTTGCGTGCCGCGGCCAAGGCATTGTCGAGCTCCCCCGCGAGGCGATCGACCTCCAGCTGGCGGGTCCGCAGCCGGGCCGCGCTCTGGGCCTCCGCCTCACGCAGCGCCGCCTTGCCGTCGGCGCGCGCCTGCTCCCGCTGCGCCTCCTGCTCGTGGCGCCGCAGCGCCACCGCGTGCTCGCGATCGTGCACCTGCTGCTGCGCCTCCAGCAAACGCACCCGGCGCTCCAGCTCCGCTCGTCGGGTCTGCTCCGCCTGAGCGGCCTCCTCTTGCTGCACCGCCGCCTCCGACTGCACCCGGGCGATCCGCTCGGCCCGCTCCCGCTCCAGCGCTGCCCGCCGCACCTGCTCGGCCTGGCGGGCCTGCTCCGCCTCGACCTCTGCCTCCGTTCGCATGCGCGCCAGCGTCTGCGCCTGCTCCCGCTCGAGCTCCGCCCGCTCCGCCTCGGCCCGCAGCTGCGCTCGCTTGCCCTCCTCGGCCAGCTCGATCGCCGACGACTCGCTCTCGGCCGCCGCCCGCAAGCGTCGCTGCTCCCCTTCGGCCTCCAGCCGCGCCTTCTCCAGCGCCTGGGCGTGCTCCGACTCGCGCGCCGCCACCTGGGCCTCGTGTTCGAGCTGCGCCTGTCGAGCCTGCGCGGCCAGCTCGGCCCGGTAGGTCGCCTGCATGTTGGCGAACACCTCCTCGGAGAG
This sequence comes from Myxococcota bacterium, assembly GCA_039194325.1. Classification (GTDB taxonomy): domain Bacteria; phylum Myxococcota_A; class Polyangia; order Nannocystales; family Nannocystaceae; genus Paraliomyxa. Next base: position 61,883 of record JBCCWC010000016.1, read on the forward strand.
CACGCGTACGTCCTGGATCTCCACCGTGTCGAGCACCACGCCCCAGCCCATGGAGGTGGAATCCTCGATCCGCCCCCGCCCGTCGAGCACCGGCGCGAGCTCGGCCAAAAGCTCGGCCGCGATCGCGTCCTTGCGGCGAGTCATCACGTCCTCGACCCGCAGGTTGGCCACGTGCCGCCGGGTCGCCCCCACGAACATCTCCCGCATGATCTCGGCCAGCTTCTGCGAGGCTCGCTCGGCGTAGGAGAAGTTGAGCATGCGGAACGCGATCTCTGGCTCCACGATCCGATAGACAGCCAGGCCGGTGACTCGCATGCCCACCTTCTCGCGGGTGACCTGATCGGCGGTGAACTGCAGGCGGTTGATCGTGGTGGGGATGATCGCCACCGAGTCCCAGGGCAGCTTGAAGCAGCTGGCTCCCTGCCCCGTGCTGCGGCGACGGATCTTCCCCCGCCGCATGTGGATCAGAAACTCCGAGGGCTTGGCGGTGACGAACCCCCAGCGCTTGGTCTTCTCGGGATCTTCGCTCGGTCGACCGGCGCGCCAGCCCAACTCGGCCACCGCGGGCAGGCTCTCGTCAGACTCGACGGCGCGCAGGTGAGAGGGACGCTCGGGGGAGGGGATGTGTTGCTTGGCAGTACTCATCGCTGTTGGGACTCCGGCCCGGCCTATGAGCACGTTCCATGCCAGCGACGAACCGTAGCGACTCGCCGAACTTGGCCGACCTTGCCCGGAGCCCGGCCCTCACAGCCGACTAGAATCGAGGCAGGGCGACGCGACACCACACCGCACCACACGGGACCGAGTCAGCGATCGAGCTGGTGATCGGGCCGGCGGTCGGGCTCATGGAGTCAGCCACGCCCCACGTGCTGCAGGCCCAGCTTCTCGATCTTGCGCAAGAGCGTGGCCCGAGCCACCCCCATCGCCCGAGCGGCCGACGAGCGGTTGCCCTCGTGCTCGGCGAGCACCGCCGACACGTAGCGTCGCTCCATCTGCACCCAGGTCAGCCGACCCAGCGCCCCGTCGCCCCCCTGTTCGGCCCGCGCCGCCGCGGGCAAGGGCAGATCGCCAGGCTCGATCGCATCGCCGGGAGCGAGCACCACCGCGCCCTCCAGGCAGTGCTGAAGCTCCCGCACGTTGCCCGGCCAGGGGTGGGCCCGCAGCCGGGCCATGGTCGCCGAAGGCAGGTGAAGCCTCGGCCGCCCGTGTCGACGCCGAGCCCGTCGCAAGAAGTGCTGGACCAACAGCTCAAGATCGTCGCCCCCGCGCGCCCGAAGTGAGGGCACGACCATCGGCAGCACGCGCAAGCGATAGTAGAGATCCTCGCGAAACGTCCCACGCGCCACCATCGCCTCGAGATCGCGGTTGGTCGCCGCCACGATCCGCACGTCGACCGAGACCTGGCGATGACCGCCGACCCGTTCGAAACAACTGTCTTGCAGCACCCGCAAGAGCGTGCCCTGGACCATCAGCGGTAACTCGCCGATCTCGTCGAAGAACACGGTCCCCCTGTTGGCCGCCTCGAGCTTGCCGATCCCTCGCCGGTCCGCCCCGGTGAACGCCCCCCGCTCGTGGCCGAACAGCTCGTTCTCGATGAGGCTGACCGGCAGGGCCGCGCAGTCCACGGTGACGAAGGGCCGATCCGCCCGCGGCCCGTTGTCGTGGATCGCCCGCGCGACCAAGCCCTTGCCGGTGCCCGTCTCGCCGGTGACCAGCACGGTGGCGTCGGTCGCCGCGGCGCGGGTGATCCGATCGTAGAGCGCGAGCATGGGGGGGCTCTCGCCCACCACCCCGTCGAAGCGACAGCGCAGCGGACCGGGCTGCGACGACTCCAACCGCCCGAGCAGCGACGTCGCCTCCAGCACCATGGCCAGCTGAACCGCCAGCCCGCGCAGCCGCCCCGCGTCGTCCTCACCGAAGGTCCCGCGCTTGTTGAGCATCTGCAGGGCCCCCAAGATCCGACCATCGCCCGCCCGCACCGGCACACAGATCATGCTGCGAGTGCGATAGCCCGACTGAGTGTCGACCGCGGCACAAAAGCGCGGGTCATCCTCTACGCGGGCCAAGATCAGCGTCTCGCCGGAGCGCACCACATGGCCGGCGATCCCCTGCCCGGGTCCCAGCCGGATCTGAGGCACCTCGGGAAAATGCCCGGCCACCGACACGACGAACCCGGTCCCCGGCTCGACGAGGAAGAACGTGCCTCGCTCCGCGTTCATCGCGGCGGCCACCGCCTCGACCGCCTCCCCCACGATCCGCGACAGCTCGACGCGGCGGCCCAGCCAGCGGCCCACCGCGCCCAGCACGGGCCCCTCGCTCATGCCCCAAGTGTATCGTTTCGAGTCACTCGTTTCGAGGCGGCCCTGCTCCGTCCTCGTCACCGGTTTCGGCGTCATTGGCCGCGATGGGCACATTGGCGGCCGTAGGCTCGTTCGCCGCCGTGGGCTCGTTCGCCGCTCCCGCCTCCTCGACCACGGGCGAGTCAGGCACAACCGGCGCTAGTTCCGCATCTGCCGACACCGCCTCGTGCTCCGGCGCCGAGGTCGCGGCTTCGTCCGCCGTCGTGCTTTCGTCTGCCGTCGTGGTCTCGTCCGCCGTCGCCGCTTCGTCTGCCGTCGCGGTCTCATCCGCCGTCGCCGCTTCGTCTGCCGTTGCGGCTTCGTCTGCCGTTGCGGCTTCGTCTGCCGTTGCGGCTTCGTCCGCCGTCGCGGCTTCGCCTGCCGCCGGGTTCTCATCTGCCGATGCAGCCGCACTCGAAGCCGCCACCGACTCCGACGGCTCTGGGACCGAGTCGTCCGCTCGATCACTTGTCGGATCACCCGCCGACTCACTCGCCGGATCACCGCTCGAGTCCGCGAGCGGGGGATCGGCCGTCGCCGGGCTCTGCTCCGCGAGCTGAAGTCGTCGTGGCTCCGCGCCTCGCTCAACGCGGCAGCGATCGCACATGCGATCGAGGGGAAGATCCACCCAGCCACCCGAGGCGACCTTGGTCACTCCCTCGCGATAGAACCACACGCCATCGCACATCGGCACCACGCAGGGCATGACCTCCATGCCGTCGGGAGCTCCCACCCCGGCACCGACCATCCCTCCCTTGGAGCACTCGGAGCACAGCCGGATCGGATCTTGCCGTCGCCCGGCGAGGAAGTCCTGCAGCTGGGCGCCGGTCTTGTAGATCCACGGTTGCTCGCACCCCGGGCGTCCGCACGGTACCTCCCGATCGGGATGGTTGCGGCAAAAGTCGCGGCAGGTCTCGCACATGCGGCGAGCCGACGGACCGTCGACCCCGAGATCCTCGGTGCCCAGCTTGGCCCATGCGCGCAGCTGGGACTCGCGATCCATGATCGCGTTGCGCGTGCACCCGTGCACCTTGCAGGGCACCTCTCGGTCCGTGAGCTTGGCCAGCTTGTCGTGACACGATCCGCACATACGGTACGGCGGCTGGTTGATGTCGACCGTCTGACGTCGTCGGCGGCGACGTCGCTTGCCCCCACCTCCAGAGCGTCCTCGCTCCCGCTCGGTGAGCTCGCCCCCGGATACTGCTTCCTCGGCCGCTCGCCGGGCCCATGCCCGGTGCTTGAGCTGGGCGTCACGGGTCCAGTTCCAGGTGCGCTTGCACCCGTCCACGCGGCACGACACCGAGCGATCGGCCAGCTCACGCTCCTCCTGAGTGCAATCAGGGCAGACCTTGGACGGTGGCTGATCCGACCCCGTCTTCTGCAAGTGCGAGGTCTGGGCCTTCTTCGTCCACATCCACGTTCGTGAGCACCCGGGGTAGATGCAGGGCACATCACGATTTTCGAGCTTGGTGAGCTTGGCCTGATGCTCACTGCACATCCGCCGGGGCGGAGGTTTGCCGAAAGCCTGCATCTGTTCCTGCGCCGACCAGGTCCACGTATTGACACAGCCGTCGACCATGCAGGGGATCTGACGATCGTCGAGGTGGCTGAGCAGGCCGGCCGCGAGAGTCTGCCATCCGGGATCGCGATTGCTCGTCGTCTCGGTCGCCACCGCGGGGCCGGCATCCGAAGCTGGAGCATCCGCGCCGTCGGCCGATCCGTCCGCCGCGGCGCGTCCGTCTGCCGCTGCGCGTCCCTCGGTCGGTGTGCCTTCCGGGGCGCGATCCTTTTTCTTGCGTCGACGACGTCGACGCTTGCGACGAGGTCCAGCCGTGCCATCGGCGTTCGCGACCGAGCGAGCCTCCTCGCTGCTGGCGCCACCCTTGGCGGATCCCGCGGACGGGTTGGATTGATCGTTGCGCTCGCTCTCCACGCGTCAACCTGCCGACTCACCGTCGGGTGGACCGGCCCAACGGGGCCTCCCGCATCACGACGACCGGCGGGGCAGTATCCCCCTGCGATTTCACGGCGTAAAGGGCCGTCACCGCGCTCCGAGACCGGCCGTACCGACCGGCGGGCTCGTCCGCGCCCCCCGCGGTGCGGCGGGCGTCCCGGCAAAAGGCACGGGCACCCCCCCTGCCCAACGCCTATACTTGGTGCTGCCCATGTCTCTCGCCCTTCTCGTCGGAGCCGCCGTAGCAGGTGGCACATATCTCTACTCCAAGAAGAAGAAGGCGAGCACTGGCCAATCGGTAGCCGTGGGCGCCGCCTCGGGCACCCTCGCCGGCGCAGCCACCGCGCTCACGGTCGTCGTCGTCTCGTGGATGTGGCCCGTGCTTCTGATCGGCGGAGCCGCCGGTGGGGCCTATTACCTCCTGGGCAACAAAAAGAAGGATCTCAAGGCCCTTCCGCCCTCGTCGAGCGGCTGAGTTTTTCTCGCATCACCTCCCACCCGCGCCATGCCGAGCGAGCCGTGCTCGCCCCGCACCGGGCGCGGATGGATCTTTTCAAGCTCGCGGACGCTCAGGCTACCTGGGTCACGTAGTAGTAGACCACCGGCGCCACGTAGACCATCGCGTCGATCCGATCGAGCATGCCCCCGTGACCGGGCAAGAGGTTGCTCGAGTCCTTGACCCCGTAGGTGCGCTTGAGCATCGACTCGACCAGATCGCCGGCTTGCCCGCAGATATTGGCCACGACACCAAGGACTACCGCATGCGCGATCGGAAGATCGGGCAGCAGCCATAGCGAGCCCACCCCGACGGTCGCCACCAGCGACCCGAGCACCCCCCCGAACGCCCCCTGCCAGGTCTTCTTGGGGCTGACCGCCTCGTAGAGCTTGTGCCGCCCGAACGCCCGCCCGAAGAAGTACGCCACCGTGTCCGAGAAGAACGCGATGGACAGCGACAACGTGATCCAGTGCTCGAGCCCATCCCGCTTGAGCAGGGGCAACACCGACATCAGCAGCGGTACGTAGAGCAACCCCGACAGGCAAACCCCAAAGTGCCGCCCCGCGGCCTCGAGGTGCCGCGGCCGTCCCAGAGTGGCAAAACCCACGGCGATCGCCGATCCCGCCAGCAGCGGAGGCAACACCACCCCGGGCGAGAGCACCGTCGGCAGCACCACCACCGCGACCCCCAGCAGCCCGGTCACCACGCGCAGCAGCGTCCCCCGGTCGTCCTCCGACACGGGCAGCGCCATCCGCAGGTACTCGTCCAGGGAGATCCACGCCACGATCGCGCAAGACACGACCGTCGACCACGGCGTCGGATCGAGGTAGAGGACCGCCAGGACGATCGGCACCAGCACGGCGGCCGTCCCGACCCGCTTGAGCACGTCACCCACTGCTGGACGCCGCGGAGGTCCCGTCTTCCCCGACCGCCCGGGTGGGCAGCGCAGAGACTTGGTCGGAGGTGAGCCCGAAACGTCGCTCTCGGCGAGAGAAGTCCCGCAGCGCCTCCTCGAGGTCGCCACGGTCGAATTCGGGCCACAGCTTCCGGGTGAAGTAGAGCTCCGCGTACGCGATCTCCCACAAGAAGAAGTTGGAGATCCGGTGCTCGCCGCTGGTGCGGATCAGCAGATCCATCGGCGGCAGCAGGTTGGACGACTCGAGATAGGAGCCAAAGACCTCGGGATCGACCGTGGCGGGGTCGAGCTTGCCCGCCAGGGCCGCCCGACACATGGCGGCCGCGGCCTTGGCGATCATCTCGCGACCGCCGTAGCTCAGCGCCAGGCACAGGACCATGTCGTCGTTGTCCGCCGAGGCGGTCATCAGATCGAACAGCGGCGTACGCACATAGGGGGGCAGGCGCTCGGTGTCGCCCACCGTGGTCAGCCGGATCCCGTTGTCGAGGATCTCGGAACGCTCTTGGATGAGGTACCGCCGCAGCAGCTGCATGAGGTGGAAGACCTCTTCGGGCGGGCGATCCCAGTTCTGGCTGGAGAATGCGAACAGCGTCAGCGCCTGGAGACCGAGCTTGCGCGCGGCTCGCACCACGGTACGGACCGAGTCTGCTCCGCGGGCGTGGCCCTCCTCGCGGGGCAGCCCGTTGTCCCGCGCCCAACGGCCGTTCCCGTCCATGATGATGCCGACATGGCGGGGCAGCGGGCCCACGATGGACGCGACTTCGGACATGGTAGTGGCGCGGGATACCACGGCCACCGACCCCGGAAAAGCCCCACGACGGGCCCCTGTCCGCAGACGGCCGGTCCCCGGCGATGGACGGCTCTGGTCGGTCACTCAGCGGCCTCCCCGACCCGCCGGCCGACCGCGCGCGAAGGCTTGGCATAAAGCTCCGCGGGACGCGGTTGACTCGCCCGGTCCACCCACCGATCGCTTGCCGCGCTTGCCGTCCGCGCCTAATCTGCGGCTCTCGCGGCAAGCGCTTCGCCTCCATCAATCCACGCGGGGACACCAACGGGGATCACCACCCAGAGACGACAAACAGGATGAGCCGCCTCGACGACCTCGACTCTCACTTCGCTCGCACCGGGCTGCCCCATGAGCAGATCGGTCACAACACCTGGGTCCTGACACCCGACAGCGCGCACCCAGCACAGATCGCTGTCAGCGCCGACGATCCGATCGTGCTCTTCTCGCTCGAGGTGTTCACCCTCGGAGGCCAAGAGGAGGACCACGAGGGTCTGTTCCGCAGCTTGCTCGAGCTCAACTCGGAGCTGCTTCACTCCTCGTACTCATTGCAGAGTGATAAGGTCGTGCTGTCCGGGGCCCAGCAGCTGGAGAACCTCGACTTCAACGAATTTCAGGCCATGATCGACGACATGTGCATGGCCCTGGACAACCACTGGGACAAGCTGGCCAAGTGGGGCAAGCCGGCGAGCAAGCCGGCCGACGCGGGCGAGGCCGCCGCCGAGGGGAGTGCATAGGATGGGACTATTTTCACGGCTGGGCACCCTGATCCGCTCGAACATCAACGAGCTGATCAACAAGGCCGAGGATCCGGAGAAGATGCTCAACCAGGTCCTCGTCGACATGAAGTCGCAGCTGGTCGAGGCCAAAAAGCAGGTCGCGGTCGCGATCGCCGACGAAAAGCGCCTCAAAAAGCAGTACCAGCAAGAAGCAGCCAAGGCCGCCGAGTGGGAGCGCAAGGCCATGCTGGCCATCAAGGCCGGCGACGACAACCTGGCCAAGGCCGCGCTGGCCCGCAAGGCTGAGCACGACGAGGTCGCCGAGACCCTGCGCCAGCAGTGGGAGGCCCAAAAGCAATCGGTCGAGCAGCTCAAGGCCGCGCTGCGAGGCCTCGACAACAAGATCGAAGAGGCCAAGCGCAAGCGCAACATCCTGGTCTCGCGGCAGAAGCGGGCCGAGGCGCAGCGCACGATCAACGAGACGCTGGGCAACATCAACTCCACCTCGGCGTTCGACACCTTCGAGCGCATGTCCGACCGGGTGACCCAGCTCGAGGCCGAGGCCGAAGCCACCGCGGAGATCAGCGGAGCGCTGCCCGAAGCCTCGCTCGAGTCGCAGTTCAAGGCGCTCGAGGCCAGCAGCGGCGTCGATGATCAGCTCGCCGCCCTCAAGCAAAAGATGGCCCTGCAGGCCGCCGAGGCCGAGCGCAAGGCGATCGGCGGCCAGGTCGACGCCTCCGCCGGGACCGGGGCCGGAGCGGGAGCGGGCGACGCGGGAGCCAGCCCGCCCAGCGACGAAGAAGTGGCCGGCGCGACCAAGGCCGCCGAGATCGACGCCCAGCTCGAAGAGCTCAAGAAGAAGCTGGCCGACGGCTAAGAAAGGGTCGGTCCTCGGTAAGAACAGCTCGTGGGCGCCGGCCTGCGAGCTGTTTGTCGTTTGCAGCCCGATAAATCCACGCAGCACGCGCTAATTGCGCAAGCCACAGTCGACGACGCTCGACCCCGACCGCTAGGATCGTGGTCGAGCGGTCCGAGTCCCTCGCTCGCTACGCGCTCAACCTACCGAACGTCTTCCAGCACCTGAGAAACTCCGGCGACGATGTCTGGACCCGCGTCATCGAGCGGGCGCGCATGGGGCTGGGCGACGACGTCCGCAACTTCCGGATCTCGCCCTCGGGCCGCGGCAGTATCGAGCTCGAGGTCGTGTTCGGAAGCGCACCGGACAACCCGCTCCCGGTCGAGTACCTCTCCGAGGGCCAGATCGCCTACCTCGCCTTTCTCGCGCTAGTCGAGCTTCACCAAAGCCGCTCCTTGCTCACCTTCGACGAGCCCGAGATGCACCTGCACCCTGCGCTGCTGACCCGAGTGGTGGGCTTGCTCGAAGAGGCGGCCGAGCACGCTCCGGTCGTCGTGGCCACCCACTCCGACCGACTGCTCGACGTCCTGACCGATCCGGTAGCCAGCGTGGTCCTGTGCGATCTCGACGACCACCGCGCCATGCGGCTGCGTCGTCCCAACGCCGAGAAGCTCGCCGAGTGGCTGGAGGACTACCGAGGGTTCGGCAGCATCCGCGCCGAGGGCTACCAGGCCCACATCTTCGATTCCCCGGCCGATGAGGAAAAACGCCGGAGGTATGTGCCGCGATCCGGCGCGACTGCCCGAGCTTCGATCGGATCGTGACGCGAGTCGCTCGTGCGCTCACGCCGAGCATCTCCCGTAGCTGACGCGCGACCCGGTAGAGCCAAGCGCCGCGGGCCTACCGCCCCTCGCCGGCCCGGCCGCCCTTCGCCAGCCCAGCCACTCCCGGCCCCCCGGGAAACCTCGGGGCGACTCGCGGTTGAGAGGGGGCGTATGTCCATGCGCGCTGCCATTGCCTTGCTCCCGCTACTGCTGGTCGCCTGCCCCCAAAGCGACGTGGGCCTCCCGTGTAACCACGGCCCGGGGTTCGTCCCGCAGAGCCAGGCGATCACCTTCCCCGCGCTGACTTGCGATCACCTGCTGTGCGTCTACGCCGAGGATGTGGAGCCACCGGGGCTCGAGTGCAGCAATAGCGACGACTGCAACGAAGTATCCGGCGAGCAACAGTTTCGCTGCGAAGAAGGCTCGTGCGTCCTCGATCAAGAGTACGTGATGAGCCGCTCGATGTGCTCGCTCAGCTGTGAGAGCGACGGAGACTGCCAGGGCGGAGAGGCGGACACCGCCTGCAAGAACGGCTTTACCTGCGCCCGGATCCAGGGCCTGGGCGATCACTGCTGCGAAAAACTGTGCGTGTGCCGAGACGATCTAGACGAGGCCACCGCCAATCGGCTAGAGCAAGAGTGCAGCGCCGACGCGGCCGTCGGGTGCTGCGACAAGGATCCACACCCGGACGCCTGCGGCTCGTAACCCCGGTCTGGCCCGGTCTGGCCCCGCCGGCACCCCGTGTATCCACTCCGTATCGGGGGCTACGGGGAGCGAGCGACGGGACGGGAGAGCCAACCGCGGCCCCGCTCACCGCGGCCCGCGGTCGACCGCCGAGCGAGGCTCGGGCTCGACCGCCACATAGGCCACCGCGATCACCACGGCGCTCCCCAACAGGGTCATCAGGATCACCAGGGGGGTCATCCGGCCGCCTCGCGCTTGCGATCGCCCCGCTGGCCCTTGCCCTTACGATGGCCCTTGCCATTGCGCATTACGCCCCGCATCCCGCGGCGCTCCATCGCCTTGGCCAGCGTGGCCCGCTGCTCCGCGTCGAGCAGGGCGTGGATCTCGAGCATCGCGTCCATGCCCCGGTCGCTCATCTGCTGCTGGTGAGTGGCGATCTGCGCTTGGATCGAGCGCATCGCGCCCTCGTCGGGCTGGGCCTTGGCGAACTCGGCAGCGAGCTGCTTGTGCAAGCGCTTGACCGCCGCGCGATCCCCCTTGCTGTCGGCGCGAAGCTCGGACATTACGGCCTTCACGTCCTCACGCTGAGCGTCAGTGCACTCGACCTTGGCGCAAAGACCTCCGCGCTTGCCGTCACGAGGGCCGGCGTCAGGCACGGCCAGCGCGGCGCCGCCGATCCCCAGCAGCGCAAAGCCACCGATCGCGGGCAAAAGGAAGCGAGACTTGGGGTTGTTCCAGATCTTCATGATTCGTCCTTGGGTCGCCGGGTCAGTCTTCGTTCCGGCTCAAACTCAGCCTGACGCCGTCCCGGGCGGACCTCCGTGCATCTGCGGTAAACGCGTCGTAAACCGACCCCCACCGCCAAACGGCGGGTCTCGGCGGGTCACGGCGGGGTCGGAGAATCTCGCGTCTAGTGCGCATTTGCCCGACATCGGTGCTTGCGCACCCCGTACGCGCCGAGGCAAACCTCAGGGGCCCGTGTGTGGTCCAACCAAAGCAAGGGCGTGGACACCGGCGAAAATGAGACCCAGGGGATCCCCCAGCCGATCTTCGGCCCCGCGGATCTCCAAGATGTGATAACAGGCGTGACCGAATGGCCAGCGACGACGCAATTGAGTTCGAGGGCAAAGTCGTCGAAGTCCTCACCGGCGGGACCTTCAAGGTCAACGTGGCACCGGGGCACGACGTCATCGCCAAGCTGGCGGGAAAGATGCGGCGCTATCGAATCCGTGTGGTGCTGGGCGACAAGGTCACCGTGGCCGTCTCGCCCTACGACCCCACCCGCGGCCGCATCACCTACCGCCCGCGATAGGGAACCGCTTCGGTGACGACCGGGGGCCGCCCGGGAGATCCGGTCTCGGCGGAGAGCCGGGCGTGGCTGCGCAAGGTTCGGGCCAACGTCAAGGCGCAATTGTTCGGCGCTGGCTCGTCGAAGGCGTCCTCGCATGGCCGGTCGAATGGCCCCTCGGCTGGCCCTTCGACCAGCCCCTCGACCCCCCAGACCAAGACCGAGCCTTCGGATCCATCATCGGATCCATCATCGGCAAGCGACGAGCCGACCCGGATCGGCCGCTTCGTGGTGATCAAGCGGATCGGCGAGGGCGGGATGGGCATGGTCTACGCCGCCTACGACGACACGCTCGACCGCAAGGTCGCGGTCAAGCTGCTGCACGGCCGAGGCTCGGCGAGCAGCGACGGACGAGCCCGCCTGATCCGCGAGGCTCAAGCGCTGGCTCGGCTCAGCCACCCCTCGGTGATCCACGTCTACGAGGTCGACACCTGGCAAGAGCAGGTCTACCTGGCCATGGAGTTCGTCGACGGCGGCACCCTCGCGGTGTGGCAACGGCAAGAGGGCCGGGTCTGGCGCGAGGTGCTCGAGGCCTACGTGGCCGCGGGCCGAGGCCTGGCCGCCGCCCACGCGGCCGGCATCGTGCACCGCGATTTCAAGGCGGCCAACGTGCTGGTCCGGCGCGACGGCGCGGTGCGGGTCGTGGACTTCGGCCTCGCCCGACAGGAGCTCGAGGCCGGCGCCGCGATCTCGAATTCCCGCCCCGTATTGCCCCACAGCAGCCCCCCCAGCCTCTCGCTGGTCTCCGGTGACTCGGCAACCGCGCCCGACGCTCCGCTCACCCGCACCGGGGTGATCATGGGCACGCCGGCCTACATGGCCCCCGAGCAGCACCTGGGACAGCGGGCCGACACCCGCAGCGATCAGTTCTCGTATTGCGTGTCGCTGTTCGAGGCGCTCTATGGCTTTCGCCCCTTCGGAGGGGAGAACCTCTCCGCCCTGCGTCGCAACGTGCTCGCCGGGCGTCTGGAGGCACCCCCACGCTACAGCGAGATCCCTCCGCGGATCTTCAAGGTGCTCCAGCGCGGCCTGCAGATCCACCCCACCGAGCGCTACCCGGCGATGGAGCCGCTGCTCGACGAGCTCACCCGCGACCCACGGGTGGCCCTACGCCGGCTGATCTACGGGCTGCTGGTGGTGCTCGCGGCCGCGCTGGTGGCGGGCCTTTGGTGGTCCGAACGCGAGGAGCGCGCGGCCCGAGCCGAAGGGGAGCGACTACGGGCTCAATTCGAACGCGCCCGGCTCCTCAACGCCGAGGCCGAGCTACGCCGAGCCCAGTCGCGCACCGTCTCCGAGAAACGAGACGACCTGGTCTTGGCCTACGCCCGAGAAGCGCTCGACAAGAGCCCCACCGCCGCCCTGGCCGCGCTCAAGCAGCTGACCCCCAGCAACACCGACTGGCTCCCGGCCGCGCGCACGATCGCCGCCGACGCGATGCGGCGCGGGGTGATCCATCGCCGCCACAACCCGGGCGTGGGACGGATCGAGCGGCTCGTCTTCGCCGATGGCGGCCGAGTGCTGGTGATGGCCGGGCAGGGGCTGGTGCTCTGGTCGCTGGACACCGACGAGCGCGTTCGACTCGAGCCGCCCCGGGCCCGCCTGCAAGATCTGGCGGTGACCTCCGACGGCCAACGGATCGCCGGGATCGGGCTCGATGGAGCGCTCTACCTGTGGGAGCGCTCCGACGACGGCGGCAGCGCGGTCGCCATGCGCCGGATCGAGGGTGACGATGGCCCGCTGAGGGCGGTCGCGCTGACCTCCGACGGCGAGCAGCTCGCCCTCGGCTCCCGAAGCGGTGTGGTGCGCCTGATGAATTGGAGCGGCCAGAGCATCCGAGCGATCCGCGACCACGAGGGCTCGATCCTCTCCCTGGACTATTCACCCAACGACGAGATCCTCGCCTCGGCTAGCAGCGATCGCACGATCCGGATCTGGATGCTCGAGCGTCAGACCCACTTCACGCTCGAACACGGCCCGGGGATCCACGACGTCCAGTTCGACGGGGACGGCGAGCACCTGTGGTCGACGGCAGAGGACGGCATGGTGCGGCGGTGGACCTCCGTCAAGGGTCGGCCTCAGCCATCGTCCCGACTCGAGGGCACCACCCTGCTGGCCCGCTCCCCCTCGGGCGACAAGGTCCTGGCCTGCCGCCGCGCCCGCGAGCTGATGCTGCACAGGGGGACGCTGACCCAGCCACTGCTGAGCCTCGATGCTCTCATCACCGCGATCGCCCTGTCGCCCGAAGGCACGTGGGCCGCAGCCGCCACCGGCGACGAGCACGTGCAGCTGTGGCGCCTGACGGGGGCGGGCGGCGAAGGGACCGAGCCCGACGGCTCCCAGGTCACCACCGCACGCGGCTCGATCACCGCCCTGGCCTTCTCGCACGCCGGTAGCTTGCTCGCTTCGGCCACCCGCCAGGGCATCGTGGAGCTGTGGTCCGAGCGCGGCGAACCCCGCGGGATGCTCGGCCGCCACGATCTGGCGATCCTCGACCTGGGCTTCTCCCCCCAAGGCCACGAGCTCGCCGCCTACGACGAGAACGGGCAGCTGGTCGTGTGGTCGGTGGCCGATCGCGATCAGTCGCCGGTCTACCTGCGAAAGACAGGCTCGCCAGACACGGTGGCGTGGACGTGGTCGCCCGACGGCGACCTCATCGCCGCCCCGCAGTGCCAGGGCCTCGATCGCTGCGAGGTGGTGCTGTTTGGGCTCACTGGCGAAGAACCCCAGGCGTTCTCGGTCACCGACTCGCCGGCGACCGCCCTGCGCTTCTCCCCCTCGGGCCGCCACCTGCTCAGCGACCACCCCACCGGCTCGTGGTTGTGGGATCTGGACGACGACCAGGGCCGCATGCTCGAGTGGCCCGACGGCGAGCAGCCCAGCAAGCGACTCGCGTTTGCCTATGTGCGAGGCGGCGTCCGCATGGCCACCGCCGACATGGTGCGCGACCACGAAGCACGGGTAGTCTCCACCACGCTGCGGGTGTGGCACATCGGCCAACAAAGCGGCAACGTCCACCTGCTGTTCCGAGAGCCCGAGCTCCGCACCCTGATGGTCGATACCGAGCGACGCACCCTGCTGCTACGCACCCACGACGACCACACCTTGCTGTGGCGGCTGGCCGGCGACCACTTCCGCCTCCTACCGTCGGTGACGCAGAGCTTCGATCGCCTCATCGCCTCCCCCGATGCCCGGGTGCTGCTGCTGCGACCGCGCTCCGACCGGGGCCACGACACCGAGAGCCTGTGGGTCGACGTGGAGTCCGGCCAGATGCGGCAGTTCTCGCGGCGCAACGACCCCATGGCCTGGTCGGCGCGCGGCACGATCGCCGACACCACCGCCGCCGACGCCACCAGCCGCAGCGGGCTACGGATCTGGCAAGATCCCACCCCCGACGAGGTCGGTGCGTTCCTTCGGTGGCTCGATGACGCGACCGACGCCGAGGCCGAAGCTACAAGTATACGCTGAGCTCGGCCAGATCAGAGGGTGGCTCCATCGGACCCGAACCCCACAAAACGTGACCGTGGGGGTGCAACCAGTCCCGTTGGGATCCGTCTTGGAAATGACTTCGACGGGGTACTCGGTCGTGCGAACGCCCTGCGCGCCGATCTCTGCTCGAAGGGCCTTTGGGGGGCTTGAAAATTTCATGGCTAGGACCACCATCGAAACAATTCGAGAGCTCGCGGATCGTTTCCGCGACAACGAGCGCAATCTGACCCTCTACTTCGCCGATCTGGAGACGGCGCCCGCGCCCGGCAGCTACAACCGGGTGTTCGGTTCTCCGGTCGGTCTGACCGACGCGCAGTGGCCCACCTTCCCCGAGCTGGCCGAGCTGCTGCTGCAAGCGGGCTCCATGCAGCACTGGGATCCGAGCGACCAGCGCATGGAGCACGTGTTCACGATCGACCTACGCGGCGTCACGCTGGTGGGCGTCCCCGAGGACGCGGCGGCCATGATGCTGTTCATCAGCAACGCCAGCTTCCATCGCGCCTGCGCCGACGGCAACCCGCACACGACGGTGCTCTTCTTGAGCGCCGACGACCTGCGGCGGGGGCCCTACCAGGGCGACCTGCCGCGACGCTCGCTGTACCGCTGGAGCCGTCGCTTCAGCCTGGTGTCGATCGACGTGCCCGGCGAGGTCTTCGACGTGCCCGAGCTCGACCTGCCCGCCGACGATCCCCTGGTGGAGCTCTACGACGCGATCGCCGACGCCCCGGCGCGACTGGGTGGCTGCCCGATCGGGCTGCAAGCAGATCAGGACGCCGCGTGGGGCGAGAGCTCCCCCACCCTTCCCTGGGGCGACAATGGCTCGGAGAGCTCGGAGGCGGCAGAGCCCGCGCTCGACAGTAGCCAGACCGTCTTGTTCGATCCCGGTCGGCATGCCGACAGCAGCCGCACCGTCCCCTACTTGCCGCCCCGCATGGCCGAGAGCAGCCTCACGGTCCCCTATGAGCCGAGTCGCGGGCTCGACCCATCGGCGGCCGCCCCGCTCCGCCACCCGGCCGGGGCTCCCCACGCCGGCGCTACGACGAGCGTCTCGCTGAGCTACCGCACGCCGAAGACCTCGCCCGCGTCTCCGTTCCTGATGCAGTTCCACCGCCGCTTCGCCGACGTCAACCTCGGCCAGCAGGGCGTGATGTACGTGTCGGATCGCAGCGCGTACTTCCAGTCGCGCTCGCTCTAGAGCAGCCAGGGGTTGCGGGCGGGTATCCTCCGGGCCCGCCTGCGAGCCCTCGCCATGACTCCCGACCGCCCTCGCCCGGCCAGCCCGCCGCGGCGCCCCCCTCGGCCATGAACATGGCTCGGTCGGCCGCGAGCAAGGCGTCCCACGCCGCCGGAGTGCTGGTGCT
This sequence comes from Myxococcota bacterium, assembly GCA_039194325.1. Classification (GTDB taxonomy): domain Bacteria; phylum Myxococcota_A; class Polyangia; order Nannocystales; family Nannocystaceae; genus Paraliomyxa. Next base: position 77,650 of record JBCCWC010000016.1, read on the forward strand.
GGGCAACGTGTTGGCCACGCTAGCCGACGTCGTCGTCCCCCTCGTCATCGTCCGCCTGCTGGGCAAGTCCGACGTCGCCACGCTCACCGCCCTGCTGCTGGTCTACAACACCGTCGCGCTCGTCCTCTCTACCGGCTTTCCCCAGTCCATCATGTACCACCTCCCCGGCCGGCCCCTGGCCGAACGAGGAGCGGTGGCTCGTAAGGTGGTCCGCACCATGCTCGCCCTGGGCGGGGGGGCGGCCGCGCTGCTTGTCGTCCTCGGCCTGCACGGACGCGCGCTGGTCGAGATGATCTCGCCGGTCGACGGGGAGCAGATCGTGGATCTGGGCCCCTTGGTGATCATCGCCCTGTTGCCCCTGGGCGATCTGCCGGGGCGGCTGATGCCCAACCTGCTGGTGGCCGAGGATCGTCCGCGAGCCGCCGCGGCCTACGGGGTGTTTCGGTCGCTGGGACTGTCGCTTTGTACCTTAGTGCCACTGGCGTTGGGTGGCTCGGTGTGGACGGTGGCCCAGTGCCTGGTGGGCTTGGGCGCAGCCCAGGGGCTGTGGGTGCTGGTGACCTTGCGGGTGCTCTATCGCCGGGCCCCGCGGATCGCCTCGCCGGTCTCGCTGGGCGAGATGATCCGCTTCGGGCTCCCGCTGGGGCTCACCGACATCGTCGCGATCCTCAACAACAGCTTCGATCGCTTCCTCATCATGCTCACCTTCGCGGACGTGATCTTCGCGGAGTACCAGGCCGGTGCGTGGCAGATCCCCATCATCACCCGCGTGCCCTACATGGTCGGCACCGCGATGGCACCCCAGCTGGTCGAGATGTTCCGAGCTGGCCGAGCCCGCGAGGCGATCGATCTTTGGCGGGCATCGATCGAGAAAGTGTCACTGGTCGTCGTACCCGTGGCCCTGGTGTTCGTGGTGGCCGCCGAGGAGGTCGTGGAGCTGCTATTCACCGCCCAGTACGCCAACGCAGCGCCCGTGCTGCGCTGGTACGCGATCCTCACCGTGGGGCGCGTGGCCGCGTTCGGCTCGGTCATCGTCGCCGCGGGCCAGCCACGGATGGTGTTCCAAGCCTCCGTGCTCTCGCTCTTGTCCAACGTGGCGCTGAGCATCCCGCTTTTGTGGGTGTTCGGCTTCGTGGGGCCCGCTATGGGCACTGCGCTGGCGTTCGTGCCGATCGTACTCTTTTATACCTGGTGCATCGCTCGCGCCACGGCGCTGCCCTTCGCCGAGATCTTCCCGCTGGCTGCCTACGCGCGCGTGGTGGCGGTGGCGATGGTGGGCGTGGCCGCAGCGGTGGGCGTCAAGGGCAGCATGGAGGGATCGGCCAGCGCCATGCTCACGATCGAGGCGGCGGTGCTGCTCGGTGTGTTCGCGGTGGTGGGCACCGCGACGCGGGTGATCCGGGGCGAGGACTGGCGCTACCTGTGGGGGTGGGTGCGGCTCGAAGCGCTGGCCCGGCCTCGCGAGGGCGACGGCAAGCAAGAACGGTCCTCGGACGAGGAGTAAGCGACCGATGCTTGCTCGGAGACGATAGTAGACGTCTTCAAGGCACGGGCACGATGTCGACCACGTCCACCTGGAGGAACTGGCCGTTGAATGAATCGGGGGCAGGCGGGATCCCGGGGATGACGATCGGATCTCCCCCGTCGTCGCGGTTCCTCGCGGCACAGCTGCCAGAGCGCTCCTCCATCGTCACGGTGACCATGGAGCCACCGAGGACCGTGACGGTCTGCTCGTAGTCCACCATCTCGCAGTGGTCCATGTACGAGCTCCCGCTATTGAGCCAGTAGGACTGGGGTGGATCCGAGATCTCCAGCTCATAGATATTCCACTCGTCATCGTTCGGAGTTCCGCCCTCGTGCCAGAACCCGTCGTTGGTGCCGCCGTTATACTCCTTTTCCTCGAACACGCCGCGAAACCTCAGCGTCACCTCGTAGCTCACCGCCGGGTCGCCGGTCATCTCGGCCTCGTCGGTCTCGAAGTCCGAGTTCAGGCAGTAGGACGAGCCGCAGGGCCCTTGACCCACACAAAGCGCCTCGATCCGCAGCGTCGGCAGCATGGCGTCGACGCTGCACTGCCGGCCGTCCCCCTCGTATCCCGGATTGCAGGTGCACTCACCGGTGTCCTCGTCGCAGGTCGCATTGGGATCACAGACAGCGCTATCCCGTGAGCATTCGGGCACCTCGCCCCCGCTCGTACTGTCGATCCCGGTCGCCATCGAGGTCTCGGCCGAGGTCATCCCCCCGCCCGATGCCGAGGTACTCCCGCTCCCCTCGGCACCGGCGACCGAGGTCGGACCCGTCGTCATGCTGCCCTCGCTCGTGGAACCCGAGGACCCGCCAGTATCCCCCCGCGAGCTCCCCCCTCCGCCTCCGATTCCGCTGGTGACCAGTTGGCAACCCGTCGCGAGCCCGACCAGCACGACCCAACAAGACCAAGAAGAACGACCCATGGATCCATAATAAGGAGTCCGGTGTCACCGTGTCACGGCTCGGACCACGGCGCGACAACTCGGCTCGGGTCTGGTTGACCCGATGACCTGTGGGGAAGCGCCCCCACCTCGGGCTACGGTTCGCGTAGGGATCGAGCCGCGCCCGGCGGCCGACCCCCGAGCGCCGCTCCCAGAGCGCCCTGCCACCGTCACCCGCACCCCCGATTGACCCCGACACCGAGACCTCGCATGCTCGGCGCCGATGTCCGGCACCGACAAGTGGCGCGATCATGGTCTTTTGTTCATCCGACTCGGCCTGGGTGTGATGTTCGTGCTGCACGGCTGGCCCAAGCTCGCCGGCGGAGCCCAGGGATGGGCCAAGCTGGGCAAAGCCATGGGTCACCTGGGCATCGATTTCGCCCCCACGCTTTGGGGCTTCGCCGGAGCGATCTCCGAGTTCGGCGGCGGGATCCTGCTGGCGCTGGGCCTGTTGTTCCGCCCCGCATGCACGATGCTGGCGGCGACGATGGCGGTCGCCGCCACCATGCACCTCAGCAAGGGCGACGGGTTCATCGCCGCCTCGCACGCCATCGAAGACGGAATCGTCTTCCTCGGGCTGCTGCTGGTCGGGCCCGGGCGCTTCGCCCTCGACGCTCGCCGGCGCTGAGGAGGGAGGTTTGTTGGTAGGGCCGGCCTAGAGATCCGACCAGGTGCCTTCGCTTCGGTCGAAGCGCCGCCGTGCGCGGAGGATCGGTCGCGTGGTGCCCGAGACCGGCTCCACGTCCCAGCCGGTCAGATCGCGCAGGGTGTCGCCCGAGCCGAGGTCGAAGTCGAGCTCACCGCTGACGCCGCGAAAGTCCACACTTTCTCCCGCCTGCAAGGCCTGCTGCACCGCTCCGATGTACGACAGCCCGTCGCTATACGACACCGCAGGTGCCGACTCGTCGGCCAAGCGCCCCAATGCCTCGGCCAGCTCCGAGCCGCTGTTGCTCTGCGGCGATAGGGCGCTATGGGCCAGCATCACCACCATCGCCGCGTCGTAGGCCAAGCCCGCGTCTATCCCCGCGTCGGCGTCAAACCGGATCATGTAGCGGATCGCGAAGGGCTCATAGTTGTCCGGGTCGATCGTCCGATGGGTCACCCCCTCGAGGCTGGTCATCAGCGACGCCTTGAAGTTGTCGCTGACTCCATTGACGATCGCCTCGAGGGCAGGCACCGCCTCGTTGCTTACGATAAAGCGCGGCAGGGGGGGACGAGGATCGGCTCCCGCCCAGGCCTCGAGGTAGAAGAGGACCAGCTCGCGCGCCTCCACGCTGCCCAGGACGAGGATGACGTCGGGGTCGCGCTCGAAGGCGATCGCCACCCGCGATCCGTACTCGGCGCGCAGGTCGTCGGTACTCTCGAACGTACCCAGATCGGAGTAGAAGGCGGTGCCCAGACCGCCATCGGGCAGCACCCCCTCCAAGCGCGGCGCAAGGGCCTCGAGCAGCCCCTCCCCGTAGAGGTCGTCCTTGACCAGGGCAAACACCCGCTGCGGCGCGGGCTCGAGCGACGCGAGGCGCTCGGCGAACCCCGCCGCCTGGACCGCGTCGTTGCCGGTCGTTCGCCACACCAGGCTGTTGTCGTTGAGAAGACCGAGCACCTGGGCCGAGGCCGAGGGACTGACCAGCAAGGCACCGGCCGGCGCGGTCACGTTGGCCACGTCGATCGTCTCTTGCGACAGGCCCGGCCCGATGATCGCCGTGATCCCGGCCGCGAGCAGCTCCTGGGCGGCGGCCGCCGCTTCTTGCGAGCGCCCTTGCGAGTCACAGGCCACCCAGCCTACCTGGCGCCCTCCAGGCAGGAAGGCGACGCTGTTGAAGTCCTCCACCGCCAGCTGGATCGCGTTGTCCAGCGTCTGCCCGAGCTCGGAATAGACGCCGGTGCGCGGCAAGATCGAGCCGATGTACACGACATCGGACGAGGGAATGCCCTCGGGTCGGATCCGCAGCTCGCATCGCTCGGTGGTGAGCGCCGCGCAGACGTTGTCCACGCCGCAGATCACCGTGTCATCGAACGTCACCTCGCAATCGGCATCGGCACTACACGCGATGGTCGACGGATCGATAGGCTCTACGCACAGGTTACTCCGACACTCGAGCTCGGTCCCCTGGGCGTTGGTGCAATCGGTGTGCTCCACACACTGGGGAAAGTCGAGGACAACCGAACAGCTCGCGCTCACGCTGAGCCCGGCCAACAGGCCAAGGCCAGCGGTGAACGAGGCAACACGACGTGGCAGGCGCATGGTGATGTCTCGTGTCTTCAGGGTTGAGCTCAAAAACGCAGCGTGGCGGCCATCCCGGCGCTGCGCCGGGTGGCCCAGGGCGTCACGGCCGGCCTCGGAGCACGGGCCTGGGCGTCGGGCTTGCGCTTGAGCGAGACGATGACCATCACCAACCCCGCGACCGCAGCCGCCCCCCCGACCCCAAACAGGATGTCGGCACTGAGCGCCAGGTTCTGCCCTCGGTTGCTGGTATCGACGCGCTCCTCGAGCGTGCTCTGCTCCTCGAGCGCGTTGGACTGGCCCAAGGCCAGCCCCGCGAGCACCCCGCCGGCAGCCAGCCCCGCCCCACCGACCCCCAACAGGGCGTAACCGGCGACCCGTAGCTTGGAAGGCTTGGCCTTGTCGAGCTCAGGATCGGGCTCGGGCTCGGGCTCGGGCTCGGGCTCAGGCTCGGGCTCAGGCTCAGGCTCAGGATCGGGCTCCTCGACCGCGGTCTCCTCCAGGATCGCCCGGAGCACCCGCAACCGCTCGAGCGCCCGCTCACGAGCCTCGAGCGGGACCCCGGGCTCCTTGACGTAGCGCTCGTAGTACACGACCGCCTTCTCGAGGTTGCCGCTCTCCTCGTAGATCCGCCCGATGTTGAACAGGTAGTTGGGCTCGGGCTGGAGCTCGTAGGCCTTCTCGAACAGCTCGACGGCCTCCTCATACTCCTTGGCCTGGAACTTCTCGATCGCCTGCTCGTTGATGGCGTCGACCTGCTCTTCCAAACTGGGCGAGGCGCTAGACGCGGCCCAGGCGGGGCGCGGGGCAACCGACAGGAGGAGGCTGATGGCCACGAGATGACTGCAACACAACTGCAAGGTCACTTGCCTCCGACGGGCATGAATATACCGTCGCCCTTCTTCTTCGACGGGTCCATGAAGACGCCGGACTTGGACTTGGTCTTGGTCTTGGTCTCGTCGTCCTTGGGCTTGGACTTGCTGGAGCGAGGCTTGGCCCGCTTGGTCGCCTTGGGCTTGGGCGCCGGCTCGTCGACCTTGGCCGCCGGCGTAGCCTCGGCCTCGACCAACTCGGCCGTCACCGCGGCGTTGGCCCCGGGCTTGACGTCGATGGTGGTCTGCCAGGGATGGTACCCCGGCGCGGTGACCTTGACCCGGTGCTTGCCCAGCGGCAGCTCGACCGAGATCGGCACCTCGCCGCGATCATCTCCGTCGATCTCGACCCGTGCCCCATCGATGGCCTGCACCTCCACCGTCCCAACGTCCGCCACCGGCGATTGCTCGACCGGCTCGGGCGAAGCCGCCGGAGCGGCGACCGCATCCGGGCCGGGAGCCGAGACGGCAACCGCGGGCATGGCGGCTTCGCTCGGAGGATCGCCGCCGTCCAGCACGAGCCAAGCGGTCAGCCCCCCAAGAACGAGCGCCGCCAAGCCGGCCACCGCCACCATCGCGCCCAACCGCATGCCGTCGCTCTGCGGGGGCGGCGCCGAGAGCATGTAGCCGCCCGACGACAGCACACCCAGCGCCTCGGTCTCCACGGGCTGTAGGGGCGTGGTGGGCAGCGGCTGGGTACCGGAGCGCGCGGCCGCGTCGTCTTCGTCTTCGACGGCTTCGACGGTGGAGGCCTCTTCGAGTACGTCCAGCACATCGGTCGGCTCCGTTGTCTCGATATCCTCGAGCTCCTCGAGCTCCTCGAGATCTTCGAGATCCACCGAGATCGGCACCGCGTCAGAGGCCTCGGACTCCGCACGATCCAGCCGGTCGCGAACCCGCTCGACCGCCTCCCGAGCATCGGCCGCCGTCACCCGGACCGTAGCCGAACCCGGGCGAGTACCCAGCACGGACTTCTTTGTCGCCGGCCGCGGGCGGGGCATGACCGGCGGGGCCGGCGGGGCCCCGTAGTACGCGGTGGCTCGCGACTGCGGCTTGGGCTCCGGGCCCGTCGGCGAGCGTGGCCGCGACTTCAGCCCCGAGCCCGTCGGCGAGCGCGGCCGCGGCTTCTTGATCGGCCGCTGCACCTGCTCCTTCTGCGCCTCGATCTCCTCTTCGGCCAGCTTGAGCGGGGCCTCGCCGGTCTTGGCCGCCCGGCGCAACAGCGGGCGCGTCCACTCTGCGCTGTCGCTGACATCTTGTTGGATCGCCGCCACGGCCGCGGAGCCCGAGTGCATGCGAGCGGCCCAGTAGGTCTCGGCCGGCGCCCGGGTCTTGAGCGAAGCCTCCGGCAGCTCGAACAGCGGCGCGGGCAAGATCTCGAACAGCGCGTCGGCCATCGCCGCCGCGTCTTTGGGCCGCTGGTCGGGATCCTTGGCCAAGCAGCTCTCGACAAGCGTCACGAGCCGGGGCGGGAGCCGGTGGCCCTTGGGCAGGCGCTCGACGAGCGACTTGGGCTTGCCGTGGACATGGTTGACGAGGACCGCCGCGTCGTTATCCCCCGAGATCGGCTGCTCGCCGGTCAGCATGAGGAAGAAGAGCACCCCCAGCGCATAGACGTCGACGCGAACGTCGATCTTGTCCCCGCGGATCTGCTCGGGCGACATATAGGCCGCGGTCCCGATCACGTGGGCCTTGGTGATCTCGTCCTCTTCGTCTTCCTCGATGAGCTTGGCGAGGCCGAAGTCGAGCAGCTTGACGTGGTTGGCCTTGCCCTGTCGCTCGCACAACATGATGTTGGGCGGCTTGATGTCCCGCATCATGATGCCGCGCTCGTGCACATAGCCGGCCCCCAGCAGGATCTGCGAGGCGATCGGGATGAACTCCTCCAGCGGCATGCGCTTGCGACGGCTCAGGTAGCGACTGAGCGGCTCGCCGCGGATGAACTCCATCACGATGTACGTCCGGCCCTCGAAGTGGCCATGGTCGAACATCTTGACCACATTGATGTGGTCGAGCCGAGCCATCCGCTGCGCCTCGCGATCGAAGCGCGCGACCGCGTCCCCGTCGCTGGCCCAGTGGGGCGCAAGCACCTTGATCACCACCTGCCGCGACAGCCGTTTGTCCTGCGCCAAGTAGACCAGGCCCACGCCACCGCGGCCGATCAGACGCTCGATCGCATACCGGCCACCCACTGTCTTGTCGAGCAGTGGATCGGTATTGAACGAGTCGCTAGCCGTATTGGTCGCCATCATCGCCACAGCAGGCACGGAACGTTGAACCCTTGAACGGACGACACTACCGGGATGATGGATGATGCGTGCCCGTTGAGCCCATTTTCCAACATTTAGATGCGGAGCGTGCCATTGCCGTCCTCATAATCGCACTTCGGCAGACAATGTAGAACAAGGAACCACTGGTGTAAACAGCGTTAGACATCGTTTCGTCTTCATTTGGCGCCAGCTCACCCGATCTCGCCCGGTCCAATAAGGCGGCGGTCGTCTCCGATCCCCCCACGGAGCAGCGCGCACAACGCCCCAAGAGCGTGTCCGGAAGCCGGACACCCGCACCCGGACATCATGGATCCGCATCTGGAGCCAGACGATCCGGCCGTGAGCCACCCATCCCCAACTCGATCCCACGCAACGACCGCGATCCGGCCCTCGCTGGAGCCCCGCGCAGCCGGGCCACGCGGCGGCTGCCCCCGGCCTGCTAGCATCCGCGCGTGACCCCCTCGGATTCCGCCGTGGCCCCTCGCTTCGGCTCGGGCACGGTGGTCTCGCCCCCGCCGCCCGAGGCGATGTTCGAGTTGCGCGGGATTCACAAGGCGTTCGACGATCTGGTGCTCTTCGAGGATGCCACCCTACGGGTACGGCGCGGCGAGATCCTTTCTATCATAGGAGAGAGCGGCTGCGGCAAGAGCATCTTGCTCAAGATGATGATCGGCCTCATCCCCGTGGACGCCGGTCAGATCCTCTTTTGTGGGGACGACGTCGCCCAGATGAGCCCGGACAAGCTCGGCCAGGTGCGGCGCCGGGTGGGCTACCTGTTCCAAGCGGGGGCGCTGTTCGACTCGATGACCGTGCTCGAGAACGTGGGCTACGCTCTGCGCGAGCACAAGAACATGAGCGATGAGGAGATCCGAAGCCGGGTGATCACCTGCCTGGAGAAGGTCAACCTCCACCGCCGGATCCTGGACCAGTGGCCCGCGGAGCTTTCTGGCGGCATGCGCAAGCGGGTGGCGCTGGCGCGCGCGATCGCGGTGGAGCCGGAGGTCGTGCTCTACGACGAGCCGACCCAGGGGCTCGATCCCCAGAGCATCACGATCATCGCCGAGATGATAAGCGAGCTGCGCGGAACGCTGGACATCACCAGCGTGCTGGTCACCCACGACATGCGCTGTGCCTTCAGCGTCAGCGACCGGATCGCCATGGTCCACGAGCGAGGGTTTCCGTACGTGGGCACCCCCGAGGATTTCAAGCACAGCGAGTCCCCGGTGGTCCAGGAGTACATCGCCGAGGCGCTGGAGGAGATGGCCTCGGCGCCGCCGGAGTGAGCGCGGCGCGGCCGACCTCCGCCGGACACCGCGAAGACCGAGGCCAAAATTACAGCAGGATCCGATGGGCATCGAAATCGATCCGTACAAGCCGACCGTGGTCGAATCTCCGCCCCAGGCCCCGGGTCGGAGCTACGATGCCGACGGGATCGAGCTCGATCGCCTGCGGGCGGCGACCCGAGCCAAGCTCTTCGGAGGCGAGGCTACGCCCACCACGATCGGTCGCTATCGGATCATCAAGCAGCTCGGCGCTGGCGGGATGGGCGTGGTCTACCTGGCTCACGACGACGATCTCGATCGTCGGGTCGCGGTGAAGATCTTGCGCGCCAACGACCAGGAGGGCTCGGAGGGACAGTCACGGCTGGTGCGGGAGGCCCGGGCGATGGCCAAGCTCTCCCACCCCAACGTCGTGCACGTCTACGAGGTGCAACGGCAGGACGAGCTGGTCTTCATCGCGATGGAGCACATCGCCGGCGAGAACCTACGACAATGGTCGACGAGATCGCGGCCCTTGCCGGAGGTACTCGCGGTGCATCGTCAGGCCGGCCGCGGGCTGGCCGCGGCCCACGCGGCGGGACTCGTCCACCGCGACTATAAGCCCGAGAACGTCCTGGTCGGGCAATCGGGCCGGGTCCGGGTGCTCGACTTCGGCCTGGCCCGACCCGATGGTTCCTCGGCCGGCTCGGACCCGCACACGAGCCCCACCGTGAACGACCCCCGCGATTGGGAGAACCTGACCGCGACGGGCACCCTGCTCGGCACGCCCGCCTATATGGCTCCGGAGCAATTGAGAGGGCGGGTCGCGGATCCTCGATCCGATCAATTCGCGTTCTGCGTGACCCTGTTCGAGTCGCTCTACGGCGAGCGACCCTTTGTCGGACGGACCCTGGCCGATCTGTCGGCCGCCGTACTGCGCGGCGAGGTTCGCTCGGTGGATCCCGAGGACCACGAGGTGCCGGCCGAGGTGCACCGAGCCCTGCTGCGCGGGCTGTCGACCCGCCCCGACGATCGCCACCCCTCCATGGAGGCCCTGCTCAACGCGCTCGAGGTGGCTCCGCCCGGGGGCACCTCGCGGCGCTGGTGGATCCCCGCGACCCTGTTGGGGGTGGGCATGGCCGTCGGCCTGGCGCTGCTCGGGCCCCAGAGCGCTCCCACATCCGAGGACCACGGCGAGCCCGCTGCCGTGGCCCCCGACCCTCACGCCGAGATCCTCGCCGCCAGCGATCTCCCCGAGCCGCTCCCCGAGCCGATTCCCGACGATCCCTACCAGGTCACGATCCACCGGCTGCCCAACGGGCTGACCGTCTACATCGCGCCCGATCACGATGCGCCCCTGCTGAGCGCGGCCATCGTGGTGCGGGCCGGCTCGATCTACGCGCCACCCGGCTCCAGCGGGGCGGCGCACATGCTCCAGCACATGATGATCAAGGGCACGGCTCGTCTCGGCGCTCTCGACTACTCGACCGAAGCGCCGCTGCTGGAGCAGCGCAACGCTGCGGCCCGTGAGCTCGAGAGCACGCAGGATCCCGAGCGACGACGCGAGCTCGTGCAGCAGATCGAGCGTCTTGCCCGCGAAGCGGCGGAGACCGTGGCGCCCGCCGAATACGTCTCGGTGATCAATTCCATTGGAGGCCACCTCGGCGTCGTTCATGTCGATGACCTGACCTCGATGTTTCGAGTCGACATCCCCAGTGCCCGCCTCGAGACCTGGGCCGTACTCGAGGCAGAGCGCACACGCCACCCTGTATTTCGCGGTTTCTTCGGGGAGCTTGGCATGATCTCCGAGGAATTTCGCATGGCGCTGGGGACATTCGAGGAGATCGTCGACATGCTGCAAGAGGAGCTGCTGGCCCCGACCCCCTACGCGTATCTCACCCGAGGCACGCTCGACAGCCTCGCCCGTCCTCTCTTCTCCGCGACGATCGAGTTCCACCGGCAACGCTACCTGCCGAACAACATGGCCGTCGTGCTCGCCGGCGACGTCGAGGCCGGCACGGCTCTGCCGATCCTCGAGCGTGCCTTCGGAGACTGGCCGTCGGGCCCCGTGACGACCCGGCCGGCGTTCCCGCCGTCGCTCCCCCCCGGACGACAGGAGCTGGTCGTGCCCCAGCCGGATCGGTGGCCCCTGACGCTGGGCTGGCGGATCGCCGACGACACGGCGCAGGGCCTCAGCCGGATCGAGTACGCCCTGGCGGTCATCGAACACGAGGTCGACGCTGCCCTGGCCGAGGCGGGCCTCGCCGCTTCGACGATGCTGGTGTCGCATCGTTTCATGATCATCGCGTCCATATCAGCGTCGCCCCAGACCTCGGTCGATGCCGTGGAGTCGGCCTTCTTCGACGCCCTGCGCGCGATACGGCGCGACGGCCCTCGCGCCGAGACTCTGGCGACCGTGCAAGCCAGGCTCACCCGGTCGTCGATCGACATGCAGCGGTCGACGTCGCAGCTAGCCTCTCGGATCGCCGAGAGCTACGGGTACGGCTGGTCGTGGGTGGAGACGGTGCGCTCGATGCACGCCCCCCTCGATTCCGCGATGATCGAGCAGACGCTCGATCACCTGCTCGGCACCGGATTCATCGCGACACGCCGCGGAGACCAGCCCAAGGACGTCGAGCGCCCTTCGATTCCGAAGATCGACAAAGTCGACTACTCGCCGAACAAGAGCAGCGAGTATGCCCGCGAGCTGCTGGCGATCCCGGCCGCGTCCATCGAGCCCCAATTCGTCGTAGATGGTCGCCATTATCACACCTCGACCTTCGACCGAGGCATCGAGATCGCGACGAATGTCGACGATGGTCTCACCGAGCTCGAGCTCGTCTATCCCGTTGGCACGCTCGAAGATCCATGGGTCTGCTCCGCCATCGACCTGTGGCTGGAGAGCGGGATCGAGAGTCGGACCCACCAACAGCTGTACGACGAGTGGTCGACGCCGGGAGTCTCCATCGATGGTTGGTGTGGCCCCACGCACAGCGGGATCTCGGCGACGGTCCTCGACGAACACCTCGATGAGGCCTGGCCATCCCTCGCTCAGTGGTTGGGCCACCCTCGACCACGCCCGCGAGACCTGGAGCGCGCACGCCAGCGCTCGCTCGCCAGGCACCGGGACGCCCTCGGCTCCACGCCCTCGGCGCTCGAGGCCCTGCAATCCTACGCGGTCTATGGTCCGCGAAGTCGGTTCCACCTGGGCCCCGAGCCGGCATCGCTGACTGCGACGACCCTCGCTCGCCTCTCGAAGACGCTAGACGCACTCCGGGCCCAGCGGCCGTTCATCCTCTACGCCGGCTCGTCCCGCCGGCCGTCGATGTCTGCTCTGCCACCAAGCATGGCGCAGCCGGCGACCGCAGTGCACGTGCCCCCGCGAGCCGAGCCGCAGCTCGTCGCGCTCGACGACGAAACGATCGACCGGGTTCGCATGAGCATCGTGCTCACCCGCGGTCCCTTGGCGCCGCAAGAACAGATCCTGGCCGACCTGCTCCAGAGCTACCTGTCCCAAGGCCTGAACGGGTTGCTGGACTATGAGCTCCGGCTCTCCTTGGCCCTCGTCTTCAGCCTGCAGACGAGCTTCACCGCCCCCTCCAGCCCTCTCGATGATGCTCAGTTCCGCATCACCCTCATCGTCGCTCCCGATCAAGTACCACGAGTGATCGACGTAGTCCGCTCGTCCATGCACCGTGCCATCGACCCCGAGCGCTTCCGGGCCGCCCTGGACCGCCTCGAGGCCAGGTACCGGGCCCGACGGATCCCTCCCCCATGGATGCCTCGCGAGGTCTTCCGCTGGCACCAAGCTGGTCTGGACAGTGACCCGCTCATGACCAAGTGGGCGGCGCTGCCCAGGGTCACGCCGGTCCAGCTCGATGCGTTCAAGGACTCGCTGCTCGTCGATGCCCCGATCATCGTCATCCTGGGCGATCTGGATCGGATCGGACGCCCCGCCCTGGAGCGACTCGGCGCCCTCGAAGAGGTGACCCGGGACGACATCTTCGGGGCCTCCTCACCGCCCCCGCCAAGCCCGAGCGGAGCTCCATGACCCTCGCTCCGCGAGCGTATCCCGCTCCACCAGTGCGTCGGCCCGAAGACCGCAGACCGCCCTGCACGCAGAGGTCCCCCTCGTCCCGCGGCGGAGCGTGTCGAAGGACGGCCGGGAGACCAGCCTCGGCCCGGCCGACGTGAGGCACGGCACGAGCTCGATCGAGATCGAGCAGACCGAGCTCGACGCTCACGATGTCCTACGCTCGTCGCGGCGGAAGATCGAGACGAGGTCGGACGTACGGCCTTTGAGCAACAGAACACGGCGCTGGCCAAGACCCTCATGAACTTTGCAACCGGTCGTCCTCGAATCTGTCTCCGGACCGCGCTCATCGCCGCTCTCGGGTCGATCCTGTCGAGCCCGGGCTGTACCTCAAGCGAGGCTCCCCACGCGCAAGCACAGCCCAGCCCGATCGCGTCCCTCCTGAGCGAGGTCGATCCGTGCCCCACCCTCCGGTTCGAACCGCGGGGCGAGTGGGAGACGCAAGGGGCCCGCCTGACCGCCGTCCAGGATTTCTGGATCGGCAGCTTTCACGACGGTTTCCCCGTGGCGGTCCGTACGGCCGCCCCTCCTCACGCTTGGCCGCAATTCGACTTCCTCCAGGTCAAGCTCCACGGCGCGATGAACGAGACTGCGCCCTGCTACTTCCCCGCACGACTCGTGGACGACAAGCCCGAGTATCTTCACCAGACCTGCGCCTCGCCCTATTCACTGGTCAACCGCTCCCATGCGTCCGAGTTGCCCACCGACACCCGTCAATGGGCCAAGTTCTTGGGAACGCTCGATCAGGTCAGCGCGGTGTACTCCACCCAAGACCAACTCGAATACTGCGCACGAGACTTGCCGACCGAGGTCCCGGCTCAGCTGTCCACGCTGGGTAAGGGCATGGTCGACGGCCAAGAGACCTTCACCTTCGTCGAGTACGTCGAGGCTGGCTCCGAGCTCACCGCGTGGCTCGAGAGCACCATCTCCTTCGATGCAGTCTGGAACGTCCAGCTCGATCGCCGAGAGCTGTGGCTGAGCGATGGCCCCGGCCACCCTGCCGCACGCTCGGGCTCCACCCGACCGCCCCCACCCGAGTCTGTTCACTGGCCCGTCTTGCCCAGCTCTTCACGCTGGAAAGACCGCCGACCACCCCGAGCATTCCCGCTGTGGCCCACGCCGGTCACCGAACCCTGCCCCCCCTTGGCCTTCGACGTACTCACGCCCGCGCTCACCGGTGGACCGATCTTCGAACGCGTCCTGGCCCACATGACCGAGCCCACGCCCTCTGGGCGCCGAGAGAGGCCCGATTCGATTAAACTGTTGCGTCACCACGTGGGGCTACCCGGGCTCCACCTGGTCGCCGCACTGTTCGAGTCCAGCTATCGCCATCACCACTCCCACTGCTTCGTCTCCGCGGATGCGGTCTACTGCGACAATCTCGGTAGTCCCACCGAGCTCGAGCGTCTCGTAGAAGATCTTCGGCTCGAACCTCAGTCGCTGACCCCGGCGGCGTGGTTCGAACTTGTGCTTACCCTGACCGACATCGACTACTTCGCCCTGGCCCCGAAGGTGCCAGGATGTGACTTCAGCTCGGCGCTCGAGCCCAGCGTGGAGATCGAGCCTGACCGAGTCACGGTTCGCGTGACATCGTCCATGTTGGACGGCGGCATCTTTGATCGCACCATCGTCGTGGGTCGTGACGGGACGGTGAGCATCGAGAGCCGAGACCCTCGGCATCGGCACGCGCACCGCCGCTCGCCCGCTCGCTGACCTCCCGCGCTCAGCGGCACCCTTCGTCTCGCGGCGGGCATCCAAAGCGCACGTGCAGGTGATCGTCGTGCTTGGGCTCGTGCTTGACGAAGCGATCCCGGGTCCAGCGACCCTCCGGGTACTGGAAGATCTTCGACAGGGTGCCGCGAGACACCCCCGCCTTGCGGGCTGCCTTGTAGATCCGCCCCTGCACGTCGTAGTCCAAGAAGATCTTCTCCGGCCCCGCCGAGGTCTTCGAGGCCCGGTATAAGGCCTGGATCAGGGCCCAGGTGGCGGTGGCATCCAGCGTGCCCGCGCTGGCCTTGACGAACTCTTCAGGGTAGCCCTCGGGTACCCGGCGAAAGTATAGGCCCAGATCGATGTCGCGCCCCGACTGGTGGGATCCGTGGCCGGGCAGCACCCCTCCCTTGGGCGCCGAGATGTCGCCGATCGCCAGGCGGTGCACCGAAGGATGTCGACGATTGACCTCGGCGATCGCCCGCCGCGTGTGATCGATGACGTGCTGCGCCCCGTAGGCCCACTCGGGGCGGCGCCGGTAATACTGCGGGCTGTGGGGCAGCTGCACGCCTCGCACGAGCGAGCCTCGCTGCGGGCGACCCTTGCTCTGACCGGCGACCACCCGGATCGTGATCTCGGGCGTGGTCTCGATCCGTAGCCGCTGCCCGGGATGGATCACGTCGCCGGACAGGCCGTTGGCCGCGCGGATCTGCCGGACGGTGGTGCGGTAGCGCGCCGCGATGGCCGACAGCGTGTCGCCGGGCTTCACCTCGTGCTCGCGCCCGGTCGCCCCCGCTTTGCCCCGGCTCGTCCCCGAGCAGCGGGGAATCGTCAGCCGGGTGCCCACGAGCAGCGGCCCCTCGCCGAGACGATTGGCCCGGCGAAGATCGGCCACCCGACATCCGTGGGCCTGGGCGATCTCCCACAAAGAGTCGCCCGCGACGACCGTATAGCGGGATCCGCTGCCCGCGCCGGCCGAGGACGGAGCGAGCAGGGTCGAGCCAAGCAGGGCGAGCCCGAAACCGTGGCGTAGGGCTCGTGCCCGGGCTCGGCGACCCCGAGTCCGACGAAAGAGAAACGAAGAATGCGCGACCATCGCTCGCTCCCTCGGAAGCATCGTTGCAGATCGTCGAACGATGCAAGAAATCGGCGAATATGGCGACCGAGCGCCGCTCGCGAGCATCCGCGGGGACGCGTCCGTATCGGCATTACCCTTCACACCGCCATCTTGCATCGCCCCATGAGGCCGCTCGCTCCGGTGGGCGCTCGACTCGGCTGGTCCATAGGGTGCGGCCTGCCGTACGATGGCCGCCGAGAGTTTGCCCATGCGATCGATGTCCGTCTGCTTGAGTCTCGCGCTACTCGGCTGCGCCCCACCGCCCAACATCGGTGGCGACGACGAGAGCGAAGGGAGCACCGTCACCCCCACGCCCACGTCGAGCAACCCCGACGACGAGAGCGGGTCCAGCCCCGATCCCGACTCGAGCGGGGGCCCGCCGCCCGGCGGCGATCTGGACCCAGCCCAGCTCGACCGCAGCGAAGATGAGGGCCCGTGTGGCTACCCTGGCCCGGGATCGAGCGGCTACGGCACCGATGTCGGCCAGCGCATGGCCAACAACACCGGCCAGCCGCTGTCGTACTGCGATTCGCAGCCGGTCGAGATCGCGGACTTCATGTGCGCCAGGGGCGACGGCAAGAACAACCGCGCGATCCTCGTCAACATCGGCGCCGGCTGGTGCATCCCTTGCCAGGCCGAGACCCTGGAATTTCCCGAACTCTACGACGAATTCCACGACGAGGGCTTCGAGATCCTCCAGGTGATGTTCCAGGACTGGGAGGCCCTCGCGCCCACCTCGGGTTTTTGCGAGGACTGGGCCTCGGGCAACTGGTCGGGAGGCGGTGCCCAGGGGGTGGAGCTGGAGTTCCCCGTAGTGATCGATCAGGTCTTCGACTGGGGATCGATCTATCTACAAGATCCGGCCTCGGCCACCCCGGTCAACATGCTGATCGATGCCAACGGCAACATCCGCTGGAAGCTCGTAGGACAGCAGCCCTCGCTCGCGGTCCTGCGCGCCCAGATCGAGCTCGTGCTCGAGGAGCCCTATGCACCACCGTCGTAAGTCCTCCCTCATCGCCGGGCTGCTGCTAGCCCTGGCCTGCGGCCCCTCCTCGGGGGGCTCAACCTCGCCGGGCGACGCCGAGACGGCCAGCAGCGGTGGCTTGGACATCGCGCTCCCCGACGTCGACGGAGAGCTGATCACGCCCACCGCCAACTCCGAGCAAGACGTCTTCGTGCTCGCGTTCTGGGCAACGTGGTGCCAGCCCTGCCAGCAAGAGCTCACCAAGATGAACGTGATGTACGACACCCGCAAGGCGCGGGGGCTCCACATCTTCGCGGTGAGCATCGATGGCCCCGACACCGCCGCCCAGGTGGGCCCCTGGGTGGAGCGCGAGGGCTACAAGTTTCCCGTGCTGCTCGATCGCGAGACCCAGGTCCTGACCCGCTACAACCCCCGGGGCGACATCCCGTACTACGTGGTGCTCGACGCCCAGGGGCGTGTACTCAAGGATCACCAGGGGTACATGACCGGCGACATGGAGGAGCTCGAAACGTACCTCGACTCGGTGCTGCCGGCGGGGTAATCACGTCCCGTGCAGCATTGGGCTCCTACCACTGCGCTGCTCGGCCTGCTCCTGGCGCCGTGCGCCGCGGAGGCGCACCCATGGGCGCCACCCGCCGCGCTCGCGTCCACCGTGCTCACGGCTGACACCCAGACCGCGGCTAACACTGAGACCGAGCCCGCGACCAAGGCCGAGCCCGCGACTGAACCCGCTTCGGGCTCGGACGCCCCCGCCAAGCCCAACCGCCCCACTCCGCCCTCCATCCGGATCCCCCGGCTGACGGCCGGCGCGGCCTCGGTCCAGCCCTGGACCCGGCTCACTGTCTTCAGCGAGTGGTACCGCAATAACCACAACATCCAGGAATCCGACGACAGCTTCGTCAGCCTGGTGGGGCGCCTGAACGTAGGCGTCGACACCCGCTTCAAGAAGGTCACCCTGGGCACCCAGATCCGGATCGACGGCCAGAAGATCTGGTTCCCCTCCGGCCAAGATTGCTCCAGTGACTGCGTGGAGATCGGCGACGATCTGCGGCTAGAGCGGGTCACCCTGCGCGCGGACACCAAGCGCTTCTCCATCTACGCGGGCGACTTCAACGTCAACATGGGCCGCGGCCTGGGCCTGAGCGTGCGCAAGATCGACGAGATCGGGGTCGACGCCAGCATCAAGGGCGGTCGCGCAGACTTTCGCAGCAAGCCGGTGCGCGCCACCCTCATCGCCGGCTTCGCCAACCGCCAAAACAGCGACTTCGCCACCCGCCAGCTGATCCCCGACCCCGGGTTCGCGGCCCAGTCGTACACCTTCAGCCAAGACACCGAGGACCGCGGCTGCAACGTCACAGGCCGGCGGACCGCCGGCGTGGGCAACCCCTTTTGGGCGATCTGCTCCGACCTGCTGGTGGGCGGCCGGGTCGAGGGCACCTTGCCGGGCAAGGTCGACGTGGGCGGCCACTACGTGCACCTGGACTTCGGCGACGAGATCACCGACGGGGTGATCGACGAGCACCTGCACCTCATCGGCGGGGACATCGCCCGCAGCCGGATCGCCAAGGTGTGGGACATCTTCATCGGCGCCAGCGGGATCCTGCGCAACCCCCAGGTTCGCGGCGTGCCCGAGGCGGAGGCCCTGTCTACGATCCCCCTGCAGGGCTACGGGATCTACGGCTCGAACACCTTGCGGCTGGGCACCACCACCGTGCTGCTCGAGGGCAAGCACTACCGCGACTACCTGGTCGCAGTCAGCCAGAACGCGCTGCTCCAGTACACCGAAAACCCCACCCTGGAGCGCGAGGATCAGGCGGTCCCCGGCAACATCAACGCCACCGGCGGGCGGATCCGCCTGGACCACACCATTCGGGAGCGTGGGCTCACCCTGTTCATCAACTCGCTCGAGTACCTCTACAACGACACCGTCGGCTTCGACCAGTTCGAGCACCAAAACGCCCGCCTCGCCAGCCACAACTATGGCGGGATCATCTGGCGCAAGCCCAATTCCGACTTCGTGCTCCAGCTCTCCGGCGGCTATCGCTACGAGCGCTGGCGCCACACGCCCCCGGGCCACGACACGTGGCTACGCCGTCGCTTCCCCCACACCGAGTTCTACCTGACGATCCCGGTGGCCAAGCGACGCGGCTTGCTCCACGGGATCGCGATCCGCGGCGAGGGGCGATGGGAGAACCTGGTCACCTCACCGGTCAACCGCGAGGACTTCTTCCGCGGCCTGCTGACGATAGGCTACAGCCTCAGTCCGTGGTTCTCGATAAGCTGGGTGCAGGGGATCGACACCGAGGCCCCCGTGCCCGCGGGAGAACCTGCCCTCACCGACGAGCGCTGCGAGCCAGGGGCCAACAGCCTGTGCCGGCCTCACCTGTGGCCCGGGGTTCAGGCCAAGATCAACCTGTTCAACTCGAGCTTCTTGCGGATCTTCGCCGGGCGCCGCTTCGGCGGGCCGATCTGCGTCAACGGCTCATGTCGCATCCTCCCCGACTTCGAAGGTGTCCGCGGCGAGCTGGTCGTCTCGTTCTGATCGCTGACCCAGCCCGGGCGCGTCGGCCCGCATCGAGCCGCCGTCCGGATCTGACACCTCACGGTCCCGACGCTCTCACGGTCCCGACGCCTGCGCCCGCTCGAGGGCGGCCAGCGCCGCCTCCCAGTCGTCTTGCCCCCCCGCGATCCGCTGCAAGGAGCGCTCGAGCCCGGCCGCCGACTCTCCGACCGCCACATAACCAAACGAGCCTGCGGTCCCGGCCAGACGATGCGCCGTGGCGATCGCTTCGGCCAGCGTACCCGAGGTCGGATTGCGATGCGCCGTCGCGACCTGCTCGGCGAGTCGCTCCAGCCTCGTCCGCAGCCGATCCGCGAACTGACCGCGCAACTCTCCGAGCCGAGTCAACGCCCGGTCTCGCTCGTCCCATACTGCCATCCTCATGCTCCTGGCCTCATTCCTCCGATCCGGCTCGCCGCACCAGTTCCCGCAGTTCAGCCGGTAGTTCCATGGGGTCGAATGGCTTGCCGATCACGCCGATCGCACCCAGATCCAGGTAGCGCTGCACCTCGTGTCGCTGGATCTTGGCCGTCATGAATACCACCGGGATGGACGCGGTCGCCGGCTCCTCGCGAAGGCGACGAAACGTTGTTGGCCCATCCATGCCGGGCATCATGACGTCGAGCATGATCACATCGGGTTGCTCGGCCGCGGCCACCGCCAGTGCCTCTTCGCCGCTGCCGGCGAGCACGGTCTCCATGCCCCCGACATCGGCGAGCGACATCTGGCCGATGACGCGGATGTCCTTGTCGTCATCGACGAGCAGCACCTTGCGAAGCTCGCTCATTCCCCCATCTCCAAACGTTGCACCAATTGGGCCACTTCGTTGCCTCCATGAGGACAAGGGGATCGGCGAGGCCCCATGCTCAACCACCGGGGACCAGGGCACCAGCGGGGCATGATGCCCCGCCTCGCCCTCACCGATCGCAGAATCAAGTATCCAGCTTGTAGCGCTCGAGCTTACGATAGAGGGTCTTGCGGTCGAGCCCGAGGATCTTCGAGGCCATGGTCTTGTTGCCCCCTACGGTCTCCACCACCCGGAGGATGTAGCGCCGCTCGACCTCCTCCATGGGCACCAGCTCCGAGGGATCGTCGGATGCCACCACCACGTGAGAGCGCCTGTACTTGGCCACCCGCTCGGGCAGATCCTCGACCGCGATATCGGTATAGCGGGTCAGGGCGACGGCTCGTTCCATGCAGTTGCGGAGCTCGCGAACATTGCCGGGCCAGTCGTAGTCGCACAGCCGCTGCGCCGCCGAGGGTGAGATCCCCTTGACCTCCTTGCCCGCCTGCAGCGCATAGCGCCCCAAGAAGTGCTGCGCCAGGGCCAGGATGTCGGTGCCCCGCGATCGCAGCGGCGGCAGATCGACGTGGATCACGTTGATGCGGAAGTACAGATCCTCGCGAAAGCGCTGTTCCTCGACCGCGGCCTCGAGATCGCGGTTGGTCGCAGCGACGATCCGTACGTCGATGTCCATCTCGTTGTTGGAGCCGACGGGGCGAACCCTACGCTCCTCGAGCGACCGCAGCAGCTTGGGCTGCACCAGCAGCGGGATCTCCCCGATCTCGTCGAGGAACAACGTGCCTCCGTTGGCCTGGGCAAACAGCCCCATGCGATCTTGGCGAGCATCGGTGAACGCTCCTTTGGCGTGACCGAACAGCTCGCTCTCCAGGAGGTTCTCGGGCACCGCCGAGCAGTTGACGGCCACGAAGGGGCCCTCGCGCCGGGGCCCCGTGTCGTGCAGCGCCCGCGCGACCAGCTCTTTGCCCGTGCCGCTCTCCCCGGTCACCAGCACCGAGGCTTCGGAGTCGGAGACCCGCTCGAGTAGATCGTAGACCTTCTGCATCGCCGGGCTGCTGCCCAGGATCCCGCCGTAGGATTCCTTGACCTCCACCACCGCTCGCAGGCGTCGGGCCTCGTCGCGGATGCGGCCCTCTCGCACCACCCGGCCGATGCGCAGCGCCACCGCGTCTACGTCGAGCGGCTTGGTGATGTAGTCGTAGGCGCCCGCTCGGATCGCGGCGATGGCCGATTTCATGCTGCCAAAGGCGGTCATCACGATCACCGCCTGATCGGGGCGATCCTCGATCACCCGGGAGCAGAACTCGATGCCGCTCATCCCCGGAAGGTTGATATCGGCCAAGATCACGTCGAAGCGATGATCGGGCAGGGCGGACAGCCCTTTTTCGGCGGATGCGCACCCGATGCACTCGTAGCCGCTGGCCGTCAGCCCAGCCACGAGCAAGTCCCGCAGATCGTCGTCGTCGTCGACAATCAGGATCCGTCCCTGCAGCCGTTCGGCCATGTCAGCTCGCCTCCATGGTGTATGGCGTTATACAACGATTCATCGTGACCACGGCCCCCTTCCCGGTGTTCAACCGGTCAGGACCCCTGTAGCCTTGGCTTTCGCCCGTCGGCCCAGGGCACCAATCGACGTCCCTGGCGCAATCTGGCTCACCGGGCACCAATTCGGGTCGACCCATGAGCAACACCCGCGACCTCCAGCCCCTCCTCGACGCGCTGGTGACCTGCGCGGCCCTCGTGGGCCCCAACGGCCGGATCCTCACCACCAACCGGGCATGGCACGAGGCCGAGGAACACCCCCTCGCCGGCCCCGAAATCGGCCCCAACGAGGACTATCTACGCGTGCTCAGCGGGGTCAAGGGGACCCTCCAGTCCGACGCCATGCGCGTGGCCTCGGCGCTGCAGCAGGTCATCGATGGTGAGTCCTCGGCGCTGACCCACACCTACCGCCATGGGGCACCTCGGGTCCAGTGGACCCGCACCTCCTTGTGTCCGATCGACGGGAGCTCACGGCGGGTGGTCGTGCTGCACGAGGACGTCACCGCCCAGATCAAGGCCCAAAACGCCCTCAAGCGTAGCCAGGCCCGCCTGCGCACGATCCTCACCGGCGCTCCTATCGTGCTGTTCTCCATCGACCACGACGGGATCTTCACCGTGGTCGAGGGCATGGGCGGAGCGGGCACGGGCTTTGTCACCGAGGATCAAGTGGGCACCTCGGTCTTCGAGGCCTACCGCCACATGCCCGACCTGCTCGACGTAGTCCGCGACGCGCTCGGCGGCCGCGTCGGGGTGCTCACCCAGTCGGTCGGCCCCATGGCCTTCGAGATCCGCTGCTCGCCGATCTATCGCTCGGACGACGTGGTCGGCGTGGTCGGGGTGGCCACCGACGTCACCGAGCGGCTGCGGGCCCAGCGAATGAAGGACGAGTTCGTCTCCATCGTCAGCCACGAGCTGCGCACCCCGCTGACCTCGATCCGTGGCTCGCTCGGGTTGCTCGAGGGGGGCATCGCGGGGCAGCTGCCCCCCAAGGCCGCCGACCTGGTCCGGATCGCCCGCTCCAACACCGATCGCCTGATCCGCCTCATCAACGACATCCTCGATCTCGACAAGATGCAGGCGGGCAAGGTCACGCTCAAGCGTACGGTCCTCGATCCGCGAGAGCTGGTCGACGAGGTCGTCACCCACATGCGCGGCTACGCCGAGCAGGCCAGCGTTCGCGTGGAGGTGGCGCTTCGCCCCTCCGAGCCCATCTACGGCGATCACGACCGGCTGATCCAGGTGCTGACCAACCTGTTGTCCAATGCGATCAAGTTCTCCCCCGAGGACGAGGCCGTCGTCGTTCGGGTGGCGCCCCACCATCGGCGCGTCCGGTTCTCGATCGCCGATCGAGGCCCCGGCATCGCCCAAGCCGACATCCCCAAGCTGTTCAAGAAATTCCACCAGCTCGACGCCTCCGACGCCCGAGCCCGGGGCGGCAGCGGGCTCGGCCTGGTCATCGCCAAAACCCTGGTCGAGGCCCACGGGGGCCAGATCGGGGTCGACTCCGAGCTCGGCCATGGCTCCACGTTCTACTTCGAGATCGCCACCGCCCGACCTCGGGTGACCATTGGCTCCACCAACCAGTCGGGGACCTACGATCCCGCCGTCGCGATCGATCCCTCGGGCATCCAGGATCCTCGGAAGCGCGGGCCCAGCGAGATGCTCACCCAGCTCACGCAACTGTTGCGCACTGCGGCGAGCTCCGCCGATCTCGACGCGCTCGCCGACGCCCAGGCCACCGCCCGGATCCTCGAGTCGGCGCTCTCGGCCCAGGGTTCGTCCGGTGCCCAGCGCCGCGTCGCCGAACTGGCCCAAACGCTCGACGAAGCTCTCCGTCGCCGCGATCCTCTCGACGCCGCCCGCTGGGAATCGCTCCAGCGCGAGCTCGCCGGGTTGGGCGAGCTCCTGGAGGGATGACATGCCTCTGTGGTCGGTCAAAACGCCTCGACGCCACCAAACGACCCATCCCCTGTTCAGGCGTGTGGGCTCGCTC
Organism: Myxococcota bacterium; assembly: GCA_039194325.1. GTDB lineage: Bacteria > Myxococcota_A > Polyangia > Nannocystales > Nannocystaceae > Paraliomyxa. The sequence goes on from JBCCWC010000016.1 coordinate 101,545, forward strand.
ACTGGCCTCTGCTCGCAGATCCGCGAAGCAGACCCGTGAATTCGATAGTCCTTTCGACCCGCCGCGGCATTGCCCGCTAGGATTGGCGTAGCCGATGCATGGGCACGGCACGCCGGCCCCCCACGGCACCCCATGGCGAACCCGGATCCTCAGGAGCTCACTCCGATCTCCAGCGTCGAGACGCCGGTTCGGTTTCCGCTGTGGGTCAAGCTCGCTGTCTTCGCCATCGCGCTGCTCGTCGCCGCCGTCGGGCTCGTGGGTCGGATCGCGCTGAGCCTCGCCGATGAGCGGGTCCTCGACGCCCAGCGCGAGTTCCAGATGGCGATCCTCAAGATGATCGCCAACGACATCGAGGCCGAGCTCGCCCAGGCCCAGGACGGGCTGGACGGAATCGCCCGCGCGTTGGTCGACGAGAGCCTCGACCCCGACTCTCGGCTGTCGCTGGCCCGGATCCTCGTCGAGAGCAACGAGGTCCTCGACCACGCGTGGCTCTACACCGAGGACGGTACGCAGCCCGAGCCGATCACCGAGAAGAGCGCCGCCTCGCTGAAGCCGCTGCCCGTCCTTCCAAACGCGCTGCGCGAGGCAGCCGCCGAGCACAACGCGGCCACCGGCGAGGCCACCACCGGCCCGGAGGGTCCGCGCGTGCTGGTGGTCGTTCCGATCCGGTTCGACGAGCGGGTGACCGGCTTCGCCGCCAGCCGGGTGCCCTTGGTCGAGATCCAGCGCCTCGTCGAGCTGACCGCCCAAACCCACTTCAAGGACATGCCCCGCCCGCTGCTGGTACTCGACGGTCAGCTACGGGTGCTGGCCAGCCCCGACCCGAGCCAGACCCCCACCCTGACCGCGATCGACGACGAGCCGATCCTCGAGGGGATCGACCCGCGCACCTTTGCCGCCGACTACGGCATGACCCGTCGGGTTCAGCGCGGCGACCACACCAGCGCCATGGGCACGGTGATGGGCATGCAGAGCCGCCACTGGGTGCTGGTGGCCATGGTGCCCGAGCGGATCGCCTATGGCCCGCTCTTCTCGCTGCGCTACTGGGTCTACGTCACGATCGGCGCCGCGATCCTCGTGGCGCTCGTCGCCTCCTTGCTGTTGGCCCGCCGGATCACCTCGCCGCTGACCCAGCTGTCTCGCTTCGCCTCTGATATCGCCCAGCGCAACTTCTCCACCCGGGTCGACATCAAGACCTCGGACGAGCTGGCCAAGGTCGGTCGAGCCATGAGCCAGGCGGCCGCGGATCTGCAGAGCAGCGAGCAGCGGATCCGCGAGGAGCTGGAGATCCGCTCCGACCTGGGGCGCTACCTGCCCGCCGAGCTCGTCGACAAGGTGGTCAAGCGCGAGCAAGACATGGGCCTGGGGGGCGAGCGGCGGGAGATCACCGTGCTCTTTGCCGACGTGGTCGCCTTCACGCCGCTCACCGAGAACCTCCCCCCCGAGCAGGTCGTCCAGATTCTCAACGAGCTGTTCACCATCGTCACCGAGATCGTGTTTCGCCACCAGGGCACGGTGGACAAGTTCATCGGCGACTGCGTGATGGCGATCTGGGGCGCCCCCACGTCGCTCGACGATCATGCCGCCCGGGCCCTAGAGGCCGCAGAGGAGATCATTTCATGGCTGGAGGTGGGAAACGCGAGCTGGGAGGAAAAGTACGGGGTGACGGTACAGATCGCGATCGGGATCAACTCGGGGGAAGCGGTGGTGGGGAATGTGGGGTCGGACTCGAGGATGGAGTACACCGCGATAGGGACCACGGTGAACCTCGCGGCACGCTTGGAGGCCATCGCGAGACCGCAGCAGATTCTCATATCGGCACAGACCGCCAAACTGGCGGGCGAGGGCTTCACGCTGGCGCCGATGGGAGAGCGCGCGATAGCGGGGCATTCCGAGCCACTGCAGCTTTTCGAGGTGGTGACCTAAGTGACTACGAACAAGAGGCAGAGCCCGCCAAGTTAGCGCCAGGGACCGTGATCGCCGAACGTTATGTGATCGATAACCTCCTGGGCGAAGGAGGCATGGGGAAGGTGTACCGCGCCACCCAGATCAACCTTCGCCGCGAGGTCGCGATCAAGTTGCTCCACGGCCACCTCCCCGACCACGAGATGGGCCGCCAGCGCTTCATCCGGGAGGCCCGAGTGGCCTCGGCCCTGCGCCACCGCAACGCGGTGGAGATCTACGACGTGGCCCGGGACGGGCCCCATACCTTCATCGCGATGGAGCTGTTGTCCGGCACCGTGCTCCGCGACATGGTGGAGGGCGAGCAGCGGATGCCTTTGGCCGACGCGCTGGAGCTGACCATCCAGATCGCCGATCTGCTGGTCACCGCCCATGCCTTGCCTCTGGTGCACCGGGATCTCAAGCCAGAGAACATCTTCGTCGAGCAGGACCGCGAGGGCCAGCTGCGGGTACGAGTGGTGGACTTCGGGCTGGCGTTCATCGAAGGCGACGCAGAGTCCGGGCGCATGACCAAGGAGGGGCTGGTGGTCGGCACACCCGCCTTCCTCGCGCCCGAGCAAGCCACCGGTAGCCACGTGGGCCCGCCGGCCGACATCTACTCGCTGGGCTGCGTGCTCTATGAGCTATTGACCGGCCAGACCGTGTTCCGGGGCAGCCACATGAACATCCTGACCCAGCACGTCTACGTCGCGCCGATCTCCCCCCGCGAGCGAGCACCCGACGCCGGCATTCCGTCCGATCTCGACGATCTGGTGCTGCGCATGCTGGCCAAGCGACCCGAGCAGCGCCCCACCGCCGAGCACCTGGTCGACGCCCTACGCTCGGTGCAGGGCACCCTGGCCGGCCAGCGCCACCGGGGCCGCGACGATCGGATGCTCCAGGGTCGAGCCGCCCGCATGATCTCCGTGCCCGAGCAGCCCGCGCCAACCATCGATCACGATGCGGTGCAGCGCGCGAGCCCCGACGGCGCGGAGAAGATCCGGGTGGGGGTGTACGGAGAGATCGACCAAGCCTTGTGGCTGGGGCTGGCCAGCAACGGCCTGACACCCGAGCCGCTCGACGACCAGCAGGATCCCCGGGTCGCGTCCTGCGACGTGGTCCTCACCGTGGTCGACGATCTGGATCGGATCGCGTCTCTGGTCCAGACCGGCGTGCCCCTGGTCGCCGTGCCCCCCGCATCCCGCGTGGGGCTGCTCGCCGAGCTCTTGCGTCGCGGAGTCAGCGACGTGCTCACCCTACCCCTCGAGGTGGACGAGCTCGCTCGTAAGCTTCGGCGTGCGGTGGTCCGCAGCCGAAGACAACTCAGGAGGAGAAAACAATGAGTTCATGGTCCATTGCCGCCCTCGTGGCTGCGCTCATGACGTCCGCCCCCCCCGTCGAGACCTTCGAGTACGAGATCAAGAAAGGTGACAGCTGCGCCAAGATCGCCAAGCGGATCTATGGCAATCGCAAGCACCACGAGGTGATCCACCAGTACAACCCCTGGCTGGGGGCCCAGATGCCCCACCACCTCGAGCCGGGTCAGAAGCTCGTGCTGCCCAAGTCCCTGCCGCCCGAGCGACCCGATGCCACGATCACCGCCGCACAGCGCCGGGTCGAGGCCCGCTCCCCCGACACCCCCGACTGGAGCACCGCCGCCGCCGGGCTCGACCTGTGGCGAGGCTGGCGGGTCAACACCCACGAGCGTGCCTCGGCCGAGATCACCTTCCGCGACGACTCTCGGATCGAGATGCGCGAGAGCACCCTGGTCATCATCTACGGCGGCTCTCGCTCCAAGGCCCGGCGACAAACCGCCGAGGCCGTGCTCGACCGTGGCTCCCTGCGCAGCCGGCTGGGCGCCTACACCGGCAAGGGCGACCGCGGCGTCACCGTCACCACCCCCTCGGCCATTGCTCAATTCGACGGGGGCGAGACCCTGGTCACCGTGGACGGGGAGGGCACCAGCCGAGTGGCCAACCATGGCCAGGGCAAGGCCGCGGTCAAGGGCAAGAGCGGAGGCGAGGTCAAGATCAAGCCCAAGATGGGCTCCAAGGTGAACAAGGGCAAGCGGCCCGAGAAACCCAAGCCGCTCCCCCCGACCCCCGCGTGGATCGAGCGAGGCCCCGTCATGTTCGCCGCGGCCGGCGATCGCGGGGGCATGATCCATGGGGAGTGGGGCGCAATCGCCAAGGCCAAGGCCTACCGGGTCGAGATTTCCCGGGATCCCGATGGTCGCGATGTGATGACCAACCACGAGGTTACCGCCGAGACCCTCCGCTTCGAGGCCAAGCGGCTGCCGCCCGGTGACTACTACGTCAGCGTCGCAACCATCGACAACGACGCCTTCGAGAGCCCGCGCTCGGTGCGTCGCAAGCTGACCGTGGTGTCCGTGGGCCTGTTGACCCCCGGAGCGGCTCCGCTGCTCGAGGCCCCCGCGCTCGACGACACGGAGGCCGCGGACGCGGACCTCCCTCCGCTCCCGGTGCTACGCGGCACCCGTCTGGACGTTCCCGGCGACCTTCGCTGCTCGATCGACCAGGCCGAGCCTACCCGCGAGCCGGTGCTGGACCAGCCGGGTGAGCACACGGTCGCGTGCATCACCGCAGACGACCGACCCGTGCCGGGCTTTCGGATCGCGGTGGTCGACATGCGGGTCGCCGCGGCGCAGGCCGAGCGAGCGACCGTGGTTCGGGGGCAGAGCAGCACCGCCAAGTTCTCGCTCGACGCCGAGGTTCCGCTACCCAAGAGGATCTGGGTGCAGGCGCCCGAGGGGATCGTGGTGGGTGCCCCGGTGCCCGCCGAGCCCGACGGACAGTGGATCGCCCGCGTCCACGCCGAGCCGGGCGCGCCCGCCCAAGCCACGCTGCGGTTGATGGCCGACGTGGGCGGTGAACAGGTCGAGCTGGGCCAGATCGACCTGAGCGTGGACGACGCCCCCGCCCAAGAGCCCACCGCGCCCCCGGTCGAGCGACCCGAGCGCCACATGATCGAGGGCGGAGTCTTCGGGGGCCTGATGTTCCCCAGCCCCAACCACGACCTCTACCAAAAGAGGCTCGTCGACCGAGACAACCTGCTCCCGCGTCAGCAGCTCGAGCACGTCGCCGGGAGCATCGGGATCCGGGCTGGCTACTACCCGATCCGCTGGGTCGGTATCGAGCTTGAGAACGGGCTGGGCCCCACCAAGATCCGCGACATCGACAGCCGCGCGACGATCTATGCGATCCGAGGGCAAGTCCTGGGTCAGATGCCCTGGCGAGTCACCCCCACCCTGCACGTGGGCGGCGGGGTACTGGGCATCGGTTCCCTCTCAGTCCTCGGCCGTGAGTTCGACCCCGCCTTCCACTTCGGCGCAGGGGTGAAATTCTACGCTACCCGATGGCTGGCGCTGCGCGTGGACGTGCGCGATACGATCTCCGAAGGCCATCGCGAAGACAGCGTCTCCCACACCCCCGAGGTCATTGTAGGCGCGTCCGTGGTGCTCGGGCGACGAAGCGCCGCCGCCCCGGGAGGCGGCCGGGGCAAAGCTGCACACTAATCGTCCACTTCCCGATCTCCGCGGTAGACTCTGAGCCACCGGCCTCCGGCACGCCCGCTCATGGTCCCGCTCACCATCGTCTCCCTCACCGCGCTGTCCCTCGCCTCGGTGCCCTTTGCGGCCCACACCAGCCACGCCGCAGGGCCCCCGGCGCCGGTCGAGGCCTCCGCACCCGCCGAGGCCGCCAGCGAGACCACCAGCGAGACCACCAGCGAGACCACCGGCGAGGCCAGCTCGGGCCCCGCCGAGCCCAGTCCCTCTGCCGAGTCGAGTCCCTCGACCGAGCCGAGCCGCGACCCGAGCTCCGACCCGGGCCCCGACTCGCGGTGGCTGCTGCGATGGGCCCCCCAGCGCAACATGAGCGAGCTGGGGATCTATGGCGGCGTCCTGCTGCCCTCCCCCCGCGTGGAGTTGTTCGGCGCCGATTTCAACCTGCCCGACCAGGGCTACCGACCCCTCGACCGCGTCGCGCCCGACTTCGGGCTGCGGGTGGGCTACTACCCGCTGCGCTACTTCGGAATGGAGATCGAAGGCGGCGTCATGCCCACCACCACCGACAACGGCCTGCGGGCGGTGCTGTGGACCGGTCGCGGCAGCGTGGTGGGCCAGCTGGGCCTGTGGAGCGTCACCCCCTTCGTGCTGGTGGGCGGCGGACTGCTCGGCGTGGCCAGCGAGCGCGCTGCGGTCGGCAACGACGTGGACGCCAGCATGCACTTCGGCGGCGGCATCAAGGTCTACATCAACCGCTGGTGGCAGTTTCGGCTCGATCTACGCGACATCATCGCCGCCCGGCGGGGCTACAACTCCGGCGTGGTCCACAACCCAGAGATCCTGCTGGGCATGTCGCTCACCCTGGGCCGCAAGCGGGTCGAGCCGCCACCCCCTCCTCCCCCACCCGACACCGACGACGACGGGATCCTCGACACCGACGACGCCTGCCCCGAGCAACCCGGTGTCCCCGACTACGACGGCTGCCCCATCCCCGACACCGACGGCGACGAGATCCTCGACCCCGACGATGCCTGCCCCGAGCAGCCCGGCGTCCCCGACTTCGACGGCTGCCCCATCCCCGACACCGACGGCGACGGGATCCTCGACCCCGACGACGCCTGTCCTCAAGAGCCTGGCGTCCCCGATTTCGACGGCTGCCCCATCCCCGACACCGACGGTGACGGGATCCTCGACCCCGACGACGCCTGCAAGGACACAGCCGAGACGGTCAACGGCTTCAAGGACGACGACGGCTGCCCCGACGAGGTGCCCGCCGAAGTGGCCCGCTTCACCGGGGTGATCAAGGGGATCTACTTCGACACCGGTAAGGCCACCATTCGCCGCCGTTCGATGCCCGCGCTGGGCCGAGCCCTCGACGTGCTGCGCAGGTACCCCTCGGTTCGCGTCGAGGTCAGTGGCCACACCGACAACCGGGGCTCGTACGATCGCAACCGCAACCTTTCCCAGGCGCGGGCCGACTCCGTCAAGCGATACCTGGTCGAGCAGGGGATCGACGAGGCGAGGGTCACCACCCGAGGAGCCGGGCCCGACGAGCCGATCGCCAGCAACAACAACAAGAGGGGTCGCGCCAAGAACCGACGGATCGAGTTCAAGCTGCTCACTCGCTAGACCATCTTGACCCTAGGGAGCGAGCCCAGCGCCACGCTGGCCCGTCTTCGACCCTGCGGTCTCGAACGAGACCCACCTCTCCCGGTCGGACCTCCGTGTCGAACCGGATCTACCGGGTCTACCGAGTCTACCGGGTCTACCGGGTCTAAAGGATCCGATCCGACCGCGGGACGGCGGAGATCCCGCTGCTGCGCGGTCGAGCGTCCGACGCTCCTCCCCATCGGTCTCCACCCGCTCGTCCTCGATCGGCCGGCCGGCCTCCGACGGGAGGCACCGTCGATCCCGCCAAAGCTGCTCCATGAATGGCCCGAGATGGCCGAACCAACGGCGTCTGTCCATGGTTTTGGGACTTGCGCGTCGTAGCAAAGCACCGCACGATCCATCCGCTGGCCCTGGCATGTGCGTTGCACCGGCCGGGACGTCGCACGGATTACAGCGCGACCGCGGTCACCGCTCGGGTCCATTTTTGGGGGCGACCCGGGCGGTGGCCCTTTTTGGTCAAGTCGCGCTACCCTCTGGCTTCCAAGGTCGTCGCTCGGACCTCAAATTTGGGGGCGGTCCGGGCGGCGGCCTTACTTTATTGAGTGGTTGGATCAAGCCGGTTGGATCAAGCCGGTTGGATCAAGCCGGTCGGATCAAGCCGGTCGGATCAGGTCGGTCGGATCAAGCCGGTCGGATCAAGCCGGTCGGGTCGAGTGGTGCGGCAGGGACCCCTAGACCTGCGCAGCCCGAGGAGCCGCGGCTCGACCGCGGACCCTTCAGTTGATCACCTTGAACTCGATCCGTCGGTTCTTGGCGCGGCCCTTCTTCTTCTTGTTGTCGGCGATAGGCTCATCGGGGCCGGCCCCGCGCGTGGTGATCCGAGCCTCGTCGATCCCTTCGTCGACCAGGTACTGCTTGACCGAGTTGGCGCGCTCGAGCGACAGCGCGACGTTGTCGTCGTGCTTGCCGCGGGAGTCGGTGTGCCCGCTGATCTCGACCCTCAGCTGGGGGTACTTCTGGAGCAGCTCCACGACCTTGGCGAGTACCGGCTTGGATTTGCTGCGGATCGTGGACTTACCGGTGTCGAACAAGATCCCCCGGATCACCCCCTCGAACTTCTTGACCTCATCGGGCATCTCGTCGGGACAACCATCGTCGTCCTCGATCCCGTTGAAGTTCTCGGGCTCGTCCTCGCAGCTGTCGTTGATGTCGAAAATGCCGTCGCCGTCGGTGTCGGGCACGGGGCAGCCGTCTGCCCCGTCGCCCCACTCGTCGGGACACGCGTCACGCCGATCGGGGATCCCGTCCTTGTCACGATCGCGGTTGAGGGGGCACCCGTCTTCGTCCTCGCCGTACTCGTCGGGGCACTTGTCGTAGAAGTCGGTGATCGTGTCGTTGTCGGAGTCGGTCCGCTGGGCTCGCCACTTCTCCCCCACCCACCGGGTCAGGCGAATGGTGACCTCGGCCCCAACGAGCAGCTCACCGTGGTGGGACCGCTCCCCGTCCGTGCTCGAGCCCGTGATGATGTGCCGGCCGTCGATCCGCACCGCGACCCAGTCGTTGACGAAGAACTTGGCGCCCGGACCCCAGTGGAAGGCGTTCTCGCCGCCATTGAGAATGGCGGAGTTACGCGAGCGCAGGCCAAGCAAGCCCGCGCCCACCGCCAGCGTGGGCGTGAGCCGATAGGGCAGCGAGCCGATCACGTGGCCCCGCACGGTGTAGAAGCCAGCGCGCGCGTTGTCCTCGCTGTTGCTGCGCGTGGGCATGCCGCCGGTCTCGAAACCCACCCCCACGTAGGGAATGGGCATGTACTCCAGCCGAAAGCCCAGATCGAAGGCGCTCCGGTTGGTGGTGGGCTGCTGAGCGATGCTGCGGTCGAACAGCCCGTGGTTGTCGGCCCGCCAAAACCCACCGAAGTAGATCCCAGCGTTGATCATATGGTTGGTGGGCTTGTAGCACTCGAAGAAGGTGGCGGTGCACTTCTCCCGCGGCTTCTTGGTGCGCTTGGCCTTCTTGCCTCGCTTGCCCTTGCCCTCGGCTTTGGCTCCACCCCCCAGGCTCACCGAGGCGCTACCGGATGCGCCGGAGCCATCGGCGAGCGGATCGTCCTCGTCATCGGCAAGCGGGTCGTCTTCGTCATCGGCGAGCGGATCGTCTTCGTCCTCGTCGTCGAGGACCAGTTCGTCCTCAGGCTCGGCCCGAGCCGAGCGGGGCGTGACCCACAGGCCGGCCAGCAGCACCACGGCGCAGGCAGATTCGAACACGGGATTTCGCAGTCGGGGCATGCGCGGCTCCGGGAGGCGGGGGCACCGGGTCGGTCACCGGGGAGTCACTCTTTGGACCCCTCGAACCGGCCGAGGACCCACGTCGCCAAGCTACACGGCCCTTGCGCCGCCGGTCAATTCCCCCGCCCGGGCCCGCCCGAAGCGGTAACGTCAGGGGAGGAACACTCCGTGCACGAGGGCAGAGCGGGGCACCCCCCTCGTGCTATCCCATGAAGGTGGCCGCGCCGAGTCGAGCCCGTCTTTATGGCGTATTGGCGCTCATCTGTCTGTCCACCCCCGTGGCGTTGGGGGTGGAAACGGTTCTGCGACGGTTGATGATGCCCCCCGAGTTCGACGCCGTTCGGGCCTGGCTGTCCCCCACCCTCACCCCCTGGGCCTGGGCAACCGTTCCGGTCACCGTGGCCGCCACCGGCCTGGGGTGGTGGCTGTTCCGAACGCTGACCCGCCGCGCGCTCAGCCGCCGTACGCTGAACAAGCGCCGACCCGAGCTCAGCGAGCACGAGGCACGCGCCAAGGCTCAGCTCGACGCGATCATCCTGGCCTCCTCCGCCCCCCAGGTCCCGGCGGTGGCCGCCACCATGCTCTTCATGATGGGCGCCGCTCTGACTCCCGTGCTCGTCGCCATGGGCACCGCCATGCTCGGCGTGCTCTCCCTGGGGCTGTGGATCCAGCGATAGGCGCCCGCGGGGTGGCATCGACAACCACGCCCGGCGGATACTATGCCCCGTGATCGAGCCGAGCGAAGAGAACGATCTCTCGGAGCTCGAGACGATCGGGGCCAATACCGCCCCCCGGGCCCCCTCCGAGCCTGCACCCGCCGCGATCGGGGACACCATCGGCCGCTACGTCGTCCTCGAGCAGGTGGGCTACGGCGGCATGGGCCGGGTGCTCCGCGCCTACGACCCCAAGCTCGGGCGCGAGGTGGCGCTCAAGCTGCTGCGCTCCGACGTGCTCGACCAAAAAGCGCAAGCTCGCCTCGTCCGGGAGGCCCGGGCCATGGCCCGGCTCTCGCATCCCAGCGTGGTCGCCGTTCACGACGTCGACCACACGCCGCTGGGGGCGGTGGTGGTGATGGAATTCGTCCGCGGCCAAACCCTCCGTGAGTGGCTCCACGCGCAGGACCGCCCGTGGCCCGCGATCATCGAGCGCTTCGTGCAGGCCGGCCGAGGGCTGGCCGCGGCCCACGACGAGGGGCTGCTCCACCGTGACTTCAAGGCCAGCAACGTCCTCATTCCCGAGTCCGGGCCCGCCAAGGTCACCGACTTCGGCCTCGCCAAGATCGTCTCCGAGCCCTCGACTTACCAGTCGGCCTCGATCCACGACGAGCCGCCGATGGTCGACGGCGCCCTGACCCAGGACGGCGTCGTCATGGGCACGCCAACCTATATGGCACCCGAGCAACATCGCGGCGACACGATCGGCCCGGCCGTCGATCAGTACGCATTCTGCGTGACCCTGTGGGAGGCCCTGGCGGGCTCGCCCCCGTTCGCCGGTGCGTGGCGCGAGCTGTACCTGGCCAAGCGCGTGGGGCCCCCTCCCTGGCCCGAGGCGATCATGGTTCCCCGTGCCCTGCAGCAGGCGGTGCTCCGCGGCCTAGAGCCCGAGCCCCAGCTGCGCTGGCCGACCATGGGCGATCTGTTGCACGCGCTAACCCCCAAACCACCCGCGCGGCGTCGACCCTGGTTGACCGTGGCCGGAGGGCTCGGCCTGCTGGGCCTCGGCGGCCTGACGTCCCTACTATGGGATCGCGACTCGCCACAGCCATGCACGGGCGCCCGCGCCCAGCTGCGCGGCGTGTGGGACCAGCCGCGACGCGCCGAAGTCGAGGCAGCGATGCTGAAGACCCGGGCCGGCTATGCCCCGCAAGCCTGGGCCATGGTCCGCGACGAGCTCGATGCCTATGCCGACGCGTGGACCACCATGCACACCGAGACCTGCACCGCCACCACGATCCGCGGGGAGCAATCGGTCCAGGTCATGGATCTACGCATGGCCTGCTTGCACCGCGCCAAGACGGGCCTGTCGGCTACGGTGGAGGTGCTGGCCAAGGCAGATACCTCGGTGCTGGAGAAGGCCCATCGGGTCGTCGGGGATCTCGACTCGCTCGAACGCTGCGCCGACATCGAGGTGCTGCGGGGCGAGGTCGGTCCGCCCGCGCCCGAAGACGCGCCGGCGGTCGAGCGCGCCGACCAGTCGCTGGCTCGTGCCCGGGCCCTGCTCCAGGCCGGCCACTACCCAGACGCTCGCCGCAGCGTCGACGAAGCCACCATGGCGCTCGATGGAGTGAGCTACCTGCCGGCCAAGGCCCGGATCGAGCTCGTGCGCGGCCACGTGCTCGACGAGCAGGGAGACTATCCCGGCGCCGAGGCAGCCTATCGGTCTTCTATGGAATCGAGCCTGAGGCTCCGTCAGTGGGATAGCGTCCAGCACGCCGCCGCTGGTCTGATGTTCGTGCTGGGCGCCAAGCAGGAGAAACCGGGCGACGCTCTGCACTACCGCTCGTTGGCCGAGCAGCTCGCGGTCGATGCCCGGGCCAAGGCCCGGGTACACGACAACCTCGGCCACATCCGCTACGCCGAGGGCAAGTACGAGCTAGCGGCGGCCGAGCACCACCTCGCCCTCGAGCAGCAGCTGACCGTGCTCGACCGCGAGCACCCCGAGGTAGCCTCGACCCGCAACAACCTCTCCAACGCGCTGTGGGCCGCGGGTAAGTACGAGCAAGCCGAGGCCGAGCAACGACGCGCCCTCGAGATCCGGATCACCTCGCTGGGCGCCGACCACCCGTTCGTGGCGATGTCTCGCGGCAACCTCGCCAACATCCTCAAGCACCAGGGCAAGTACGAGCAGGCCGAGGCCGAGTGCCATAGAGCCCTCGAGCAGCTCGAGTCGAGCGTCGACCCCGAGCACCCCAACATCGCGTCGATCCGCAATAACTACGCCAACATCCTCTCCGCGCAGGGGCGATACGCCGAGGCCGAGGCCGAGCACCGACGCATCATCGAGTTCCGGCTTCGGGTGCTCGGCCCCCGGCACCCCAGCCTGCTGAGCTCGATCAGCAACCTGGGCCACGCCCTCCATTCCCAGGGCAAGTACGAGCAAGCCCAGACCGAGTATCGCCGCGCCCTCGAGCTCTCGCAGGAGCTATTTGACGACGACCACCCCACGATCGCGGCGATCCGCAACAACCTCGGCAACGTCCTGGCCGGGCAGCGAAAGTACGAGCTGGCCGAGCATCAGCTGCACTTGGCGCTCACGGCTCAGCAAGAGACGATCGGCGACGACCACCCCGACGTGGCCATGACCCACGAGAACCTCGGCCAGATCATGACCATGCAGGGGCGGTACGAGCAGGGCGAGGCCGAGCTCCGCCGAGCGCTGGCGATCCGTCGCGCGACGCTCCCGGCCCAAAGCCCCGACATCGCCACCTCGCTCGAGCTGCTGGGGCTTTGCCTCTACGAGCAAGCCCAGTACGCGGACGCCGAGGTCGAGCTCCGGCAAGCAGTGCAGCTGCACCAAGAAGTCTTCGGACCCGAGCACCCGAGCACGCTGAGCTCCAGCTTGACCCTGGCGCGGGCCTTGCTCGCTCGAGAGCACCTCGCCGAGGCCCGAGCCCTGGTCAAGAGCGCATGGTCCCGGCTCGAGGGCGACGACGACCTGCGAGAGGAACAAGCGGAAGCGGCGTTCTTGCTCGCGGAGATCCTTCGCGCCAGCGGTGAGCAACCGGCACGGGCCCTAGCGCTAGCTCGGCGTGCGCGCCAGATCTACGAGCAGGTGGGCGTGCCCGGGACCGAGGCGGTGCGGCAGATCGATAGGTGGCTGGAGGAAGGGTGAGGCGAGCGGGCTCGGGGCACCGACGCCAGCCTCTGGTCGATGACGGGACGGCCTGGCACAGGCAACAGGCCGCCCCATCGGGCGGGGTTGGTCATCGCGCCCTAGGCAGCGGCGTCCGATGGATCTCCAGTCGCCTCCATGATGGACTCGGTCGGGGGCTGAGCCGAGGTCTCCCCTTGCTCCCGCCGACGACGCGCCCGACGCTGACGGCCACGACGTAGATAGTCGCTCGTGAAATCCAGCATCCGCCGGGGCTCGTCACGATAGGCGTAGCGACCGGCAGTCCGAATGTCGGAGACGACCCGATCGAGGTAGGTAAAGGCACGATCCCGCAGGAGCTTGGCAGACTCCTGAGTATCGCTGGCCCATCGGCCAGCCAGGCCCTTGTTGATTTCCGAAGCCAGCTGGCGCGCGGCCTGGACCTGCTCGGAGACATCGAAGGTCTCGTCGTGATCGAACGCGGATGAATGACGCTCCATCACGACAGCGAGATCCCGCAGATCCTGCGCTAGATCCGGCACCCCTCCACCCTGAGCAATGGTGTCGAGTATCCGCTGAACGCGAAGATTATCGCGACAATTCCAGCGACAGGCCTCGATGAGCCCTCGCCGGAGTTTCTCCCCGCGAGTCTCACAATCGCGCTGCAACTGAGTCTTGGCGCGATCGCGAACGAACATCCACTGTGACTGCGCTTGCTCAGTCGCCGCGATGGCAACCGGCAAGCCCTCGATGCGGCTCGGGTCGAGACCGACCGCGGTAACCCGGTCTCTGACCTCATCGGCTTCGAGCTTTGTCTGCAGATTGATCGCTTCTTGCACGACAACGGCCACGGGTAGATTGGGTTCCTCGACCTCAGTGATGGGGATTACTTCCAAAGTGGGGCGCAATGCTTCTAACTCGGTCATCTTGAGTTCCTTTTGGTCGTGAGCGGCGCCCTCTCCATGAGGGGCCACCTTTGGGTAAGGCCGCCGCGATCGGAACCTGACGAAGAATGTCGATTTTTTTTTCCCACCGAGCACATGACGACGGCGGGAGTGCACATCGAGCGTATGGACGCGACTTGGGGGCGTATGGACGACCTCTCGGGGCGTATGGACGACCTCCCGGGGCGTATGGGCGCGATTTCAGGGCGTATGGGCGCAATTTCGGGGCGTATGGGCGCGACCTTGGGGCGTATGGGCGCGATTTCGGGGCGTATGGGCGCGATTTCGGGGCGTATGGGCGCGATTTCGGGGCGCATGGGCGCGATTTCGAGCGTATGGGCGCGACCTTGGGGCGTATGGACGACGGTATGAACCGGGTACATAGGTAACAGATCAGACCGGGGACATGGGTGACACCACCGACCGGGTAGCCGGAATCGTGGAGCATCGGTGACGAGATCTCGTGGATGGGTAACAG
>JBCCWC010000017.1:0-113675 GCA_039194325.1 Myxococcota bacterium
ATCATCGGCTTGTCGTAGATCGGCATCAGCTGCTTGCTGACCCCCTTGGTCAGGGGGTGCAAGCGCGTCCCCGAGCCGCCCGCCAGGACGATTCCCTTCTCGATCATGCTCGTCTCGCTCCTCGCGTGCTGACCGTTACGGCCGCTAGCCGCGGTCTTGGTAGTTCTTCTCGATCCACTTGCGGTACTCGCCGCTGCGCACCTGCTCGATCCACGTGGGGTTTTGGAGGTACCACTGGATCGTCTTGCGCAGGCCGGTGGCGAAGGTCTCGGTGGGCTCCCAGCCGAGCTCGGTGCGGATCTTGGTGGCATCGATCGCGTAGCGAAGGTCGTGCCCCGGCCGATCCTTGACGTAGGTAATGAGCGACAGCAGCTCGTCCTTGGGCTTGCCCGTCAGCTCGGCCACGATGGCGCAGATCTCGGTGACCACGTCGATGTTGCGCACCTCGTTGTTGCCGCCGATGTTGTAGGTCTGGCCGTCCTGGCCCTCGTGGATCACCGTCCAGATCGCCTCGCAGTGGTCGGTGACGTACAGCCAATCGCGCACGTTGAGCCCCTCGCCGTAGACCGGCAGCGGCTTGCCCTCGGAGGCGTTGAGCACCATCAGGGGGATCAGCTTCTCGGGGAACTGCAGCGGGCCGTAGTTGTTGGAGCAGTTGGTGATCCGGGTGCGCAGCCCGAAGGTCCGCGCGTAGGCCCGCACCAGGTGGTCGCTGGCCGCCTTGGACGCCGAGTAGGGCGAGGAGGGATCGTAGCGGGTGGTCTCGACGAACATCCCCTCGTCCCCCAGCGAGCCGTAGACCTCATCGGTGCTCACGTGGTGGAACAGGCCCCGCCCCGGCTCCCAGTGCTTGCGGCAGGCCTCCAGCAGGTTGAACGTGCCCTCGATGTTGCTCTTGATGAACGCCCGGGGCCCCGAGATGCTGCGATCGACGTGGCTCTCGGCCGCGAAGTGGATCACCAGCTCGGGCTGGTGGGCGGTGAACACCCGATCGACGGCCTCGAAGTCCACGATATCGACGACCTCGAGCCGGTAGTTGTCCGCGCTGGAGATCCCCTCCACGCTGCCGAGGTTGGCGGCGTAGGTGAGCTTGTCGACATTGACGAACGTATGCTCGGGGTGCTTGGGAACGAGGAGATTGAGGAAATTGGCGCCGATGAATCCGGCACCACCGGTCACGAGGATCTTCATGTCGGCTCGCTCTGGGGTCTGGGGCGTCATGGTAGCGGCTCGGCGACCACCGTGCCCCGGTCATCGGCGGGCGGGGCGAGAGTTGTCGCAAACCCGCACCGCGCGCGGGCGGCCTCGCGGGCGGCATCGCGACTGGCCGGGCCCGCGCACCGGGGCGGACCCGAGCGCCCGCTCCAGCGAGCGCCCGGGTCCGACACGCGGTCGCCCGGGCTCTCGGCAGGTTTGACGGTGGGACCGAGGGACTAGCCGCCGGCCTTGGCGTCGGGGGCCTTGGCGTCGGCCGGAGCCTCGCCACCGGCCGGTGCCTTGGCGTCGGCCGGTGCCTTGGCGTCGGCCGGCGGAGCTCCACCGGCGGGGGGCGCCTTGACGTCGGCCGGCTTCTTCTCCTCGGGCTTCTTCTCCGCGGGCTTCTTCTCCGCGGGCTTCTTCTCGTCCTTCTTGTCCGCCTTCTTGTCGTCCTTCTTCTTGCCGTCGTCGCAACCGACAACGCCGAGCGACAGGGCCATGGCCAGGGCGGTGATGATCGTGGTGCGCATGATGTGAGTTCCTTGGTGATCCGGTGGTGGGATGGTCAGGTGGTGGATGATGAGATGGTGAGGACTACGAGCCGTCGCGGCGCTCTCGCAGCGCCTTTGCGATCGTCGTCATCAGCGTCATGGAATCGTACGGTTTGTTGAGGAAGCCGTACACACCCGCCTTGCGAAGCTGCGACTCGCGCTCCCGGAGCACGTAGCCCGACGAGATGATCACCTTCACGTCCGGGTCGATCTCGACCAGACGCTTGAACGCCTGCTCACCATTGAGGTTGGGCATGTCGAGATCCAAGATCACCAGCTCGACCCGCTCCCGGTTGTTCATATAGAGGTCGACCGCCTTGGCGCCGTCCTCCGCGGCCAGCACCGACACGCCCGCGTGCTCCAGCACGCGACGCGTGGCGTAGCGCACCAGCTCCTCGTCGTCGGCCAGCAGGACCGTCCCCTTGACAGGTGAGTAGTGGTCCTGGGTCACACGAGGTCGAACCACCGGCTTGACCTGCGCGGCCGGCAAAAAGACCCGGAAGGTCGTGCCCCGGCCCGGCTCGCTGTCGACCTCGATGTGGCCCCCGTGATCGCGGACGATGACCGACGCGGTGGCCAGGCCCAAGCCCGTCCCCTTGCCGCGGGGCTTGGTGGTAAAGAAGGGCTCGAAGATCCGGCTTCGCGTCTCCGGGTCCATGCCGACCCCGGTGTCGCGGACCTCGATGACCACGTACTGGCCCGGGGCCAGCAGCGGCGCGCCCTCCTTCTCTTCGAAGATCGACTGCCGGTTGGCGGCGATCGTCAGCGTGCCCCCCTCGGGCATGGCGTCCCCCGCGTTGATGCACAGGTTCATCAGCACCTGCAAGAGCTGCGAGGGATCTCCGATGAGGGTCAGGCCGGTGGGCGCCTCGGTGACCAGGGTGATCGATCGATGCAGGGTCGCCCGCAAGAGCCGAGTGGCGTCGCCGATCATCGTGGAGGCGTCGGTGGCCTTGTGCTGACGCCGGCTGCTGCGGGCAAAAGCCAGCAGCTGGTTGGTCAGATCCACCGCCCGGCGGGCCGCGGTCTCCACCTCGGCCAGCGACTTGCGGGTCACCCCCTCGTCGAGGCGATCGAGGCTGAGCAGGTGGGTGATATTGGCCAGCACCACCCCCAGCAGGTTGTTGAAGTCGTGGGCGATCCCCCCCGCGAGCTGGCCCAACGCCTGGAGCTTTTGGGCCTGGATCCTCTGGTCCTCGAAGCGATCGCGACTGGCGAATAAGAGGATCGTCTGGGATCCCACCGCGATCTTGTCGCCGAATTGCAGGGCGCTCTCGGTGATCCGAACCCCGTTGACGTAGGTCCCGTTGCGGCTGCCGAGATCCTCGATCTTGTAGGTGCCCAGATCCGTGCGAGAGATCCGGCAGTGGGTTCGCGAGACACCATCGTCGAGGATCTCGATGGGACTCTGCGGACCACGGCCAAGGACCATCTCCTCGCCCAACAGGTAGCGTCGACCCATTGCATGGCCGACCAAGACGATGAGGTGGGCCTCGGCCCCTCCGCGCTTATCGGAGCCCCCCTCGGCCATGGGGGAGCGGCGGCGCAGAGTGAGCGTGGCTGGGTCGGTGTCGTGGTTTCCAGGCACGAGGCCCTCGCATGGTAACGCGGTCCGGGACGGACGGGTGCATGGTACTCGAAGAACTCCCACATTGTCCTTCATTGACGTAGGAGGCACCCAGCGTGCGTCCCGACGACGAACCGCCGGGATCGCCGCGAGCATCGGGTCGCCGTGACCCAGCCCCCCGCCAGTGGAGCGGTCGACGGCAGTGGCATCGGCCCACCGTGGACCGCAACCCGGACCTCTGCCCTAGTCCTGCCCCGAGCCCAATCCGGGCCCAATCCGAGCCCAATCCGAGCCCACCCCGGGCCCACCCCGGGCCCACCCCGATCCCTATAGAAGGAGGGCTCGGGAGAACCCGAGGCTCGGTCGGGACGGGCTCCGTGGACCGGCCGGTCCGGCCTGCGAGCATCCGAGACGGGACTGCTACCCTCCGCGTTCGATGCCCCGCTCGGCCCCTCTCGCCCTCACCGTCGCCCTGGCGCTGGCCGGCCCGGGCTGCGGCTCGGACTCCCCCCACCCGGCCCCCGCCCCGCGCGGGGCAACCCCGACCGCCCACGCCGCGGATCCAGTCCTGGACACCGATCTACCGGCGTCGATGCCCGAGTCGCTGGAGCTCGAGCTGCGTCGCCGCACCGAGGACGGCGACGACACGGTGCTCAAGCTGACCCCGGCCGGGGCCCGGTTTGGGCTGGCCCGCGACAAGTCGCGGGTCTCGCTGCGCTTCGGGCTGCCCCCACAGGCACTGGAGACCGCCTACCAGACGTTTCGCGAGGCGTCGTTCGACCGGATGCAGACTCGCCGCCAAGCCGGGGGCTCGACCGCGGGCAGCAGCCTACGGATCACCGCTGGCCCCGGACGCTACTCCGTCGCGGCCATGGGCCGCAATTCTCCCACGGACGAGCACATGGCCGCCTATACGCGCTGCGTCGATGCGGTCTCGAGCCTGCTGCCCACCGGGCGCAGCGCAACCGTGGTGCAGGTACGATGGGACGCGTCAGTCGGGGGACACGCGGCCTCCCTCGACATCAACGCCGACCCGGGCTTCGTGGGGGTCCACCGGATCCCCGGGCCCCATCCCGCGATCGACCTGCACATCGCCCAACCGCGTACGATGACCGTGCTACTGCGTCACGCAAGCCCACCCCAGTCCGAGACCCACGAGATCTACGCAGGGCGCGATCGCGGGGTGGAGATCGCCTACGACGACGCGCAGGCCCGGGTCGTGGTTCGTCCCTTGCCCCAATTGCCCGAAGGCACCACGCCCTCCACCGGGCCATGACCGGGCCATGACCGCACCACGCCTCGCGGCCCGTCATCTCCGCCCTCCCGGTGCTCTGGGGCGCCCACGTCGGGTGGCGTCTTCGCGCGGGGTCTGCGACACTGGCATGCCGTCGTGACCGATCCCGATACCAAGGCCATGCTCGCCGTCACGCCTCCGGCCCCGGGCTTGGGCCCGGCCCTGCAATCGGCGAACGCCGCCCCGCCCGCTCCCCCCGCCACCGAGTACTACCTCAATCGGGAGCTGACCTGGCTCAACTTCGCCTGGCGGGTCGCCCATCAAGCAGAGGATCCCCGTACCCCCCTGCTCGAACGCGTCCGGTTCCTCGCGATCGTGGGATCCACCCTCGACGAGTTCTTCATGAAGCGGATCGGCGGCCTCAAGACCCAGGTCGGCGCCGGAATCGGGGAGCTCTCGGTCGACGGGCGCAGTCCGCGCAAACAGCTCGCCGAAGCCCACGGGGTGATCCGTCGCCTGGAGATCCACCTCTACGAGATCTTCGAGCGACTGCGCAAACAGCTGCACGCGGAGCAGATCGGTCTTTGCCCCTACGAGGAGCTGACCGAAGACGAGCGCCACGCGCTGCGGATCCACTACCTGCACAACATCTTCCCCCTGGTCACGCCCCAGGCGATGGACCCGGCCCACCCCTTCCCCTTCATCTCCAACCTCTCGCTCAACCTGCTGGTGACCCTGCGCCACTCCGATGAGCCCCGCGAGATGCTTGCCCGGGTCAAGGTGCCGGTGGGGCAAGGGATCCCGCGCCTCTTGCAGGTGGGCGATTCCAACCGATTCGTGCCGCTCGAGCAGGTGATGGCCCAAAACCTCGACCTGCTGTTTCCGGGCATGGAGGTCGTGGCCGTCGAGCCCTTCCGCGTCACCCGCAACGCGGACACCGAGGGCGACGAGGACCAGGCCGACGATCTGCTCGCGATGATCGAGTCGGAGCTGCGCGAGCGAAAGTTCGCGCCGATCGTGCGGCTGGAGCTGCGTAGCGGCACCCGTGAGGATCACCGGCGCTTGCTGGCCGTGCAGTTCGAGCTCGAGCCCGACGACATCTTCGAAAAGGCGGGCCCGCTGGGCCTGGCCGATCTGAGGGAGCTATGCGCGATCGATCGGCCCGACCTGCGCTGGCCGGTCCACCGCCCGATCGATCATCCCGCGCTACCGCCAGGACGCAGCATCTTCCGGGCGATCCGCGACGCCGGCGCAGTGCTGGTGCACCACCCCTACGAGTCGTTCCACACCTCGGTGCAGCGCTTCTTGCGAGAGGCCAGCACCAGCCGCAAGGTGCGCGCGATCAAGATGACCCTCTACCGCACCTCGGAGGACTCCGAGGTGATCGACGCGCTCATCGACGCGGCCCGGCACGGCAAGCAGGTCGCGGTGGTCGTGGAGCTCAAGGCCCGCTTCGACGAGGCGGCCAACATCCGCTGGGCCAGCCACCTCGAGGAGGCGGGGATCCACGTCAGCTACGGCGTGGTGGGGCTCAAGACCCACTGCAAGGTGATCCTGGTGGTCCGCCAGGACCACGACCGACTGCGTCGCTACGCCCACATCGGCACGGGCAACTACCACGCCGGCAACGCCCGCGGGTACACCGATCTCGGGCTCTTGACCTGCGACGAGGATCTGGGGCACGACCTGACCGAGCTGTTCAACTACCTGACCACCGGGTACAAGCCCGGCCGCAACTATCGCAAGGTGCTGGTGGCGCCCAAGGTCCTCAAGCCGGCCCTGCTCGACCGGATCGCGCGGGAGACCGCCCACCACCAGCGATCGGGCGGGGGCCTCATCCAGATGAAGATGAACGCCCTGGAGGACGCCGACATCACCCGGGCCCTCTACACCGCCTCGCAGGCGGGCGTGCAGATCGATCTAATCGTGCGCGACACCTGCCGCGCGCGACCGGGGCTGCCGGGGCTATCGGAGACGATGCGGGTGGTCAGCATCGTGGGGCGCTTCTTGGAGCACGCGCGGATCTACTACTTCCGCAACGGCGGAGACGAGGAGTACTTCATCGGCTCAGCGGATCTGATGAAGCGAAACCTCGAGAGCCGGGTCGAGGTGCTCACGCCCGTGGAGGCACCCGAGCTGCGGGCGGAGCTGCGGACGATCCTCGACGTTCAGCTCTCCGACGAGCGCGCCGGATGGCAGATGCAGACCGACGGCAGCTACGTCAAGGCCGACATCGACGAGCCAACGTCGCAGCAGCGGCTCATCGAGCGGGCCGAGCGACGGCGGGACGAAGCGACCGAGGACCGACGGCGGACTCCCCGGATCGCGGGCCGGCGCTGAGAGGGCCGCGTGTGCCCCCCCGATCGGTCGGAGGACGGGCTCCCGTCGGTGCGGCTCCCGTCTGATAGGCTCCCCGACGCTGACCAGCAGGCTCCTGGCCCGCGCTCGCCCGACTCATGCAGATCTTCAAGGAGTTCTCCTTCGAGGCGGCCCACCGCCTCCCCAACGTCCCGCCGGGCCACAAGTGCCACCGGCTCCACGGCCATAGCTTTCGGGTGCGGATCTACGTGACCGGCCCCGTCGATCCGCAGGTGGGCTGGATCATGGACTTCTCCGATCTCAAAGCGGCGTGGAAGCCCCTTCACGACCAGCTCGATCACCACTATCTCAACGAGATCGAGGGTCTACAAAACCCGACCAGCGAGATCCTCGCGCGATGGATCTGGACGCGGCTGCGGCCGAGCTTGCCGCTGCTGTCCCGCGTCGAGGTCATGGAGACCTGCACCTCGGGATGCATCTACGAGGGCGAAGACGACCACGAGAGCCCGAAGACCTGAACCGACGAGGCCAACACGCTCGACGACGCGCCCTCCCGGGTGCCACATGCGAAAGACCGAGGCCGGGCGCGACGCAGTCGCGCATCCCGAGCCGGCCTCGGCATCAATAGTCTCAGCCCTCGCGGGCGATCGTCTCCGCGACCCGGGCCACCTTGGGATCGGAGTCGGCGCGCAGGCTCTGCACCTGCGGCAGGGCCCGGGTGTAGGCGGGATCGATCTGCGACAGGGCACGCAGCGAGTGTCGCCGCAGCGCGGCCGAGTCCGAGGACAGCTGGGCCACCAGGGCGTCCTTGGCGGACTCGATCTTCAGGTTGCCCAGCGCCCGAGCGGCTTCTTGGGCCACCACGCCGTCCGTGTCGGTCAGCGCCGCCGTGATCGACGCGGCCAGCGGCTGACTGTCGGTTCGGCGCCCCAGCGAGCGCACCGCCTCGGCCCGGACCCGAGCATTGGCGTCGGCCAGGCCCATGGCCAGGCCGTCGAGGGCATAGGGCGCCTGGGCCCGCCGCAGCGAGGACACGATGAGCTCGCGCACCCGGGGATCGGTCTCCAGGGCGATGAGCTCTGCGAGCGCCGCGCTGTAGTCCCCCGTGGTGCGGGGCAAGGCGTCGACGATCGCCGCTCGCACCTCGGCCGACTCGCCCCGACTGAGCAGTCGATAGAGGAGGATCGGCGCCGACTCGGGATCACGCACCAAAGGACCCACCAGGCGCAACAAGCCCGCCCGAGTGGTCGTGGGCCGCAGGTTCATCACCGCGTCGAAGTGCTCGGGCCGCTGCTGCCGCAGGCGCTCGACCTCCGCGTCCATCCACGGGCGCCACTGCGCCACGGCGGGCGCCGCATCGGCTCGGACCTCGGCCCGGACCTGGGTGGCCGTGGCCGGTGAGGCGGACGCCTCTGGCTGCGCAGCCTCGGCCGGGGCGACCTCCGCCGCTGCCTCCGCCGCGGCGCGCAGGTCCTCGGGTTCGGACCCTCCACCCGCGCATGCGCCGAGGGCCAGGGCGAACAGGGAGACGGTCAGGGAAATGTGGATTCGCTCGCGAGTCATGATCTTCAGCCTCCCAAAAGATGCAGCGCGACCTCCCACCAGTTGGCGGTCGGCGTTCGGGTCATGTTCGTTCCGCAGTGCACCTCTCCGAGGGCCAGGTGGTACACGTCCCAGTTGTCGACGTAGTGCGGAATCATCGCGTCCGGCAGGTTGTTGGTGAATGCCTCGATCACCGGATCGGACGATTGATCCTCGAGCGAGGTGCGGAAGAAGGGATCGGGGATGAACAGGTGGCTGTCCCCCTCGGGCAGGTTGGCCACGATGAGGTTGACCATGCCCGGGATCAGCGCCGCCGTGGCCCCACCGCAGCCCCCGATCGTCTCGAACAGGCTCGGCATACGCACCACGTCGGACTCGTCGAGCCCGAGCTCCGTCATCATCTGCTCGAGGATCGGATCGAGCTCGTCGGCCTGGAGCCCCCGGTTGAGGTTGCGCAGCGCGACGTCGCCCACCAGCGCCCCCACGGTGGCGTAGCCATGGTCGGGCCCGTAGAGGGTCAGCGGCGTCGCCGGATCGAGGCTATCGAGCACGTCGTAGGCCGCGTCCACGTCGGCCATCAGGAGCTTGAAGCCCTTGTCCGAGTCGGGATCGGGCACGAACGTCACGAACTCGTCCACGTGGCCTACGCACAGCCAGAACGTATCGAGCTCGATCGGGGCCTGGATGTCCTGCGAGATCAGATAGTCGGCCATCTCGGGGTGGATCCCCACGTTGCCCTGCCGACCGTAGTAGTTGCGGCCAAAGGGATACTCGACGCCGTCCACGGTGACCGGGGGTGAATTCTCCAGGTTGCCGAACGAGTCCCAGGTGGTGGCCTGCACCGGGTTGCCCCAGGTGCGGATGTTGAACCCGGGCACCGACAGCGCATCCTCGGGGAAGTCGTCGAGCCCGCGATCCCGGATCGAGTCGATGACCGTGTCGGCCCGCTGCCCCTGCGACCCGGTGCCGGTGGCCAGCTGGATCTCGTCTTGGATCCACACGTCGAACTGGTAGGATGACCCGGGGACGGCGGTGAACCGATCGCCGAGCACGGCCTCGTAGTCGGCGATCATCGACGCGTTGGCGCCGACGTCCACCACCCACACGTGCTCGGTAGGCTGCAGGTGATGATTGAGGATCATCGGCGAGGAGCGCAGCTGGATCTCGGCCTGGTCCACCTCTTCGCCGTCGGCGTCGAGCAACCGCAGCGACAAAGAGGCTTGCACGTAGTCGTCGCCGAACTCGACCCACAGCTCGGCGTCCTGTTCGGCCGGCAGCTCGAACACCGCGCTGTCGATGACCTCGCCGTCTCCCGAGCCCAAATACTCATTGCCGTACCATAGGCGGACCCTGTCGAGATCCCCCGACAGGGCCAGCTCCACCGAGTGGTCGGGCGGCACCGCGGGCAGCGCGATCACCGAGTGATCGTCCTCGCCCTCGAAGATCGGCTGGTACCAGTCGGTCTGGTTGTTGTCGTCGGCCTGGTCGTCGTTGTCGAGGTTGGGCACCCCGAAGACGTCGTCGAACTCCCAGACGATCTGCGGCGGAGGCAGCGGCTCGCCGGTCGTGGTGTCGTCGTCGGGTGGGGGCTGCATGCCTCCCGAGCTGGGGTCTCCATCCAACGACGGCGGGGTGGATCCCGTCGTGGTCCCCTCGTCGTCGTCGGGTTCCTGCCCGTCACCCTCTTGTGCACAGGCGCCGAGCGCCAACCCGACGCCCAACGCCATCAGCCATCGCACGCTGCTCGTTGCCATGTGGGCACGGTACCGGGATCCAACCGCCAATCTCAAGCATGCGTTAGGCCGCAGACTCACACGATCGGCCTCCAATTTCGGCGCGCCCGGCGGCCGCTCGGCGGCCGGGCGTAGTGCTCATGGCGTCCTCTCGATCTGACACGGGTGGAAGCACGAGTGGTCAGGTCCCCCACGGTCGTCGCGGCTCGCCGCGCCCGACGACACGCGACTCATCCACCGCGACGCGAAAACACACGGGGAATTCGTCGTCCCGTGCCCATCCTGATGCGACGGGTCCACCAGTGGGGCGCATCGCCCCGCCACGCGACCTCGCGATCGCACGCGACCATCTGGTTTGGCACTCGTCTTGCTCAGGTGGAGGGGCGACATGACGAACCGAGTGACGATCCGAGTGACGATCCTTGCGACGGTGCTCTGGGCACCGATGATGTTCACGGGCTGCACCGCATCGGAGGCCGACGACCTGGAGTTTCGAGGGGCCAGCGGGCAGGACTTGAGCTACCCGGGCAACGAAGACATCGAGATCCGGGCCGGCAGCAGCAGCGACGACGACGACGTGGACATCCCCGATACGATCCTGTGGGATCTGGCCGGGGGCAACGTGACCCGCCAGGCCGAGCCCGGGGTCTACGCCGAGCGGCTCGTGATCGAGGGCAACCAGATCCTGGGGAGCAACGGGTACGTAGGGCAAACAGTGCTCTGCACCGCGCTCGACACGGGTCACGCCTCAGGTGAGGTCTACGCGCTTACCGACGCCGGCGACCACACCGTCCTGACCCTGTGGAAGGATCTGGTGTTCGTGGGGCAGATCGACGACCCCCACATCGACAGCCCCCAGCTGGCGTTCAGCTTCGAGGGCCAGGAGATCTACGCGGGCCGTCCCTCCGACGGCGAGGCGGTCGCCCACGCCTCCGAGAAGATCGACCGGGCCGAGCCCATGCGCCGCCTGTTGCTCGGAGCGTTGGTCACCGGCGAGTGCGGCAGCGACGGCCTGCCGTAGGCCATCGCTCGGCCGTGACAGCGAGTCGGTGGGGGCACGGTGGGGGTCGGCTTGGCCGTCACCGTGGCCGTCACCGTGGCCTCTCAAGCGGGCACTCGAATTCCTCGGACGCGGCGGGCGGGCAGTTGACGACCAACGACGGCGGGTCGTCCAACAACCCTATACAGACCCCCCCCGCCACCTCAAAGATCTGCCCCACCTCGAACCCTGCCATGCCCTCGGAACAAGTCGGCGGCTCCGACCTGATGCCGAAGCACAGATCTCCAGAAGGCTCTATATCGGAGAACGTATCGCACTCTCCGTCGAACTCTTCGTCGAACTCTTCGTCGAACTGTTCGAAGAAACCTTCGAACCACGCCTCGCACGAGGGCACGTCCCTGGACCGACCGTCGGGGAGTACGGCCACCACGTGGCATAGCTCCCAGACCGACTCGCACACCGACACGCAGTACGGAGCGTCGATCCGTTGGCAGTCGAAGATGCGCTCGCCACGACACAGGCAGCCCTCCATGTCGTCGACCAGCCCTTCGGGGCAACCGCCACAAAATCCTTGCGCGCACTCCAGGCTACCGCAGTCGCTCGAGTCCCGGCACGCGACCCCGCGAAGGAACTCCGTGGTGCTGCAACCCACCTCGCCCAAGCCCACCAAGACCGCCCCCACGATTGCCAGCACGACGATCGGGTGCGATGACTGACAAGAGCGCCCCATGGCTCGCCGATTGTACGGCCCCGCAACTTCAGAAACGACCCGAGAGGGTGACCCCTGGGCCCAGGGAACCCCACGACGGAGCCACCCTCGCCAACCCCCTCAGGCGGCGCGTGCGGTGGTCGAGGGCGGCCCCTATCAGCCCCAGGCCCACCGCCCCGAATAGACTCGCGACGGCCCCGGTCGAGATCGCCGAATTGCGCAGAAGACGCACGGTTTGCCCTTGTGCGCGCATCTCCTCCCTACCAACCCGGGGATCGCGAGCGAGCGCATCGCCCTCGTCCTCTGCTTGGATCCTCAGCCACACCAAGGTCCCAAAGACTCCAGTCACGACCGCAGCGCCGATCACGGTCACGCCGCCCCCGACGAGCATGCCCCGCTCCCAACGAGTGAAGGGGGGACGCTCGTCACGATCGGCGGGGGAATCCGCCGGGATCGGATCGGCAGGGATCGACTCCGGCGGATCCTCGGTCACTTCACTCGGCCCGGACTCCGGGATGCCGGGCTCGGTGGACTCATCGGCCAGCTCGTCCGATTCGGCCGGCTTCGGCGCGGGCTGTGGATCGCCCGGCGCTTGTGGCTCGGGCACCGGCTCTTGCGCGAGGATCTGCTCGATCCGGCGGCGCTCGGCCTCGATGGTCTGCCGGGTCTGGGCATCAGCCGGATCGAGCAACGCCAAGTAATCACCGAACAACCGGTCCGCCTGCCGCAGGTGGTCGGCCTGCGCGCTGACCTCGTACGCCTTGACGTGGGCCTGCGCGAGGTTGGCGAGCAACAGCGCCCGGGTCGCCCGGTACTCGGGCTCGTCGGGCAGCAGGCCGTACGCCCGCGTCCACTGATCGATCGCCCCCTCGAAGTCCGAGGCCGCGAAGCGGTCCTGGCCCGCCCCAAACAGCGCGCCCACTTCGGCCAAGATCTCCTCCGACACCGCGGGGGCCTCGGGTGCACCACTGGCCGATACGGCGGGACTTGCCAGCCCCACGGCCACGGCGACCGCGACGGCCCCCCGCGAAGGCATCAGGCGCGAGCGTCTCGAGCAATTCACCCTAGTCATCGAGCCCTGGTCACCCAGGATAGTGGGGGAGCCCTGCGAGCCGCAAGCGCGCCACGCCGCGCACGTGCCGAGCCGCACGCGTACCGAGCCGCGACGGGGTCGGGGGTCGGGGTCGGGGTATCGTAGAGCCGATGTCCGAGGTCCCCACCGAGGTCGCCACGGCGCTCTCCGACGGCGAGGCCGACTCGGAGGCCGCCCTTGGCTCGGCGACCACGCTGGGATCCACGGGCGTCGGACAGACGCGCTCCGATCATCGCCAGGCGCACGTCCGGTCCGGCGACGAGCTCGGCGGCCGTTATCGCATCGTCGAGCGGATCGGCGCGGGCGGCATGGGGACGGTCTACCTCGCCGAACACATCACCATCGGCAAGCGGGTGGCCATTAAGGTCCTGGGCAGCGAGTTCGCCCACAAAGAGCGCCTGGTCGACCGTTTCTTGCGCGAGGCTCGGGCGGCGTCGCTCATCGGACACGAGCACATCGTCGACATCACCGATTTCGGCCACGTCGTCGAAGGGGTCCCCTACTTCGCGATGGAGTACCTCGAAGGCAAGACGCTCGCGGAGGTCATCGCTCGAGAGGGTCGGCTACCCTGGCCCCGCGCCCGACAGATCTTCTTGCAGATCTGCACCGCCCTGGACGCCGCGCACCAAAAAGGGGTGATCCATCGCGATATGAAGCCGGACAACGTGTTCCTCGTCAAGCGCGCCGGCGAGGACGAGTTCGTCAAGGTCCTCGATTTCGGGATCGCCAAGCTCATCACCGAGGACGCCGATCAGGGCCTGACCCAGACCGGCGCGGTCATTGGAACCGCGGCGTACATGTCCCCCGAGCAGGCGCAGAGCCTCGAGGTCGATCCTCGAACCGACGTCTACTCCGCGGGCATCATCCTCTACCAGATGCTCACCGGGCGCGTGCCCTTCACGGCCGATGGCTTTATGGGCGTGGCGGCCAAGCACCTCACCGAGCGGCCGCCCTCGTTGCGGTCGGTCGCGCCCAACGCCAAGATCTCGGCGGGACTCGAGCGGGTGGTGCTCAAGGCCCTGCGCAAGTCACGAGACGAGCGCTACGGCTCGGTGACCGCGTTTGCCGACGCCCTCCGCCGCCTCGGCGACCAGACCACGGGCCCGCGCCGGCCGGGCTGGATCTGGCCCGGCATCGCGGCGGCCGCCGTCATGGGTGCCGTCATGGTTGCATGGCCGGAGTCCGACCCACCCCTCGATTCCCAGCGCGCGATCGCAAGCGACGCCAGCGCGTCGGCCGAGCATCGACGCCGCGATCCGTCCCGGCCCCCCCATCGCGATCCGGTCCGGTCCGAGACCACGCCTGCGACCGAGCCCGATGCTCGCTCGCACGACCGGCCGCATGACCGGCCGCATGACCGGCCGCACGACCGGCCGCATGACCGGCCACCAGCGGGCGATGAGACAGCACCGCCCGCCCCCTCGGGTGACCCGACCCCGTCGCCAACCGAGGCGGTCGCTGGGGTCGACAACGAACCCACGACCAAGCCCGCCGACGAGCCCGCCGACGAGCCCACCACCACGCCCGACACGGACGCAAACGCTACTGCGCACCCCCCCTCCGACACTTCGCGCAAGCCCACCAACGTACGCACGCGCTTGTCGAGCCGCGACCTCGAGCGCGGCCTTCGAAGGATCCGCAAGCGGACCGACGCATGCGGACGACAGCACACAGGCCTGGGGCAGGTGCGGATCACGGTCACCTTCGAGGTCGGTCCCGACGGTCGGGTCACCCAGGCCAATGCCCACGCTCCCTACAACGGGTTCCCGCTCGGGCGCTGTGTCGTCAACGCGATCCGCTCGATCCGATTTCCGGCTGCTCGCAACGGGACCGAGGCCACCCGAGAGCTGATCTTGGGCTGACCGAGGGTCCGAAGTGCTCAAAGAGGGTCCTCCACTGCCCTCTTTTTCATGTCATCGAAATTACCAGTCCGGCCCCGCGAGTGCTTCACCACGGGCGGCTAGAGCCCCAACACCCACCCCGTACCCACGATTGCGCGGCCACCCGACACAAAAATACGACGAGGCCGGAAGGACGCGGCCCGGGTGGGTCTAACGAGCGAGCGGACCGCGAGCTCACCGACCCCGAGAGGGACAACGCCGACTACGGCCGCGAGGCCGAGCCCGCGCGGCTGATCCACCAACTCGTCCCGTCGTAGACCAGTTTCGAACTCGGCCGCGTATGCGCCCCACTATTGTTGTTCGCCCAGGCGGCGAATGTCATCGACGCGGCCTATGACGAATATGGCCCAAAGAGTGACCTGAACTCCCAATAAAAAGAGTCTTTGTGGTGAATAACCTGGTGCGACTTGGGGAACTACTAGCCCGCAAACACACCACCACCACGGGTCAGATCACAACACGATAGTATGGCTGCAAGCAGCACTGTCGCAAGCAGCACCGCCGCAAGCAGCACCTCCGCAAGTATCATCACTGCAAGCATCATCACTTGCAGCACGATCATCACAAACTGGCACATATAGGCCGCACGTATCGATCATGTCGCACTGGAAAGCACCACTCAGTTCCGCGTTTGCCCTGCTCGTCGGGGCATGTACCAACCCGAGCCAGGACGAGATATGCGGAGCACCGGAGTGCTGGTCGTCCTCGGGGGAGGACGGCGGCCTCGGAGACACGCAGGACAGCGGCGAACAGGACACTGACCCCACTGACCCCGCACAAAACCCGGGAGAGGACGACCCGAGCGCGGGAGACGACAGCGAGGACATCCCCTGTAAAGTGCAGGAAGCGCTCGCCACCGCCTGCGGGCTCTGCCACGGGTCCGATCCTGCGTTTGGGGCCCCAATGCCTCTGGTGAGCCTCGACGACTTCATGGTCCCGGCCCCCAGCGATCCCACGCGCCGCACCTCCGAGATGGTGGTGGAGCGCATGACCGCCGAGACGAAGATGATGCCGCCCGACGGGGACATCAGCGACGAGGACGCGGCCGCGATCCTCGACTGGATCGACGCCGGGATGCCCCAACAGCCCGGGCAGAGCTGCGACGACCTGCCCGAGGACGACGATGGGGCCGGCCCCGAGCACCTGCCGTGCGAGGTGAGCCATGAGCTGGTCGCCCACGCCGACGGCTCGGATGAGCCGTTTGCCGTCCCCGCGCAGGGGGCCGACGATCTCTACCAGTGCTTCGCGTTCCGCTCGCCCTTTGCTGCGGGGGCGCAGGCGACCGCGTGGGCGCCCATCATCGACGACGAGCGGGTCGTTCACCACTGGATCCTCTATCGCCGCAGCGGCGGCGACTACACCGATGGCGCCGCCTTCCCCTGCGACGTGGGCTTGCAGCTGAGCTCCGACTTCGTGGCCGGCTGGGCCCCGGGGGGCGAGAACGTGATCCTGCCCGATGATGTGGGGCTCGACCTCGGGCAGCCCGACGACTGGTACATCTTGCAGCTCCACTACAACAACACCGCCAACCACCCCGACGTGCTCGACAAGAGCGGCGTCGCGTTCTGCTCCACGCCCACCCCGCGAGAGAAGACCGCCGGGGTGATCACCTTGGGCACCGCGGCCATCAACATTCCCCCCGGCGCCGAGGATCACGAAGAGACCGGGACCTGCGGCTTCTTCTCTACCCTGCTGTGGGGCGAGCCCATGCACCTGCTCGGGGCGAGCCCCCACATGCACGAGTTTGGTCGGGCCGCTCGCACCGAGCTGCGGCGCTTCTTGGGTGACACCGAGATGGTCACGGACGTCCCCAACTTCGACTTCGCCAACCAGGCCTGGTACAACATCGAGCCCGAGATCGTGGTCGAGCCCGGCGACAGCCTGCGCACCACCTGCGTCTACGACAACCCGACCGATCAGACGGTGACCTTCGGCGAGGGCACCTCCGACGAGATGTGCTTCAACTTCGTGCTCGCCTACCCGGTCGACCGGCTTGCCGACCGCAACTGCTTCTTGCCCTAAACGCACCGAGACCGCGGCCGGCACACTCGAGCGGCCGAGCCGCGGTGCTCCTCGTCGGGACTCGATCGGCACCCATGGTGTATCGTCCATCCTACGATGGCCATCACCTTCGACGTCGCCGATGTGCCCGTAGGTCAGACCCGTCTCCAGCGAATTCCGGTCGCCCAGGCGCTCGGCAAGCTGGCGACCACCGGCCCGGCCAACCGTGTCGCACAGCCCGTGTTCGAGGCAGTCTGCGAGATCGAGGGCGGGATCCATCACCTCGGGGTCCACCCGCTCGTGGGCGCCGTCCACCTCGCGTTCGATCTGCACCTGCCGCTCGAGCTGTCGCCCGACCACGTGTGGATCGTCCTGGCGCAGGGCTTCGCCCGCCACATTCGGCTCCATGCCGATGCACTGCGCCACCACTTCGTGCAGCATGAAGGCAACAAGACCCTTACGGTCCATCGAGACGACTTCGTCAAGGGCGATCCCCACAACCCGTGGCCCGAGGTCTTCGACGGGTTCTCGGCGCAGCTACGCGAGCACCTTGGCAAGCGCCACGACCTGGTGGTGGCCAACTTCTCCACGACGGGCGCCCTGGAGCGGGCCGTCTCCCAGCTCGTCCTCATGGAGGCGATGGAGCGCTACTTCGAATACGAGGTCGCGACGCTCTGCGGGATCCCTCGTGTCACCCTGACCGGGACCCCAGCGGACTGGCAGTCGGTTCGCGAGCGCGCGCGGGTCCTCAGCGAGTTTGGCCTGGCGTGGTGGACGGACCACTTGATGCCCGTGCTCGATGGGTTCGTCGCCGCCGCCGAGGGCAAGGTCGACCGGGAGTTTTGGTGCGGGATGTACAAGCAGATCGACGAGTCGGGCGGCCCATACATCACCGGCTGGATCCAGCGGCTGTTCCCCTACCTCCTCGACGACGACAAGGAGCCGTACCGCAACTCTCTGGTCGAGACCACGATGGTCACCTCCACTGAATTTCCGGGTGGTCTGTCCCGTACCCCCTTCCGGTGGACGTATCTCGGCCAGCCCTTCGACATGTCGTTCATCGGCGGCTTCATCGGTGTCGAGCAAGAGCCCACGTCGGGCACGGTGACCCCGCAGCTGGGGTGGGCGATCCAGGAGCACTGAGCCCGCGCGTCCTCGGCCCCCGGCCAGGCTCTTGGCACCACGCACGCGCAACCGGCAGCTCGACCGCCTCGTCGACCACGCCGCAAGGATCTTCGGTCCGGCTGGAGTCCGGGTTCAACTGGGGCAGGACACAGACTATGCGAGATATCCAGGTCGCGCGCGACCCGGACATCTCGAGTGGGGCGCCCTATCAGCGCGTCAGTGTTCGATCCGACCGTTATCCTCCCCATAGATCGATCCTTCACCCTCCAGCGTCCGCGGGCTCTGCCAGCACGGAATAACGCGGGCCGGATCGAGCTCGAGCAGGGCCGGCGGGTCGCCCTGGTGAACGCCGCCGCTCAGCCCGAACCAACCAATTGAAGAGTTCCTCAAGGCAGCAGTCCAGCAGTCCAGCAATCCAGCAGCCCAGCCGAGCCAGACACGCCGCCCCGTCCGAGGACGGGGCGGCCAACGCCATGCCCGGGCGACTGGCGCTACGGGCGGCCTGCTGGAACCTACCCGTGGCCCACCCGTGGCCCACCCGACGTTCCGGCGCGCCACGACATGTGCACTCTGGATTCGCTAGCAAAGTGCGCTCCTACGAGTCCGCGACAACCCGAGCCCGGAGGATCATGTCCGCGGCCTTCTCTCCTATCATCAAGCAGGTCGAGTTGATGTTGCAGTTGACGATGTGAGGCATTACCGAGCTGTCCGCAACCCGCAGGCCCTCGACCCCGTGCACGCGTAGCCGTGGATCGACCACGGCCATGGCGTCGTGCCCCATCTTGCAGCTGCACGAGGGGTGCCAGTCCGTGATCGCCGTCGCGCGCACGAAATCGATCTGCTCCTGCTTCGTGCGAACCTCTGGCCCCGGCCGCAGCCGCTGTGCACGCAGCGAGTCGAAGGCCGGTGCATGGACGATATCCTCTGCGATCCGCATCCCCTCGAGCATGACCTTCATGTCATGCTCGGCTTGGAAGTAGTTCATCTGCACCACCGGTCGGTCATCGGGATCTGCCGAGCGTAGGCTCACCTGCCCCACGCTATGGGCCTGGTTGACCACCGGGCAGATCGTGAATCCCTGAGTGGTCGGCCCCACGTCGGGGAACACAAAACCACCGAAGAAGAACTGCAGGTTCGGGGAGGCCGTCGAGCGATCCCCTCGGGTGTGGGTGAACAGCGTGGCCTCGCAGATGATGCTGGGCGTGGTCTGCTCTTGCTTGGCTGCGTATCCCATGGGCACCAGCACGTGATCTTGCAGGTTGCGTCCGACTCCGGGCAGATCGCAAGCGACGGAGATCCCGTGCTCGCGCAGCTGCTCGGCCGGGCCGACGCCCGAGAGCATCAGGAGCTTGGGGGTGGACAGAGCGCCCGCGCTGACGATGACCTCCGCGCCAGCACGCGCCACCTTCAGCTCTGCGCCCTGCCGATACTCGACCCCGACCGCTCGCCCCCCTTCGATCAACACCCGGGTGGCCAAGGCGCCGAGCTCCAGGCGGAAGTTCTCGCGGTCGAGCAGCGGGCGGATGAACACCTCCGCCGTGCTGCCACGCCGGCCGTCCTTGGTCGTGTTCGACTGCGTGAACCCGGCGGCGCCTTCTTGCTGTCCGCTGTTGAAATCCCAGGGCATGCCCTGGAACCCACGCTCGACCGCCGCCTCGACGAAGGTCGTCGCGGCTTGGGTGGGATTGATGAGATCGCGAATATGCAAGGGACCACCTGCACCGCGGTACTCCGATGAACCACCTTCATAGTCTTCGAGCTTGCGAAAGTACGGGAGCACCTCCTCGTAGCTCCAGCCCTCGTTGCCCAGGTAGCCCCAGTAGTCGTAGTCCTTGCGGTTGCCCCGTAGGAAAATGCGCCCGTTGACGCTGGTCCCTCCACCGAGCACACGCCCCTGCAAGATCGGCATCGACCGCCCCCCGAGCCCGGGATCGACCTCCGTGGCCAAGCCCCAGTCGTGGTCGGGGCGCCAGATCTCGAACAGTGAGGTCACCTCCAGGCGCGCGATTGCGGGGTCCTCGTCGGCCCCGCCGGCCTCGAGCAACAGGACGCGGTGCCCCTTTAGCGCCAGGCGGTACGCGATGACGCCCCCGGCCGCTCCCGATCCGATGATGATGTAGTCGTGTTCGCTGTGCTGCGCGCTCATGACGATCTCCTCGGGCTCGCTCAGTACTGCGTAAGCTCCAGCATCACACCATCGGGGACCTCGACGTACGCGAAGGTCACGCCATGCGCGACCTCGGGGGCGGCGTGCACCCGCGCTCCGGCCCCCTCGAGCTCCTCGACCGCGGCCCGCACGTCATCGACGTTGACGCCGAGGTGCATGACGCCCCCCTTGGACATGCCATCGCGACCCAGCGCCATGTCGACCTGCGTGTTTCCGGGCACGACGCCCGGCGGATACCCCGAGAACGCGATCCCCTGCGTGCCGACCTGATAGATCAGCACCGCCTGATCGTGGCTGTTCTTGGTCTCCATGACCTTGCTCGCACCAAGATGTCGCTCCCAGAACGCGATCGAGGTCGCTGGGTTCGCGCTGTAGATGTGGATGTGATCGATTGACTTGACCTGCATAGCTTCTCCGGCCGATGCGTTCCTGCGTGGATCGCCGACGACGCTC
Organism: Myxococcota bacterium; assembly: GCA_039194325.1. GTDB lineage: Bacteria > Myxococcota_A > Polyangia > Nannocystales > Nannocystaceae > Paraliomyxa. Next base: position 20,593 of record JBCCWC010000017.1, read on the forward strand.
GACAACCTATGACGCAGTCGATGTCGCACAACGTCGAATCAGCGCAACCATTGTTTTCATCCCATGCAACACCCCCCGGACCGCCCACGACCGGGCCAGAGCCGAGGCCGCGCCGATCTACCGCCTCTGGGGGTAGGCCCGGCGGTCTCGGTCGCCCCGCACGGTGACCAGACGCCCCGGTGCTCGACGGGCGCCCCGAGCGGCACGAGCGGCTGTCACACCGAGCGGCCGAGCCCAGCGCCTCTACTTGCTGAGGCTCTTGCAGATCGCGATGGCGCTTTGTTGATGCTCTTTTTTGGGCGAGCTTACGCCGCAGGTATACGCCGCATCCGCGAACGTGCGTCGCCCGACGAGCCAGTAGTTGGTGCCCGTGCTGCCCGTGCTCTCATACGTCAGGATGTAGCCGTCGGACAGCGTCTGCCCCTCGACATCCTCGGGTGCGTACGACTGGGCGTTGTGCTTGGCGTCTTCGAGGCTCGCGGCGTCCACCTCCAGCGCCGGACCGATCGTCATGGAGACCCCCGGCCCTTTGAGCATGACCCCGATGCCCACGGCGTTCTTGCTCATCGTGGTGCCAGACGGGACCCGGGCCTCGAGATCGGGCAGGCCTTCGAGCTCCAGCCTCACCGTTCCGTCTTGTTGCGCGCCCTTGGAGCACGCCGAGCTCACCAGCCCGAGTGTCGCCACTCCCACGATTACCTTCGTCCATTGCATATCGGCGCTTCTTTATTGGTAGTGGTCAGCGAGCGGCTATGGGAGAGCGTCGGGCTCGTCAGCGGCGCCGGGCGAGGCCCCCTGGGCCGCATCGGGGCCTCCGCCCGACGCCTCCCCCTTGGGTGGCTCGGTGCCCAGCTCGAAGGCGCCGTCGGTGCTGGTGATCAAGTAGTGGATCGTGCTCGTGGTCCGGTCTGGCATGAGCGCCGTGCACTTGAATCGCCCCCCGGGAACACTGACCACGACAGGCCGCGCACACGTCACCTCGGCGTTGATCCCCTGCTCGAGGAGCGACTCATGGGCGGCACGGGCCGCGTGCTCGCCCAAGACCACCCCTCCCACCGGCCGGAACTCCAGCTTGCGCACCTTGACGACCATGCTGACCTCGACCGGAATCGCCACGCCCTCCGCGTGCGCCTCGCAGCGCACCGTGGTGCCCTCGGGCATGTGCGAGATCGGCGGGCAGGTGAGCGAGGTGACCGGGATGTCGAACTTCTCCTCAAGCGCGTGCTTGCCCAGCGCGACCATCGTGGTGCCGAAGACCCAAAACTTGGTGGTGTAGTCGAGCTCTTGGCCACGAGAGACGACCCGCACGGGGAAGGCCAGATCGTCCTTGGCGGGGACCACGGCCGTGCAGTAGATGTGGTTGCGGTCGACCATCGCCGGGCACTGGAGCTGTACCTCGGCACCGAGCTCCTCGGACAGCATGGCCTCGAACCGCTCGACCCGCTCCGCGGTGTCGGCGGCGTTGCAGGCCACAAGGCTGACCAGCACAAGGGGGGTCGCACCCCGCGTTTGGCGGTGCTGCACGGCGCGAGCCTAGCGCACGCCCGCGCTACGGCCTGAATTTCGGCGACTGCACCCCCTGGGCGGACTCTTGCGCGCACCGCGCATCTCTCCACGGCGCCCCGCGTCGCCGCTGGGGCTGGGTGCTGGGTGCTGGGTGCGCTCCGTCGTCCTGATGCTGCGGCGGCCGGCGAGTGCTTGGATCGGGCACGCGGGTGTGCCTCCCAGCCCCTCGCTCGTGCGGGCAGACGCTGATGCTTATCGTTGGACTCCGCCCGGATCGATGGCGCGCTGATTTCTAATCTCCAAGGGGAAGAAATAGTTGTCGCGTAGTGGAAATTCTAATTGATGCCAATCAGCTCAGCGAACGCGCAGCGCCTATCCGCCAGAGCGCCGAAGCTGGCTCCATCTCGACTCTATTTGCCTGGTCTTCGGGGTCAGGGCTGCGGCGGGCTTGCCCCGGGGGGACCGGCTCGTCTGTCCCCGAGCCGGCCCCGGCGGCGGGGGCGAGCGTGGAGGCCCTGCCCGCCGCCGCGGTCGAGCCGCGATCCGTGGGCCGCAAGGCGCTGACAGTGTCAGCACCCCACTCCGGCTGCTTCGTGCTACAGGACCTCGACGGGGGCGAGCCCCTGGTCGCCGGGGAGCAGCCCTGTGACGAGCGGACGATCCCCGCTTCGACCTTCACGGTGCCCCATGCCCTCATCGCTCTGGGCACCGGGGTGGTGAGTGAACCCGCGACTCGACGTCCAAAAGGCTCCCGAGGCGGCCACTTGCGCCCGTCATTGCCGTGTCAGCGTGCCCGCGGCGCGTGGCCCCCCCCCTACTTGATGGCCTCGGGCTCCCGGGAACGCAAGAACAGGCTGATGTAGTCCACGCCCTCCAACTTGGACATCGAGAACCCATAGGCACCACGGTTTGCCGCACTGGAAAGGCCTTCGAACGTGAGAGCCCCATTCCCGTTCTTCACGAAAATCGGGTAACTGATGTTCTCTTGCGGCTCGAGCTTGTACTCGGAGATCTCATAATGGTCGTCATCGGCCCAAGTGTAGAGGAGAACCTTCTCTCTTCCTCCGTTTCCGAAGCTCTGCTTGGCGTCCTCGATGATGGTAAACCCTCCGTTGTCCATGTCTCCGCGCGTTCCGAACGCGGGGAGGCTGTGGCGGAAGTCCTTATGGGCCAGCTTGAACGCGGCATTGGCCTCGTTCAGCTTGTACCTCATCAAGTATTGACCCTCCATCACCCACAGCGAGGTTTCTCCACCCAGGCTCGAGACCGCGATTCCCTTTCTGAGCGTCTTGAGCGAGGGAGCAAAATGGCTAATTTCGTCGTGGCCTCCCTCGATCTTGATGATGCGATCGAACTTGTAGGCACCTTGACTCCACTTATACCGATACAGCACAGGCTCGTTCTTTCCGAGGTGCCACATGTAGGCGTTACTGTTGCTCATCGCCCACACCGTGGGATCGATCTGCTCCGCGCCGATACCACCCACGAGCAGCTTCCGTTCATGAGGGAGGGTGGCGTTGAAATCGACCTTCTTGTTGCTGACGACCGCCATAAGGAGGGGATGGTGCGGCTGAACAACCCCACAACCACCGAAGCGATCCGGGTCTTCGAGCTCGTCGTAGAGCTCGTCGGTGTCGCATGCGGTCATGGCGATCGCTCCGACCGCAGACAGTAGGACGAGCGAGAGCTGGCTCGCGCGAGTTGAAAGTACTGACAGTAGTGGGTTCTTGCTTGACATGATTTCCTTCTTCATACCGGAATTGGCCACTGGCAATCGACAAGGGCCGTCTGGTTGCAGCGCAGCGTAGCCTCTACTGCACGGCGTGCTTTGGGTTCACGTTATGTGTTCTTCGATCCTGTCGAGCTGGGCAATTCTCGGTCATTGCTCCCGTCGCGACTGCCATCCATGCGACCATGGACAGCGACGGCTGGAATGTAGAAGTGCCCGCCCTCGCGCTCGACAAAACTGAAGATACCCGTGGTGGCGGAAATTATTCAGCAACCAGGAGAGCGTCGCCGCGCCGCCCTGTTTTCGTGAAACCAACGTGCCAGGCCTCACCGTCGGGGGCCGCGGGACCTTATGCTATCCGGTGCAGGCCCTGATGCGGGAGCGATCGCGCGTGGCGGGCCATGAGCCGCCCGACCGAGCTCACGACCGAGCCGTTCATGGGCGATGGCTGCTGGATCGGTGCTGGATCGGGCCGGCTGAACGAGGGCCACAGTTCCCACTGCGAGTGCGTTGAATAAGAACGAGTTCGGTGGAGCCCTTACTAGTACGCACGGAGCTAGTACAGGCCGCGAAAAACGATCACTCACGAAAGATCAGACAATGAAGAACATAGTGAAGCATCGAATGATCGCCTCTCGGATTGGCCTGGCGCTTTGTGCGCTCGGCGTGAGCTGCGACGAGGGACGCCCCGAGGACGACCACGACCGAAGTGCCGATTGCGGCGTCGAGGCCGATCAGCTGTCGATGGTGATCGTCGACGACGATCTCTTCGAGGAGATCCTGGATTGGTCCGATCCCAACAGCGGGGCTCTGACGAGCGCCCTCAATGCCGCCAATACTAAGGAGGCAATGCGATCCGCGGACAATTGCGCCGGAGCGGGGAATGATCCGAGTCTCGACTCGCTCCAGTGCGCGTCGAGCGAGGAGCAGCTGGCTCGCAGACTGGTGGAGCATGCCGACAAGACGGTCGGCCCCCAGTGCGTGCTGATCGGCAGCAAGAACTTCGACATTACCTTCGATAAGAAGGCTCATGATGGCTCGGAGAACACCTTCGACGACACCCACAAGGGAAAAGGCCGCCTCGATGGCGTCATCAAGAGGATCAGCCGAGACGGGCCCGCTTTGTCCGCCTTGATCACGGGAATCTCGTATGAACCGATTCGAGGGGAGGAAGACGGGGACCCGGGGTATGTCCTCTCTAGAGATTCCTGGGCCGAGGTCAGCGTGATGAACGTCTGCTATGACGACGAACTCAACGAGATCACGAACGGCCCCGCGGCCACCGTGAGGATGGAGGCGCAGACCTACGGAAAGATCACGATCGTCAATCAGTCCGACGAGATAAAAAAGAACGGTAACTCGGTAGGAAAGGGCGAATTCGTCTCAGGCACTAGCCGGTATCTGAAGGACAAGAACAACTGGGAATTCATCAACGGGACGCAACCCACTAACCTGGCCCTGAGCCGGATCGTCAGCACTTCGCACTGGAACGTGAACTGGGAGACCGCGATCCCGGCGCTCATCGATATCGCCGCCCTCATCAACGAATTCGCCTTCCCCGAGTATGCTGCACTCGTCAATGAGTGGCTCCGATTAGCCCCCAGCAACCCAAATGGAGGGACGCCGGTCGATGACCCGCAGCCGAAGTCGGCCGGGGATTACGTCATGCGGTCGGTCGACAGTGTGCGCAAGCACTTCGTCAAGGTGGGGGAGAACAAGGGGCACGCCGGGCGCACGCACAAGGAAGGCAATAACAGGGTCAACGACACCATCGTCCTCCGGCCCTTCGACCAGGTGACATATCGCATGGAATCTCGCTTCCAGGCCTCGGTAACGACCGATGAAGCGGGCCCCCTGCGCCGGTTCGCACAGTTCGTCAGCGTGGCAATGGCCAGCGATTTTGGGCTCTTCCTCACGGCGAAGTACGACACGGCGGAGTGCAACAAGCTCCCCGAGCCGGCCAGGCAGGCGTGCCACAACACCAATCCGACGGGCTATTATATGGTCGGCGCCAAGACGGCGAACAACATCCCGAAGAAGTGGGATGACGTATACAAAGGCGACTACGGCGAGAACTTCCTCTACAGCTTCTCGCATCGCCCAAAAGTCTGCGGAATTGGCTCGACCATGGCGACTTGCGTCGAATACTCGCAGAATCGGGAAGATGCCTACTCTCCGCGTGACTTCAAGGAGCTGGCGCAGGACGCCAAGGAGACGATGCACAGGTTCGGCGTACGTGACAACCTGCCCTCCATCGTGAACAGTCCCGTGGCCGGCATGGTCGCCAATATCGAGGCCGCAGGCAGTAGTACGAAGAAGGTGACCATCGTCGAGGGGATCATCGAGATCGAGCCGCCCTCAAGGCCCTCCCCGAACTAGCCAAGGCGCTTGGACCAAGCCTCGCAGCCACGGGCTGCGAGAGCCCGAGTGTGGCCATCGCCGACGGTGGCCACACTCGGGCTCGACTCGTGCTCCAGTGGGTCTCCAATGGTTATGGGCGAGGCCTCTCCCAAGACCCCGAAGTACGCCGCCAGGCCCAAGTACGAGAAGACGAGCTGAAGTTCTACCGGATGGAACTGGCCACCAGTAACCGCGAGGGCAACCGCGAGGGCCAGCGTGAGATGCTCAAGAAGGCCCGGGCGCGTGCTGCTCGCACACAACCTTCTCACGGCGCCCGGTCCCGTCGATGTCGTACCAACGACCGTTCGCGCGCATGACGGCGTGGTCCTCTCCCCCCTCGTAGTAGTCGTTGGGCTGCGGCTCGCCCGACGAGGCGGAGTTCGCCCAGTTCGTGTAGAGGCCCGCCTGCGCCCTCCCGTCGCCCTCGCCGATCCAGAAGACCTCGTCGCCCTGCTCCCAGCGCCAGGTCCCCTCCTCGTCGTCGTCGCTGGCCCCCAGCCAAAAGTCGACGTTGCCGATGTCGATGGCATCGTTGGCGGTCTGGGAGACGAACTCGTTCTCCTTTTGGGAATCGATCCGCAGCATCGCGTAGCCGCGCTCGGTGCAGATCTGACGCGCCTCGCCATAGAGCACGCCCGGATCACCACCCGAGCCGCTGGTGTCCTCGTGGCCACAAAAGATGTACTGGTGCCCGTCGTGGATCGCCTCGGTGCAGCCCGAGGCGTCGCAGGTGTCGTCGTCGATCGCTCGATCGCAGTCGTCATCGACGCCGTTGCAGATCTCCACCGCGCCGGGAAAGACGGCCGGATCGGCGTCGTCGCAGTCCTCGTCGGAAGAAAACCCGTCGCCGTCTGCGTCGGCCGCGGGGCGCTCGCCCGTCGACGCCGACTCGGGGCCCGTACTCGGGGTCGATGCGTCACCGCTGGAGTCATCGGCGGTCACGGTCAGGGCGGTCGAGCTCGACGGATCGCCGGTCGGCTCCGATGCGCTCGGCGATCCGTCCTCACCCGTCGAGCCCGTCGAGCTCGCCTCTGGACTCGAGCGGATAGGAGGCTCCGGGTCGGGCGCGCAGGCGAGCCCCAGCGACAGCAAGAGCGCGCCGCCGCACCGCCCCCGGCCGTCCTTCGGCCTCACTGAACCACCGGGCTCTCGGCGGGTCCCTGCCCGTTGCAGTCCCCGCAGTTGCCGGCCTGCACGACGATCTTGTCGACCTCGAAGCCGTCCTCTCGCCCTCCGATCGCGATCCAGTGCTCCCCGGGCCCGTCGACGTCGATCGCTCCCGAGCTGCGCCACGACCAGGTCTCGTTGGCGTTGAAGCTGATGTTGTTGTCCCAGTCGTCGTCGATCCCCGCGTGGACGCTGCCGCTGTCGGCCTCGGTGCGCCACCCACGGATGTGTACCCGAAAGGATCCGCCCGTCGTGAAGTTGACCCGGTAGTAGACCCGGGGCGAGTTGTGCCCGCTGGGCCAGTGGCTGGCCGCGTGGGGCACGGCGTTGTAGTTGCCGTAGAGCACGTCGGGCGTCAGCTCGACCGACGCTCCTCCGCTGGCCGAGCTGGCGTGGTTTTCGTCGGCATCACAGCCGAACTGCTCGAAGACCCAGTGGGCGCCGTGCTGCAGCTGCATCCCCTCGGCGGAGTGCATCATCGCCTCTTCGTCGGTCCAGTAGGTGGTCCAGTTGCCGTGCTGCGGCGAGACGATGTCGCCGATCCGCTGGCCCCCGCCGACCTCGAGCTCCATGTTCATCAGCTCGTAGCGGGCCGCCTCGCAGCGCTCGGCGAACAGCGGGTGATCCTTGGGGCGAAAGCTCTGGGTGTTGACCATCCACCAGCGCGCCCCCTGGTAGAACTCGTTGCCGTACTCCTGTCGCACGAAGTGCTCGGCCTCGATCACCACGCGCCCGTCCTGCTCCTGAAAGTAGAACATGTCGAAGCGCTCGTCCTCGGTCAGGCCACCCAGCAGCGGGTCGGCGTCGCTGGGTGCCTCTCCGGTCGACGAGTCGGCCCCGTCGCTGGACTCCGATCCCGGAGGCTCACCGCCGCTGGTGCTCGGGTCCGTCCCCGGCCCCGACTCGGAGCCCGGGCTCCCGTCGAGCGCTCCCGAGCTCGCGCTGCTGCTCGCTCCCTGGCCGCCTCCGCCCCCTCCGCTGGACGAGCTCCCCGTGCCCGGCGAGCCGGACTCGCTCATCGACATGGGCTCGCCGCAGCCGACGCTTCCGCCCCCGAGCACCAGGGCGAGCGCGATCAGCCCGAGGCCGGACGGACGACGCCACGCCGAAGGGGCGAGCGTTGGCGAACAAACGGTGAAGGCCGAGGACAAAACGATACGTCGAGATCTCATGGCGTGGTGGCGCCCACACGGCGCGAACTCCATGCCGGCCGGGTGGGTCACCGCCCTTGTTGCCCGAGACGCGGTCTTGTCTCCACCGATCGTCCCGAGGCGCGGCGCCTCCGCGGTCCCGGGGCGCAGCGCCTCCGTAGTCCCGGAGCGCGGCGCCTCCGCGGTCCCGAAGCGGGGATGACCTCGGGATCCACGGAGACGCCGGTGGGTGGGCAGCGGATGGAGGGTCAGGTAAACACGCTACCGGGTAGCACCCCGCCGCCCAGGTAGGGGTCGCCAAACTTGTCGAGCTCGCTGCCCATGTAGTGGCAGATGCTGGTGAGAATATCGTTGGTCGACCCATTGATCTTGGCGACCTTGTTGTGGGCGAAGCGCTCGGTGCCCCCGGCCAGCAGGGTGAAGGCATCCTTGTGGTCATGATTCCGGGCGCAGTCGGCGGTCCAGAACACGATCGTGTGATCGAGCAGCCGCGTCCCGTCGGTCTCGTCCACGGCGGCCAGGGCCTGCACCAGGGTCACGAACATCTCGGCCCGGAACCGCAGGCCGCTGCGGAGGAACTGGGCGTTGCTGCCCTTGTTGGCGTCGTGGGTGGCCTTGTGCCACCCGTCATTGTTGGACCCCTCCAGAAAGCCGAAATTGCGCCCGTCGATGTGGCGCCCAAAGTGACCGCCCGCGATCCGGGTGAGATCGCACGACAATGCCTGGGCGATGAGCTGTGAATAGAGCGGCAGCGCGATGTCGTCGCGGGTGGAATCGTCGGGAGCCTCGGGCGAGGGATTGCAGTTTTCGACCCCCAAAAGGCCCTCGAGCTGCTTTTCGGTGTCCCGCAGGGCCTGCAGGTGCTTGTCGATCTTTTGCTGATCGAAGTGGCTGACCCGACCGCGGAGCTTCTCCACGTTGCTGTAGGCAAAATCGATCACGCTGCGCCGCCGCTCTAGCTGCTGCTGCGCCTGTTCGGCGCCGTCGCCCTGAGACTCGATGATCGGCCGGAAGATCTCGTCGTAGACCTTCAGCGGGTTCTGATAGCGGGGCACGACCTCTCCGTCGGAGATCGACACCGAGCGGTCGACATCCCCGTCCTTGCCTACGGTGTTGCCCAGCCCCACCCGAAGGTCGCTCAGCGGGGTCTGCCCCGCCAATTCCTTGGCCAGGAACTGGTCGACCGAGTCGACGCCGTTGCCAAAGCCCGCGTCCCCCCGGCTGGAGTTGCGAAACACCAGGGGCGCGAGATCCTTGATGAGCTTGTGGCCCACGAAGACCGTCGCCCCGCCCTTGGGGTGAGGACCGCCGATGTTGCCCTGCACGGCGGCCTTGTTGTCGAGCCCCTTGAGCACGAGCAGATCGTCGGCGATGTCGTTGAGGATGCTGAACTCGTCCTTGAAGTTGACCGGGCCCTCGCCGGGGAACAGGGGGTCGATGAAGTTCGCGGGGGTCGCGGTGCCCTGATACCAGTAGACGTAGCGCTTGGGGATCGCACCGTCGTTCGCCTCGACCCGGGGCACGAAGGGAGCCAAGGCCGTGGCCGCCGCGGCGCCGCCGAGAGAGGCGAGCAGGGCCCGCCGAGACACAGGAGTGGAGCGGATGAGCATGGTGATCTCCTTTGGGGTCTAGCTGGCCCGGTAGCGGAAGCCGGGGCTGAGCACGATGTCGAGCAAGAGCGTGTGCAGATCGCCGCCGCTCTGGGCAAAATTGGTCTGTACGTCGGCCAGGGCACACTCGTCGGTCCCCGATCGCAACAGGGCAAACGCGTACCAAAAGTCGGCGTAGCACCCCATGGCTTCGTCGGAGTCCCCGATGGCCTCCGAGAGCGCGAGGGCATCGGGCTGCGGGCCGAAGACCCCGGTGTCGACCGCGGTGTCGATGGTCAGGCCGTTCTCGTCGTCCCGCCATGCCCCGCTGGCGTCGTAGTGCTCGAGGGTCAGGCCCAGGGGATCCATCTGAGAGTGACAGCCCTGGCACACCGCGGAGGCCGAGGTCACCTCCTCGAGCCGCTCCCGCGTGGTCTTGTCCGGATCGGTGGGCAGCTGCGGGAACATGTCCTGGACATCGGGTGGCGGATCGGGAATTGCCGTGCACAAGATCTGGCTGCGGATCTCGCGACCACGGATCGTCGGAGAGGTCGACGCCGAGTGCGAGGTCGCGGCCAAAAAGCCCACCCGGGTGATCAGCCCCGACCGGGTCTGCGGGTCGAGCTCCACCTGGGTCCACCCCGGGTGGCCGGGCACGGTCTGCGATCCGGGGGCGACGCCGTAGACCGCCCCCACGTCATCGTCGACGAAGGCGACGTTCGAGGTGAACAGATCGGCGAACGAGCCCTGCTCGCGCAATAGATGGCCAAAGAACAGCTCCAGCCCGAACAGGGAGCGCTCGAAGGTGTGCTCCCCGAAGTTCTCGAAGGACTCGTGGGCAATAGGCTCGCCCGTCTCGAGCCGCAGCCACTGCTGGTGAAAGAGGCCGAGGGTCTGCTCGGCGCGGGGGTCGGCGAGCATACGCTCGGCCTGCGCGCGCAGGCCTTCGTCGCCACGCAGCTCGCCGGCCTCCGCCGCGGACAAGAGCGCGTCGTCTGGGATCGTGTTCCACAAGAAGAACGACAGCTTGCTCGCGAGATCCAGGTCGGTCAGCGCGTCGACCCCGTCGCCCACGGGCTCCCCCACCTCGTATTGATAGAGGGCCTCGCCGGCGAGCAGCAGCCCCATGGTCAACTGGGTGATCCCGGCGTCGAAATCGGGCTCTGGATCGTAGAGCTCCTCGAGCATGGCCTCGACCTGCTCGGAGGGCAGGGTGCGACGCCAGGCTCGGCGTCCGACGGTCGCCACGTAGGCCCCGGCGCACTCCCGGCTCGGTTCGCACCCCAGGCCCAGCGCGCCCCAGTCCGCGACCACCTGCTCGGCCACCGCCTCGGTGATGTTCATCAACTCCGTGGTGTGCAAGCTGGTGATCGATGCGCTCGCATTGTTCTTGAATCCGATGCTCTCGGAATCATCGGGAAGACTGGCGACGAGTTCCTCGACGGGTAGCGACAGCCCCGGATAGGAGTCCCGCAGCAGGTTGCCGACCTGCGAGCGCGTGAGCAGCCGCTCGGGGGAGCGGCCGACCGTACCGTCCTCGCACTGCAGCTGGGGGGGCACCTCACCGTCGGGCTCTGGCTCACCATCGCTGTCTTGTGCTGCGTCGGGCAGCCGATGAGGTCCTTCGTCGTCCGGCCCCGAAGCACCCGAATAACACCCTATAGCGACCACCGCGAGCCACCAAGGCGGCCGGGCGGCGCGACTCGTCGCACCTTGTTTGTCCATCTCGGCCCTCTAGTTGACTGGGGGGCGGCTTTTGTCTCAAAGAAAAATCAAAAGAAATACAAAAACCCTCTGCGCCCCTGTCAAAGGGCAGCGACGCGGCAATTGTCGTTCGCCCCACGCGGTATGTCGCCGCGGTGGGTCACCCTCGCGGATGAAATTCTCATCGTGGACGCCACCGATAACGCCAGTCGCCCGTGGCCTTCGACCTCGGGTGTTCTCGGCCCACGATCGACGTCGTCGATCTCACCGAGCTCACGCAACGGAGCGCGGCGGATCAGTCTATTCCGCCTCGACCATGCATCCATGTCGCCCTCGACAAGTGCCACCACACGCATCGGGCTGCCCATCGTGCCCGTGCATGGGTCGACCCCAACCCAGCGTCCCACCCGACCTTACTGCCACGACCATCGCTCGCGCATCGTTCGCGAGACCACCCGACATCTCACCTCGCCCTACCTATCGATCGAGATGGATGTAGCTGATGCGGTCAGCGCGGGACCATCAAGCCCGCGCTCGCACCAAATGCGCACATCACGCTTTGGTGTGCGTCGCCGGTTTGCCCGCGGGGAACTCGAGCGTCTGTTTGCCGAGAAGATACGGCGGCTCGTGTCCTTCTTTGTGCCCGCTGGCCGAAACCGGATTCGAACGACTTGAGCAGGCAGGCCCGAGGGGAGGGCCCACCTGGTCGCGATTACACCATCGACGAGCTACTTACGCGGTCCGACCACCACGAACGAGATCCCCGTGTCCGCGGGTTGGTTGGAGGTCGAGGTCATGTAGACGAAATTCGTGGGGTTCACATCGACGATCGCGGCCGACATATTGAATGTTTGCCACGGAGGCCCAGACACCGTGCAAACCGGCGCAGGATGGGAACTAAACGGCTGTTGGAACTCCACGAGGTACGTCCCTGTGGATATTTTTTTTACCTCGAACCCCTCTCCCCACATCTTCTGTCCGTCGGGAGAAACTGCACCGTAGACGTGTTCTGCCACTCCACAACTCCTTTATTGGCAAACGCTCTGCTATCAGACTTCTTCAACTCACGCAAGTCATCAAAAGAGAACAGTCCGCAGGGCGGTCCGCGGCTTCGTCATCATTGAGCTCGAGAACAACAGACCGTAGTGCCCGCTCGTGGGTTCACACTCCGTGTACACCGTTCGGGGCCGGGTGCAACGAAGATGTGGAGCGAGCCGTTCGGGCCACACTTCGGGCCACACTTCGGGCCACGCGCTCAGGGCAAGGGCTCGGGCGGCGGCGACCCGCGCAGCGCGTCGGCATGAGCCCGATGCTTGGCCGCCTGCTCGCGGCGTCCGAGGGCCTCGGCGACCCGGGCGATGAGGATATGGGTGCTGACGAGCGACTGCCGCGCTCGCCCATCGGCCCCGTCCTCGGCCTCGACCTCCATGATGGCCAGCGCCCGCTCACACTCGGGCAGGGCCATCGCGTGGCGCTCCATCTGCTCCAGCAACCGACACAGCTCCAGTCGGGTCTTGCCCACGGCGGGATGCTGGTCGCCAAGACGAGCGCGCTGCAGCTCCAGCGCCTCGCGGTGATACGACTCGGCTCGCTCGTAATTGTGCTCGAGCCGCTCGATCTCGGCGAGGTTGCCCAGCGCACCGGCCAGATCGAGCTCGGCCTCGGGCCGCGCACGCAGCAGATCGCGGGCCCGTTCGTGGGTCACGCGCGCCTGCGCCAGCTTGCCCCGGTTCCTCTGCAACAGGCCCAGCATGACCAAGGCCCGAGCCACGCTCTTGCTGCGGGGGCCCTCGCTGTCCTCGCGAAACGACACGACCTCGTCAAACAACCGCTCCGCCTCGTCGTAGACGGCGCTCCCGTCCTCGAGCTGCTCGGCGTACTGGGTCAGCACGCTGGCGAGGTTCATGGCGCGGCTGGCCACCTCCGGGTGCTTGGGGCCGAGGATCTCGCGCATCAGCACGTAGCTGTCCCGCAGGCGCCGCTCGGCCAGGGACCAATTGGCCTGCTCGGCGGCCACGATCCCCAGGTTGTTGAGCGCCAGGGCCAGCTGCAACGAGCCCGGTCCCGTCGTGTCCAGCGCGATCCGGTGCGCCTGTTCCCCGTGGTGGGCAGCCTGGTCGAGGCGATCGAGCGCGACCATCACCGCGCTTTGGGTCAGCGCCAGCTTGAACTCCAGTTCGGCCGGGGAGCCGACATGGCGCAGGGCGGTCTGGGCGGCGAACTGCCAGTCTTCCGCCTGCTGAGCATCACCCCACGAGACCCCCGCGATGTAGAGCAGATCGTTCCACCCTGCGAACTCCGTGCGCGCGTCACCGACCTCCGACGCCACCACGATCCCCTGGCGCAGCCGCTGCTGGGCCGCGCTGGGCTCGCGCACAGACCGGTAGGCGGTGCCCTCGATGATCAAGCTCTCGGCCTGCAGCCGTGCAAAGCCGGCCTCGGCTGCGCTCTGACCCGCGGCGGCCGCTTGATCGCGGGCGTCGAGATGGTTGCCGGCCGATAGCAGCGCCCGCGCCCCGTCCACCCGCTCGCGCAGCGCCAAGAAGCGCGCGTGCTCGGCCGGATCCTCGGGCACCTCGCTCTCGATCCCTCGTTGGGCCAGCGCACAGGGCTCGGGCCGCCGCAGCTCCACGGCCGCGGTCATCGCCGAGGCCACCGTCTCCTTCTTGGCCCGCGACAGCACCTGGACCAGGGCCGACAGCTCCCCGCGACGCCGGTCCAGGCACGTCATCCGCACGTCGAGCAAGGCGTCCGACTGCTCTCCGTGGATCCGAGTGGCCTCGCAGGTCGCGGTGTGCTGCTCCACCCACGCCTCGGCGTATCGATCGAGCTGGTCGACCACCCGCCGAGCCGTGTCCGCCGCAAAGAGCTCCTCGGTGGCCACCAAGCCCTGCCGCACCGAGGCGCGGGCCGGATCGTCCCAAACCCCGGCCAGGCGCTCCCGGGCCCCCTGGCACGGCCGCGGCCCCTCGTCGTCCGCCGTGGTGCGCACCACTCCCAGGGCCAGCAGACCCAGCACCCCCAACCCGCCGGTATAGGCCAGTCGACGACGCCGACGCCGGATCGGGTCGGCCCGTAGATCCGCCAGCAGCAGCTCCATCGAGGGGTAGCGATGCGCCGGCTCGTACCGCAGCGCCCGCTGGACCACGCGAAACACCCAACCCGGCACGGCGCTGTCCCGCCGCGGCTCCCGGATCCGGCCGTAGCGAATGTTCTCGTAGATCTCGTGCAGGTCGTCCCCACCGAAGGGACGATCGCCATAGAGCGCCTGATAAAGGGTGATCCCAAAGCTGAATTGATCGGTCCAGGCCCCGATCTCTCGCCTGTCGAACATCGAGAACTGCTCGGGCGCCATATACCCCGGCGTCCCCAAGACCCGCCCAACCTGGGTGAGCTTGGGTAGGGTCGAGGCGCCGAGCACGGCCAGGTTCGAGCCCGGCGCCCCGTCGTCGGGCTCGCTGTCCCGCTCGCTATCCCGGCCCCCGTCCTCCTCCTCCGAGCCCGCATGATCCCGGGGCTTGGCCAGGCCGAAGTCCAGGACCTTGACCCGCCCCTCCTGGTCGATGAGCACGTTGCTCGGCTTGAAGTCGCGGTGGGTCAGATCCTCGTCGTGCGCCGCCGCGAGCCCCTGGCCCGCCTTGTCGAAGACCTCGAGGATCTCGTGAACGCCCCGCTCCTGCCGCATCCACCGCTCGAGGGTCTGGCCCCGAACGTACTCCATCGCCATGTAAAGCTGGCCCTCATGGGTGCCCACGTCGTGCACGGTGATGATGTTGGGGTGGTTGATCCGAGCCAGCGCCCGCGCCTCGCGGACGAATCGGGCCCGCAGCACCCGACGCCGCGCCGATCGCTTGAGCAGCTTGATCGCGACCTTGCGGTCGAGCTTGGGATCGTAGGCGGTCCACACCACGCCCATCCCCCCGCGCCCGATCTCGCGAAGCACGACGTAGCGACCCAGCCGCTCCGGTGGCGGGCTCTCGCTCCTCCCCCGGCCGAGCCCGGGGTCGCGCGCCTTCGCGCTTCGCGGGGTGGCGCCAAAACCCGCACGCTCGCTGCTGGTGCTCACCGGGGTCTACCGATCTTGCCCAGCAGGGTGCGAGCCGGCAACGGGCACTGCCGACCCCCCGCGCCCACGGCGGTTGATGTCGCGTTCCCGGGACCGAGCGGTCCATGCGCCCATGCGCGGGTCTACCCGGGCTCGGTCCGCGCCGATCCCACCGTGCTGGGGGCGGTGCTGGGGGCCGTGCTGGGGGCGGTACTGGGGGCCGTGCTGGGGGCCGTGCTGGAGACGGTACTGGGGGCCGTGCTGGGGGGAACGGGGAGCGCTCCCTCGGGGGCCGGCTCGCGACTGGGCGTCGCGAGGTCGGCCACCACGGCCGGGCGATGTCGCACGTCGCCGGGCAAAAGCCCGCCCCAGGCCGCCCGCAGGTGGTCGATCACCAGCAGGGTCAGCAGCGCCTGCCCCAGCACCGTAGGGTGCAGCAGATCCCACTGGAGCCCCTCACCGGTGCGCAGCGTCACGTGCCGCCCCTCGAGCTCGACCGGCGTCTCCATGCGGATCGCGTTCATCCAGCCCGCCAGGGGCAGCAGGATCATGTCGGGCCGCTGCTGGGCCCAGGCGTAGAGCTCCGCGTTGAGCACCCGCAGCTCCGACGCCGGCGGGATCACGTGCCGGCCGATCATCCGTCGCGAGGCTCCGTGCACGTCGGGCAGATCGCCCACGAACACCGGCACACCCAGCGACTCCAGCATCGCCATGCCCTCACGAAGATCGGCGCGCCGCTGCGCGAGCGGCTTGTCCCCGTAGGCGAACCAAAACAGGAAGTCGACCGCGAACACGGTGCTCACTCGGCGGAGCTTGACGGCCGTGATCTGGAGGCCACCTATCTGTTGCGCGCCCAGGTGCATCAGCGCGACCGACGAGTCGTGGATCTGGTGCGGCACCTGGAGCACCACGTCGAGCGTGTCGGCAAACCCCACCCCGGTGCCAAACCCGGCGGCCTGGCTGGCGCCTATGATCCCGATCCGAGCGAGGCGCTCTAGCACCGCGGGCCGCCGGGGATCCTCGACCGGTGCGGCCGTCGGGGCTGCCGTCGGGGCTGCCGTCGGGGCGACCTCGGCCGTCGCGGGCGCAGGCACCGGCGACACCGGTGCCACACGACACCCCATCAGCCCCCCAACGAGCCCGAGGGTCCACCGCAGCCTCTGCACTGGGAGCTCACTCCTTGCTCTGCACCGGGGGCGCCGCTTGGGCCGGAGCCTGGGCCTGCTCGATCTGCGACAGCTCGGCCTCGATGAAGCCACCGACCCCCGAGTCGGCCGCGCGAGCCTGAGCAAAGAGCTTCTTGGCCTTGCCGAACCGATCCTCGACGTACTCGCACAGGCCCTCGCCCGCCAGCGCTCGCGCCCGGACCGGGGGCTGCTCCGCCTTGCGAGCCTTGCGGTAGCGCATCTTGGCCAGGCCGCAGTTGCCCTGGCGACGCAACGCATCGCCCTCGAGCACCTCGGGCCACAGGTCGGCCTGGCTGGGCTTGCTCGGCTCGGCCGGCGCTTTGTTCTTCTTGTCGTTCTTGCCGCCGGATGGCAGGGGCAGACCGCCGCTGTTGCCCTTGCCCCCGGCCTTGCTCTTGCCCCCGCCTGCCCCCGGCGCGGGCTTGGTGGGTCGGGAGGCCGACTTGGACTTGGACTTGGGCTTGGGCGCGGGCTTGGAGCTGGAGCCGGACGACTTGCGAGCCGAACGTTGCTCCGCGGTGTCTTCGGCGTAGGGCTCGGGCTCGGGCTCGCTCGTCGCGGGGGCAGGGACCGAACCCGGAACCAGAGGCGGCCCGCGCTCGCCGATCACCACCCCCTCGCCCCGCGCCGCGCTCTGCCCGAGGGCATCGCCCTGCGCCGCGGACTGACCACTGCTGCGTCGAGACTCCCCGCGTCGGCGCAACGGCTCGGCGTCGGCCAAGCGTCGGTCATCTGACTCGGTCGCCTGCTCGGCGGGCGCGGATGCGACCTGGTCGGCGGCCACCGTCGACGGCGACGCCGGCTCCGCTTGGTCGGCCCCCAAGGGCAGCAGCATCACCAGCAACAAGGCCGCGCTGCCGGCAAAGGCGAGGGTGGGCAGCCAGATCCCCAGGCGCCAGCGCGACCACCACGATCGGCGCTCGGCCGAGGCCGGCGACGCGACGGCGACCTGCCGAGCCTCGGCCAGCACCCCGTCGAGCACCCCCGCGGGCACCTCCTGGAGGGGCATCGCCTCCCGACTGAGCTGCAGCAGCTCGCGGAACTCCACCAGGCGCTGCGCGACCGCGTCGTCGTCCTCGGTCGACGGCGGCGGACCCTGCTCGAGATCCTCCAGCGCGTCCTCGAGCCGGTCGAGCTGCTCGGGCGAGAGATCCAGTCGGCTAGACATGGGCTCCCTCCGGGCGACCGCGGGCCGATCCCTTGCGCACTGGCGTCGCCGAGCCCGCGGGGGACGACCCGTGCAGATCGCCCAGGTTCTCGCGCAGCTTCTCCAGCGCGTAGCGCATGCGGCTCTTGACCGTGTTCTCGGGCACGCCCAGCGTCTCGCCGATCTCCCGGAACGAGAGGCCGCTGACCTGACGCAGCAGGAACACCTCGCGCTGATCGTCGGGCAGCGCCTCGATCGCGGCCTTCATCCGACGTCGCAGCGTGGGCGCCTCGGCTGCCTCGTCGGTGGGCACGGTGGCCGCCGGCATCCGCGACAACAGGCTGCCGCCTTGTTCGCCGTCGCGACCGGGGCGCTTGGCATCGAGCGACTTGTGATCGCGAAAGCGGGCCCGGCGGCTCTCGTCTACGCACAGGTTGCGCGCGATCGCATAGATCCAAGTGGTGAACTTGGCCGTGCGCTCGTAGCGGTCCTTGGCGCGCACCACCCGGAGGAACACCTCCTGGAGCAGCTCCTCGGCCCGCGACTGGTCCCGCACGCTCCGCAGGATGAAGTTGTAGATGCCCCGTTGGTGGCGCTGCACCAGGGTCTCGAAGGCCCGCGCGTCGCCCCGGCCAAAGGCCAGCATCAGCTCGGCGTCGGGCGGGCCATCGGCGGCCGGGCTCGGAGTCTGGACGGAGGGAGCCATGAGCGAGTGCGCCCGTGGGTCGCGGCCCTCAGTGTGCGCTGCCTCGCGCCCTGCGAGCAACCGTCCCCTCAATGGCGATTCGGATCGCCCTGCCCGTCGTCCTGCCCGTCGTTCTGCCCTTCGGGCAAATGGCAGCGCCCTGCGCTCCCCCGATCCCCCGGCATCGACCCGGGCGGGCCCGAAGGCTCGGTGACGCACGGAGGGACGGACCCGCCCCGCTTGGATCGCGCGACGGCGGGTCCGGTGGGATCTCCGGACGCCGACCGCGTCGGTCCTTCGCGAGGGCATGAGGCCTGCCCCAACCGCGCGTCCGCGCCCGCTCGTCGAGCGGGAGGCTGGCGCAGACACGACCATGGGTTCGATGCGACTGCCCCTTGCCAACGCAGCACGAGCGGCCGCGGGTCTGCCCGGGTGTGGAAAAACACGTGGCATGCTGGACCCCGTGGCCAGCCACGCCGTGCGACGTCTGTTGGGTCTAGCCCCCAGCGCCGACGATCCCCAGCAGGTCGTCGTCACCGTGGAGCTGATGTGCGGGTGCCGGGTCACGCGCACGATCGCCGAGGATCGGATCGTGGAGCGCCCCGGCGGGGAGCGATTTGTGGTGGGCAAGGTGCCCTGCCCGCAGGGGCACCCGGTGCGCCGGCCCGGTTTCAAACCAACAAAGAGCGCCCCGTGAGACGAGCCGGCAACCGCTACGATCGTTCGCGCGCCGGCGACCACAAAAGCTCCACCCCGATCGGATCGTGATCGGAGAGGTGACCGCGAGGTCGCGCGAGCGATCCATCGTCTACGCCGCGGCGGGCTGGATCCCCCGCTCGACCAACCAGTCCAGGCGCAGTACACCAACCACGACCTTCAGTTCCTCGACCTCATCCAGGAGGGCAACATCGGGCTGTTGAAGACGGTCGACAAGTTCTCGACCTACGCCACCTGGTGGATCCGACAGGCCGCATCCCGGTGCAGAGAAGCAGGTGCTCCGCATGCGCTTCGGCATCGACCCGCGGGCCTCCCGACGCACCCCGCCCCCTTCCTCGACACCAGTCCGAGCGCTCGGCTAGGCTTGCGACCCGCATAGAGTGCCAATGCTGAAGATCAGGGAGACCCAGTTCGGATCCCTCGTCGAGCCTGCCCTCGAGGATTTCGCCGAGCGGCTGCGCGAAGTCCTGCGACGGAGGTTGCCCGCGCGGACCGAGGCCCTCGATGAGACCGCCCTGCGCGAGCGTACCCTCCGCTCCCTCCGAGTCGCGTACTCCCACGGGGTGCTCTCCGAGCGCGCCCTCGCGGACTGGGTGATCCTGGATCTGACCTGCGGCTCCGATTTCCCGGCCCAAAGCTGGGCCCGCGCGGAAATCGAGGCGGCCGGCCCCTGTTGGTCCCCGGCCGGCGGCCAAGACCTCCACCGAGGAAACGCGCTGGTCGCAGCCTTGATCGCGGCGGCGATCCACGAGCGGTAGCGAAATGGCGGAGGCTATCAAGGACCTCCTCGAGATGCTCATCGGAGCCCTCGGGAAGTACCTTGACCACAAGGACCCTCTCACAACGAAGGTGATCGAGCAGTGCGCCCTCGCGATGAAGGAGATCGCCCGCCTCCTGGAGGAATACTATCAGGCCTGGATACAGCGGAGTCCCCGTCCAGAGATTCCGCTGTCCATATTGCGCGGTCTTGCCGTCGTACGCGGCATCGTGCTCGCGCTGCTCCTCATCGCCGAGAAGCTTGCGTCGCTGAAGGACCAGAGCCACCGCTACGTCACGGGCGGCCTGCTCTACCTCCCTCATGGGCAGGCGCTCCTGATGGAGTTACGCCACCTCCGCGCGCCACTGAATCAGCAGAAAGTGCGCCTCGTTAGGCTCAAGGATCTCAAGCGGCTCCTCGAAGCGAACCGCACGAAAATCGGCGATTGCGACCTCCTGTTCAACAACCTCGCCCTCATCTACCAATTGATGCGCCAGCACACAAAGTCGTACATGAAGAAGATCTCTTCTTTCGAAGAGAAAGCATCGAAAGATACCGCATCCTTGCGTACCGACACCCCCCTATTCTCGCTAGTCGGTGGCTGCGACACGCCCTTCCCACCAGAGCGCAAAGTCCCGTGCGTCGCGGTGTACCGCGGCATCCACTACCGAAAGGACTACTTCAACGACTTCAGCATCCTCAAGCACAAAGAGGCGTCCCTCGATCACATCTCCACCTATAGTGCAGAATCGCATCGAGCATCCGGCGTAAAGCTCGGGCTGGTCGAGACCCCACAACAGAGGAAAGCGCTCGACAAGCAGTCTTCCCAGATCGCGACGAAGATGCGGAAGCTGAAGGGCAAGAAGGTCGAGTATCACTGGACATCGGACAAAGAGCAGAAGGATCAGTATTTCGGTCTCATCCAGCGATATGTCAACAGCTACGGCAAGTTCGTCTCCGAGATCAAGGAGAGCAATGAGTCCATCTACCAGGGACTCGGGGTTCGCGCTCTCCCCGTCGTGTCCTTTTCCTTCAACCCAGTCCACGCCATCCGCTATGTCCTGGGGGTCAAGACCTCCGCGGATGACGCGCAGTTCCGGCGAAGGAGCGGCTCCCTCGGCGAGCTGTATGTCTATCTGATCCCGCTCATCCCCGAGAATGTGGAGAGGATGAACAACCTCCTCAACCTCAACGAGGAGGGTCAACTTGCCATCAAGACGCGCATTCTCAACGAGGTAGAGCTGAACGTGCTCGGCGGCATGAACAGCTGCTACCTGGTAGGGCGTATGATCGTGGGCAACTCCGGCTTCGACTTCTACGACCACTATGAGAAGACAGCGAGGGAGAAGGAACGAAAGAAAGCGAGGACAAATCAGCAGCAGCAGAAGCAGAAACAGAAGGCGACGTCGAAGAAGAGAAAGAGAGACGATATCGATGACGATGACGATATCGATGACGATCGCGATGACGATCGCGAGTGGATGACCAAGACCGCCCAGAGCAAGTGGGAGAACAGCCTCGCAACCCGGGCCATCGGCTGCGCCGTCACGGAGGCGAAGGCCCTCGACTGGGAACTCGAGGGATATGAAGATCTGCCCGAGATCACGAGCGAGATGATGAGCGATCCCTACTTCGGGAACAACGTGAATGTAATATCAAGGAAACACAAGAAGTTTTTCACGGGCAAAAAACTGAACGAAATGCGAAGGAGAAAGGAAGAGTCGGAGGAGATCATCGCAACGCAATTGAAGTTCGCATCCGTCGGAGGGACACTCAAGGACCTGATCCTCGATGAGATCTCCTACCCCGAGAGCCTCGAAGACTTCCTGCGCCTCCAAAACATCGACCTTCCCCATCAGACCTGTGCGGAGTTACTCGAGAAATACCGCGAGGGAGAGGCCACGCCCACGGGTCACAACTGCCTGCTCCACACCCTCTGGCAGCTGAAGAAGGGCGAGAGGGCCAAGCCCGATTTCACCAAGGTGCGCCAATTCCTGCAACTCTCCGAGAACGAGATGGTCGACGCGGGGACCCACGGCCAGAGCCTGGCCGCCCATCTGAAGCTTCACGTCCACATCTTCGCGGTCGGCGCGCAAGGCAAGATCGACTATATGGGTGGGATCGGAACCCAAGACGGCGTCGAATGTGCTGCTCTCCACTTTGGCGCCCACTACGTACCGCTGTGGAAAAAGAACTGAGCGTCGGCCATTGCCATACTCATGCGGTATGGGTGCCTTCATGGGCGTGGGGCCTGAACCGCCTGAACCAATCCTCCGGCAATCCCTACAACCGACCGCGCATCGGCGGCCACGCAAGCTCCCCCCCGACAGGATCGTGATTCGGAGACGTGACCGCCGAGATACCGCGGCCGATCCACCGTCCACGCCGCGGCGGGCTTGATCCCCGCCCGGCCATCCAGTCCAGGCGCATCGGCACCGTCCCTCCCCAGGGCTCGAGCCGACGCAACAACCACCGACAGACCGGCCGCGGCACCGCACGCTGGGTCTTGTCCAGATACTCAGCCGGTCTGCTCACGGACACGATCGTCAAGCGATTGTGCGACCACCTGCCGCTGCACCACCAGGAGCAGATCTTCGCGCGGGATGGTCTGCCAATCGCACGTTCGACGATCTGCGGCTGGCACCGCGAGCTGGCAGCTCTACGCGAGCCACTACTCGACGCGATGCAACGTGCGTTTTCGCGCACCGTCGAGTTTTTTTTTGGGGGGTGGAGGGGGCGAACCGGTACTCCAAGAACGCGTGTGAGGAGACGATCATCTCGTGAGGAGAAAAGTGTAAGAAACGATCGTGAGAAGACAATCGTCGCGCGGTGGCAGTGGGTGAATAGAAATACGACCAGAAAGTGACCATCTCCACCGCGATGAGCGGCTCGAGCCCTTGGCCGCTCATACAAACTACAACCTACAAGACAAACGAAAGACGTAATTCAATGAACAAGACAAGCCTTGCCATTTCCTCCGTTCTCCTGCTCGGTCTTCCATCCTGCGATGAAGGTCCCCACCCAAGAGCTAGCGAGGGCGATGAGCGTTCCTTTGGGTCCCAGTGCGACGATCCCATGCAAGCCGTGCTCGACACGCTCGAGTGCATCGAAAACGAATATCCCCTGTGCTCAGCCGAGGGCTACAGCTCCAACTTCGTCAAACTACACAACACCATCGACACCGAAACGAACGCCCCCGGTGCCGCATTTTGGTGGGCAGCGTTCCTCTTCGTCGATTTCGTGCTCGATATCGATCACGTGGCCCTCGTGGACCAAGACCAGGTCAGCGTCCGCTACGTCGAGACCGTGACGCTGAACGGCCAGGACTACGTTCAGCACGAGCATGCGCTGGTGACCGTGGACGAGAACTGCCGCATGGTGCTGTGGGACCAGTACGGAGACGATGCCGAGCAGGCCGCGGTCGAAGACGCCATGGACGAGTTGTTGCCCTTCGGTGACTGACGGGCCGCTGGAATCCACTCTCGACGGTACCCCCTTGGATGTGATCCGAGGGGGTCCGTGCTGTTGCCGAACATCTTCCGTGGCGTGAGGGCTTGACACCCCGGACACTTCCGGCCGAGATGGGCCCGGCCAGAGCGAACGAACCCGCCGCCGCGTAGGCGCACGTACACCGAACAGCAACGCACCCTTGCCCTCGCCAATGCGGAGCGATTGGGCACCTGCGCCCCCCACCAACGAACCGATCCTCCGGCAATCCCTACGACCGGCCGCGCACCGGCGGCCACGCAAGCTCCACCCCGATCGGATCATGATCGGAGACGTGACCGCCGAGATACCGCGGCCGATCCACCGTCCACGCCGCGGCGGGCTCGATCCCCCGCCCGGCCATCCAGTCCAGGCGCATCGGCACCGTCCCTCCCCAGGGCTCGAGCCGACGCAACAACCACCGATAGACCGGCCGCGGCACCGCACGCTGGGTCTTGTCTAGATACTCCGGATCGTTGAGGTCGTAGCGCAGCGTCCCCGAGTGCGGATCGACGAAGCCCTCGGTGGTCAGGCCCGCGTGCCGCAATACCTCGAACACCGAACGCTCGACCCGCTGGTCGGGGATCATGTAGTGGGCCACCGTGCCCGCAAAGCCCGAGCGCAGCAGCTTGCTGCCCAGGTTCACCCCCAGGCGAAAGGGGCTGCCCAGATCGTAGGTGTTGGTGTTGAAGTCACCGCCCAGCAGCACGTGGCGATCGCACATCCGGGGCAACGCCGAGACCACACGCCGCAGCTGCCAGGCGCGGTGACGCGGCGATGAGAAGGGATCAAGGTGGACCACCGCGACCAGCAGCGGCGCCCCCGGGGCCTGCACCTCGGCCAGCAGCGCTCGCTTGGCGCCCAGGCGGCGCTCGACCGCACCGAGCTTGTCGGCATACTCGGGCAGCCCCACCCCGCACACCCGCCGCACTGGAAACCGGGACAAGAGCGCCACGCCGTGCAGGGCCTGCGTGTTGGGGCGCCCATGGTCGAGCTCGGCGGTGTCGCCCGCGGCCAGCACCAGGTGGCTGGTGGCGAACACGTGCCCCAGGCCCAGGTGACGGCCCAGCTGCGCGGCCACGTCGCGATTGTCCGAGCGCCCCATGCCCAGATCGACCTCGTTGAGCAGCAGCAGATCGGCGTCGCGCAACTGGGGGTGCTCGGCGAGCACCCCACAAAGCGACTCCCACCGCTTGCCCCGCTCGATGTTCCAGGCGATCGCCCGCAGCGTCCCGGGCTGGGCGGTCTGCTGGGCGGTCGCGGCCCGTAGATCCCACGAAAAACCATGGAGCAGAGCACGGACCTCGGCGCGGTGACGACGATAGCCCCGGTCGCGCAACAGGGCAGTGCGCGAGCGCAGGGTGGCCCAGCGGGCCATCTGCGGCCCCAGGGCGTGATCGAGGGTGCGGGTAGGCGCGGTGATCTCCACCGGCTCCTCACTGGGGCCTTCCTCGGCCCACCGACGCCGACGGGCGCGCAAGCGCTCACGCCCGGAGAACTCCTTGAGACTCACGCGCCTTGTCCTTTCCCCTCGCCCTTGGCGGTGCTCTTGCCCTCGGCCTCCCCCATGCCCTCCCCCTCGGGCTCCGGCAACGATGCCATGTGCTCACGCTGCGCGTGGACCCGCAGCCGCCCGACCATGCGCTGCGCCAGCCGGCGCCACAGCCACCGCGGGGTCACGGCGTAAAGGCGCAAGAGGTTGCGGATCACCACGCCGGGCACCACGATCGCCCGGTTGCGCTCGAACCCGGCCAGGGCCTCGGCAGCGCACTGATCCGCGGAGATGTAGGCGAACCCGGGTGAACGCTGCCCCGTGGTGTTGTGGGTCAGGCCGTGGAACTCGGTGCGCACCGGGCCAGGGCACACCTGGGTGACCACCACCCCGCGGGGCGCCACCTCGGCCCGCAGGGCCTCGGACAAGCCGGTCACGTAGTGCTTGGTGCCCACGTAGACCGCCAGGCCCGGCATCCAGCTCAGGCCAAAGCCAGAGCTTATGTTGAGCACCCCGCCCCGCCCGCGCTCGACCATCGCAGGCAGCAAGCGCTGGGTGAGGTGGGTCAGGGCCACCACGTTGACCGCGAGCATCTGCTCGAGCCGATCCCACCGCGCGTGCTCGAGCAGGTTCTGGTCGCCGAACCCCGCGTTGTTGATCAACACGTCCAGCGGTCCGGCGGCCAGCAGCCGCTCGACCAACCGCTCGCGGGCGGAGGCCTGCGCCAGATCGCAGGGCACCACCTCGACCTGCAGGCCCGCGTGGTCGGCCCGCAGCCGCTGCGCCAGTGCCTGCAGGCGATCCTCGCGACGAGCGACCAGCCAAAGCCGGCGCGCCCGGCCGGCGACCTGGGCGGCGAGCGCCTCGCCGATCCCCGCCGATGCGCCGGTGATGACGATGCTGCCGTCGAGCGGTGGCCGCATGACCGCCTTGCTCCCCCCAATCGCTCAGCCCGCGGAGCCGGACGCCGAGCCGGACGCCGACGCCGACGCGGTCACGCTGGCCTGCACCTCGACCGAGACGCTGACGTTGGCCTGAATGCTGGCCGCCGCCTCGATGGCGGCCGCGAAGGGAGCCGTCACACACGCGGTGATCCGGGCCCCGATCGAGGGCGAGGCCTTGAGGGCCTTAATCGTGGCCTGGACCCCGCCCACGACCGCCTTGACGTCGGCCGCGACCCCGAGGGCCTGGTCCTTCATGCCGACCGCGATCTCGAGCACCGCGGGCAGGTTGTTCCGCACCGCCGCGGTCAGGGTGGCCACCGCCTGAGCATCGACCCCCCCGTCCACCTGCAGCGCCACCTGGGCCGGCTCGCACACCACCTCGGCCTGCACCTGGGTCTCGCAGCCGGCGTTGCACTCGGCGCTGGCCTTGGGCGGCTCGATCTCTCCCTCGCACTTGGGCGCCTTCATCTGCACCGAGCACTCGCCGGTGCAGGTGCCCTCGCACTTGGCCGCCGCCGACATCTGGCACGAACCCGAGCACTGACCCCCGCACGAGCCCTCGGCCAGGGCCGAGCACGAGCCCTCGCAGCGGCCGGCACACGAACCGCCGCTCATGGCCTTGCCGTCGCACTTGCCCTTGCACTCGCCGCCACAGGTCCCCGAAAACTTGGCGCTGCACGAGCCCTCGCAGGTGCCCTGACACTGGGCCGCGGCCGAGAGATCACACCGCCCGCTGCACTCGGCCTCGCAGGTCCCCGACAGCTTGCCCCTCTCGCACTCCACGGTGACCGAGCCCGGCTCGACGCTCGCGTCGCACTCGGCGACACAGTTGGCCATCGCATCGAGCGACGCCCGGCACCGCGGGGGCTGGACCGCCAGCGTGAGCTTGGCCGATCCACCTAGCTTGCCCTTGATCTCGGCCATCGCCGCCATCGCCGCCTGGCAAGCCTCCTTGCCGGTGGCGAACTGGCCCGGCTTGCCCAGATCCTTGGCAAAGCCGCCGCAGGCGGCGATGAGCTTGGCGTCGAGCTGGGCGGCGAAGCCCTTGATCTGGACCGCCGCGCTCACGCCCGCCTGCAGGCTGGCGCCGACGGTCGCGTCGATCCCGAACTCCTTGGCCCAGTCGACCTTCATGATCGCGGCCGCGCTGCTGACATCGGGGCAGCTGGCGGCCGCGCCGACGACATCGTTGGGAGAGACGCTGGCCAGCTCGCACGAAGAAGCGGACATCAGCGCCAGCGGCAACCCGAGCAGGGCTGCGCCGAGCACGACACGATACGGGGTGACGGGGGACGTGGTCATGACCGCGCGGAGGCTACACCACCCGCCCCGGCATGCGCAGACCACCGCGGGGGCCCGCGGGATATGCCGATCCATGGCGCGCTCGTGGGCACGCTCGTGGGCACGCGCGTGGGCACGCTCGTGGGCGCGCTCGTGGTGCCTACGCGGGCGGCTCGGAGGGACGCAGGCGCTGGTCGAAGAACGCGAGCACTCGGTCGAGCGCTTTTCGCGTGGGGTGCCCCGCCTCATCGACCAGATCGGTGGTCACCACGCTGTGGGCCCGCCACCCGATCCCATGGCGGTTGCCGGGGGAGGAGTCGATCTCGATCCCCTCGAAGTGCTCGGGCAACTCGCGGCGCAGGGTCTCGAAGCGCTCGGGGGGACACAGGCGATCGCCGGTGAAGCGAAGGCCGAGCACGCGCAGGTCCTCCTGCTCGGCCCGCGCCCGCAGACGGCCCAGCTCTTGGTCGGATACGTGCAGCGCGGCCCGATGGGCACCGGTCAGCCCCACGGGCAGGGAGGGCTGGCTCAGCACCGGCGCGATCATGGCCGGCTCCATCGCCAGGGCCAGGGCGAAGTTGCCCGTCAGGCACATCCCGATCGCCCCCACCCCCGGGCCCCCCTGCCGGGCGTGCAGCTGGCGACAAAGCGCGCGCAACCACCCGGTGATCGGGCTGCTGCGACGCTTGGCCAGCATGTGAAACTCGCGCGCGATGCAGGCGCGCAGCGACGAACCCGCCATATAGCCGGCGCTGATCGGCCGACCCGGGGTCCCCAGCATCACCGGCATCGCCACCGCGTAGCCCCGCGTCACCAGGCGCCACGCGAAGTCTTCCACCTGCGGGGTCACGCCGGGGATCTCGTGCATCACCAGCACCCCCGGGCCCTGCCCGGCGCGCAGCACGGACCGCGTCAATCCGTCGTGCTCGAAGGGCTCGGTCGTCCACGGCCGTCGCATGCGTCGGTTGTATCAGCCTTAATCGGGCTTAAACAGCCCTCAGCCCGCAAGCGCCCCCCATGTTCGTCGTGCAGGCTGTTCATTGCCATGACGCTTCGTCCTTGTGTCCCTTCTTCCTCTTCCTGCTCCGGTGAATCATTCCCCTACAGCTCGTCGACCTTCGACCGTTGCTGCGGGTCGTCGCCCCGCTTAAGCTCGAGGTCGACGATGGGTGACGTAGTGCGAACCAAGACCTGGCGCCTGGGCCTGGCCCCCCTGCTGTTGGCTCTGGCCTGCGACTCCGCGCCCGCCGACGAGCGCATCGAGCTCGAGGCGCGCACCCTGGTGGGCACGGTCGAGGGCACGGATCTAGCGCTCGGGGTGCTGCTCGACGACGACACCATCGACATCTACCAGTGCGGCGGCGAGCAGACCTTCGACACCCACTCCTACTGGTTTCGCGGGGTGATCGGGGCCGGCGAAGATCCCAACGCCTTCGAGATCGAGCGCGAGGGCTTCACCGTGGTGGGGGTCCGGACCGCCGAGGGGCTCGAGGGCGAGCTGGTCGAGCCCGACGGGACCCGGCATCCCTTCCACACCGATCCCATCGCCGACGAGGACGTGCCCGGCGTCTACGTGGCCGAGCACGACGGGCGCACCACCGGGGTCATCGTGCGCCAAGACGGCGACACCCTGGTCGCCCAGGGATCGAGCTGCACCTCGACCCAACCCCGCCGGTGCGACCAGGTGATCATCCTGGCGCCGCTGACCGTCGAGTCGGGCCAGATCGACGTCCAGGTCGAGACCGACAATGAGGCGCTGAGCGTCGCGGTCGCGCGCACGCTGATCGTGCCCGACTGGCTGTGATCGCGTCGCCGCCGCTTCGCGGCGCCACGTCACCGATGTGAGCGCCGCGGCCGGCCCGTCGTCACCGTACGGTCGCGGGTCGTCTGTGCTCGGCGCTCGCGCTATCGTGCTGAGGCTCGCCGGCGGCACGGGCCATGGGATCGAGACGTTCGAGGCACAAGAGCCGAGGCGGCCAGCGCAAGCGCTCCTCTGCTCCATTGCAAGACGCGGCCCGCCTCGAGGCCGCGGGCGATCTGCCCGGGGCGATCGCCGCGCTCCGAGCCGCCCCGGCGTCCCACCGTCAGCGGTGGCCCGTGCAGCAATCGCTGGGGCGCTTGCTGATCCGCGTGGGCGATCCCCGAGGGGCGGTGGCCGCCTTCGAACAAGCGGCGGCGCTGCGACCCGAGGCGGTGGACACGTGGAACGACCTGGGAGCGGCGCGGGCCGAGCTGGGGCAGTGGCTGCCGGCTCGGGACGCCTTCGAGCGGGCCCGGACGCTCGCGCCCGGCGACGTGGACGTGCACATCAACCTGGGGACGCTGGCCGCGTCCGACGATCGGCTGGACGAGGCCGCGCTCTTGCTGCGTCGGGCCATCGAGCTCGATCCTCGGCGGTCTCGGGCCCACGCCAACCTCGGCCGGGTGCTCAGCCGCCAGCACGCGCACGCGTCCGCCCGGGAGGTATTCGATCGCGCGTGCCAGCTCGACCCCTCGGACGCGATGCTGACCATGGACGCCGCGCTGGCTCGCGTCGCGGCGCGAGCCGAGGACGAGGCCGAAGCCTTCATCGAGCAGGCTTTGCGGCGCCACCCGGGTCACGCCGGCCTGCTCGCGGCCCGCACCCTGGCCTTGGCCGGGCAAGGGCGCGACGCCGCGGTACGGCGGCTGCAGGGGCTGCATCGCTTCGTGCGAACCGGGGCGCTCGACGTAGATCCGGGCGCGATCGCCTCGACGGTGCGGGCCGATCCGACGCTCACCGACTCGCCACGCAGCCACGCCACCCGGGGGGGCCAGCACAGCGGAGCGCTCGACCCGGACCGACAGCCCGTGCTCGCCGGGCTGCGGGACGCGATCGTCGAGCGGCTGCGTCGGTACATCCACGAGCTGCCTGACATCGACCACCCGCTCGTGCGGGCGCGGCCGCGCCGGATCGAGCTGCTGCTGTGGTCGGTGGTGCTGACCGAGGGTGGGTACCAGATCCCGCACATCCACCCCGAGGCGTGGCTCAGCGGGGTGTTCTACGCCGAGCTCCCGCCGGCGGTCGGCGCAGGTTCGACCGAAGCGGGGTGCTTTCGGATCGGGGAGATCGACCCGGCGCTACAGCACCGGGCGCAGTTCGAGCGCCGCACGATCGTGCCCGAGGCCGGCATGCTCGTGCTCTTTCCGTCGTACCTGTGGCACCGCACGGTGCCCTGGCAAGGGCCGGGCCACCGCGTGAGCGTGGCCTTCGACGTCGTGGCCGCCGCACACGTGTGAGCCCACCCCACCGCTGCGATCGGACCGGGTTGAATACTCGCCCTCCCGGGCGGTGACTGCTCCACCGAAACCCTACGCAACCCCGAAACGACGATGACCCCATGGTATGTCGCACTACTAACACTTCACGCGCCGTGCTCCTCACCGCGCTCATGTCCGTGACCATCTCCACGGCCTGTGATGGACAGACGCAAGGGGGTCGCCCTGGGGCCCGAGACCGGCAAGAGGGCGAACAAACCGACACGCTCGACGCTACCGATTCGGGCCAAGGCACCGATGCTGGAGCCGGCTCCGATGCCGGCTCCGATGCTGGGTCTGGGACTGGGCCTGGGTCCGAGCCTGCGCCCAAGCCCGATATGATCGTGGAGGGCACGCTGCAAGGTCGAGGAGACTTCGAGTGGGGCCCCCCCCCAGCAATGGACCGAGGCCGGCGTCCACGAGGGCAACCTGCAGGGTTCGCAGAGCGCCGACTTCGACCTCTACCTCAACATTTGGGACGACGGCGAGTGGGTCGAGGTCGACAGCTCGACCAGGCGCGGCTCCGAGGAGTCGGTGACCTACGAAGGGTCCCCGGGCTACTACATCTGGCGGGTGTACGCCAAATCGGGGAACGGCGCCTACGAGTTCCAGTTCAATCAGCCCTAGCCGCCCGTGACCGAGCGCTGCCCTGCTATCGCTCGTCCATCCCTCATCGTCCATCCCTCATCGTCCATCCCTACGGAGATCCAGATGAATCCAGATTGGCGCAGCGCTCGGCGGGGCAACCGCATGGGGTGGTCTATAGCCCTTGTCCTCGCACCATTGACGGTGCTCGGGTGCTCGACGGGGGTCGATAGCCGGGGCGACTACCTGGTGCCCGGCCCTTCGAACGATGACGGCGAGAGTGCCGATTCCTGGCCGGACGACGGACCGCCTTTGCCTCCGCCCGGGTCGGGCTCGGGCGACGACTGTGCAGTCGGCACCATAGACTGCCCGTGCGCGGCCGGCATTGGCTGCGACCCCGGCTTGGTGTGCGACTTCGGCCAGTGCATCGCATTGGAGGGCTGGTGCGGCGACGGGCTGGTCGATGACGACGAAGAGTGCGACGACGGCCTCGCCAACGCCGACGACGCGCAATGCAAGTCCGACTGCCGCGCCCAGCGATGCGGGGACGACTCCGTAGGGCCCGGCGAAGCCTGTGACGACGGCAACGAGATCGACGACGACGGGTGCAACAACCAGTGCGCGGCGGATTCCTGTGGCGACGGCGACATCCAACAAGGCGAGGAGTGCGACGACGAAAACGACGATGACAGCGACGAGTGCCTGAGCACCTGCCTGATGGCCAAGTGCGGAGATGCGGCCGTACGCGAGGGCACCGAGGAGTGCGACGACGGCAACGCCAACGACGCTGACGGGTGCACGCAGACCTGCGAGTGTCGCCTGACCTTCGAGGACGGCGCGCACATCGACGGGTGGGAGCTCACCGGCGACTGGGAGATCTACGACGAGGCGCCTCCCAGCGACTGGCCCGCGGTCTCCTTCGCGATGACCCAAGGTCGGGTGCTGGGCACCGACGGCAACCGGATGGCGCCCTATCCCGGAGCGGAACCCGAGACCTCGAGCGCCACCACCGCGAGCTTCACGCTCCCCTCCACGCTGCGCTTTCGCTCGTGGCATGTCGACGAGGGCGGCCAGCCCGACGGGGAAGGCTTGATCAACGACACCAAGCGCATTGGCGTGTCCGTCGACGGCGGCGATACTTGGCAGACGTTGGTCGATTGCACGGGCGGACCCGGAGTCGATCTACCCTTTTGCCAAGGGCACCAGGGCCCGCGCGACGCGGGCGATTGGGACGAGATCCAACTCGACACCACGGCCTTCGCCGGGATGCCGGGTATGCTGCGCTTCGAGTACGACACCTTGAGCGACTCCTGCTGTGGGCTCGAGCAGGGCTGGTTCATCGACGACCTCAATGGCTTCGGCTGCGAGTGAGCGCGCCGACCGGGCCCGCCGCGACTCCTAAGCCAGCTCCCAGCGTGCGCCGCCCCACCGGTCGCAGCGCCCTCACCCAGCGCTCGCCACCAAGGGCCCCGACGGCCGGGACAGCGGGCTCCGGTCGCGCAGCGCCACCGCCGGCGGCGACGCCCGCAGGTGAGCGTCTAGCACCGCGAGTAACTCCTCCCGACGGAAGGGCTTGCACAGGTGGTCGTCCATGCCGGCGGCCAGGCAGCGCTTGCGGTCCTCGAACTGCGCGTGAGCGGTCATGGCGACGATCGGCACCCGCGGGCCCCGCCCACGCTCGCGCTCTCGGATCGACGCTGCCGCCTGCAGCCCGCTCATCCGCGGCATCTCCACGTCCATCAGCACCAGATCGTAGCGCGCCGCTTCGACCCGCACCACCGCCTCCTGGCCGTCCCCGGCCACGTCGACCTCGGCCCCCAGGCGTCGCAGCAGGATCGCCGCGACCTGCCGATTGGTCGCGTCGTCCTCCACCAACAAGATCCTCCGCCCTCGAGCCACCGAGCCGGGCGACGACGAGACGCCCGATGGCGTCGGCTGCGGGTCGGATCCGGCCGGATCCCTCCGAGGGGCGACCCGCGCGTCCCCCAGCGCGTCCCCCAGCGCGTCCCTCAGCGCCTCCCTCAGCGCCTCCAGTAGCCGCGACCGACGGACCGGCTCGACGACGTAGTCGGCCCCACCAGCCTCGACCTGTTGCTGGGCTTGGCTGCGATGGGTGACCGGCACGACCATCAGGCACCGCGAGCCACCAAGCCGCTCATCGGCGTCGATCTGCTCGGCGAGCGCTCCGAGGCCGGGCCGCTGCTCGCTGACCAGCGTCACGTCGACGGGCCGCTGACGTCGCGCCGCGGCCCGTAGGTGCTCGACCGCCTCCTCGGCCGTGCTCGCCTCCGTAGGCTCCACGCCCCACTCCGAGAGCGTCGCCCGCAGCGAGGCGCGCACGATCGGGCGATCGTCGACCACCAGCACTCGCCGCCCCGAGAGCTCGGCCGACTCGGGCTCGGGCTCGGGCTCGGGCTCGGGCTCAGACTCGGGCCCAGGCTCGGACCCGGGCGGGCGTACCACGGCCAGCGGCAGATCGACCCAGAACGACGAGCCCTCGCCCAGCGTGCTGCGCAGCCCCGCCCGACCGCCCATGAGCCCGGTCAGCTCTCGTACGATCGATAGCCCCAGCCCCGTCCCCCCCTGGCCGGGTCGACGTGAGCCCCCGACCTGCTGGAACTGCTCGAACACCCGTGGCTCGTCGTCCGAAGAGATCCCGATCCCCGTGTCCTCGACCGTGCAGCGGAACACGGGCCCGGTCGGCGACGGCTCGTGGCGCACCGCCATCCGCACGTAGCCCTGGGCGGTGAACTTCACCGCGTTGTTGACCAGGTTGAGCAACACCTGGCGCACCCGACCGGGATCGCCCTGGACGTGGGTCGGCGTGGCGGGCTCGTAGTGACCGACCAGGGCCAGGCCCTTCTCGCTGGCGCGCACCGCCACCTGGTCGAGCACATCCTCCACCAGCGTCCGCAGATCGAAGGCCTGATGCTCGAGCTTCATGTGCCCCGCCTCGATCTTGGAGAAGTCGAGCACGTCGTTGATGAGGTCGAGCAGCGCGAGGCCCGAGTTCTGGGCGGTGCGGACGTGCTCGAGCTGATCACGGGTCAGCCGTGAGTCTCGCAAGACCGTCAACATCCCCAGCACGCCGCTGAGCGGCGTGCGGATCTCGTGGCTCATCGTGGCCAAGAAGCGGCTCTTGACCTCGACCGCCGCCTCGGCGCGGCGCGTGGCCTCCCAAAGGGCCTGCATGTTGATCCGCCGAGAACGCTCGAACAGCGCCGCCCCCCCGGTCACGCTGGCCATCACCGTCCAGACCGCCAGCGCCTTGTGCACAGCCATCGCGACCGAGCCCGGGGTGTAGACCACCAGGCCCACGAGCACGAGCGACCCGACCCCGCACCACACCCACGAGGTCCACCCCCGTACGACGACGGTATGGATGAACGGCACGATGATGAGGGTGATCGTGATGGGCGCGTGGACCCCCTCGCTCTGGGCTCCCTCGACGAGGACCACCACCATGAACATCAGGCACATCAAGTGCCCGCTGACCGCGGAGCGCAGGCCGTACCGTAGCCCCACCAAGACGGCGAGGGTGGCGATCCAGATCCCCACCTGGATCCACATCCGCACAGAATCGCCGGTCATGAGGTACGCGACCAGCGGCAAGGGGATGACGACCAACCCCAGCACGTGGAGGCTCGCCGCGAGCCGACGACGACGTCGCTCGTCGGGGTCGTCTCCGTGAGGGCGGGCGGTGAGGAAGCGATCGAGCCCTTCGTTCCACCACGCCCACGGCCGAAACCGGTCCGCGAGCCGTGCGCCCGACTCCATCCCCTCATCCACCATACCCGGGAACATGAAGCATGAAACGACCCAATGCGACCCGATTTGCAGTGCTCGCCCATGACCGTGGATCACGAGGAGCATTTCGTGTCCATGCTCGAAGTCGCGTCGTCAATGATCCGCCAGGAGTAAACCGACCTTTGACGAGCGCCAGGTCCGCGAGCCAAGGGCCTGTTTCCAAATCGGACCCAGCGAGGCCCGAGCGGCGCCCTTCGACGGTATCGCGATCGACCGACTCGTCTTCGTTCGCGCTCCCGAACTCGGGACGAAACTTCGACGAATATTGAACGATCGTTCAACATTTAAACCGACGGTTCACGACGATCTTCGGGGAAGTCCCGACTGAAACGTCATCAGACCTGCGACCAACTGCCACGATCCCGGCTCGTCGTCGTCATGGTGCGAGCCTGCACACCCTCTTCGGCTCGCGGCATGCATGCATCGCCGACCCACGTCGACCAGCGACGGCGAGGACGATCGTAAGATCGCGCCATGCCCCTTCGGCCCGTCTGGCGGTCCTCGATCGCGCTCCTGCTACTCGTGCACTCGACCGCGTGCCACGAGACCGCCGCGCCACCGCTCGACCGGTGCGCTCAGCTCCTCCGCGACGGCCCGCCGTCGACCCGGCGCGACGACGTGGTCGATGTGGTGCACGGCGTGCGCGTGCCCGACCCGTACCGCTGGCTCGAGCCCGACGACGACCCCGCGGTCGTCGCGTGGGCCGACGCCCAAGACGCGTATGCCCGGGCCACGCTGGCCACCCCGCCCGACCGCGCCGCGCTGCGGGAGGCACTCCGCGCCAAGCTCGACGTGGACGCGCTGTCGGTGCCGATCGTCCGCGGACAGCGGCTGTTCTATGCGCGGCAGACGGCGGGGACGGAGCAGCCGGTGTGGGTCGTGCGCGACGGTGAGCAAGGCCCCGAGCGGGTGCTGCTCGACCCTCGGGTGCTCGATCCGCAGGGGCGTACGAGCATCGGCCGCGTGGTGCCGAGCCCGGACGGCCTTCGGGTGGCCTACACCCGCAGCCGCGACGGCGAGGACGCCGCGACGCTCTATGTGCGTGACGTGGACACCGGTCGGGATCGACCGGATCGGATCCCCGGGGCCCGGTACGCCACGCCTTCATGGAACGCCGACGGCCGGTCGTTTCTCTATACGGCCCTGCCCGACGACCCCTCGATCCCGCCCCCCGAGCGCTCGCGACATGCCACGGTCCGCCTGCACGCACTGGGCACGCCGGCCGCCGACGATCGGATCCTCTATGGACCGCTGGATGACACCGCCACGTTCGTAGGCGCCCGCGTCGTCGACCAAGGTCGTACGTGGGTGCTGGCGGTACAGCACGGCTGGTCGGCCACCGATCTCTACCTTCGTCCCGCCGAGAGTCCCGCCGAGCGTCCCGCCGAGCGTCACGCCGAGCGTCCCGCCGAGCGTCCCGCCGAGCGTCACGCCACGCATCCCCACGAGCGCCCCGCCACGTATCCCCACGAGCGCCCCGCCGACTCCGGGCTCTGGCGCCCGCTGATGGTCGGCCACGACGCGCTCGCCTCGGTGGACGTCATCGACGGCCGCGCCTTCGTACACACCAACGCGGGAGCGCCCCGGTTTCGCGTCATCGAGATCGACCCGGCCCGCCCCGATCCGAGCCACTGGCGCCAGGTAGTGCCCCAGCAGCCCGATCTGCTCGAGTCGGCCCACGTGGCGGGCGGACGGCTGCTGCTCCAGTACCTCCACCGGGCCAGCTCCACGCTGGAGATCCGCGCGCTGTCCGGGCGCCGGGTGACCGAGATCCCCCTTCGCGGTCCCGCCAGTGTGGATGGGCTGAGCGTCCACCCTCGGCACGACGCGGTGTACTTGCGGCACAGCGCGATGGACCGGGCCCCCCAGGTCGCTCGCGTGTCCATGGCCACGGGCGCGCTGTCGACATGGGAGACGATCGACGTCCCCGTCGACCCGCACCTTGTGCTGCGGCAGGTCGACGTGCGCTCGCGCGACGGCACGCCGGTGAGCATGTTCGTGCTGCACCGCGACGATCTGCGCCGCGACGGCAACGCCCCCACCCTGCTGACCGGCTACGGCGGCTTTGGGATCTCGCTGCGCCCCGGGTTCTCGGCCATCGCCGCCCTGTGGGCCGAGCGGGGCGGCGTGTGGGCCGTGCCCAACCTGCGCGGCGGAGGCGAGTACGGTGAGTCCTGGCACGAGGCGGGGCGCCGGGCCCACAAGCAAAACACCTTCGACGACTTCATCGCCGCCGCGCAGTACCTAAAGGCCCAGGGCTACACCCGCAGGCAGCGGCTGGCGATCCGCGGCGGCTCCAACGGGGGCCTGCTCGTGGGCGCCGTGTCCACCCAGCGCCCGGATCTGTTCGGCGCGGTGGTCTGTGCGGTCCCGCTGCTGGACATGATCCGCTTCCACCGCTTCGGCAGCGGGCCCACCTGGGTCGACGAGTATGGCTCGCCCGACGATCCCGAGCAGTTCCGCTGGCTGTGGGCCTACTCGCCGCTGCACCGGATCCGCGAGGGCCACGACTACCCGCCCTTGCTCATGCTCTCGGCCGATCACGACGACCGGGTCCACCCCATGCACGCCCGCAAGTACGTCGCCGCCATGCAGCACGCCTCGTCCGCCCCGGCGCTGCTGCGGGTCGAGCGGGGGGCCGGGCACGGAGGCTCGCCGCGGCTGGGCGATCGGCTAGAGGCCGAGCTCGACGTGCTGACGTTCCTGCTGAGGCACGTGGGGCCGGGCTGAAGGGAGCCAATCAGCAGCTTCTTCTTGTAGACGCACAGTTGGTCATTCGGCTCGCTGTACTGAGCGTACTGAGCCGAACACCGTCACCATCCTCTTGCCCGAGGCATTCATCGGTATTGGCAAGCTCGGCGTCTGCGCACTCGATGTCCTCGTACTCTTCGCCGTAGAGCTCGTCCTCAGGGGCGCAACCGGCCAAGAGGGCAAGGGGGGAGCACAGCTGCCGCGGCAAGGACCATGCGATGGCGCCGCCCGGAAGTTCGGGGCGACGCCACACGAGCGAATTTGCCAGATTACCCAGTCAATTGCACTTGATGTTCTTTGGCGCCCCTTGCCCGTTATTATAGATCTTGCCACAGACCTTGGGAGACACCTTCATCTTCCAGTCTTTGCCGCGGAACTTCTTGACCTTGATATCCGCCTTGGTGATGGTGATGCTTGCCGTGCCGCCATCGTTGCGGAAGTTCATGAGGGCTGCATTTTGGTTGGCCACCTTCAGCCCCTTGAAGGTGAGGGTTTTATTGTACTTACCGTGCCGCGCTGCGATGACCGCCTTGTCGGCGGCGAAGCGACCCGAGTTGCCGATGATCTCGAGGTTGACGAACTCGCCTTTTGCGCCATTTCCGTAGTCACCCCAGCCGAGCTGAATAGGGACAGTATTGTCGATCATCTTCACGGTGGAATTGAGCACCTTGATGTCGCTATACACCTTGAAGATATCATCTCCGCTCTCGAAGTAGCTGTTCTTGACCACCGTCCCGCTGGCCGCTGAGACCCCGTCGCTGTTGTTTCCATGGCCCCCTCGTTTGTCGAACGCATCCACGGAGTCGATCACCATCTTGGCCCCCTTCTTGCCGGTAAAGTGGAATCCAAAGGGGTTGAGCGAGGTGAGCCGCTTGACGGTGACCGTGGAACGACAAGTACGCCCGTGGCCCAAAGATGAACGCGTGCTGGAGCCCCACGCCCTGCGAGTGCGCCGAGAAGAAGCAGTGCAGCTCGCAGTCGCAGGCCAAGTACCTCTCGAAGACCAAGGTCGAGCAGGCCCACATCAACAACCAGAACGACCATGCATTCAAGAGCAACCCCGGCGCGTGGTCGTGGCTCGAGGCCGCCGACAAGCCTCTTTACAACGACGTAGTCGTGGAGGGGCCCAACCAAAAGAAGGGCGACGCGTCCGACGCAGGCATGACCTTCTGGGTGATCAAGAGTCGTTCTGGCAGCAACTTCAAGCCCACGATGCAGCAGGTCAAGAATTTCCTCAAGTGACCCTCGTATTGCTGATCTCACCACTATAGAGTGATCGCGAGACGGGCAATATCCCGCTCGCGATCCTCGCTCTCGCCCGCCGCGGTCGACTCGACCTCGACCGAACAACGACAATTCCTCGAATGTGTCAGTCTGGAGGTCTGGAGAACACCATGTGCCATCACCAGCACACCGCCCTCGTCAGCATTCTCATGACGAAGGATCCCCAGTTCAAGCCGCAGGGAATGGGCCCCGCAGAGACCAAGATGTAGCCTCCACCATGCTTGGGGTCCT
The DNA here is from genome assembly GCA_039194325.1 of Myxococcota bacterium. Taxonomy (GTDB): domain Bacteria; phylum Myxococcota_A; class Polyangia; order Nannocystales; family Nannocystaceae; genus Paraliomyxa. Next base: position 59,514 of record JBCCWC010000017.1, read on the forward strand.
CCTGCCACCTTGGTGGACCCCAAGCAAGCAGGCAGGATCGACCCCCGGGAGGGACGAACACCGGGGTTTTCTTGGGCGGTTCGGTCCCTCCCTGGGGCAGCCGACGGATCTACTGGGATCTACTGGGCCGCGTCGATCGCCGCCTCGACCAGCGGGATCAGCTCGTCGGTGACCATCGCGCTGCCGTCACCCGAGTACGGGAGGGTGTAGTCCGACAGCAGCACCAGGCCCCCGATCCCGCGATCGGTGTCGAGCCACGAGACCGCTCCGTAAAGACCAGGGTCGATGAACAGGTAGGGCTCACTCTCGTCGCGAGGGACGATCCACCAGCCCATCCCGTAGCCCTGGCCGGTCGGGCCATCGTCGAACTCGAACTCTCGCGAGCCCACGGCCGAGCCGCGATCGATCCGCATGAACTCGATGGCCTCGGGGGAGAGCACCTGGGTGTCTCCGCACCGGCCCTCGTTGAGGTGGATCTGCAAGAGCGTGGCGTAGTCGGCCAAGTTGGAGATCGCGCCGCCCTCGATCACCGGGTTGTCCCGTCCGACGAGGGTGTCTGGCGTGCCGTCCCAGTCCTCGAACCCGCCCCCCATGTTGCCGTACTCGAACACCTCCAGCCCGCACGGCGCGGCGATGTACTGGTCGAGCAGGGCGGCCCAGCTCTGCCCGCTGACGACCTCGGCGAGCGCACCGGCCAGCTGCCACTGGCTGCCCCCGTAGTCGAAGGCCGTCCCCGGCGGGTTGCTGGGCAGCGCGTCCAGTGGGGTTTCGTAGATCGTCTGGCCGCACGAAAGGAGCGTGTCGGTCGGATCGAACGCACAAAGGTGCGCCCCGTAGTTGGCGAAGTTCGCCAGGCCCGGCATGCCCGAAGTGTTGGAGACCAGCTGCTCGGCGGTCATCCCGGGCCACACCCCGTCCCAGGTTAGATAGGTCTCGAGCGTCGCGGCGATGTCGAAGTCGAGGGTCGGATCCTCGTGAACGGCCATCATCACCATGGACGAGGGCACCTTGCTGGTCGAGGCCAGGTGGACGATGGTGTCGAGGGTATAGGTGCCAAACGCCGCCTGGTGGATGATCCCGGCGTCGCGATCGACCACGACGATCGAGGTGCCGTCGTAGTCGGGACTGTCGGAGATGAACGACTCGAGGCGCGCGTCGACGTCGCTCCAGTCGATCTCGGCCGGCGTCCCCGTCGAGCCGGTCTCCGTAGAATCGGCGCCCGTCGAGTCGGCGCTCGTCGAGTCAGCCCCGGTCGGGTCGGCGCCCGTCGGATCGGCCCCCGTCGAGTCGGCGCTCGTCGAGCTGTCATCGGGGCCGTCGTCGGTCGCCCCCGAGTCGCCACAGGCCACGAGCATGACCGCCAGCGTCAAGGCGCTGGGCGAGCACGCTCGCGTTCGAGGACGAAGGGCGGTAGCATCGAGGTCGTTCGAAGCAAAAGACATCATGGAGTCCCTCTGCGGTCGTGCTCGTAGGCTTCGACCGCGGCGGCACGATACTGGACCGGGAGATCGACGACAATTGCGGTCACGAGCGCCAATACGAGCACCGACGCGAGCGCCAATACGAGCACCAATACGAGCACCAACGCGAGCGACGGTCGCGCCCCACCACCACGCACTCCATCACGTGATCGTCGACCTCGACGAGCGGAACCCCACTCGCCGGCCGGCCCCATGTACGGTCTCAGGCCTGGTCTCGCGGGGCCCCGCCGACCTCGGGGAGGGCCCGGATCCACTGCTCGAAACCTCCCAGGGTGCTGGTACATTGCTCGGGCGTCTCGGCAAGCGCAGCGATCTTGTCCTGTAGCAGCTGCCGACCGCGACGGATCCGGGTCTTGATGGTCCCCGCCGGCAAACCGGTAATCTCGGCGATCTGCGTGGCGCTTTGCTGCTCCCAGTAGTGCATCTCGAGCACCACCTGGTAGTCGAGGGGGATGTGCCGTAGCGCTCGCAACAGCAGGCGCTGCTCCTGCTTGCGCCCCAGCGCGGTCGCCGGCCCGGGAGCGAGCTCGGCAATCGACACGGCCCCAGAGTCGAGCGGCTGCTCGGATCGGTGCCGCCCCCGTAGGTGATGCCGCAAGGTGTTGTGGGCAATGGCGAACAAGAAGGTGCGCACGCTCGCGTCACCCCGGAAGCGATCCGCCGCCTCGAGGCAGCCCAGGAAGGTGCGCTGCGCGAGATCCTCAGCGACCTCGGGCACCTTGCTCAAGAAGAAGCGATAGATGCTCGAGAAGTGGCGCGAAAATAAGGTGGAGCCCGCGTGCTGATCGCCCGCCTGCCAGGCCCGCAAGAGGGCCGCATCATCGATAGTCGCACAGGAGCCCACGCCCGTGGTCGATCATAAACCTGGTCGCCCCCAGTGCCGCCCCCCCAATGCCGCATAGGGTCGAGGATTTTCGAGGTGAAGGCCCGACAACCAGGTAAACCCGATTCGGCCCGCACTCCCCTGCCCTCTCCCGAGCTCGCGTGCTTTGCGCTCGCTGCGTGCCGGCTCGTATAGGCGTGTTGTTCTACCGAATGAATTTTTAGAATTTTTTTGCGATCCGATCGCCCTTATCGGTCACTGCCCGATCGATGCACGAGGCACCCCGGTCGAGAAACGCCGATCCACGTGATGAAGAGACGGTCGTGGCCAGCCGCGAGGTGACCCAAGGTGCCCATACTCAACGGCTTGTGCTCCATGGTCACCAGCCCGATGCTCGCGGCGTGGACGACGACGGCAGTACGAAGTGGGAAGGTCCGGCGTTGGTGCCCGCTCCGTCGATGAACTCCAATGCGCCCGGCTGGCAGATCGAACGACGCAACGTCCACGAGAAGCTCTTCCCCGACATCAGCGTCGACCCGGTGAAGGTGGGCCGCTTCGAGCTGCTGCGTCGCCTCGGGCGCGGGGGGATGGGCGAGGTCCACGTGGCCTACGACGAGCAACTCGACCGCGAGGTGGCGCTCAAGCTCCTGCTGCGCGAGCGCTCGGCCAACGACGAGGCACGCGAGCGACTGCTACGGGAGGCACAGGTCCTGGCCCGGCTGTCGCATCCCAACGTGGTGCAGATCTACGAGGCGGGGGTGCACGACGATCAGGTGTTCTTGGTGATGGAGCGGGTCGAGGGGATCACGCTGCGCCAGTGGCTATCGCAAGCCCCCAAAGGAGCGGCGGCGCGGCCGTGGTCGGAGGTGCTGCCGGTGATGATCGCAGCGGGACGAGGGCTCGCCGCCGCCCACGCGGCCGGGCTGACACACCGCGACTTCAAGCCCGACAACGTACTGGTGGGCGACGACGGCCGCGTGCGGGTGCTGGACTTCGGGCTGGCGCGGCCGGGGGCCGAGGGGAACGATGACGCGCAGGGATCGGTATCGGAGTCGCAAGAGGGCCCGATGGCGACGATGCGGAGGCATTCCTCGAGCGGTAGCACGCGCTTGGACACCCGGGCCAGCTCGAGCCGGGGGTCGGGGTCGCGGCGTGGGATCGCCCAGCTCACCGAGCCCGGCCGGGTCGTGGGCACGCTGGCCTATATGTCGCCCGAGCAGCTCACCGCGAGCCCGGTGGATCCTCGCAGCGATCAGTTCAGCTTTTGTGTGACGCTTTGGGAGGCGCTGCTCGGCGAGCGGCCGTTCACGGGCGCCAACGTGGCGGCGCACTTGGTGGCCATGACCACGCAAGCGCCTCGGGAGCCCGCGCGGTCGTCGGTGCCGCGGTGGCTGCGAGCGCTGGTGCGGCGCGGGCTGGCGGTGGAGCCCGACGATCGCTTCGCCGACATGGACACGCTGCTGCAGAAGCTCGAGCGGCCCCGCGGTTGGGCGTGGAAGGCAGGACTCGCGGGCGCGGTGGTGCTGGCCGGCGTGGGCACGGGCTGGGCGCTCTCACCCACGCCAGCGCAGCCCTGCGAGCTCGACCAGACCGCGCTCGCCGGGACGTGGGATCCGGCGCGCCGCGACGCGCTCGCGGCTGCGTTCGCGATCCCGGGGTACTCGGGCGATTCCGCCGCCGCCGTCGAGCGGTCGCTCTCCGACTGGAGCGAGGCGTGGCTCGCCAGCCTGCGCTCGGCCTGCGAGGCGACCCGGATCGCCGGTACGCAGTCCGAGGCCATGCTCGATCGCCGCAGCGGCTGCCTCGAGCGCCAGCGTCGCGAAGCCGACGCCATCGTGGATCTGCTGACCGCCCCTCGCGGGGCGCAAAGAGGTCATGCGTTCGAGCTGCTCGAACAGCTGCCGGACGCTGCGGTCTGCGACGACCCCCGCCTGGCCCAGACGCCATACCCACTGCCGACGCAACCCAAGCGCCGCGAGGCGATCTTAGAGGCGTACCAGCAGCTGAGCCATGCACGAGCGTTGGCCGTGGCGGGCCACCTCGACCAGGCCGACGCGCTGGCCCAGCCCCTCGAAACCACCCTCGAAACCACCGTTGAAACCACCGCGGCCAACCTCGACTACCTGCCCTTGACGCTCGAAGCGAAATACTTGGGCGCCCAGCGATCGTGGTGGCGAGGTCACCGCGAGGCCGGGGTCTCGTCGTTGCAGGCGGTGATCCGCGAGGCCGAGATCGCCGGTCTGGACGAGCTCAGCGCGACGCTTCGAACCACGCTGGCGACGAAGGTCGTGGGGCACTGGGGAGAATCGACGTTGCAGGAGATCGTGCTCGCCGAGGCCGAGACGGCGGTCGCGCGCGTCGGCCGGTCGAATGATCGTCGTGGAGCGGCGCTCGCTGTGGCCAGGGCCGCGTGGATCCAAGACAGCGGGGACTATGATCGGGCGTTGGCCGAATATGGAGCGATCGTGGAGGCGGCACGGGCGGCCGGCGATCTCGTGCAGCACGGCAAGGCCCAGGTACACCGAGGGCGTCTGCTCGTCGAGCTCGGTCGCTTCGAGGACGCAGAGCAAGCCTACCTCGACGCTCGCGCATCCTTCGGCGACGCCTACGGGCGCCGCTCGCTCTCCGATGCGCGCGTCGAGCTCGATCTGAGCTATCTCGACGTGGCGCGTGGACGATTCGAGGCCGCACAGACCCGCCTCCAGAACCTTCGCGACCGCTACGCATCCCTGCTCGAGCCGGGATCGGACGTATCCACCATGGTGGAGCTCGCCGAGTCCAAGCTGGCGGTCATGCGTGGTGATTTCGAGCGGGCGAGCGCGGGCTTTGCCCGGGTCGTAGAGCTCGGCAGCGACACGGTGCAGCGGGCCGAGGCCTGGCAGGCGCTGGGGGTCGTTCGTTTCTACCAGGGGGAGCTGGAGGACTCGCTGGCTGCCTATCGGCACGCTCGGGCTGTGTTCTCGCGGACACTCGGACCCGAGCATCACCGGGTGGGGATGCTCGACAGCAACATCGGCGAGTCGCTGGCCGCCCGCGGCGAGCACCAACAAGCGCTGGCTGCCTTCGGCAAGGCCCTCGACACGCTCGAGCGAGCTCTGCCGCCGGAGCATCCCGATCTCGCGTTTCCATACAAGGGCCGAGGACAGTCGCGACTGGCCCTCGGTGATCGAACGGGGGCGCGTGCCGATCTCGAGCGGGCGCTGCAGCTTCACGAACAAGACTCCGGGGAGCCGGTCGAGCGGGCGGACCTAGAGTTCAGCCTGGCCCGGGCTCTTGATGAAGACCAAGAGCGGGAGCGCGCGCGAGCGCTCGCCGAGTCCGCGTATGCGCGACTGCTCGAGCACGGGCACGACGACGCGGCCGCGACGATCATGGCTTGGCGTGATAAGAACGAGTAAAACACGACGAGAGGAGAGCATCATGACAGACGAACAAGCAGTCGAACAACTTCATTTTAGTCCGGATCCCAAAATCGTGATCTCGACATCGGGTGATCCTGCGTCGGCGGTCACGATGACCTTCGTGGGGATCTCAGGCGATCACGAGTCGGGATGGACATACACCGTCGGAAGTAACCCCCAAGACTGGACGAAGGGCCAGGATCCGATCCCTGTCGAGAGTAATGCGACAATTACGGTCGTGAACAATCCGACCGACGGTGAGAACTCGATGACGCACGCCGACATGTTGAAGAAGCAGCCGAGCGGCAGGTTCACCATCGTCCCCAGGCAGCGGAAACAACTCCTGCCCGGCGACAATGGCACACAAGCTACACTCGAAGTGCCGGATGCTGAGGCGGGCGATGTGTTCGAGATCGTCATGGATGACCTCGCCAACCTCGAGGGCGCGTTCGTGTCGGGCTGGACGCCCGACAACACCAACGAGAATCACACGACCCCGATCCCTCATGCTCTGGGTCATGTTCCCAATATGATCGCAGTATGGTTCAGCAATGACAAATTGGCACAATACGCGGTTCTTTGGCCCTGGGAGCAGAGTCGTTCGGGAAATCCCGTGACCATTCATGCGGACAGCGACAACGTATACCTAGAAATCTACCGTAAAAGTCCCTTGCACGGGATGTGGAGCCCAACGTCTACGACGAGCGGGACATGGACCAAGCCCAACACCGGATACTGGCGGATCGTAGTCTCCTGAGCCAGCACCCGGCCCAGCCTAGATTCAGAGGACGCGGCCGGTACGGCCGCACGACCAGCACGGCTGACGCTGGCAAATGACAGCTGACAGCTCAGGATCTCGGGATGACATCATCCCGCAGTAATGGCTTGCGGTACTTCGCGTCGAATACGAAATGGTCGTGCAGCTCGTGCACCATCTGCGACGCCTGGTGGTAGTCTCGATCGTAGACAATGCAACGACAACGTACCGCAAGCGCCCTCGAGGCTTCCGAGCCTCCCACGCAGAGACAGTAATGGATCCACACGAACCGGAGCGGGGCCATCTCGCGGGGCCATCGTCGACGACGACGTCGCTGGAGATCGGCGAAGCGCCGACCACAACCAGCTCGGACGAGGGCGCGCCCCTTCCCCGACCGCCGCTGGGCTGGGCCGAGGATCTGGCGCAAGCCCGGGTGTTCGAGGCCTTGTTTCGCGAGGCGGCCGAGCCCACGACCCTGGGGCGCTACGCGGTGCTCGACACCCTGGGCGAGGGCGGCATGGGCGTGGTGCTGCGGGCGTTCGATCGCGAGCTCGATCGGCCGGTCGCGCTCAAGGTGCTGCACGAAGATCTCGACGAGGACCACACCGCCCGGCTGCGCCGAGAGGCGCAGGCCATGGCCAAGCTGTCGCACCCCAACGTGGTGCAGGTCTACGAGGTCGGGCAGGTCGAAGGCCGCACCTTCGTGGCCATGGAGCTGGTCAAGGGCCAGACCGCCAAGCAGTGGATCCAGCAACGGCCGCGGCCCGAATGGCGGGCGTGCGTGAACATGTTCGTGCTGCTGGGTGAGGGCTTGGCGGCCGCGCACGAGCGGGGGCTGGTCCACCGCGACTTCAAGCCGGGCAACGCGATCATCGACGACAAGGGGCGACCGCGCGTCCTCGACTTCGGGCTGGTGCGACACGAAGGCGATCCGGAGCACGCGTCGACCGTGCGCCAACGGGCGCAAAGCGGCCCCCAGTCGGCGGTGCCGCTGGACACATCGCTGACGGAGACCGGCATGGTGCTGGGTACGCCCGCCTATATGCCCCCCGAGCAGATGGCCGGGCGACCGACCGACGCCCGCAGCGATCAGTTCAGCTTCTGCGCGTCGCTCTATGAGGCGGTCTACAGCGAGCGACCGTACGACGGCAACTCGATGGCGGCCCTGATGATGTCCATGGTCAAAGGGGGGGTGCGACCAGCCCCCAAGGGCACCCGGGTCCCGGCCGCGCTCCGCCGGGCGCTGCTGCGCGGGCTGGCGAGCGAGCCGGACCAACGCTGGCCCTCGATGGAGGCCCTACTCCAAGAGCTGCGGCGGCTGGCCGCTCCGCGAGGGCGGCGGTGGATCGCGGCCGGGCTGACGGTAGGGCTGGTCGCGATCGGGGCCGGGGTGGCCTACGGCGAGTACCTGCAGATCAAGGACCGCTGCACGGGCGCCCGCGCGCAGCTCGAGGGCGTGTGGGACGACGCGCGCCGCCAAGAGATCCGAGACGCGATCCTCGCGACCGCGCTGCCGTACGCGCCATTGACCTGGGAGCGCGTGCAGCCGCGGCTGGAGGCGTACGCGCAGCAATGGGCCACCCGGCACACCGAGGTGTGCGAGGCGACGTCGGTGCGCGGCGAGCAGAGCGAGGCGCACATGGGCCTTCGCATGGGGTGCCTGCAAGACCGGCGACGGCACCTGCGAGCGGCGGTCGACGAGCTGTCGCGAGCGGACCCAACGGCGGTGGAGAACGCGGTCGATCTGGTCTCGGGACTTCCGGGCCTTCCGCGGTGCGACGACCTCGAGGCGCTGAGCGCCACGGTGCCGCCGCCCGAGGACCCCACGGTTGCTCGAGACGTCGAGGCGCTGCGCGAGCGGCTGGCGAAGATCGAGGCGCAGCAGGAGGCCGGCCGCTACGGGCCAGCGCTACAGGAGGTGGAGTCGGTGGTGGAGCAAGCGCACGCGCTGGCGTACGAGCCGCTGCTCGCCGAGGCTCGGGCTCGCCGGGGCGTGCTGTACCGCAAGAACGGCCGCTACGACGAGGCGGAGCGAGATCTGCTGGAGGCCTATGAACTGGCGATGGAGCACCGCCACGATCCGGTCGCCCTCGACACGGTACAAGAGCTGGCCTACGTGACCGGCGTCTTGCAGACGCGCGCCACCGAGGGGCAGCTGTGGAGCCGAGCGGCCGTGGCCCACGCCAAGCGCAGCGCAGACGAGCTCGAGCTCGCTCAGAGCCTGAACAACCAGGGCGGCGTGCTCACCAAGCATGGACAGTACGCACCCGCTCAGCAAGCCCACGAGCGAGCCCTCGAGATCCGCACACGCGTGCTGGGCAAGGACGATCCCGTGGTGGCCATCAGCCTCCAGAACCTGGCCCTCGTGCTCGGCGCCCAAGGGGAGTACGCGCAGGCCCAGCGGTACAGCGAGCAAGCGCTGCAGCTACGGGAAACGACGCTGGGCCCCGACCACCCCCGCGTCGCCAAGAGCCTGAGCAGCCTGGGCAGCCTGCTCCAGACGCAGGGGAAGTACGAGCAAGCCCAGCGCCACTACGAGCGCGCGCTACAGATCAGCGAACGGGCGCTGGGCCCCGACCACCCCGACATCGCCACCCGGCTCAGTCATCTGGCCGGGACGCACTGGAGCCAGGGGCGCTACGAGCAAGCGCTGCACCACTACGAGCGAGCGCTGCAGGTCAGCGAGACGGCGCTGGGCCCCGACCATCCCGATGTGGCGATCCCGCTGGTCAACGTGGGCTACATGCTGTCGGTCCAGGGCCGCTACGAGCAGGCGCAGCGCGTCCAAGAGCGAGCGCTGCGGATCCAACAAGCCGCGCTGGGCCCCGACCACCCCGACGTGGCGAAGACCCTCGACATGCTGGGCAACGTGCTGGGGGCCCGAGGACGGCACGCGCAGGCCCGGGCCCACTTGCAGCGCGCGCTGTCGATCCAGCAAAAGGCGCTGGGGGCCGATCACCTGACGGTGGCCGGCACCCTGAGCGATCTGGCCATCACGCTCGACGTGCTGGGCGAGCACGACCAGGCGCGGCGGCTCCACGAGCGAGCGCTGCGGATCCGGGAGCAAGCGCCGGGGGTCGACCCTCGCTTCGTGGCCTACAGCCTGACCAACCTGGCCTCGACGCTCGCCGCCCACGCAGAGCACGAGCAGGCACGGCAGCACTACGAGCGAGCGCTACGGATGTTGGAGAAGGCGGTGGGGGTGGATCATCCCGACGTGGCCCGTCCGCTGATCGGCCTGGCCGAGATTGTGCTGGCCGAGGGGGACCACGACGCGGCTCAGGAGTACGCCGCGCGCGTCCTGACGATCCGCGAGCGGGCCGACGGGGCGCCGGCGGAGCTCGCCGAGGCTCGATTCCTGCTCGCCCGCGTCCAGTGGAGCGATCGGGGCAAGCGCGAAGAAGCTCGCGCGCTGGCCCAGCGAGCCCGCGAGGGGTACGCCGGGGCGGGCGAGACCGCGAAGGCGGAGCTCACCGCGGTGCAGGCCTGGCTGGCGGAGCATCGCCCCCGGTAGGCGCCGACCAAGAACACGCTCAGCGACGTCGCGAGGATTTCATCAGCGGCCCCTTCGTCAGAACTCGAAGGTCGTCTTGAAGTAGAACGCGCGCCCGGGTCGCTGCACGCCGAAGAAGTCGAACGCCGCGGCATCGGTGATGTTTTGGATCTCCGCGGTGAAGCTCATTCCGAGCTTCGGTCCTCGGACCAGGTAGGTGAGCGCCAGCGAGTGCAGCAGCTGGGCCGGGATCGTGTGCTTGAACTCGGTCTGTCCCACGCTCTCCCAGCTGCGAAAGAAGCCGTGCACGTAGCGGGTGTTCCACTCCAGCGCAAGCTCGTCGTCGGCGGCGGCGAGCGTGCGAACCTGCGCGCGGGCGCTGCCGTTGGCAAACAGATAGGGCCGATTGGGGATCCGATCGCCGTCGAAGTCACCGAACGTGCCTTCGCTCGACGTGTTCCGAAAGTCGAGGTAGGTGACGTTGCCGTCGAGCACGACGTACTCGCCCGGCGAGGTCCACCCGACGGCGCCCTCCACCCCGGCCGACCGGGCGGCGAAGACGTTCTCGTAGTTGAAGAAGCGGTCGGTGCCCAGCAAGACGATGAGCTGGTCGGCCTCGCGCAGGAAGCCGTTGACGCTGGCGCGCCAGCCACCGGCCCGGGTGCGGGCGACGTCGGCGGCGACGCCCAGGTTGACGTTGTGGCTGACCTCCGGCTCGAGCTCGAGGTTCGGCGTGATCAGCACGCCGTTCCCGAACAGCTCGTCGATTCGGGGCAGGCGAGTGGCCCACTCATAGGACGCCTTGGCATAGAGCCACGGCATGAAGCGGTAGCGCAGCGAGTCGCCCACGCCGACGCGGTGGGTGTCGCGATCGCGCCGCCGAAACTCGATCGGCGTGACCGGGTCCTCGGCGCGCGCGACCTGGACGTAGTCCTTGAGGAACACGATGTTCTGGAGGCGATCGTCGAGCAGGTCGAGGTGGTACTCGACCCCGCTCACCAGCGTCAGCAGGTCGCGCTCCGCGGATAGAGGATCGCGCGCGCCGGGGACCAGTCGCAGCGAATCCCCCGTCCTCCTGGTGAAGGTCGGGGCGAGGGTCACCAGCAGCGCATGCTGGGCGTGCGGCCGCCACTCGGCGTTCACGCGTGCGTAGCCGTTGTGGTCCCAGATCACCTGGTCGCGCGGAAGCTGGCCGATCTCTCCCGCCGTCACCCGATCGAAGATGCACTGGCCGAACCAATCGTAGACGCACTCACCGTCGTCGACGAAGTCCGCCGCGTTGTAGGCATAGCCGCCGATGAGCCCGAGCCGGACCTGGCCCGCGAACACGTTCTCGTAGCGCAGGCTCGCGCCGGCGGTCCGGACCCCGTACTCGACGTCGCCGTACGGGATCGTCATCACCACGTTGTGCTGGAGCTCCTTGGCGCTGTCGGAGAAGAACGCCCGCGCGACCAGGCGATCGCCCCACCACTCGTCCACCGCGCCGAGCTCCACGCTGCCGCCGGCGGCGCGATAGCCGTCGTGAAAGCGATGCACCCGAGCCGGCAACAGGCGCCCCATCGGGTCGGTGACCTCGACGTCGATCTCATAGTCGTTGTCGGCCTGGTCGAAAAAGCCGCTGCCGCCGACGAAGAAGCCGCTGGGCTCGTGCAGGTAGCGAACGGCGGCGGTGGCCCGGTGGGTGCCGAACGAGCCCCCCTGGTAGGAGACCGCGCCGTGGGTGCCGGGGGCGACGTCGTCGGTCACGAGGTTCACCGCACCGCCGAGGGCGTCGGCGCCAAAGCGGACCGGCACGACCCCGCGAAACACCTCGACGCGGTCGACGAGGTTCACCGGCACGTTGGAGATCCCGAAGGGGTAGCCGGCCATGTCCAGCGGGATCCCGTCCAAGAAGAACCGGATCTGATCGTTGGTGAGTCCATTGAGCGAGAAGCGCGTGTCCGAGCCCAGCCCTCCGGATCGGCGCACGCCCACGCCCTGCGAGCGCGCCAGCACCTCCCCCATGTCGGCCGTCTGGCGCTTGTCGTCCTCGGTCTCGATGACGTGGACCGCCTCGGCAGAGTGGCGCCGACGATCCGCGTCGGACTCGCCTCTTACGACGACCTCGACCACGTCGGGATCGGACTCCTCGGGCGAGCGCAGGGCAACCGTGGACGGCTCGGTCGACGGCGCAGGAGGAGGGCTCGCCGGATCAGCGGTCACCGCTCCATCGGAGCCCTCCGCGGGGTCAGAGCCAGCCTCCGCCGAAGGAGCGTCTTCGGGGGCGAGGTCGCGCTCGGGGTCGGATCGCGAACGATCGGGCGGTGGATCGGGCGCGGGGTTGGGGTCGGACGCGGGGTTGGGGTCGCGCTCGGGGTCGGGGTCGCGCTCGGGGTCGGGGTCGCGCTCGGGATCGGAGTCAGACGGCGGAGTCGAGCCGTCCTCGAGCGACGGATCGGGTTCGTCCTCGCGGGCGAACGGAGACGACGCGTCGCCATCGCTCGGCGGCCGTGTGTCTTGATCCGGGGGCTGGGGCCCGGCTCTCGCTGCATGCGCCTGAGGTAGCCGAGCGAGGCTCACCGCGATCCCCATGACCAACGGAAACCAGATACTGCGGGCAAGCATGCGCATTGAAAGGACCGACGACGTCGACGGCCGGACCGAGCGTCACCCTCGACTCGGCGCGGGCTGGGAGCCCAGGCAGGCTTGGAATATCGCGATCAGTGGGCCGCGAGCGCGTGCCCCGGGAATCCCGGGAACGAGAGCGCCTCGACCACGGCGCCCGGATCGCTGATGTCGAAGTACCGGCCCGAGCTGAAGTCCGCCGAAACACCGACCAGGTACGAGGCCTCCGCGCCGTCCACCACGGTCGTGAACGAGTCCGCGTATGCGGTGAACAGGGCGTCGATCTCGACCGGCGTGTAGGTGGCCGCCTCGTTGCCCAGCTCCACGCTGTAGAGCGCCCACTGCTCGGATCGCAGCGTGTCGCGCTCGGTGTCGATGGTGATGCCGCCGATGTCGCCGGTGAAGTGCATGACGTACGCCTGATCGCCGATGCCCGGGTGGAGCCCGCCGGCGACGCCGCCCGACAAGGTCGCCAGGTCGACGAAGTAGTCCGGATCGAACTGGCTCTCGCCGGCGTTGATGCGGAGCATGCAGCTCGCGGCCGGGTTGTCGCCGGCGGAGCCGCTGGCCAGGGACACCGACTGTCCGGGGTGAGTGGCGAAGTAGAGGTTGCCCGCGGCATCGACCGCGTCGAAGCCGATCACGCCACACCGGGTGTCCTCGGCATACGTCACGGACTCGTCGGCGGAGTCGACGATCACGGCTCGGACCAGGGGGGTGCCCGTCTCGTCCACCAGCGACCAGTAGGCCGCGGTCGAGATGAACCGGGTGCCTTCCTTGTGGATGAAGTTCAAGGAGGCGCCCTCGTTTTCATCGTACAGGCCGTCGATGGAGAACGAGCCGATGGTCGTCATATCCTGCGGGTTGAACTTGACGACCTGCCAGTTCTCCTCATCGAAGTAGTACGCCAGGTCGTCGTCGACGAACTGGATCACGTTTCGGCCGCGACCCAGGGTTCGGGTCACGCCGAAGTTGGCGAGGCTGACCTCGCCGTCCATGACCAGGTTGGCCCCGTCGGTGGTCCACCGCTGGATCGTCGGCTGGTCCTCCAACCCGACGTACACCACGCCGTCGCCCGGCGAGGCGTAGACCATGTCGCCGGCGAACTCGACGGCCTGGCCCAGATCGATGCTACCGCCCGCAGAGATATCGCCGACCACGGACAGGTAGCCGAGGTATTCCTCATCGGTGCTGATCCAGGTCCCGACGATCCAGCGCTCGCTCGCCTGGCCCGCACTGCCGCTACCATCGGCCGTGCCGTCATCCGCAGTTGCTTGACCTGCGGTCCCGGCGTTCCCGGAACCGGAGCCGGCGTCATCTCCGCAGGCGAGGCCCAACGCGCTCACGAGCCCCAGCAGGGCAAGAGTGCGGGATCCACCACCCAGACATTGTTTCCTCGTCATCATGGAGACTGGCGATCTACACCGTCGTTGACTTAAATGAAAGTGAAAGTCATAATTGAATTCGGGTTCGTCACGATGTGAAGTTGAGCGCAGCAGGTACTCGATTGATCGTGGATGGAATCGGCGCCGGCGATCGCACCAAGCGCCCGGACGTCCCCGCGACCGGCTCACCGTCGCGCGCTCGTCTCGGCCCCCCCCGTGGTGCCACGAGACGTCGGACGTGGAGGGCGACGATGGTGCGAGTGCATCGCTACGTCGGCCTGTTGATGACCGTGTTCCTGGTGATGAGCGGGCTGACCGGAGCCGTGCTCCCGTTTTACGAGGAGCTCGACGCATGGATCAATCCCGAGCTGCTGGTCGCACCGTCTGGTGCTGCTCACCAGCAACCGCGCGACATCCTCGAGCTGCGGGACGAGCTCGAGCGGTCGATCGCGGGCGCACGCTTGTCCTACGTAGAACTCAACGACGAGCCGGGGCGCACCGCGGTCTTCTTCGCGAGCTACGATCCATCGCTCGTCGCGAACGCGAGCGCTCGCGACGACGAGTTCTTCGTCGACCGCCGCACCGGACAGGTGCTCGGCTCGCGCAGGTGGGGCGACATCACGCAGGGCCCGGTCAACCTCGTGCCGTTCCTGTACCGGCTCCACTACACCCTGGGCTTGGGCGACGTGGGTCGCGTCGTGCTCGGGCTGGTCGCTCTTTTGTGGACCATCGACTGCTTCGTCGGCGCCTACCTGACCTTTCCCCAGACCCGAGGCTCGCGAGCTCGTGGACCCGACGGCGGCCCGTCCATTCGGATCGGCGCGCGGCGTTGGCTGGCCACGTGGGGGCGTTGCTGGCGCGTGCGTACGAGCCGGCTGTTCGGGCTCGTCTTCACGTGGCACCGAGCCAGCGGGCTGTGGGTCTGGGGCATGCTGCTGGTCGTCGCGTGGTCGTCGGTCGCGCTGAACCTGGAGCCGGTCTACTCCTCGGTGACGGGCTCGGTGTTCGAGACCGATGACATCTACGCCAAGCTCCCGCGCCCCGAGCAGCCCAAGAGCACCCCGACGCTGTCGTGGCAAGACGCCCGCCGTCTCGGACACGGTGCCATGCAGTCGGAGGCGAGCACCATGGGCTTCTCGGTCCTCGAGGAGCGAAGCCTCGCCTACAGCCCCACCTCGGGCCTTTACACGTACAAGGTCCTCAGCAGCCTGGACGTGTCCGTATCTCACCCCAGCACCATCGTCTGGATCGATGCGGACACGGGCGCGCCGGTGGCCTTCTACGCGCCGACGGGTCGCGCGAGCGGAGATACGATCACCACGTGGCTCACCGCCCTGCACTTCGGCGCGATCTCCATCGCAGATGATGGCCGCATCGCGAGCCTCGCCTACCGCATCTTCGTGAGCCTCGTCGGCCTCCTCGTGGTCGTGCTGTGCGTCACCGGGGTGTGGATCTGGTCGAGCAAGCGCACGGGTCGAGCGCGCGCGTCCTCGGGCCCCGCGACCCGGTAGCGCACTACCGACTGCGCTCGTAGAGGAACGGTTTATTCCTCTACGTCGACGCGGTGGTGGGTCAGGCGACCGATGCCGTGGCCAGGGAACGTTCGGAGCCCCTCCAACTCTTTGAAATCGAATGTTTAACTGAAATTAATTATGATTTTCACTTTCATTTAAATCAGCGACGGTGTAGAGAGCCGGCCATCCATGATGACGAGGGAACAACGTGTGGGTGGTGGAGCCCGCAGTCTTGCCCTGCGGGGCCTCGCGAGCGCGTTGGGCCTCGCCTGCGGAGACAACGCGGGCTCTGACTCCGGGGACACCCGGACCGGAGGTCAAGCAACCGCCGATGGCCTTGTCGATGCAGACTGAACCCACCAGCCCCGCCCTCCAGGGTGCCGTGCGCCCGTCGATCGTCCTGACCGAATCCGAACGACGAGTCGTGCGGCAGGTGGTCGAGGCTCTGCTGTTCGAGGGCCTCGTCGCGTACGAACGCCAGCCGCGGACGGCTCCGGCAAAGGCAGCGTCCAGTCGCGTCTACGATGAAGAGCTGTGCTTCCGCCTCGGGGACGCGAGCGTCCGGTGTCACGCCGCGGCGTCGAGCTTCGGCCGAACCCGCGTCGAGCAGGGGACCGTCGTCCGCGACCTCGGCATCACGCGCGAAGAGCTCACGCTCGCGGCGTTGGTGCGCCACCTGGCAGATACGCCCGCGACCGAGCGGCGGCTCCTCGGCGAGCTCCAGCAGACGGTGGACTTCGACGCGTGGAATCGTGCCAACCTCGGGCACCACCATTCACCGCGCCGTCACCTCGACTTCGCCGCGCTCGAGTCGGCGATCGACGAGGGGCACCCGTACCACCCGAGCTTCAAGACGCGCACCGGGTTCACCCTCGACGACCACCGCGCCTACGGGCCCGAGGCGGGGCATCGCTTTCAGCTCGTGTGGCTCGCGGTCGCTCGGGCGCAGCTCCAGCAAGCGCTCCCCAGGGCGCACGACGACTTTTGGCGGGCGGAGGCGGGCGAGTCGACCTTCGCCGAGCTCACCGCCCGCCTCGACGAGCTCGGGGCGAGCTGGGACGACTATGCGTTGATGCCCATCCACCCGTGGCAACATCGAGCGCTACAGGGGCGTGGCCTCCGGGCTCTCGCCGAGGCACGCGAGGTCCTCTCCCTCGGCACCGCAGGCGACGAATACCAGGCGACGCAGTCGCTTCGGACCTTGCTCAACGTGACCCGTACGACCCGGCCGAACATCAAGCTCCCCCTCGACGTCGTGTGTACATCGATGCGCCGGAACCTCCCGCCGCACTTTGTGTGCACGGCCCCCGCCGTGTCGGAGTGGATCGCGGGGGTCGCCACGGATGACGCGTACCTGCAGGGCCGCGGAGATCTCGTGCTCCTGCGCGAACACGCCGCGGCTCTTTATCAGCCGTCGTGGAGCTCCTCGCTGCCGGCCGACCACGCCAAGACGCTCGAGGGCACGCTCGGCGTGATCTTCCGACAGAGCATCACCGGCTTGCTCGAGCCCGGCGAGTCGGCGGTGCCCTACACCGCCGTGATGCTCGTCGAGTCCGACGCTCGGCCGTTCATCGCCGATTGGATCGACGCCCACGGGCTCGTGCGCTGGGTCGACCGCCTCGTCGACCTGGTCGTGCTCCCGGCGTGGCACCTGCTCGTGCACCACGGGATCGCCCTCGAAGTGCACCCGCAGAACCTCATCCTCCTGCACCGCGACGGCTGGCCCACGCGCATCGCCCTGCGGGATTTCCACGAGGCCACCGAGTACGTGCGCGACTACGTGCGCGACCGCGAGCGAATTCCCGACTTCGCCGCGATCGATCCCTGGCACGCCGCGCCCCCGGTGGACGAGGGCTACGACATGGCGGATCACGACGCGCTCCGCGAGCTGTTCATGGACACGGCCTACGTGTTCAACCTGGCCGACCTCGGCTTCCTCCTCGAGCGCTTCTACGGCTTCGCCGAGGGCGACTTTTGGTCGGTGGTGCGGACCAAGCTGGCCGAGTACGCGGCGTCGGGCGTCACCGAGCGCGCGCGCATCGACGCGCTCGGCACCGAGGCTCCGCAGATCATCGTCGAGTCGCTGCTGCACAAGAAGATCCTCGACGTCGGCTACCGCAGCCACACCGTAGACAACACCCTCCAGAAGTGACGACATGCTCTACCTCGACGATACTCTGCTCGATCGGGACTACATGGGCCGGTGCTTCGAGCGCTTCGCCGCGCACGAGGTGCTCTCGAGCCGCGAGCACAAGCGCATCGCCGTGTGCGTCGGCGATCCAGCATTTTGGATCGCGGTGTGCCTGTTCATCAAGGACCGCGGCGGCTCGGTCTTTCCTCTCCCGGCCGACTCGCCCCGCGACGCCGCGCGCCGGAGGGCACAGCGCAGCGGCTGCGACTACCTGCTGTTCGGCGCCACCGGCGACGAGGCCCTCCAAAGCCCCGAGGTCGTGTCGACCGACGTCGAGCCCGGGACCCAAGGCGGGACCCAAGGCGTACTCGTGCAGATGAGCTCGGGGACGACCGGCGAGCCCAAGTTCGTCGAACGTACCTGGGCCAGCATCGACGAAGAGATCGAGGCGTACATCCGCCACTTCGACCCGGAGCACCGCCTGACCCCGGTGGTCGCGTGCCCGGTCACCCACTCCTACGGGCTCATCTGCGGCGTCCTCGTCCCGCTGCGGCGCGGGGTGCGGCCGGTGGTCATCAACAACCTCAACCCGAAGTTCATCCTGCGCAAGCTCGGCGAGATAGAGCGCCCGATCCTCTACTCCTCGCCGACGCTCATCGCGACCCTCACGATGCTCGTGCGCCCCGGCCAGAGGATCCACGCGGTCATGACCTCGGGCACCCTCATGCAAAACGCATGGTTTGACAAGGTCAAGGCCAAGGTCGAGCACCTCCACCAGCAGTACGGCTGCTCGGAAGCGGGCTGCGCCGTCCTCGGCGAGGACATCACCCGCGCCAACGAGCTCGGCAAGCCACTGCCTCATATTCAGCTCACCACGGGCCCAAGCGCCCAGACCCCGGCCGAGATCATGCTCGAGCTCTCGGGCGGCAAGACCGTCGCGACTGCGGATCTGGGCTACCTCGAGGGCGGTAAGGTCCACTTCGTCTCCCGCCTCGACGACATGATCAACGTGTCGGGGCGCAACGTATACCCAGCCGAGGTCGAAGAGGTGATCCTCGAGTGTCCGGGCGTCACCGACGCGGTCGTCTACAAGCGCAGCCACGGCTTCGGCAACGACCAGGTCTGCTTGGCCTTCGCGTCGCAGGAGCCGATCACCGACCAGGAGATCCGCGCCTGGTGCTCGGAGCGACTCGCGGGCCATCAGGTGCCGATGCGTGTCGACCGCCTCGAACGGATCCCCACGTTACCCAACGGGAAGGTCAGCCGGACCGCGTTGGCCAAGACGCTCGCGTAGCCTGCCCGCCCGCTCCAAAAAAGCCCGCCCCATGCTGACCCCACAACAGATCGCCGAGCGAATCTACCGCGTCCTCGGCGAGGACATGGAAAACTCATACCTCGCGAACTTCCAGACCACCGCGAAGCTCCGCGAGGACCTCGGCCTCGACTCGTCCTCCATCCTTCAGCTGATGGTTCTGCTCGAGGTCAAGCACGGGCTCGAGCTGTCCGAGGACGCGGTCATGGCCGAGGACTTCGAGAGCGTCCGAAGCGTCACCAAGGTGCTCCACGACGCCCAGTGGGCCAAGGGCGAGAAGGCCTACCTCGACTACGAAGAGGACATCAAGCTGCACTGCTTCGTCAGCTGCTTGGGCGAAGCCATCAAGCGGCAGGGCCTCGATCAGCGCACGCTCTACTTCGGGGTCTGGGACTCCGAGATCATGGTCGATGACCAGTACGTCATCTCGTACCACTCCGAGACCATCAGCCATGACTTCTTCATCGACTGGTTCCGGCGCCTCTACGGCACCGAGGTCGAGGCCTGGTACCGACATGATCGCACCAAGGACGAAAACGCCGCGACGCTCGAAGAGCTCGTCTCCAAGCGCAAGGATGGCGAGCACATCATGGTCATGCTGGACATGTTTGCGCTCCCCGAGCGGGTCAACGAGTTCAACAAGGACCCCTTCCCGCACTACCTGATGCTCGGCCCGACCGCGGATCCGGACACCTGGTTCGTGTTCGACCCCGACTACCGCTACGAGGGCGTCGCGCCCAAGGAGCGCCTGCTCAACGCCATGAAGCAGCCCTCGGTGGCCGGCGGCTACATGTTCCGCGAGCAGGGCATGCACGCGCCGCACCCGGCGGACATCAAGGACTACTACGAGGTTTGCTTCCACGCCGACGTGAACCCGACGACCGAGACCATCCGCGCGACGGTCAAGGCTCACCTCGCGGGCGTCGACAAGAACGGCGAGCCTCTGGCCCTCGATCACCTCCGCGTGGCGCTCACCGAGGTCCCGATCCTCTCGATCCGCAAGTACGCGTACGAGCACGGGCTGGCGTTCTTCTTCCGTGAGCTCGTGCTCCCCGAAGAGGAATTCGACGGGTGGTGCGAGGTCATCGAAGAGCTGGTCAAGACCTTCAAGCTCGTGCAGTTCCAGTCGCTCAAGCTCGCGGCGACGGGCAACCGGGACATCGCCGACAAGATCTTCGCCCTCCTCGACCAGCAAGACGAGCGCGAACGGAAGATCAAGACCCGCCTCCACGAGGTCTACGCACTGTGGCGGGACAAGATGTTCCCGCGAGCGGACCACACGATTCGCGCATAGGTGGCATCATGAAGCTCTCAGTCTGTACAATTTCCTTCCGCCACCACCTCACGTCACTCGGGCAGATCGCGCGTTGGGCGGTGGCCCGCGGCTTCTCGGGCATCGAGCTTTGGGGCGTGCACGCGCGGAACCTCGCCGATCATCCAGAGTACGACCCCAGCTGGCTGCGCGCGCAGGGCCTCGCGGTGCCGATGATCAGCGACTACCTCCCGCTGGGTGGTGACCCCGACGCCGCCGTCGACAAGGCCCGGTCGCTGTGCCGGTTGGCCAACCTGTGGGGCGCCAAGAAAGTCCGCACCTTCGCCGGCAGCCGGGGTAGTGACGCCATCGACGATGATGAACGCGCCGCGTGGACCGCTCGCCTGCGCGAGCTCGCCCAGATCGCGCAAGACCACGGCTTGTCGCTGGTCGTAGAGACCCACCCATCGACTCTGGCCGATACCCTGCCCTCGATCGTCCGGCTCCTCAACGAGGTCGACCACTCGGCGCTGCGCCTGAACTTCGACGTCATCCACGTCTGGGAGTCGGGCGCGGATCCCATCGAGGCCCTCGGTCGGGTCGAGCCCGTCGTCGCGCACATGCACTTCAAGAACATCGCGCGGCGGGACCAGCTGTCAGCCTTCGCGCCCTCCAATGTCTACTCGCCCGCTGGAGATCGCGCGGGGATGGTCAGCATATTCGAGGGCGCCTTCGACTACGAGCCCTTCCTTCGCTTCGTCATGACCAAGTCGAGCCTGCGCTGGTCCGAGCTCGAGGCCTCGCTCGAGTGGTTTGGCTCGGACGTCCTGCCGACTCTCGAAGGCGACCACCGCCGCATCACCGAGCTCGAGGCCAAGACCCTCGGTCTCCCCGCGGTGCATGCCGCCCTCCCCCTCGCGTGAGCACGCGATGAAGACGCCCTACTACCTCATCGAAGAGGAGCGAATGCTCGCGGCGATGGAGATCATCGGTCGCGTGCAGGAGCGTTCGGGGGCGCGCTCGGTGCTCGCGCTCAAGTGCTTCGCTGCGTGGTGCGCCTTCGATTTCATGGCGAGGTACATGGCCGGCACGACGAGCAGCAGCCCTTACGAGGCGCGTCTGGGCAAGGAGTACTTCGGCGGCGAGACGCACGGATATAGCGTTGCCTTCGATGATGACGAGTTCGCGGAGGTCGTCCGCTACTGCGACAAGATCATCTTCAACTCACTGAGCCAGCTCGAACGCCACGCGCCGACGGCCGGCGAGATCTCGCTCGGCCTGCGCTTGAACCCGGAGATCGGCTGCTCGCGCTACCCACTGAGCAACCCGGTCGGCGAGTACTCGCGCCTCGGGGTTCGTGCCCAGCGGCTCCCCAAGGGCATCGGCGATCGCATCGACGGGGCGATGACCCACGTCAATTGCGAGAACGATGACGCGGGGAGCTTCTGCGCACAGGTCGACCACATCGAGGCCCGCTTCGCCGGCCTGCTGCCGCACCTGCGGTGGTTCAGCTTCGGAGGCGGCATCGCCTTTACGGACGAGGGCTACGACCTCGATCTGTTCTGCGAGCGGCTCCGAGCCTTCGCGACCGAGCACCACCTGCAGGTCTACCTCGAGCCGGGCGAGGCCTCAGTCAGGGACTCGACCTCGCTCGTGGTCACGGTGATCGACATCGTCGACAACGGCGTGCCGACGCTCATCGTCGACGCGGGCGTCGAGACCCACCTACTCGACGTGCTGGTCTACGACTTCACGCCACAGCTCCGCGGCGCGCGCACGCTATCGCGAGACGGGGTCGGCCTCGCCGATCTCGACGGGCACGTCTACCGAGTGTGTGGTCGCACGTGCCTCGCGGGCGACCACTTCGGCAACTTTCTCTTTGCACGACCCGTCAGCGTCGGGCAGGAGCTCACCTTCCCGAACGTCGGGGGCTACTCGATCGTCAAGAAGAACCACTTCAACGGCATCCGCATGCCGGCCATCTACCACCGCGCACTGAGCGGAGAGCTCCGCCTCGCACACCAGCCGACCTACGAAGACTTCCGCGACGCGCTCACTCGCCCCACGACGCCTCTGCGCCCCATCCCGACATGAAGTCTCGACAGTCCCGACATGAAGTCCCGACATGAAGTCTCGACATAAGTCTCGACATAAGTCCCGACATGAAGAAGAACGTACTCATCATCGGAGCAGGCGCCGTCGGCGCGGTAGTCGCCCATAAGTGTGCGCAGAACGGGCAGGTATTCGGATCCGTCTACCTCGCCTCGCGAACGGTTGCGAAGTGTGACGCCATCCTCGCGGACATCCGGGCGAAGGGCTACCCCTCGGACGGCCCCCTCACGCTGCACTCCTTCGCCATCGACGCCTACGACTCGGCTGCGGTCGCCGCGCTCATCCAAGAGACGAAGTCCGACATCGTCATCAACGTGTGCACGGCCTTCGTGAACATGTCGGTGCTCGACGCCTGCCTCGAGACCGGTGCGGCCTACATCGACACTGCGGTCCACGAGGCCTACGAGGTGATGAACGCGCCCTACCCCTGGTACGCGAACTACGAGTGGAAGAAGCGTGACCTTTGCAAGGAGCGGGGCGTGACCGCGATCCTCGGGGCTGGCTTCGACCCGGGCGTGGTCAACGCCTACTGCGCCTACGCCCAGCGCCATGAGTTCGACTCGATTCAGAGCATCGACATCATGGACGTCAACGACGGCGATCACGGTCGCTTCTTCTCGACGAACTTCGACCCGGAGATCAACCTCCGCGAGATCATCGAGGACGTTGGCTTCCTCGAGGGGGGAAAGTGGCGAACCTGCCCGCACCACTCGCGCTCGATGACCTATACCTTCCCCGTCGTCGGTGAGCACACCGTCTACCTCATGGGTCACGACGAGGTGCACTCGCTGTCCAAGACCATCGCGGGTGTAAAGGACGTGCGCTTTTGGATGGGCTTCGGCGAGCACTACCTCAAGTGCCTCGAGGTCTTCGAGAAGGTCGGCCTGCTCGACCATCAGACCGTAAAGGTCGACGGCCAGGACGTGGTGCCCCTGCGCCTGCTCAAGGCTTGCCTGCCCGACCCCGCCAGCCTCGCGCCAGGCTACACCGGCAAGACCTGCATCGGCGCCCTCATCAGGGGCAAGTCGGCCGGAGACGACAAAGAGGTCTTCATCTACAACATCAGCGACCATCAAGAGGCGTTCGCCGATGTCGGCTCACAAGCCATCGCGTTCACCGCGGGCGTCCCCCCGGTCGCGGGGGCGCTGCTCATCGCCACCGGTGACTGGGACGTGCGCACCATGGTCAACGTCGAAGAGCTCGACCCGGTCCCCTTCCTTCGGGTCCTCGAGCAGATGGGTCTGCCGACGATCCTGCGCAAGTCCACCGTCCGCGAGGAACGGATCAGCGCGCCGGCCTGACCGTCATGACCGAGTCCGACAATCCGATCCTCACGGGTCCCGTGCTCCGCACGTTCCTCTACTACGCGCTGAGCTCCATGATCGGACTCGTGGCGCTCACCACCCTGAGCCTCGTCGACGGCGTCTTCGTCGGCAATTTCGTCGGTGGTGAGGCTCTGGCTGCAATCACGATCCTCGTCCCCTGCTTCACGGTCCTCTATGCGATCGCGCTGATGTTCGCCATCGGGGGCTCGGTGGCCGCAGGCGCGCACATCGGCGGCGACGATGCCGAGGCGGCCTCGGACGTCTTCAGCCAGACGATCCTCGGGACGGTGATCATGGCGTCGACCTTCGCGCTTTCGAGCTACGCGTTCGACGACGTGCTCTACCGCCTCCTGGGCGCCCCACCCGAGCTCGTGCCGACCGTGGGCGAGTACTTCGACGTGATCCGCTGGGCCCTCATCGTTCAGCTCACGACCATGGTGCTCTACTACTTCGTTCGGGCGGACGGCCACCCGGTCCTGGCAACCACCGCGCTCTTGGTCGGCGCGCTGGGCAACATCGCCCTCGACGCGCTCTTCATCGTCTACTTCGACATGGGCCTAGCGGGCGCCGCCTATGCCGTCGTCCTCTCGCAGATCGCCCAAGCCGCGGTGCTGGGTCGCTACTTCGCGAGCCCCGAGCGCACGCTCTACTTCCGCCTCGTGCAGCGCGACTGGTCGCGCCTGCACCAGGCGATGTTCAACGGTGTGTCCGAGTTCATCAACGAGATCTCGGTCGGGATCATCTTCCTGCTCCTCAACCACCTGCTCATCGCGCGGTTGGGCGTCGACGGCGTCGCATCCTTCACTGCGGTCAACTACTACATCTATGTCAGCCTGATGCTCAGCTACGGCTTCGCCGACGCGCTGCATCCGCTGGCGAGCCAAAACTACGGCGCCAGGAACCGGCAGCGCATCCGGCAGATCTTGCGGACAGCGCTCGCGTGCTCGGTGGGCCTCGGCGTCGTCCTGAGCGCGGTGCTCCTGGGCTTCCGCACGTCGCTCACCGGCTGGTTCTTCACCACCGAGGAGGCCACGGTGGCCGCCGACGCCGCCGAGCTGGTGCTGGTCATCTGGCCGGTCCTGCTGGTCAACAGCACGAACATCATCCTCAGCTGCTACCTGACGGCCATCCACCAGCCCAAGCCGTCAGCCTTGGTCGCGTCGCTGCGCGGTCTGGTGCTCCCGGCGGCCCTGCTCTTGCTCCTGTACGTCGTCTACGCCGCACGCGCTGGGTCGAGCTGGTCCTTCCTCATCGCTCTTCCCCTCGCGGAGTGGGCCACCTTCGTCGTCGCCGCTCCGCTGGTCTACCGACATCGCCCGGCCGCCCTCGCCCTGTGATTCCAGTGCGCCCCACGTCCCCCACGAGTGCCGCCGCCGTCCCCCCTGCGCACGATGTTCGCGCGGCGCGTTACATCGCCACCGACGCGTCGTTTCAGGCGTTCACGAACTGCTACCTGCGCGAGGTCGACTCGGGGACATGGCACGATGCCGCGAGCTGGCAAGCAAGCTCCGGCCTGACCTTGAGCCAGGGCGAAGCCTACGTGGTCGAGCTCGAGCTCGACCGGCAGGTACTCGCCCTCGGCGTCCGCTTCCGCTCCCGCGTAGGGCGGCACGCGCTGACGGTCTGTTTCCAGCGCCCGTCGCCTAGCCACCCGTTCCTTCCCGTGGACCTGCTGTCGGCCCAGCTGATGCTGATCGATCACCTGTACCGCGAGCATCCACAAAGTGAGCGACGGCTCGAGCTGCTCGTCCGCGTAATCCAGAGCCACCAGGTCATGGCCGCGTGCGTCGCCCCGTGCCTGAGCGGGAAGCGCCGCAGCTCGTTGCACCCCAGCCCGGGCGGCGGGTTCATCGAATCCGAGCAGTCGATCGTGTTCGGCCATTGGCTCCACCCAACGCCCAAATCGCGCCAAGGCATCCATGGCTGGCAGAGCCCGTACTATACCCCCGAACGCGGCGGTCGCTTCCAGCTCGAGTATTTCGCAGCCCACCGCGACATCGTCGAGCAGGGCTCCGTCACCGGGCGCAGCGCCGAGGCGATAAGCCAACAGATCGCGAGCGTCGGCGCCACAAAAGAGGAGCTAGTCGCGCTCGCACAGGCGGTCGGCGACGATCGCTGCCTGGTACCCATTCACCCGCTCCAGGCGACTTGGCTCCGCCACCAGGACTACGTACGCGAGCTCCTTGCGAGCGGTAAGCTCCTCGACCTCGGCCCCCGCGGCGCGGAGTTTACGCCGACGTCGTCGGTGCGGACGGTCTATAGCGAGTCGCTCGACTTCATGGCCAAGCTCTCGATCCCGGTGAAGCTCACCAACTCGCTGCGGATCAACATGCGCACCGAGCTCGACGACAGCGTGAACGTGAGCAAGATCCTGCGCCTTTGCGGGGTCGACCGCGATTTCCCCACGGTGCGGATCATCGAGGATCCCGCGTACATCACCATCGGCGTCCCCGGCCGCGCCGAGACGGGCTTCGAAGCGATCTTCCGCGACAACCCCTTTCGCATGAACCGGGGCGCCCCAGACGTGGACCCCGTGCACTCGGTCGCTGCGCTCGTGGAGGAGCCCGTCGCCACGGGCGAGCACTCGCTGCTGATGAGCCTCATCCACGTGTTCGTCGCGCACGAAGGGCGCGACATCGCGGCCGCCGGACTCGCATGGTTCGACGCCTACTGGCGGCGCGCCGTCGAGCCCGTCATCCGCATCTACGACGTACACGGCATCGGCCTCGAAGCGCACCAGCAAAACTCACTGCTGAGCTTCGAGCCGAGCGGCCTGCCCAAGATCTTCCACTATCGCGACGTGCAGGGTCTGACGCTCTGCCGATCGCAGTACGATCGCTTCGTCGAGTTGCTACCCGAGCTCGAGCACGAACCGCAGCTGTTCGAGGACCGGCAGCTCGTACGCGACGGGCTATGCTACTATCTGGTCTTCAACCAGCTCTTCTCGGTCATCAACCGCTTCGGCCTCGATGGAATCGTCGACGAGCAAACCCTGCTCGAGTTTGTGCGCGGTCGCCTCATCGACCTGCGCCCCGAAATGGGCGAGCTCGGCACCGAGTTCATCGATCTTCTCCTCGAACAAGAGGCCCTCCCGTGCAAGGCCAACCTGCTCACCCGCCTTGAAGATCGCGACGAGCTCCAAGCCGAGAACGAACTCGCGGTCTACACGCTGCTCGACAACCCACTCCTGCACGTGCCGCATGCCGCCGCCCCTGGCGGACGAGCGAGGCAGCAAACCCGGCCGCCACGTCGCAAACCCAGCGCACGCGGCGAGCAGGCACGGCCCGACGTCCTCGAGCCGAGTCGATGATATTCATTGGCCAACGCGATGATCCGAGTCCGCGAACTGAGCAAGTCCTACCGGGTCGGGAATCACCAGCTCGACGTCTTGCGCGCCGTGGATCTCGAGATTGAGCGTGGTGAGCTCGTATCGATCATGGGCGCCTCGGGCTCGGGCAAGTCGACGCTGCTCAACGTGCTCGGTCTGCTCGATCGCTTCGATCGTGGCCACTATGAACTCGCCGGGCGTGAGGTCGGGCGGCTCTCCGAGCGGGAGCTCGCCCGGACCCGCAACGAGACCATTGGCTTCGTGTTCCAGGCCTTTCACCTCCTGGCCTTCAAGACGGCGGTCGAGAACGTCGCGCTGCCGCTTTACTACCGGGGAGTGCCTCGACGTCGACGCCAGCGCGCAGCGCTGGAGGCGCTCGAGTCCGTGGGGCTGCGCGAGTGGGCCAACCACCGACCGACCCAGCTGTCCGGCGGCCAGCAGCAGCGCGTCGCGCTCGCTCGCGCCGTCGTCGGGCGGCCGCAGATGATCTTGGCGGATGAGCCGACGGGCGCCCTGGACAGCGAGACCTCGGAGCGCATCCTCGGCCTGCTCCGCACGCTGCACGCCGAAGGCATGACCGTCATCGTCGTCACCCACGAGATCGAGGTTGCCAATGCCACCGATCGCCTGATCAAGATCCGTGACGGTAAAATCGAGCACGAAGGCTAGGCGGAGCAGGCGATGCTGGAACGCTGGATCGAGGCACTGCTCACGCTCGGGCGCCACCGCACGCGCTCCGCCGTCACCGCGGCGACGATGGCCTGGGGCATGTTCATGCTGGTGATCTTACTCGGGGCTTCGACGGGGCTGCGCAACGGAGCCGAGTTCGTGTTCCGTGACGACGCCAGCAACAGCCTGTGGATCTACCCGAGCGTGACGACGCAGGCCCACGAAGGCACGCCGACGGGGCAGACCATCCGCTTCGACCTCGACGACATCACGGCGATCCAGCGAGCGATCCCCGAGGTCGAGTACATCACCGGGCGTTTCTATCCGCCGGACGAGCTCACGATCGTCTGCGACGGGCGCAAGGCGGTGTTCCCCGTGCGCGCGACCCACCCCGATCACCGTCACCTCGAGCGGACGGAGGTGACCCAAGGACGCTTCCTCAACGCGATCGATCTGGCTCGACGGCGCAAGGTCGCGGTCATCGGGCTAGAGGTCGCCGCGCACTTCTTCGCCGGGCGCGAGGCCCTCGGGCAGACCCTCATGATCGCGGGCGCTCCTTACCGCATCGTCGGCGTGTTCGACGACATCGGCGGCGAGAACGAGCGACGGATGCTCTACGTGCCGATCACGACCGCGCAGCTCGTGTTCGCCGGCGGCCGCCGAGTCGACCAGATCATGCTGACCGTGCCCGAGTCACGCATCAGCGAGGGAGAGCGCGTGGAGGCCGAAGTTCGCCGCGTGCTCGCGCGCCGCCACGGATTTTCGCCAAGCGACCCCGGTGCGATCCGAGTGCGCAGCATGATCGAGCAGGCCGCGGAGATCCGCGGGGTCATCGACGGTATCGAGCTGTTCACCTGGCTGGTCGGGCTCGGGACGAGCCTCGCGGGCGTCGTCGGAGTCGGCAACATCACGCTCATCGGGGTCCAGGAGCGCACGCGAGAATTCGGAGTACGGCGGGCGCTCGGCGCGACGGGGGCACAAATCGTCGCGTTGGTCGTGCGCGAGGCCCTGACGCTCACCGTGCTGTCCGGGGGTGCGGGCTTGGTGCTCGGCGCGAGCGTGCTCGAGCTGCTCGGGCCGAACCTGCCAGCCAACGAGTTGTTTCGAGATCCCCGCGCCGATCTCGAGTCGTTGCTGGTCGCGACCGCCGTGTTGATCACGGCGGGCGCACTCGCGGGCGGTGCCGCGGCCGCCCGCGCGTCACGCTTGACCCCCGCGGAGGCGCTGCGAGGCTGACGTGCGCCTGTTCGATCGAGAGAGCTGGGCAGAGGTCGCCCAGAGCCTGAGGCGACACCGGGTGCGGACCTTGCTGACCGCCTTCGGTGTGGCCTGGGGCATGTTCATGCTCGTCGTCATGCTCGCCTTCGGTCGAGGCTTGCAGGCGGGAGTACTGGGGACGCTGGGCGACTATACGGCCAATAGCGTGTGGATCTGGCCGGGCCGGACGAACCTCGCGCACGCGGGCCACGGGCCGGGCCGCCGCGTCAGCATCGACATCGAGGATCTCGAGCCGCTGTCGCGTCTCGAAGGCCTGGTGGCTCTGTCACCGCGAACCGATCCTCCGCGCCCCGACCGTCGCATCACCGCGCGCCGGGGCTCGCACCACGGCAGCTTCCGGCTCAGCGGCGAGGACTTCGACTTGATCCGTATGCGCCCGCTGGCCCTCGACGAAGGCCGCTTGCTCAACCCGCGCGACATCGCGAAGCAGCGCAAGGTCGCGGCCCTCGGTGCGCAGGTCCACGAGCAGTTATTCGATGACCACGAGTCTGCGGTCGGTGAGACGATCGAGGTCTCTGGGATCGAGTTCACGATCATCGGCGTGTACCACGCGCGCCAACGCGGGGGTGAGGAGCAGCAAGACAGCACCATCATCATCCCGTGGACGACCCTTGCGCACAGCTTCGGCCCGCGCGATCGAGTCGGCAGCGTGGCCTTGCTCGCCGAGCCCGGCAGTAACCCCGAGCTGCTCGCCAACGAAGCTCGTCGCTTGCTCGCTCGCCGTCACCAGGTTCACCCCGACGACGACATGGCCTACGAAATGTGGAGCTCCTACCGCGACACTCGGCGCTTCCTCGATCTGTTTCGCGCCATCGAGGTCCTGATCTGGATCGTCGGGGGCTTCACATTGTTCGCGGGGGCCATGGGGGTCGGCAACGTCACGCTGATCTCCGTCCGCGAGCGGACCCGGGAGATCGGCGTCCGCAAGGCGCTCGGCGCGACCACCGGGGCGATCGTCACTCAGGTCGTGCTCGAGGCTATGACCTTGACCCTCATCGCGGGCTACCTCGGCATGGTCGTCGGCGTCGGGCTCATCGATGTCGTCGGCGGACTGCTCGCGGCCATGCCCGCAGACCAGCGGCCGGCCGGACTGGCCCCGCCCGTAGTCGACCCCATGACCGCCGGCCTCGGCCTCGCGGTGTTGTGCGTGGTGGGCCTAGTCGCCTCGGCGATGCCGGCCAAAGCCGCGGCCGCGGTCGAGCCCGCCCTTGCTCTGCAGACGGAATGACATGCGCCGCGTCCTTACCAGCCTCATCGTACTCACCATGCTCGGAGCCCTCGGCTACGGGCTGTGGACCCTGGTGCTGCGCGAGCAAGGAGCCCAGGAGGCACCGCCCACGGCCACGGCGGTGATCGTCGACATCGTCGACGACGTGGTGGTCACCGGCGCGATCGAGCCTCGCGACGAGGTCGCCCTCAAGCCGCGCGTCGCCGGCGTGGTCACCGAGCTGTTCGTTCAGCCGGGCGACCGCGTCGAAGCGGGCGACAAGGTCGCGCACGTCGAGATCGTCGCCAACGAGGCCAGCCTCGCGGCCTCTCAGTCGCGCGTGCGTGCGGCTCGGCTCGACGTCGCCAACGCCGAGATCGAGGCGGCTCAGGTCGAGGATCTGGTCCGCAAGGGCGTCATGTCCAACGACGAGCAACGCCGGGTCAAGCTCGGCCTGCGACAGGCCAAGGAGGAGCTCCGCGCCGCACGCGAGAGCCTGCGGGCGATCCGCGAGGGCGCCGTGCGCCAGGGCGAGGACGCGGCCAATTTCGTCGTCGCCACGGCCTCGGGGACCGTGCTCGCCGTGCCGATCAAGCGCGGCGCCTCCGTCGTCGACAACAACAGCTTCAACGAAGGCACGACCGTGGCGACGGTCGCCGACATGGACGACCTCGTGTTCCGTGGTTGGGTCGACGAGTCCGACGTCGGGCGTCTCGAGGTCGGCATGAGCCTGACGCTGGCGATCGGCGCGCTCACGGACGCGCAGCTCAACGGCGTCATCGAGCACATCGCGCCCAAGGGGGAGGAGCGTGACGGGATCATGAAGTTCGAGGTGCGCGCCGCGGTCACGGCCGACGCCGAGCATGAGCTACGCGCGGGTTACTCGGCCAACGCGAGCGTCGAGATCGGTTGTCGCTATCAGGTCCTCGCCTTGCCCGAGCGCCTGTTGCAGTTCGACCCGCACGGCGAGCCCTTCGTCGAGGTTCTCGTCACCGAACAACCACCGAGCTTCGAACGCCGAGAGCTCGAGCTCGGGCTCTCCGACGGGATTCACGTCGAGCTGCTCGCCGGCGTCGCACAAAGTGAGTCCGTCCGTGTGCCCGACGTAGGCGACTATTGACGCCACCACGTGCACCCTCATGCACGGCTCCCAGACCCAGATGGACACTCGGCTAGGCTTCTATCGTACCGAAATCAAATCGCTATTGCGTATACAAGAGGCACGCCCACGCTCGGTTTGACATCGACTCTCGCCAGTGCGATTGCAAATGCAAATGCAAATCATTTTCAATAACGACCAGGGTGGCTGTCGTGAGCCGCGCTGACTATCGGGAGCTCACGGTCGTGTCGATGCGCGCGTGGACTCCGAACATGGTCGAAGTCGTCGTCGGGGGTGATGAGCTCTCGGGCTTTCCGACGGACGCGGAGTCCGGCTATGTGAAGCTTCTGCTGCCGCGCGAGGGGGCCGATGACACGCCGTTCGATCTGCGCCGCGCCGTCAAGCGCAGCTACACGGTGAGGGCCTTCGACCCCGCCAAGAACGAGCTGACGCTGCTCTTCGCCAAGCACGATCCCTGCGGCCCCGCGACGCGCTGGATGAAGGGGGCCCAGGTCGGCGACCTCGTGCGCATCACCGGTCCCGGCTACGTCAAAGGTCTAGAGCCCACCGCCGACTGGTTCCTGCTCGCCGGAGACCTGACCGCCCTGCCGGCCATCGCCGTCCTGCTCGAGCGATTGCCGGCCGACGCCAACGGCCACGTCTTGCTCGAGGTCCCCGGTGACGCTGACGCGGTCGCGCTGCGCCGCCCCGCCGGCATGGAGATCCACTGGTTGGCCTCGCGCGACAACGGCCGGTCCCCGCTGCCCGATGCCGTCCAGGCGCTCGACTGGCCCGCAGGACGCGTGGGCGTCTGGGTGGCGTGCGAGTACACGGCCATGAAGTCGCTTCGCGAATATCTGGTCTCGGTTCGCGGCGTGACGCGACAGCAAATGTACATCAGCAGCTATTGGAAGCGCGGGAACTCGGACGAAGAGCACAAGGTGTTCAAGAAAGCCGAAGCCGCCCGTGTCGAGGCCCTCGAAGCGGCCACGTCCGCCCTCCGCTGAGCGGATCCTCCAACTTCACCCCCAACCAAGTCCCCGGCCTCCTGCGATCCGCGGTGAAGCCGTGCTCGAGGAGAGTTCCATCCATGCCATCTATGCCATCCATGCCATCCATGCATCGAGTCCTTATCATCGGCGCCGGAGGTGTCGGCGGTGTCGTCGCCCACAAGTGCGCCATGGTCCCGGAGGTATTCGGTGAGATCATGCTCGCCAGCCGCACCGTCTCGCGCTGTGAG
This sequence comes from Myxococcota bacterium, assembly GCA_039194325.1. Taxonomy (GTDB): domain Bacteria; phylum Myxococcota_A; class Polyangia; order Nannocystales; family Nannocystaceae; genus Paraliomyxa. The sequence goes on from JBCCWC010000017.1 coordinate 91,925, forward strand.
GCGATTCGCGACGCCGTGAAGCAGCGTACGGGTCGCGAGATCCAGGTCGCGCAGGTCGATGCGGACAACGTCCGCGAGACCGTCGCGCTCATCGAGAAGTTCGAACCCGAGCTGCTCGTGAACGTGGCGCTGCCCTACCAGGATCTCACGCTGATGGACGCCTGCCTAGAGACGGGCGTGCACTACCTCGACACCGCGAACTACGAGCCACGCGACGTCGCCAAGTTCGAGTACAAGTGGCAGTGGGCCTACAAGGAGCGCTTCGAACAGGCGGGGCTCATGGCGTTGCTAGGCAGCGGCTTCGATCCCGGCATGACCAATGTGTACTGCGCGTACGCGAACAAGCACCTGTGCGACCGCATCCGCACGGTCGACATCCTCGACTGCAACGGCGGCGATCATGGCAAAGCGTTCGCCACGAATTTCAACCCGGAGATCAACATCCGGGAGATCACCCAGAACGGTCGCTACTGGGAGAAGGGCGAGTGGATCGAGACCAAGCCGATGGAGATCTCGACCGACTTCGACTACCCTGGCGTCGGCCTCCGCAGGAGCTATCTGCTCTACCACGAGGAGCTCGAGTCACTCGTGCTTCACATCGAGGGGCTCGAGCGCATTCGCTTTTGGATGACCTTCGGTGAGGAGTACATCACGCACTTGCGCGTGCTCCAAAACGTAGGCCTGACACGCATCGATCCGGTCCAGTTCCGGGGCCAACCGATCGTCCCGTTGGAGTTCCTCAAAGTACTCCTTCCCGATCCCGGCTCGCTCAGCGACGGCTACACCGGAAAGACCTCGATCGGCTGCTTATTCGAAGGCCAAAAGAGCGGGCAGACGGTTCGCAAGCTCATCTACAACAACTGCGACCACGCGGCCTGCCACGACGAGGTCGGCGCCCAAGCGGTGAGCTACACGACCGCAGTCCCCGCGATGGTCGGCGCGATGATGATGCTCGAGGGCACCTGGAAGCGCGCGGGTGTCTGGCACATGGAGCAGTTCGATCCCGACCCCTTCATGGAGGCGGTGGCGACCCACGGTCTGCCCTGGCAGGTCATCGACGCTCCCGCACTCGACGTGTGAGCCGGGGCGTGGCTCACACGCCCACCTCGCCCCCCATCACCGACCAGCCCCCATGACCCGCCGGCTCTACTGGGCGCTCGAGCGCTCCCGCGGCTCACCGCCGCGTCAGGTACGGATACGACCGGAGCAGCCCCAGGACCCACTGCGGCCCGAGGCTGGTCTCGTGCTCGATATGGCGCTGGCGGAACTCGTGCCACAGCCGGGCGGCGTCGAAGTCCATCGCGGACAGCGAGTCCTCGTTGGTCGAGCCCATTTTCACGTCGAGCACCAGATCGTCCTCGAACGAGATCCGCACCGTGCCCGGGATCTCCGGCAGGGGCTCGTCGGAGCGCCGGACCACCACGTCGTGGATCCGGGCGAAGAGGTTGTGCTGGTTGGCCAGGCTGTCCTGGTAGGCCCCGGTCATGAAGAACCCCAGGTAGTACTTCTCGTCCGTGGCCCGCCGCTCGTGCAGCGGGAGGAAGCGCAGGTTCTCGTCGGGGTGGGCGAAGCTGGTCACGCGGCCGTCGCTGTCGCAGGTAATGTCGACGATCTCGGTGTTGAGCGTGGGGCGCTCGCCGTGGCGGGACAGCGGCGCGGCGGGGAACACCTGGCCCACGCCCCACGCGTCGGGCAGCGACTGGAAGATCGAGAAGTTGGCCAAGTACTTGCGCTGCGCCTTCTCGAGGAACTCCACGATCTCCTCCGAGGGGCGCTTGATCTCGTCGATGATGAGCGTGACCTTGGTCCGCACACGCTGGAACAGCGCCTCCGCGTCCGCCCGATCCTCGAGCGTCAGGTAGCCGGTGGCGAACAGCTCGAGCGCCTCGTCCCGGAAGTCGACCGCGTCGTGGAAGTACTCCTCGTAGTTCTTGGTCGACAGCGTGTGCAGCGTCTCGCGCAGGGAGGTGATGATGCGGTGCTCGTCCTCGCGAGGCTCGGGCTCCTCGGGGATCCGCCCCTGGACCTCGCGCAGATCGGTAATCGTCACCGCGTGGCGAGCCACCATGGCGCGCCCGCTCTCGGTCACCAGCGTCGGCGGGGTCGCGCCCGTCTGCTTGATCACCTCGCCGACCTCGAACACGGCCTGGCTGGCGTACTCCTCCATCGTGTAGTTCGCCGACGAGGGATACGAGGTCCGGCTCCCGTCGTAGTCGACCCCCATGCCGCCCCCCAGGTCGAGGTAGCGCATGGCCGGGGCCCACGAGCTCTGCAGCGAGCAAAACAGGCGGGCCGCCTCGCGCACCGCCTGCTTGATCCGCTTGATGCGGGTGATCTGCGAGCCGATGTGGAAGTGCAGCAGCACCAGCCGATCGAGGCAGTCCGCCTCGCGCAGGGTCTGCACCACGTCGAGCATCTCGGTGGTGGTCAGCCCAAACTTGGACGTCTCGCCGCCCGAGCTCTGCCAACGGCCGCTGCCCCGGGTGTAGAGCTTGGCCCGCACCCCCAGCTGCGGGGTCGCCCTCCAGCCCTGCTCCTGCCCGACCTCGGTGAAGCGCACGACCTCGTGGGTCGACTCGATGATCACGATCACCCGGTGCCCGAGCTCGGACGCGTGGTAGGCCATGCGCATCAAGTCGCGGTCCTTGAAGCCGTTGACCAGCAGCGGCGCGTGGGGGTTGGGCGCCCGAGACATCGCGATGAGCATCTCCGGCTTGCTGCCCGCTTCCAAGCCAAAGCCGGGCTCCTCCCCCTGCACAACCGCGTCCACCACCACCTTGCGCTGATTGACCTTGATGGGCAGGACCCCGAAGTAGCCCCCCTGGTACTCGTTCTCCGCCGTGGCCTTGGCGAAGGCCCGCTGGAGCCGTCGCATCTGGCCCTCGATGACAGAAGGGAAGCGCACCACGAAGGGGGTCCGGATCCCCCGGGCCTCGAGGCACTCGGCCACCGCGTGCAGGTCGACCGGGACGAGCCGAGGCGCCCGATAGACCAGGTGGCCTTGGTCGTTGACGGTGAGGAACTCCTCGCCCCAGCGATCGACGCCGTAGCGCTGCAAGGAGACCTCCATCATGTACGGAGCGGTCGGCGTATCCATCGACAGCGAGGTTCGCCGCACCCGGCCGATCGTGCAAGACCCAAGAGCCAGACCATAGCTCACAACCGCTGCCGACCGACTGCGGGGTCTTGGATGATCCGCGAGTCGTGGCACGGCAGCATCATGGATCTCGGCACACTCTTGCTGTTCCCCCAGTCGATACGGCATCGTTCGTCACATGGAGCGAGCATCTCCAGCAACACAAGCCAATGATGCAAAGCGGCGTGGCGACCCGCAGTCACCCGTCGTTCTAGAGGTCCAGGAGGCAGTGAAGACGTTTTCGCAAGGACCGGCCGCGGTACGGGCCCTTGATGGCGTCGACCTGAGGGTGAACTCCGGTGAATTCGTGGCGATCATGGGTGCTTCTGGGTCCGGAAAGAGCACATTGTTGCACGTCGTCGCGGGGCTCACATCCATCGACAAAGGTGTCGTCAAGGTGGCCGGCGAGGATATCGGCTCCCTTGGTGACAAACAGCTTTCGAGTTTTCGTCGCAGGACAATTGGTCTGGTCTTCCAGGCATTCAACCTAATTCCGACCCTGAGCGCCGAAGACAATGTGGCATTGCCGGGGCTCGGAGACCACGAAGTCCGGAGCCGCGCCGCTCAGCTCCTCGATAGACTCGGTCTTGCGGATCGTCGCCATCATCATCCAGATGCCCTCTCGGGGGGCGAGCAACAGCGCGTGGCCATCGCCCGTGCCTTGGTGATGAATCCCCCCCTCATGCTCGCCGACGAACCCACGGGGAGCCTCGATTCCGTCGCCGGCCAGGATCTATGCCGCTTGCTGTACGAATTGCGCAGCGAGCAACAGCGTACCGTCGTAGTCGTCACCCACGAGCCAACGGTCGCGATGTGGGCAGACCGAGTGATCGTCCTCGCCGACGGACGCTGCCGCACTCAGTTCGTGCCCAAGGGCGACCATGACCCCGTTGCGCTATCGGATGCCTACCAGCAGGCGCTCAGGAGCGATCTGGCGTGAAGACGATCCTGCACCTATCCCTCGCCTACTTCGTTCAGCGCCCGATACGATTACTGCTGACATCCGCCGCAACTGCGGCCGCCGCCGCCATGGTCGTTTGGGTCGTCAGTGGCTACGACGCCCTGCTCAATAGCTTTGACGAGTACGCGGAACACTCCCTGGGACGCTATCCACTCTCGATAGCCCCCATCGGGCACTTCAGCCAGTCCGCACCGGGCGCGATACCTACGCACGCCCACAGATTCGTCCCGGGCGAGGTCTTGGAGCAGCTGCGCGGGGAGCCCACCGTGGCCGCCGCCGATCCCATGTGGACCCCCCAGCTGGACATCAATCCCTTCGTCCCCGAGGGGGAGGCCGCAATCCCGTGGGCGCAACTTCCCAACATCCGCGTGATGGCCACAGACGCGACGCTTCCGCCGTTTCCCCTGCTGCGAGGGCGGTGGATCAGCGAGCAGAGCGCGGAGGAACCCACGGCGGTGATGAGCCTCGAGGGCGCCGAAGGCTACCACGTCGATGTGGGCGGCCACGTTCTGGTCGGCAATGGCCCCGATGCCACCCGGGTCGAGATCGTAGGGGTGATCGACGCCCCGAGGGTCAGCGGCTGGAGCGCTACGGTGGCAAAGCAGCAGATGTTGACGCCTGGAGTGGGCGGCTTGCTGGTCTCCATGGAGCTAGCGGAGCGGCTAACCCGGGAGCCTCGCCGCATCAGCTTCATTGGTGTTTCGCTCCACGAAGGAACCGATGCGAACGACTTCCGATTTGGTTGGGCACCACGCCTCTCGCGCTACGCAACGCCTTGCCAGTTCCAAGAAGCCCACGATATCGAAGAAGCCCTCGACCAAAGTGCCACCGCCGAGAACGTCGCGCAGCAGGCTCACATGGCGACCCTGGTCTCGATGTTGGCCGCGCTGTTCATCATCTTCAGCACGCTCAACATGGGAGTGACCGAGAGAGCCCGGCAACTGGCGGTGCTACGAGCCGTGGCCCTCACCCGCCGCCAAACAGGAGCCATCATTGCCATCGAGGGCCTGCTGTTCGGGACCATTGGACTCGTGGTAGGCGTGGCGGCCGGCGCCGGATTGATGTGGGCCGCCCTGCGATCGGCCCCCGAGTTTCTAGAGGAGGGGGCAGTGCTCGGACGTCGCAGCTTGACATTGTCAGCGCTCAGCGCCTACGGCGGCGCGCTATTGGCGTCGCTCGTGCCTGCGTATCGAGCCATGCGCATGAAACCTCTCGATGCCCTATCCCCCAACGTGGGAAGACCACGGTCCGGCAGTCGACGGCGCCCCGGATCGTGGCGTTTAGGGGGCGCACTGCTGGTGGTCTACCCGGTGCTGTCGCAGGTCATCCCGTACGGGGACGACGCGCCGGTGAAGGAACTCATGCTCGTGGGGCTGGTGTGCCTGGCCGCCGGTACGATCCTGATCGCGCCGGCCATTGTCGCGATGGTCCACCGTGTGCTGTGCGATCCCATCGCCCGCCTGATGAGGCTCCCCCCTCGGTTGCTTCGCAGTCAGTTGGATGAACGACTTGGGGGCGCCACAGGAACCGCCTTGGCCCTCACGGTCGGACTTGGACTGTTCGTGGCGATCCAGGTGTGGGGGCACTCCTTGCTGGGCGCCTTCGTCCCCGGCACGTGGGCCCCGGACGCGGTGGTGGCGTTTTCTCCCCGTGGTGTCTCGCGCTCGACGGCGACCAGGATGCGTGACGTGCCCGGTGTTGTTCGCGCTGAGCCCTTCGTCGTGGAGCAACCTCGGCTACTCCACGATCTTACCAACAGCGCAGAGCGTGCGACGGTCGTCCGCCAAGACAACGTGGTCATGCTCGGCATCGACCCCGATGCCGCCTTCGGGGGAGCCGATCCTCTGGTGGCGCTAGACTTTGGCGATGTGGAGCGCGACACGGTCATTGCCCAGCTACGCTCAGGCCGCGCCTGTATCGTTCCCGATCACTTCTTGAGCGAAACGGGTCTGAACATCGGGGACTCCTTCGACCTCGTTCCGCCCGAGGATCCCTCCACGCCGGTGTCTTATGAGATCGCGGCTGCGGTCTCGCTCCCCGGCTGGCATTGGCAATCGAAGCCGACGGGATTTCGGACTCGCACCCATCGAGCGGCGGCGCTGGTCTTCGCGTCGTACGACCAGATCGCCGCCGATTTCTCGTTCGCCCGTGCATCCCATGTATGGCTCGACTACGACACCGCACGAACAGGCCAGACCACGCTCTCCATGGCGGCGAAATCGCTGTATGAGACCGAGATGGGGCGAGCGGTAGCGGTCGACGAGGGGGTCAATGACGAACCGTTCATCCGGGTCGTCACCGCCGACACCATTCGCGGGCTCGTGCACCACCATGCACGCCAGTGGCTGTGGGCCATAAGCCGACTCCCTCTGGTGATCCTGGTGATCACCGCGATCGGCGTACTCAACGCCTTGCTGGCGTCTGTGCGCGCGCGGCGATGGACACTGGGCATCGTTCGAGCCGTCGGCTACAGCCGCCACATTCTCGTTCGGCTCGTGATCGCGGAGGGACTGTTGATCGGACTGTGCGCTTGTGCGTTGGGCCTGGGGTTTGGGACCCTCGCCGGGTACTGTGGAGGTGGAATGTCGCGCTACTTGAGTTTCTTTGGGGGGATGAGCCAAGAGCTCGTGTTCCCATGGTCGGACATCCTGCCCGGGGTGTGCGCAACCCTGGCGTTGTCTGCGTTGGCGTCCGCGTGGCCCGCGTTCAGTGTCGGGCATCGCGAACCTCTGCGCCTGCTCCAGCTTGGTCGAGGCGCAGACTGAAGTCTGGGCGACGTCGCGAGCCGTTCATGAGCGGCCCCTTCGTACGTGGTGCGCGGCCAGCCAGGCGCCGACCGCCTTTCGATTCCTCCGGATCGCCGGAGCATCACTGTCCACCCCGGCCCATGCGCGCCGCGCCTGCCGGGCGAGCGCCCGTGCGCGGACCCGGTCGCGCCCCCCGTGACGAACCCCTTCGCGCGCCCCCTGCACTGAGACCGCCCACAGCGCACGAGCCAACTCAAAGCGAGTCTGTGCGAGCGAGATGGGTGGAATCTCGAGGTTCGTCTGAATGGCGAGCGCCCGCTCGAGGACGACCAGGGCGTCCGTAGGCCGCCGCAGGTCGAGCAGGACACTCCCGAGCGTGGTCAGCGTAGTGGCCACATTTGGATCGTCGGGCCCCAGCACCTTGTTCCCGATTTCGAGCGCTCGCTGCAGCGAACGACGAGCATCATCCAAGTGCCCCAGATCTCGCGCCAGACCGCCCAAACGAGTCAATATGATCGAGATCCGAGGATGCTCGGGTCCCAGCGCTGCGTTCATGACGCTCGAGGCTCGTTGGTACAAGCCGCATGCTTCCTCTCGCTTTCCCTGCAACTGTGCAACCATCCCCAGGTTGGTCAACGAAGAGGCCACCTCGGGATGCTGAGGCCCCAGCGCACGCTCTCGGAGCTCCAGGGCCCGCTGATACAGCTCGCGCGCCTCCTCGAGCTCTTCATACTCGTGCGCCACCAGCCCCAGCTCGCTGAGCGACGCCGCTACGCTGGGATGTCGGGAGCCCAGGGTCCGTTCTCGGAGCGCGAGCGCTTGCTGATGGAGCTCGCGAGCCTCTTGCAGCTCACCGTGCCCTCGCACCACGCTCCCCAGGTTGTTCAAGTAAAGAGCCCGAGCCTCGTCCGTCCCCGCCGCGCGCGACAACGGCTCGGCGTTCGCCGCCCAGTGCAACGCCTCGTCGTACCGGACCAACAGCGCCCCCTGCACATACACCAGATGCGCCGAGGCGCGCGCCGCTTCGGCCATCATCTGCTGGGCCAAGGCCGCGCCGTAGGCTCGCTCGAGCGTCGCTGCGGCTTGTTCGTAGTCACCGGTGGCGGCCTCGAGCAGACCCCGGTGCATCCACGCTCGGGCCATCAGCGGCTCGTGGTCGATCGTCTCGGCCTCGGCCGCCACCGCGTCGGCGACCGCCAGTCCCTCGTCGTACTTGCCGGCCTCGAGCTTGGCGTTGGCCACCACGAGCTGCTCGTCGAGCCTGGTCACTCGGGCCGCCATGGCCGGATCGTCCGGGGGCGGCACATCGGCGACGAGTGCGTCCACGTCCGCGCATCCCTGAAGCCGCGGCAGGCTCGCCACCGCGTGCTCCGCGTTCCGCGTCACGACTGCGTCCGCTCGCGAGAGCTCGTCGACGGTGGCGCGTAGGTGCTGCCGACGATCGTGCAGACAGGCCATCCGCCGATCCATCCGCCGATCTATCCACCGATCCATCGTCTCTTCGCTCTGTTCCTTGCGCACGGTCGTCGCTTCGCACGCCTCGGTGTACTGCTCGACCCATGCGTCGGCGTAGGCGTCCAACCGCGGCTCTACACGTCTCCAGGTGTCCGCCGCGTAGGGCACCGCGGTCACCACCAGCATGGCCGCCTGCACGTGCTGGCGACGGTCGTCGTCCCACACCCCGTGCAGCTGCGCACGCGCGCCGGTGCACCGCTGCGCCCCCTGGGCCTGCTCGGTCTGCCGCTCGACGCTCGCCTGATAGACCCTCGCTCCCAAGCCCGTAAAGCCCAGCATCAGGACGCCGCTGAGCACCCACTGCACCCGACGGCGCGGGACCAGCTGCCGGCGCAGCTCGGCCAGCAAGGCGTCCATCGAGGGCCACCGCTGCTCCCGCTTGGGCAAGAGCCCGCGCAGCAGCACCCGCCGCAGCCCGCCGGGCACCCGCGTCCCCTCGGGCGCCGGCGGGACTCGTCCGTTCCGGATCGCCCGCAGCAGCACCTCGAACGATTCCCCTTCGTAGGGACGCCGCTCGTAGAGCGCCTCCCATAGGGTCACGCAGAAGCTGAACTGATCGCTGCGTGCATCGACCGTCAACCCCTGGAACTGCTCGGGCGCCATATAGGCGGGCGTCCCCATCACGATGCCCGTCTCGGTCAGCGAGGAGGACAGGGCCGATTGCGAGCCCATGACCGAGGTGGACTCGACCGACTCCTGAAACTCGTCGGCCGCCGCGCGAGCGAGCCCGAAGTCGAGCACGCGCGCCCGCCCCTGGTCATCGATGATCGCGTTGCCCGGCTTGAAGTCGCGGTGCACCAGCCCCTGCGCATGTGCCGCCGCCAGGCCCTCCCCCAGCTGGATGAACACCTCCACGCACTGCCGCCAGGTCGGCCGCGACGGCTGCTGCATCCATGCGCGCAGCGTCTGCCCCTTGACCAGCTCCATCGCCACGAACGCCTGCCCTCGCGACTGCCCCACCTCGTACACCTGCACCACGTTGGGGTGCGACAGCCTCGCCATCGCCTGCGCCTCTCGCATCAGCCACTGGGTCTGCTTGTCGCTCGAGGAGCGCAGCACCTTGAGCGCCACCCGCCGGTCCAGCGTGCGGTCGAACGCCTCCAACACCGTGCCCATCCCCCCGCGGCCCAGCGTCCCCAGCACCACGTAGCGACCCAGCTGCACCGACTCGGTCGCCCCCGGGAACGGAGCCCCGGGCACCGGTGGCAACGACAACGTGGAGAACCGCTGAGTTCGACCCGTCTTCATGGTGGCGTAAACTAGGTATGTGCGCAATAGTCACAAGCCAGTATTACTGGACACCTAATGACCATCTAGATCACAAATACTACCAGCTACTGCTCGTTTGGAGGGTTTCGTCGCGACCGTCGACGCCGTTCGAGTTGGGCGGGCACATACCCTCGTCCTCGACGGCGACCGTCGCAGGCTATGGATCGCCATCACGCGACTCCACGAACGGACGGATATCCTCTGGAACCGGGATGCCGGCGGCTTCGCTTGCGTCGCGAGCATCGCGGCTGAGTACACCCATGAGCTCTCGGACCGCGTCTGGGAACCTGGCGAAGACGGGATGCAGTGTTCTGAGTCCTTTGCAGAAGGCATCGAATGCTTCGGTATACGACCCTGCGGTAGAATACATCGTTCCTAGAACACCGAGGGAACGCGCGAGGTCCGGGACGAAGGCGTCTGGCCGATCCTCGGCCAACCCTCCGAAAACCGCAACCGCTTCGTGAATGGCAGCGACAGCCTCCTCTCGCCTCCCCAGCACGCCCAATCGAATCCCGAGGTTGTTGAGAGTAGAACCGAGGTCCGGGAGGAAGGTATCGGGCCGGTCCTCGGCCAACCCTCGGAAGGCCGCGACCGCTTCCTGGGTGGCGGCGACGGCCTCCTCTCGCCTCCCCAGTTCGCCCAATCGAACCCCGACATTGTTGAGCACCATCGAGAGGCGTGGGAGAAAGACGTCGGGCCGTTCTTGTGCCAACCGTCGATAGATCTCGACCGCCTCTTGGATGACAGCCAGAGCCTCCTCTCGCCTCCCCAGCTCGCTCAATCGAATCCCGAGGTTGTTGAGAGCAGAACCGAGGTCCGGAAGGAAGGCGTCGGGCCGGTCCTCGGCCAACCCTTGGTAGATCTCCACGGCTTCTCGAGTGACGTCCAGAGCATCCTCCCGCCTCCCGAGGTCACCCCATCGAATCCCGAGGTTATTGAGAGCAGAACCGAGGTCCGGAAGGAAGGCGTCGGGCCGGTCCTCGGCCAACCCTCGGTAGATCTCCACGGCTTCTCGAGTGACAGCGAGGGCGTCTTCGCGCCTTCCGATATTTGTCAAGTAGGCTCCAAGGTTGTTGAGTGCCAATGCAAGATCAGGAAGGAAGGCATCAGGATGGTCCTCTGCCAACCGTCGATAGATCTCGACCGCCTCTTGGGTGAACGCTAGAGCCTCCTCTCGCCTTCCCAAATCACCCAATCGAAGCCCAAGGTTGTTGAAAGCAGACGCGAGCGCCGGGAGGAAGCCAGCGGGCCGTTCTTCTGCCAACCGCCGATAGATCTCGACAGCCTCCTGGTTGACAACCAGGGCGTCTTCTCGCCTCCCCAAGTCGCTCAGGTCGGCACCGAGGGCGTTGAGGGCCTTCGCGAGATCCGCCAGGAAGGCGTCGGGTCGATCACCGGCCAACCGCCGATAGATCTCGACCCCCTCTTGGGTGAGTGTCAGAGCCTCCTCTCGCCTCCCCAGCTTGCTCAAGGACATCCCCTGAAGCACGAGGAGCCTGGCCATCTCGGCGGCAGTGGTACCCTCGCCATCGCGTGTATGCCTGAGGGCCACGCTGTAGGCCGTGGCGGCCACCTCCCGAAGCTCGACCGTCTTGCCCGGAACCGCATCGCCAATCGCCCGGGCCACCGCGCCGTTCTCGACATGTGCGATGGCCCCGGCCAGAACGAGGCCTGCCGGCTCCGGGATTGTGTTGCTGTTGGCCGCCTCATCGATCTCCCGGACCCATTGCACACCATGCTCCGCCAACAAGCGGGTGAGCCACTTCCGCCCGATTCCACGCTGGCCCAGCCGAGTCAGTACGGTCAGCGCGCGTGTTGTCGCGCCAGGAGGCGCGTGCGCTCCCAGCGGGAGAGCCAGCCACCGCTCAAGCCCCCCATCGGTCTTCGCGTCACGCTCGATGACCGTCGCCACCAAGGTATCGCCCAACAGGTCGGGCTCAATAGGGGCGATGCCTTCACCGACCGGCGTTCGCGGGTAGAGCTCAGAGAAGCAGTCCGTTACGGCCCGTAGCTCGCTCTCGGACAGCTCAGGAGCCGCATTCCTGAACAACCCCACCGACTGGGCGAATATCTCCGTCGACCCGCACAGCACCACCGCCGCGGCCATCTGCTCAGCCCCCTGTTCCAGTCGCTTGGTCATCTTGATTTTGGCGCACTGGGCGAGCCATCGCTGCCAGAAACTTCTCTCGTAACCAAGCACCCGCTCAAGGACTTGCTGTGCCGTCAACTCCTGGGTCGCCTTTTCTCCTCTTGCGGCGAGCAATGCTCGCATGTGCACGTACAAAGCTCGCTCAGCTACCTCGTCATCGTGCGATGCTGTTTCGAGACGCAACGTATCCGAGGACCCACTGTTCGGCTCAGTACCCGAACCGAACTTGGCCCGCGCTGCCTCGAAGCCACGCTCCTGCGCCTCCTCCGAGGAGTATAGCTCACCGAGCGCATGCACCGGGAGGGCGCGCCCCCCGAGCTCATCGCGGAGTCGCTCAAGCCACGGGCCACCACCACGCGCCAGCAGTACCACGCGCATACGGGGTCCACCCAGCGGCCTCGAGAACATCGCCTCAAGAAGGCTCGTAGTTAGCTCGGGCACAGTCTCCGAATAGTCGACCACCACAAATCGCCGGCTCTTTCCCCGAACGAGCGGCATCAGCTCGTCCGATCCCCTTCTGCCGAGCCCTCGGCTCAAGAACCCGGCGAGCCAGCCACGATCTCGCATCCGGCGACACCACTCGAGCATCAATCGCGTCTTCCCAACGCCAGCGGGTCCTACGATCACCTGGACACCGGCTTCCCTGGGATCATCGGCGAAATCCTGAAGCAACGAGAGTGCTTCCTCCCGTCCTCGCTCCTCGAACTCGACGATCTCGTATCTCGGCTTCAGCATCAGGACGGGTCGATTGCTATCGAGCGTTGGCCGGTTCCAGGCAACGAGCGCTCGAAGCAACGGCTGGTCGGCCAACGGCCACAGTCGGTCGACAAGGACCGCAGGGGACCTTCCCAGTGCAGCTTGGAATTCACTGCGGTCGGCCAACTGCGCCACGGGCCAACCCAGCAGACGGTTCGCATACGCATGCGTCACCACGCCAACCAATAGTCCCTCGACAAACAAACCAGCACCGGCGATCCCCTCCCAGCCCATGTTCGGCAGTTCACCACTGACGAACCTAGCGTGGAGTCGGCTGGAGCTCGTCCCAACATCAGGCTCAAGTACCCCACGAACGACCTCTGTAGCGAGATCGTTTCCGGCACCACCGTCTAGCCGGTAGCCGATCACGTCGCATAGTAGTTCACATTCGCGGCCATCCGCCCACAGTGGATCACGACCACGCCTACCACGCACGACCTCACTCAGGGTCACCAAGGCTACGTCGGCGACACCATCCCCACGCCATGCCACGATCGCCGACCGCCGCTCAGCTTCCTGGCCAATGCGGATCTCGACGCGCGAGCCTACCGGTCCGACGCCATGAGCGGTCGTGAGCACATGCCTTGGATCGACCAGATATCCACTACAGAAGACCTTCTCATTGATGACCAGCAGGGCCAAACGGTCCGTTCGTGGATGGAGTTCCTCGGGGACTACGGGCTCACCGGCCACTTCCCGAGCCACGGCCAACAGACGTTCGTGAGCCGTCGCATCCGAGAGATCGAGGAAGCCCTTCCACTCCACGGAGGAACTGGTCGGAAACGGCGGATCACCGAGCAAGAGCCCCGTAGTACGGCTTCGAGCCAGAGTCAGAGGATGCCATGCTTTGCTAGACAGCCTCGCCAAGCTCGAGTCGGCAAGCAAGATGATGTGCTCCGCTCTGGCCAGGGCGGTTCGAAGGTCGAGAATCGCGGTTTCGGGCTCGATGATCGCGGGCCAGGCTCCATTCGACCACTGTGATAGTTGGGCCGCCGCCCACTTCACATCCGCCCATAAACTCCTGGGCCCCAATACACAGAAGGTTGATTGTGGCGCGCTTCGCAGGCTGGCGATGAACTCGCGACCGGGTAGGACCGCGCGCAAGAACTCAAGCTCCGTGTGCGTCACGTTCGTCAACAACAATAGTACATACTCCTCACCGATCGCCCCCGACAAACGTTGGGCGGAGTGGACGAGTCCGGGTACGACAACAATCTCGCCAGCATCGCGCAGGTATTGCCTTATGGCCACTTCAAGGCTTTCACGAGCGTCCAGATGGAGCACGCGGGCGTATCGAGATTCGCGAAGCAGACCGAGTGTGCGCACCGTCTCGTCAAGCCTATCGGAGACCTCTTCTTTGGGCAGGCGATGTAGTATGGCGCTGCCCTGACGATCCAGCATTGCCCCGAGAGCAGAAATCAACGCATTCTGCTCGAGATCAAGGTAACCTGATGGCCAAGCCGGCCGCGGCCACCGGTTGATTTCGATCGCTTCCCCGACGGGAGGGCCGGGAAATCGTCGAGGTTTAGACGAATTGCTTGATTCGAGCAGGCTTTCAAATTGAAGATCATAGGAGGCACGGCTTGTATCCACTATAGCGGGGGTGGATAGGGATAACCACGCTTCTCGAGATGTACCGTTTCGCCAAAGCCGATACGCGACCCACTCCTTCCAAACTGGGCGCGTGTCCAACCAGCGTGCCGCCGCTCTCCGATCGCCTCTAAAGCGTGGGGAGAGGAGATCGACCAACTGGTCCTGCGCCGGGCCTTCCGGATCCGGACCCACGACCCGGTGCACACGAGTGCGCACCGACCACAAATCTGGCGCTTGACCCTGCAATTCCAGGTACGCCGACTCCGCGACCGCCGCGTCCTCCCCGACCACCAGCACCACCGCGCACCGCCCCGGGCGCAGTAGCCACTCGCGATCCGTGTTGAGCGCGAGGAGGGCCACACGGTCACCGTCCTCCAAGGGCTCGACTACGCCGAGCAAGACCAGCCCTTGATCCCCCAACTCCTCGTACGCCTCCGGCGAGAGCCGATCACGCTCCGAGGCCAACAGCGCCGCTACCACCCACCCTGCCGGACACCGCGCCTCGATTTCCGCACGCACCGCCCTGAATCGATCGGTCACTACCAGGTGGATCCCTTCGCTACCCACCGCGATCGCGTCGAGCAGATCGACGACGATTGCCAAACCGCGCGGACCCAAAGGGGCGTCCATCGTCAGAGCTTACTAGGCCGGGCCGTCAGCAAGTCGGCCACGACCGGATTGAGGCCCAGCCACCCTGGCTCATTGGGGTACTCGACCACCGCGAACGCAGCGAGCAGCTTGCTGAGCAGTTCGGGGTTGAGCTCCTCGGTGGCCTGTGGCGCCTTGTGAGTGTTGTGCACCTGCTCAAGGAAGCCGCGGTATGTCTGCACAAACGGGTTGTAGTCCGCACGAACGCGTTCGAGCGCCAGCTCGAAGCACCGCAGGTTGGCCCGGTTCTCCCCCTCCATCGCCGCGATCTCGAAGGCGTGGCTAAGCAACCGCGACAGCTCGCGAAAGTTCCCCCCCGTGTAGTGCAGCACCCGATCCCATTGGGAGCTCGACAGCGTGATGACATCGGAGAGTGCTCGCCCCTCGAGGCGACGGAGGACGAGCTGGGTCATCACGTCTCTGCCCTCAGTGAGCATGGGGCCTCCGGCGCTCTGCACCAGCTTGACGTTGGCTAGCACGTAGCGGTTTGGCTGTCCCCGTTTGAGTGAGTCGAAGCGGGGATCGTGGTCGACCTCGATTGGGTAGCTGTACAGTGCCACACAGCGTGGTCGCAGTAGCATGGGCAACTGCAGCTGAAAAACCTTACTTCGCACTTCCTCACTGAGGAGCTTGTCGAGATCATCGATGATGAACAGAGTCTTGCGTTGCAAGTGCGCCTCGAGGGTCGCATTGAGGTCGTCGAACAGTTCCATGACCTCATCGAAGTTCCCATCGACGTACTCGCGGAACTTTGACCGAGCCGATGCCGACTCCTTGAAAATTGCCGTAAACCATCCAAAAACGTTGACGTTGACCTGCTGTACCGTGGCCTTCGGCTTGACCTTTTGGAGGATACTCCGCAGTTCCTTGACCACGCCGCGGGCCTCCAGCTCGCCGAGCTTGGCGTCCTCCTTGGTGTCACGGAGCACCTCGACGAGGTGGGCGATCATGACCGCGATGATCTGACTGGCGTCGGTCTCGGCGAGGTTGAGGTAGTCGTGGATGGTGAAGCCCAACAACGTATATTGCTTGGCGATCTCAGGATCATCCCATAGAGCGTAAGCAGTGGTTGACTTACCCGCCCCCTTGCTACCGGTCAGGAAGTATTTGGTCTCCTCATGGCCATGGATCAGCGCAAATCGGAGCCGTCGCCGCGGGTCGTTGGGCGTCCCCCCCTGGATTGAAGAAGGATCGAAGTAGTATCGCCAGTCCTCACCTGGCCGCAGTGATTTGGGCTGCATTCCCCAGCGCTGGCGCCAGCGGTTCTGCTGCTCCATTACCGCATTAGGCAGCAGCGGGTGTAGCGTGAAGCGTTTCCTGAGCGCCATCATCGGGTGCGTCATCGAGGGTCCTCGCCGTCAGCAACAACGTATCATCTCCACGAGAGGGCCGCGACGCCTCGCGCATGCGACCGGACCGACGTCGTCCAACCCCGACGGGCTGGACTTGGCTGACTCATCTGCGGCGCCAACGCGAGCGTAACCCCAGCCCCAGCATCAAGAGCAACTCATCGAGAACCCCACGGCCCACCGCCCCCCCTGATCGAGCACCCCGACCTCGTGGCACCCCGCACAACCTAGCCGTCGCCCTCGCGGCGCATGGCCAGCATGTCGAAGCACGGGAAGCCTCGCAGCGATCGTTCTCGCTCTCCGGGACTCCAGCGAAGGATCATTATGGCGGGCCTGGGCGCTCGCCATGCGATCACGGGTTGGACTGGCGGTTGCTCGCGCTCGCATGTCGGTTCACCGGGCTCGAACAAGCGCGTGATCGTACTGGGTGGGGGTCTAGGGCAGCGGGACCTCGTAGCGGGCGAGCAGCGCCTCCTTTTGCGCGGGTTCGATCTGGTGCTTCATGGGTTTGACCCGATTGCCGGACAAGTACACGCCCGACGCGTCGCGGTGCTCGGGGGCGAAGGCGGCCTGGTAGACGAAATTGGCGCCGCGCGCCGGCTTGGGGAACAAGAACTTGGCCACAAGCGGCAGCAGCCACCCGGGCATGCCCGAGTTGGTGGTCATGCTGGTGCGGTTGGGGCCCGGGTCTACGTTGCGGATCTGGACGCGCTCCCAGCCCGGCGCGCGCGCCAGATCGTTCATCAGCTGGGTGAGCACCACCTTCGATTGCATATAGGCGCCCCCGAGCTTGCCGGCGTACTTGGGGTCAACGAACGCGTCTAGATCGAGCGCGCGGCTGTGCATCGTCGCCGTGGCGGTGTTGACGACGGTCGGGTGATCGGCCGCATCGAGGGCCGGCTTGAGGCTCCGGGTCAGCAGGTAGGCCGCCAGGGCATTGATCTCCAGGTGCATCTCGTTGTTCTGCGCCGACTTGCGCAGCTCGCCCAGCAGCACGCCAGCGTTGTTGAACAGCACGTCCACGCGTCCCCACTGCTCGATGATCTGCTCGGCGACCCGGACCACCTGGGCTTGTACGCCGAGGTCGGCCTCCCAGATCGTCACGCGCTCGCGCAGATCGGCCCCGAGCGCGTCGATGCGCGACCTCGACCGCACGATGAGCCCGATCCGGTGGCCCGCGGCGGCCAGGCGACGGGTCAGCTCGAGCCCGATCCCCGAGTGACCTCCGGTGACGACGATGCTCAGCTCCGCAGAGTCCGACGTGGTCTTCATGATGGGGCAGGCTGGGTCCGTGCCATGCCCATCACAAGGTGATAGAAACGAGCAACAGCTGACCATCCAGATCACAGATCACAGATCACAGATCACGAATCACGAATCACGGATCATGCCAAGTGCCGATCGTTTGGAGGAGTTCGTCGCGATCGTCGACGCCGGGAGCGTCTCGGCGGCCGCGCGCCATCTGGGACTGCCGCGAGCCACGCTCAGCCGTCGGCTCACCGGGCTCGAAGAAGAGCTCGGCGTGCGGCTGCTCCATCGCGAGACTCGT
The DNA here is from genome assembly GCA_039194325.1 of Myxococcota bacterium. GTDB lineage: Bacteria > Myxococcota_A > Polyangia > Nannocystales > Nannocystaceae > Paraliomyxa. The sequence continues at coordinate 109,597 of JBCCWC010000017.1, forward strand.
CGCCTGGGGCTGACCGACGCCGGACAGGCGTTGCTGCGCCGCGCACGGCCGCTGCTCGAAGACACGACCGCCGCGTGGCAGGCGGTCGCGCGGCTCGACGATACCCCGCGCGGGAGGCTGCGGGTCGCCATGCCCACCACCTCGCTCTTCCACGACTTGTTGCTGGGCTTTGCGGCCATGTACCCCGAGGTGGAGCTCGAGCTGGTGGTGTCGCCCCGACAGGTGGATCTACGGGCCGAGCGCGTGGATGTGGCGTTTCGCTTCGGCCCGAGCCTCGATCCCAACCTCGTGCTGCGCAAGCTGTGGACCCGTCGCATGAGCGCGGTGGCCTCGCCCGCCTACCTCGACGAGCATGGACGCCCGCGACAACCCGAGGATCTCTACGGCCACGCGTGCCTGCTGTCGTTCGAAGAAGACTGGCGACGGGCCAGCCAGTGGCCGCTGCGTAGTGGTGGCCAGATCGAGGTGCAGGGGCGCTTGGTGTGCGACGAGGTCTCGCTACGCCTGCACGCCGCGCTCATGGGAAAGGGCATCACGCTGGCGCCCGAGCCGGTGTCCCAGCCCTACCTCGACAGCGGGCAGCTCGAGCTGGTGCTGCCCGAACAGATCGGCGGAGCCGCCATCGCGTCGCTGGTCTATCCCGAGCGCGAGTTCTTGCTGCCGCAGGTGCGGGCGTTCATCGATCACGTGGTCGAGCACTTCGTCGACGGGATGCCGCCGCACCCGGCGCTGCAGCCGGTGCCCATACGCAAGGGCAAGCGCCGCCGCTGACGAGCATCCGGCACGGGATACGACCGATGCGTGGCCACGTCCGCCTCGCATTCCGCCCTCGCATGCCGTTCTAGCGGCGCGTGGCCAGCCAGGGTCGACCATGGCCAGGTCCGACCCGTGATCCCGGCCATGCCCGCCATACCGTCCTAGCGGCGCGCGGCCAGCCAGGCCTCGACCGTGGCCCGCTCGTCCTCGCGACCCGGACCGCGCTCGGCGAACGCATCGCGGGCCTTTTGGGCGAGCGCCTGGGCTCGCGCGCGCTCGGTGCGGTCGTTCCATAGCGCACGGGCGAGCATGAAGCGAGCCTCGGCGAGCCGATCGGGCGCCGTGGTCGAGGACTCGCAGATCGACAGGGCCCGCTCGGCATGCACCCGAGCGAACTTGAAGTCCCGCCGATCCAGCGCGAGCTCGGCGAGACCGATCAGCGCGATGGCCAGCTGGGGATCCTCGGGGCCCAGCACTCGCTCCCCGAGCTCGAGCGCCCGCCGCAAGAACGCCTCCGCCTCGTCTCGCTTGCCCTGGCGTGGCAGCACCCGGCCGATCTGGCTCAGGGACTCGATGACCGCGGGGTGCTCGGGACCCAGCGCTCGCTCGCGGATCGCCACGGCCCGCCGCATATAGGTCAGCGCCTCTGCCGGCTCGTCTCGATCGGCCTGCACGGCACCGATGCTGGCCAGGGTAGTCGCAACGGCCAAGTGGTCCGCGCCCAGGGTTTGCTCGAAGATCGCCAGCGCCCGCTCCAAGTGGGTGCGTGCCTCGGGCAGGTTGCCCTGCTCGTGCAGCACGCGACCCAGCTCGAGGAGCGTGAAGGCGACCTGGGGATGGCGGCCCCCCAGCAACTTCTCCTCGATGGCCAGAGCGCGTCGCCAGTGGGTCAGCGCCTCCGCCCGCTGGCCCTGAGCCGATAGCGTGGTGGCGATGCTACCCAGGATCGAGGCCGTGGAGACGTGCTCGATCCCCCGCACTCGCTCGTTGATGGCCAAGGCCCGCTGCAAGTGGACCAGCGCCTCGCCCTGCTCGCCTCGCTGCGAAACTACGGCGCCCAGGCTGCGCAGCGCGACCGCTTGGGTGACCGCCTCGACCTTCGGGCCCACCGATAACGCGACGGCCATCTTGCCCCATGCCAGCCCCGGCTCGCCGCGCTCCTGCCGAACACCCACCACCCAGGCGAGGAGCGCCACCGCCTCGGCGGCCATCTGGTCTTGCCCGTGCTCGGTCGCGAGGGCGAACGCCTGCTCGAGATCCAGCTCGGCATGCGCGAGCTGGTCGCTCTTTTCGTGGGTCCGGCCCCGCTGTAGTAACGCCTCGGCCCGCAAAGGTTCGTAGCCCAGCATCTGCGCCTGCTGCATCACGGGCTCGATGTGCTCCAGCACGTCGGCGTAGCGCCCGGCCTCGTACTCGATCTTGATCCCCGCCAGCTGCTTGCGTAGGGCCTCGACTTGCCGCGCAACCTCTGGATCGTCGGGCGGGGGGACGCGCTGCCTCGCCTGCCGGAGCCGGTCGAGATCGTCGCAGCGATCCATCGACGGCAGAGCCTCGACCAGCGAGACCGCGTTTTGCACCACCGCGTCGTCGGCCTCGGCCAGCACCCTGACCGCCGCACCGAGGGTTTGCTTGTGCTCATGCAGGCAGCCCATCCGCAGATCCATCGCCTCCGTGGTCTGCTCGCCTCGCACGCTGGTCGCCTCACACACCGCGGTGTGCTTGGCCGCCCACGCGTAGGCATAGGCGTCGAGCTGCTGACGCACGCGCGCCGAGACATCGGGCGCATCGGGTCGCGCGGTCGCGAGGATCGAGCGTTTGATCTGCGACCGAAGCTCATCGTCCCATACTCCGTCTAGATGGCTGCGCGCCTCGGTGCACGGCTGCGTCGGCTCGGGCTGCGGGGCGAGTTCGGGCGATGGGTCCATGTTGGCCCGGCACCCGACGCCGGCGCTCAGCCATGCCAGCCCCACCAGCCCCAACATCACGCTGCGCCCCAGCACCCATCGACTTCGCCGACGGGGAGCACCCGGGCCCACGACCTTCCCGTCGATGGGATCGGCACTATAGGCCGCAGGTGCAGGCGCTTGATTGGTCGGTATTTCGTCCATGACGCTGTTCGCTTTGTGCTCGCTGGATTCTCGGACGGGCTCGACGGGCTCGACTGGGTCGAGCGGCACGACTCGTTGGGCAAGACCTCGCGACACTCCACACGTTCGTGATCGCCTCCGCGCGAATGCCATGATAGCGCGTTGTGCGTCGTCTGGAAGTTCGTCCTCGAGCCGGTCGCCGAGGGATCGCTGCACGAAGTCGCTGCGCCGATGTGGCGCAAAGGGGTCTTTGCTCACGCGCCTTCGGCGACGATGTGGGCCTGCGGACCTGCGGGCCTGCGGACCTGCGGACCTGCGGACCTGCGGACCTGCGGACCTGCAAAGATCCGTGACTCCCAACGCCGGCAAGCATAGGTAGGGTCGCATCATACGCCAAAGGGCCAAGCAGCTCCCGCTTTAGGACCGTAACGTCCATCGTGCCCCCGCTTGTTCCCGCGCCAGCACCCCAAGCAGCTCCGCGGCTTGCTTCGTAAGCTCAAGCCTCAAGCAACGATCACCGTGGCCACCGTCTGGGGATCCGCGGAACCGCATGAGATTCGGGCTAGGGTGAACCGGCCCTGGCGGTCTGCGCTACTTGACGCGATGCGTGGCCAGCCAGGCGTTGACCTCGACGAGGTATTCCATTGTCTCCTTGTCAGCACGACTAGCATTGAGCCACAAGTCCTGGGCTTGCTCGGCCAACACACGCGCCCGCACCCGCTCATGCTTCTTGCTCCATAGGGCCTGAGCGAGCACGAAGCGAGCCTCCGCGAGCAACTCGGGCGCCACCGCGGCCACCTCGCGAATCGACATGGCACGCTCGGCATGCACACGGGCGGACTCGGGATCCTTCATCTTCAGCGCTACAGTGGCTATCCCCATCAGCGGGTAGCCAACATGAGGATGATCGACGCCCAGCGCCTTCTCCCCTATCTCTAGCGCTCGCTCATAGTAGCCCTCTGCCTCCTCATACTCACCTTGACCAAAACTCACCATCCCCAAGTTGTTCAGGCTCGTGACCAAATTGGGATGACCAGCGCCCAGCGCTCTCTTCCCTATCCCCAGCGCTCGTTTATAGTAGCCCTTCGCCTCCTCGTACTCTCCCTGTTCAAAATTCACCATCCCCAGGCTATTCAGGATCATGGCCACTTTAGAATGGTCAGCCCCCAGCGCCTTCTCCCACACCTCCAATGCTCGATTATAATATCTCTTCGCCTCCTCATACTCTCCCTGGAT
>JBCCWC010000018.1:0-113484 GCA_039194325.1 Myxococcota bacterium
GGCGACCCCAACTACACATTCTCGCGCGTAGCCTTGGTGCCGCGTGAGCGCAGCCTGTCGGTCGGCAATGGTGCCCTCCGGCGGGCTTACGATCTCCGTCAACCCCCAAACGTCACCCGGAGAGGAGTCGTCATACAAAAAACATAATCCTACCCTCAGGGAAGTTGTCGGACCTCCAAGGCGAAGCTGCGCTTTCGACCGGCGAACATCAAAGTGGGCTCAATTGTTACCACTTTAGCGCTTGATTTAGGCCTAGAACTTCTGGAAGAAGCGATGTAACAAAGTCATATGAGAACCCTGCATAGTACGGATACCATCGATCGAGACCCACTCCACCGCTCGTACGTTTGGGTGATAGGTGTTGTATCGCAAGACCTAGCGCCTCGGATTCCGCATTATTTGATGCCGATGAGATATCCTCACTAAGTGCCCGGGATGGCATTGTGGTGCCTATCCGTATGTTCACCTCTTCGGTATCGTTTGTCATCTGTGACCGACCTCTTCTGGAGGGTCAAAGGCTAGTGTAAGGCGGAGCAAGTTCTGGAGGTGGAGGTCCGAGGAGCCCCTCGAGCTGATCTGGTTCGCCATGGGGAGCGATCGCGAAACAGAGACCAGCGACCTGTGCGGGAGAAGGCTATCCCGCTTGTGATTTGAGCTGAAATCGGTCTCGGAGCGAATTTGGAGCATCGGTTGGTTTGCCCGGTGAAGCACCGTACCTTGGACGTCAGAGTACCGGAACCTAGGTTACATCAACGGCTGATTTTATGCGAGGGGGCTCACTCATCCACCCTGATCTCATGGTGGTGCTCCCTTGGGAATGCCTGCGCAATGCGCACATCGACCCGCCAACCGCTAAAGAGCCGTTTGGTGCGCGACCTTGGGGAAGCCACGCTGGCCCACCGCCCTCGGTGTCGTACTTGAACGTAACGAGGCCTTTAGTCCCGTCGTCGGTCATCTCCGGCTCTTCACCAGTAACGACCGGCTCGTACTGTGCTAGGCGATGTTCGCGGCTGTATTTCATGTCGCCCGGGTTGCGTTCGATCCAGATTCCAGATCCTCCAAACCAGGTGACCGAAGGTCGTCAGCAATAGCGGCGCTGCGGTGCTCTCGGTCGTCTCAAGCCCAAACTCGATCAACCGGTTTCTCAACGTAGACGGGTGGAGGGGAATCTATAGCCCAATCGCGATACCCCACAGCCTCGCTGTTGGCGATTTACGTGCTATCACCCGAGTTTCGATCAAGGACATGAGTCCATTGATCACACCGACCGGAAACTCGTGACTGACCGTGGTTGCAGCGTGATCGAGCAGATAAACTGTCCACTTCGGTGTCCTGAGGTCCGTCCATGTCTCTGCACGATGCGGGCTGGGATCGAAGCGTGGCTCGGTCTTGGGTCGTGTTGGCCCGTCCCTGATGGTCGTCCTTCGCCCGCGACGTCGTGCTCGGAGCCTCGCCAAGCAAGCCTAAGATAAGCAAGCCCAAGATAAGCAAGCCCAAGGGGTCGTTGCCAGCGGTCTCGGTGAGCAAGGCCGCGAGCTCTCCAGCGAATGGAGCGGTGGCTCTGGATGCACAGGCCTATGGCTTCTCGCTGCGTTGTCTCGGAGGCGTTGCTAGCGCCTATCGTCACCGTGGAGTTTGTGCTGCAAGTTTTCTCGACGTCGCTTCGAGCGCAACCGAGCGCCGGTTCGTGTCCCGAACTGGGGGCTGCATGACCCTCTGCGTGGGCCTCTTTGGGGGCCTCTGCGTGACCCTGTTTGGGGGCCTGCGACCACGACCGTTGACCCTCCGTGAGCGGTGTGCACCAGCCAACATCATAATCGTCCATCGTCGCCCGAATCCGTCGATTCTTGGGCAGATCGCGGTTGAGCGCGGGGCCGTTGTCCTCCATCGTGAGAGCGGGTGTTGATGGGCAGGATGCAACGGTGGATCGTCCCCGTGCTGAGCGGCGCGAGCTTGCTCGGGGCGGGGTGTTATTCGGGAGTCGACGGCGGTCTCGACGGCGAGCTACCGCCCGGAGCCGAGGGCGGCCCGGGCGAGGAAGACTCGGGCGGCGAGGAAGACTCGGGCGAGGTACCCGGTGGGGCGTGCACGGCGGAGCAGAGCGGCGCGATCGTGCGTCGCCTGACCACCATCGAGTACGTCAACACCGTGCGCGACACGCTGGGGGTCGACATCTCGGTCGACGCGCAGGCGCAGCTCCCCGACGATCTGCGCTCCGACGGCTTCTCCAACCAGGTCAACGGCCTGCTGGTGACCTTCGACCACGTCGAGGCCTACCACGACCTGGCCAAGGTCATCGTCGAGCAGCTGCCCGACCTGCCCGGCCTGGTGAGCACCTACGCCTCCTGCACCAACTTTGGGGGCGACTGCGAGCGCTCGTTCATCGAGGGGATCGGTATTCGGGTGTGGCGGCGACCGCTGCTGCCCGACGAGCTCGCCTCGCTTCAGCCGATCTTCGGCGCGGCCCAAGACGAGGGCGACGACTTCATGACCGGGGCCGGCCTCGTGCTCGAGGCGATGCTCCAGGCCCCGCAGTTCGTCTACCGGGTCGAGGACGAGGTCACCAACGCCGAGCCCGGGCAGGCGCGCGTGCTGGGCGATCACGAGGTCGCCTCTCGGCTCTCGTACCTGCTGTGGAGCACCTCGCCCGACGACGAGCTCTTCGCGGCCGCCCAGGCCGACGAGCTCCACACCGTCGAGCAGATCGAAGCCCAGGTCGACCGCATGCTGGCGAGCCCGCAGGCCAAGGACACCGCGCTGCGCTACATGGAGGACTGGCTGGCCCTGGCCGGCTTGCCGAGCATCACCCGCGATCCCGAGCTCTACCCCGACTTCTCCGTCGAGCTGGCCCAGGCCATGCGCGAGGAGACGCTGCGCGTGGCCGAAGAGCTGCTGTGGGAGCAGCAGGCGCCGATCACCGCCATGCTCACCGCCGACTTCACCTGGGCCACTCCCGAGCTGGCCGCGCTCTACGGCATCGAGCCGGCGGGCGAGGGTTGGCAGCGCTACGAGCTCGGCGGCGTGCCCCATCGGCTGGGCTTTTTGACCCACGCCGGTGTGCAGGCGATCAACGGGCACGGCAACCGCCCGTCGCTCGTCGAGCGCGGGCTGTTCATTCTGGGCGGTGTATTGTGCTCCTCGGTGGCCGCGCCGCCGGCCGAGCTCGACACCACCATGTCCGAGCTCGAGGAGGGCCAGTCGCCGCGCTACTACTCCGAGGCGCGCCTGGCCAACGCCACCTGCAACGCGTGCCACGGCCAGTTCGACCCCATGGGCTGGGCCTTCGAGCACTTCGACGGCGTCGGCGCCTGGCAGGAGACCGACGAGTTCGGCAATGCGCTCCAGCAAGACGGCTGGCTGACGGTCCCCGGCGCGGCCGAGCCCATACCCTTCGCCACCGTCGAGGAGTTTGCCCAGGTGCTCTCGGAGGACGACCGGGTCGCCGAGTGCATCGGCGTACGCAAGCCTCTCCAGTTCGCCATCGGGCGCCCGCTGGGCTCCGCCGACCAGTGCGCCCAAGAAGAGATCTCGGCCGTGGCGGCCGAGGGCGGCGGCTCTTACCACTCGCTGGTCAAGGCGATCGCCTTGCACCCCAACTTCCGCACCATTCGCACCGAGCAATAAGGGAGGACGACGATGCGATACCGCAAAGTAATGAGCCGTCGAACCCTGCTGCGCGGGGCCGGCACCGTGGCCATCGGGCTGCCTTTTCTCGACGAGATGCGCTCCACCAGCGTGTGGGCGGCGCAGCCCGATCCGCCCGCGCGCGCCTTCAACCTGTTCTTTGGCCTGGGGATCCCCAAGCAGCTCCAGGCCGAGGGGCTCACCGGGCCGCTGGCGCCCCTGGCCGCCGTGGCCGACAAGCTGGCGATCTTGCGGGGGATCAACCTCTACGAGTGCGACGGCTCGGAGAACAACCACTTCGACGGTAGCGGCGGCACCTTCACCGGCCGCGAGCCGGTCAGCGTCAGCCAGGCCGACGGGCCCTCGGTCGATCAGGCGGTGATGGCCGCCAAGTACCCGCAGGGCCCCGGCACGCTCATCAGCACCCTGATGATGGGCAGCTTCTTCCGGCGCAAGCTCGACAACAACCTGTCGCTCACCCGCTTCGTGCACTGCTGGAAGGAAGACGGCACCGCGGTCGACGTGCCCATCGAGACGCCCGCGGATCTGTTCGACCGAGTCTTCGGCGAGGTCGACGGCGGCTCCGAGCCCGGCGATCTCAAGGCCAAGCACTACCAGCGCAGCGTGCTCGACTCGGTGCTCGACCAGTACCGGCACTACACCGGCGCCGCCTCGCCGCTGGGGGCCGCCTCGCGCTCGAAGATCTCCGATCACCTCGACAAGGTCCGCGAGCTCGAGAACAAGCTCTTCCCCGAGGACATCATCTGCGACGTGCCCGTCGATCCGGGCACCCTGCCCTTGCTGCACGGGCAGGACGTCGACGGCGGCGGCGGCGGGCCCGTGCTCTTGGTGGACGAGTGGGTCGCCTACTGGCAGCAGATGGCCCAGCTCTATGCCTTGGCCGTGCAGTGCGACGTGACTCGCTTTGGCATGGTCATGTTCCAGTCGGCCGGCGAGCGGATCCACCTCGACGGGCCCTGGAACTACAACGGGGAGCAGATCCAGTTCGACGACATGGCCGATCCGATCGGCAACGGCGGCAGCCACGAGTTTTGGCACAACTTCAATGCCAACAACGACAACACCCAGATGCGCTGGCATACGCACTTCATCCTCAGCCAGCTCGTCTACTTCATGCAGCTATTGGATGACCCGGACTACGCCGACGAGAACGGGCAGACGATCCTCGACAACGCGCTGATCACAATCGGCACCGAGCTCGGCAACGGCAACCCGCACGACCTGGAGAGCGTGTTCCATGCGTGCAGCGGGGCCAACGGGCGCATTCGGACGGGGCAGATCTACGATCTCGACCGGTCGAGCACCGACCTGTACACGACGCTGCTGTCGGCGATGGACATCAACCGCACGCTGGGGACCGAGTCGGCGTTTACTGGTTTGATCGACGAGATCTTGGTGTAGCGTGGGTGTAGCGCGGGCCTAGCGCGGGCCTAGCACGGGCGTAAGCGGGACGGATGAGGCTGCGAGGCGGCCTCACCGTTCCGTTCAGGGGACGTAGCCCGTGACCGGCAGGTCGATGGCGTACACCCCCTGCTGCGACGTCGTCATGAATAGCGTCGAGTCGGTGGGGCCACCGAACGCGACGTTGGTGACCCGCGAGCGCGCGCGAATGCGTCCCAGCATCTCGCCGGTGTCGAGCCGATATACGGCGACGCGGCTATTGCTGCTGCATACGTATGCGTTGCCGTGCAAGTCGATCGTCACGCCGTCGGGCTTGTCCACGTGGGTCACCCGCTCGGCCGGTCCCAGGTTGCCTTCGGCGTCGATGTCGAGGCGATACAGGCCGGCCTCGTCCTGATCCTTGTAGGCGCTGGCCGCGATGAACAGCGTCTTCCCGTCCGGCGTGACGATGAGCCCGTTGGGGTTTTGCACGTCCGGTCGTAAGTCCGTGAGCTGGCCGTCGAGCGACAGGCGGTACACGCCGCCCCGCACGCCATCGGGGGCCCCCGAGCACGTCGCGTGGCCGTCGCAGCGATTCGAAAAGAACGCGAAGGACGGTCCGTAGCTCTGGTCGTTGGCCAATCCAGGGACCGGCAGCGCGTCGAACGTTGCCGCGAGGGTCTCGCTGGTGGCATCCAGCGCCCACCACGTCGGGGGGTCGGCCTCGAGGTGCAGGCAGTGCATCCGATCCGTGATGGGATCGATCGCACGACACTGCCGCACTAGGCCGTCGTCGAACAGCTCGACCGCTTCGCCGTCGATGAGCCGAGCTGGTCTGGCCTTATCCAGCGTAAAGTACAGCACGCCGTCGTGCCAGCGCGGCAGATCGGTCCACGTCCCGCCAGTGGTGAGGATCCGATCGGCCTGAAGCTCAGTGTCCTCACCCAACGGGTTGACCCAAGGAAGCGGCGGGTACGCTTCCGGTTCGGGATCTACCGGGTATGCGCCCGTCGAGTCGTCCGACCCGCCCTGCTCGTCACCGTCGTCGGGTCCAGGCGTGTCCCCGCGAGATCCCGACGAGCTCGCGGGAAGATCGCCCGAAGACACCGGAGGCGGCGCTCCGGTCGTGCCGTCCGTGTCGGCTTCCGACGGCGGCTTGGCGGTGGGGTCGCAGGCCGCCGCGAGCGATACGAGCGCAGTGAGTCGCCAGCCGGGTCTCATGCCGGCAGCTCCGATGAGCCCACGAGGACGACGAGCCCCCATGCCGTACTTCGCCTGAGGACGCTTTGCGAACATACACGGCAGTGCCCGTCGCGTGTTCGATCCGTGACTTTTTGATCGATCCTCGGTCACATCGTCGAGCGGATTCCGCCTACTGGTTAGGGCCGGGCCGGGCCGGGCAGGGCCGGGCAGGGCCGCTGCGGCGGTCCCTCGAGCATGCTTACTGGGGCTTGACGGTCAGCGAGACCAGCGCATCCTTGCAGCTTGGGCCGCCGGCCCCGTGCGTCTTCATGGACCCGGTGTCTCCGGTCGAGGAGAGGATGCCCCCGAAGAGGAAGCCCGCCTCGTCGCTCTGGCTTACGTACCCGAGATCCTCCGTGTCGTCCGGTGGGTTGAACTTCGACTTCGAGATCGCGTCGTCGAACGATTGCGAGAGCAGGACCATGTCGCCTGCTTGGCCGAATACGCTGGGAAACTTGCTGTCCGAGTTATCGTCGCAGCCTTCGTGCGACCAGTCTCGGATCGGGTCGTTCGTCCTCGCGCCGCGCAGCGCGGTGAGGATGGCCCAGCCGGGGTGGCCTGATGAGTCCCGGTTGAGGTCGAATTCGTACTCGCTGGGCTCGCCCGAGCTCACCTCTCGGTAGAAGACGGCCTGAGCGAGATCTCTGCCCCTGTGGCGCTTTTCACCGAATCTCGCGCAGAATTCCCCACCGTTCCGATATTCGACGCAGTCGTCGGCGGTATAACAGTCGTACCCGTTATCCTGTTTGAAACACGAGGCGCCCCGGGTCCATCCATCGAGCTCGAGGGGCAGTTCGTCATCGGTGCGATGCATGAACAGGAGCAGGAGATCGCCAGATTGGCTGCCCGAGGGGCGGTCGATGGATAGATCTTGCCCGTTGGAGTCATAGGTCTCGGTGGTGCCGATGTGCGTGATCCCTCCGCCGCCGCCACCACCACCGTCGCCACCACCACCGTCGCCGCCCCCGCCATCGTCGTCCGGAGGGGATCCATCCGACGAGAACTCGATGTGCAGCAGCGGTGCCTCGGAAGGCGAGCCATCGTAGGACTCTGCGGTTCTTCGCCCGTTACCGGTCACGATGAAGACGAGGTCGTTGCCCGCCTGCCACCCGTTCAGATCGACGACCTCTTGGACCAACTCGTCGAGATCGGGGGTGCGCTCGTTGTCCGTGGCCGCGTGCTTGTCTGGCCAGGCCGCGGGCTGCCAGGTGACCGAGGCGCTGGTCACCTCTCTGCTCGAGAGATCGTACGCGGACGTGCTGAACTGAGGAGCGCTGCCCGTTCGCTGCGCCCGGATATTTAGCGAGATCTCCCCATCGGTCACCTCGTCGGTGCTGAACTGAATGTACGCGCGCTCGATCGTCGCCCCGTGGGGGATGTCGAGGTTGGGGAAGCGCAAGCCTACGGCCACGGTGTCGTGGATCTCATCGTTGACCAGCTCGAGGTCGGAGCTCTCCATATACATGGTCCCGCTCGCCTTTTGTTCGACGTCATCGATGCTCTTGACGATGCGTTGCTCGATAGTCTCGCTGTTATTGTCTCGATCCAGCTCGTCGGATGAACGCCCGGCGTCGTCTACGACGCAGGCGCCGAGTGTCAGGGCGAGCAGGGAGATCGTCGCAGTTGTGGATGTGTGTGGAGCTTGCAGTGCCATACTCAATCGCGCTGTGTACGTGTGTTACCCTCTCGATTTGTATTCATAAAATCGCATGTTCTTGTACCGATCCTTGTGGGGATGAGCGAAGCACCGCTGTAGGCGAGCGACCAGGCCCCGTGTGTGGGACAAGACCTGAGCGCTGGGTGCCGTTTGCTTTCCGGTTCCCCTCGGCCTCGAGGTCGACCGGCGGACGGCCATGGACACGGCAGGCGTCTTTGGGAGTTGGCGGGTGAACCCTCTGCTTGGACCACCGTGGGCGCCGCTCTTCCGGCCTCTCGTAGTTGCTCGTGCGTGATTTCGCGTAGCTACGAGTTTCGCGCTTCACCAATGGTGAGCGGATCGATGCGAATTACGTTCGCTACACTGGCCGTTGCATCCGCCATAGAACCGCGCAATCGGCGCGTTTTCGATCTTGCCCGGTAGCACGGCGTTCTGCCCCGTATGCTGAGGAATCGGCAAGACGGTGAATACTCCTCGGGTCGGCTCGGCACTGCTTTGTCGAGGGATGGCACTTGGTCTTCAAAGGACAGGTCGGGGGAGTATGGCTCTCGGCTCGATCTCGACCGGCATGACCCATCGCGGTGGGGGCCGCGAGGGTGGTGCCAAGGCCGCGCGGGAGTTTTATCGGGGACTCCTCGGGGGAGCGGCTGTGCTTTGTCTGGTCGGGCTGGTGCTCGACGCCTATGTGGACGACGAGGGCGGGCAACTATTGGCCAACGAGCCCGACCCCGCCGGCTGTGTCGCGACCGTCGAGCGACGGATCCGCGAGAGTATCGATGATGTCGAGCAGAAATCGAGCGGCTCGATGCGCACCGACGGCTCTGAGCTCGGGCTCGCGAGCTACGAGGATGATGATGATATAGAGGCCGTGGGTATGCGCTTCGTCGACTTGCCTATCCCTAAGGGGGCGAAGATCGAGCGAGCCTATGTTCAGTTCAACACCGACGACACGACCCGCGGGGCGAATGGGGCCAGTGGTGATAGTTCACTGGTTATCCGGGCTCAGCGCGCGGGGCGTGCTCGTCGGTTCAGCAACAACGAGTATGACCTCTCGGATCGAGAGTTGACTCTTGCCTCGGTCGGCTGGGAGACGTTGGCTCGGGATATCGAGCAAGCGGCCCCGCCGAGCGAGCGGACGCCCGACCTCCAAAGAGTAATCCAGGAGGTCGTCGACCTCGACGACTGGGAGTATGGGAGCGATCTCGTCCTGGTCGTCACCGGTGACGGGCGGCGAGCGGTGAAGTCCTATGATGGATCGCCTGCCGACGCACCGCTATTGCATATCGAGTATGCCTCGGAGGAGAAGCTGGCGGGACCGAAGGGGCCCGCGGAATCGACGGACTCGACGGAGCCGGCGAAAGATGCCGGAGATGCTGGTGCCGTCGACGGACAGGGGGGTGGCATCGTGCAGATTGCCACCACGGACGACTATGCCGATGATGGGACGATAGATATTGCCCGTCCCGATAGCCAGACCGGTGACTTGTTGGTCTTGTTCCTGCATCGTACCGACGACTATTTGCCGTTTCATCTCGATGGATGGACCAGGGTCGCGGAGTGTCTCGGGCAGGACGGTCACTATGGAGAATGTATGACCGAAGCGGATTGCGAGGAATGGAACGGCAATCTCGCATATTGTGAGCGATTCATCGATGGTCCCAGCCGTGATCTGGGCACTATGGTCTTCTATAGGACGGTGGCTTCCGACGAGCCGAGCTCATATTCATGGGGCCTGAAGGGGAATGGCCCCGCCTGGGCCATCCTGACGACTTTGCGGGGGGCCAAGACGGACAGTCCAATTCGGTCGTGGGCGGGGGAGTCCCACGGCGCCGATGGAGATAGTCCCGATGGCGGCAGCATGCCCGATGGCGGCAGCATAGTGGTTCCGTCGGTCACCGCACGCGCGGGCGATATGCTTCTCGTATCCCGAGTCTTCGGTGACCAAGCCCGCGAGGACCGTAAAGCCCGCAAGGGCCGCAAGGGTCGCAAGGGCCGCAAGAACCGCAAGGCCCGGAGGGGCCGCAAGGCTCGCAAGGCCCGCGAGGTCCAGCTCGAGGCCCCGTTCGACACTATGGTATTCGAGTCGGTCTCGGGCAAACATGGAGCTGGTTACTTGTTCGGGCAGGTGCTCACCGAGGGGGGTAGCACTGGTGCACACAAGTCAGAGAATTATGGTGGGTTTGGAGGCAACGATGTATCGATCTCGTTGGTGGTCAAGCCCAAGTAGGCGATGATTTCTATCTCTTTATCGAGATGAAGCCCTCGGCGATAGCCGGGGGCTTCGCGCTTTCGCGGTCTTGCTCGGGCTACCGCTCTGTCACGCTCGCTTCGCTGGCCTCCCGCACGGTCGCTAGCTCTACGCCGGGCGCAAGCTCGACCACCTCGAACCGGTCCCCCTTGGGATCGAACACCCCCAGCTCGGTGATCACCCGATCGACCACGCCCACCGCGGTCAGGGGAAACGAGCACTCGCGGAGCAGCTTGGGCGCGCTCTGCTTGGTCTGGTGGCGCATCAACACGATCAGCCGGCGAGCGCCTGCCGCCAGATCCATCGCGCCGCCGATCCCCGTGGTGCGACCGCCCGGCACCGCCCAGTTGGCCAGGTCGCCGGCCTGGCTCACCTGCATCGCCCCCATGATCGCCACGTCGACGTGCCCGCCGCGGATCATGGCGAACGATGTCGCCGAGTCGATGATGGCCGCCCCGTCGCGAAGGGTGACCACCTCCTTGCCGGCGTTGATGAGCTGCGGATCCTCTTGCCCCTCGTAGGGGTAGGGTCCCATGCCCACGATCCCGTTCTCGCTGTGCAGCCAGACATCGGCATCGGCAGGCAGCACGTCGGCCACCCGCGTGGGCAGGCCGATCCCCAGGTTGACCACCGCGCCAGCGGGGATCTCGGCGAGGGCGCGACGCGCCATATCATCGGGAGTCCAGGGGTTCATGGTGCGCTCACCGTTGGTTGGGCCTGGAGGGCACGATGCGTCATGTCGTTAGGAGAGAGGCTCATGGTGCGCTCACCTGCGGTAGGGGCCGGACGGTGCGGCGCTCGATGAAGTCCTCGTGCTCGGGTGCGTGGACCACCCGCTGCACGAATGCCCCGGTCAGGTGCACGTCGTCGGGATCGATCTCACCGAGCGCCATCAGCTGCTCGCTCTCCACCACGCTCACCCGTGCCGCCATGGCCATGGCTACGGCGAAGTTGCGGCTGGTCCGCCAAAACCGCACGTTGCCGAAGGGGTCGGCCCGGTGCGCCCGAATGAGGGCGAAGTCGGCCTGCAGCGCGTGCTCGAGGATGCAGCGGCGTCCGTCGAGCTTGCGTTCTTCCTTGCCCTGGGCCACCACCGTGCCTACGCCCGTGGGGGTGAAGAAGGCGGGGATCCCCGCGCCGGCCGCCCGAATGCGCTCGACGAAGGTGCCTTGAGGCACGATGTCGACCTGCACCGAGCCGTCGTGCAGCGCCTGCTGTAGATCCTCGTTGTTGCCCACGTACGAGCAGATCACCCGGCGCACGATCCCGGCTTGGAGCCACGTGCTCAGGCCGCGGCCCACGCTGCCCGCGTTGTTGCTGACCAGCGTGAGCTCGCGGACTCCGGCGTCGAGCACCCCGGCGATCAGAGCCTCGGGGTTCCCGCTGAGCCCGAAGCCCGCCACCATCACCACCGCGCCGTCGGCCAGCCCTGCGAGCGCGGCCTCGACGTTGGGGACGACCTTCGACGGCATCTCAGTCGACCTTCCTTTCGACTTTCCCTTCGACCTTCCCTTCGACTTTCCCTTCGACCTTCCCCTCGGGGTAGCCGCTGAACGACGACAGGTAGTCGGTGTCGCGGTTGGGCAGGTCGAGCGACCAGGGCATCACCCGCAGGGCGTAGGTGCTCTCGAACTGGACCCACGTGCTGTGGGCGCTCAGCAGCTCCGGCTCGTCGTTGGCCGCCACCGCATGCCGCACGCCGGCTGCGCTAATCCCGTGGGGCGAGTGGTAGGGCGTGTACGAGAAGGTCCCGGAGGTCCAGGGCCCCTCGGTCGCGTCGGTCTGGATCACCGCGTTGAACTCGATCGCGGCGTTGCGGTGGAAGTAGGGCGGACGGAAGGTGTGCTCGGTGACGTCCCAGCGGCGCTGGAACACGCCCACGTCGATCGCGTTGCCTTCGGCGCCGGGGCAGGTCAGCACGGTGAGGATCGAGGGATCGGCGTGGTCGAACGAGACGCTGCCGAAGCTGTTGAAGCGCGACAGATCGTACTTGAAGGGGGCGTAGTTGCCGTGCCAGGCGACCACGTCGAAGGGCGAGTAGGGCGAGGTGACGCGCCATAGATCGCCGCCTTGCTTGACCACGATCTCGTAGGGCTCGGCGACGTCCTCGAAGGCCGCGACCGGGGCGAGGAAGTGGCGCTCGTCGGCCAGGCCGTTGGCGCCCACCACCCCGCGGTCGGGCAGGCGGAAGTGTCCGTCGAATAGCTCGGCCACGAAGCCGCGCGCGCGCTGGTCGGGTAGCTCCACGCGAAAGCGGATCCCGCGGGGGAGGATCGCGACCTCCCCGGGGCGTAGCGCCAGCCAGCCCAGCTCGGTCTGGATCCGCAGGCGGCCGTGCTCGGGGACGATCAGTAGATCGCCGTCGGCGTTGCACAGCGCCTTGCGGGTCATGTCGGCGTTGGCGGCGTAGAGGTGGATCGCCATGCCTCGCTTGATCGCGGGGTCGCCCGCCCCGGCGAAGGTGGTCAGGCCGGCGAGCCAGTCGGTGGGCTCTTCGGCGGGCCCGTCAGTGGACCCGTCAGTGGGCCCGTCAGTGGGCCCCTCGGCGGACGGTTCGGGCAGCTCCATCGGGCGGTAGCGCATGACCTGCGGGCTAACTCGGCCTTGGTCGAAGCGGCCGGTGAAGCGCGGGTGGGGGTAGGGCTCGAAGGCGCGGTCGAGGATCTGCGCGCGCAGCCTATACATCCATGTGCGGCGGTTGTGGGCGCGGTCGGCCGTGAAGCCCGTGCCGTTGATCTGCTCGGCCATGAGCCCGAAGGGCGCCTCCCGGGGGGCGTTTTGCTCGCGGGGCAGGGCGCCCGCGCGGGCCTCGGTGCTCATCGCGTTGCCGAATCCGGCTTGGTACTCCAGTGCGTCGTCGTTCATCGTGGCCTCCCAGTGGCGGCACAGCGCCGCTTCGTCTGCGGTGGTGATCCGGTGGTCGTCGCCCGGGCGAACGCGGGCGGTGACGTCGGCCCCAGCGGCTCGTAGCACCGCGCGGGTCCGGGCGAAGGGTTCGGCGCCGATCCAGCGGTCGGCTTCGCTGACGCTCAGCTCGATCGGGACGCCGGCGAGGTGGTCGAAGTTGCCGCCCAGCGCCTTGATATGCGCGCCGGCCAGGGCCACCACCCCGGCGGGGCGTACCGTGGGGCGCTGCGATAGCCAGCTCAGCAGTAGGCATGCGCCCTGAGAGAAGCCGACCAGCAGCACGCGGCGACCGTTGGCCGCCGCGAGGGACCAGGCCGCGTCGAGGGCCGCGAGGGCGGCGTCGAGATCGGGCTGGTTGTCGGGGAGCGGCGCGGTGAACCCCTTGGGGTACCAGCGCCCGCCGTGGGCTTGAGGGGCGAGCACGGTGACCTCGCGATCGGACTGTCGTCGCAGGCGCGGGGGGAGCATGGCCAGTAGATCGGTCGCGAAGCGATCGGCGTTGCTGCCCCGGCCGTGTACGGCCAGCACCACCGTCGTTGCGCGCTCGAGGGGGGCCCCGTAGGTGGATGCCAACGGGGCGTCGTGGGGGGCCACGGTCGATCCCAGCGGTTGCGTGCGGCGGTGCCGAGACGGGCGTCGTCCGCAGACGGCGTCGAGGAGCAACTGCTCGAGCGCCGGGGCGTCTAGCGGGCGAGGGTTGGCGTAGCGTCGCTTGAGGGCCAGCTCTACCGCGGCGGGCACCTGGGCCTCTGTGAACCCGAGCGCCCGCAGATCCGTGGGAAGCCCGAGCGCTCGGGCGCGGTCGTAGAGCGCCGCGGCCGGATCGTCGTGCCCGAACGCCGACGCGAGCGTCTCGACCATCGCGGGCGCGGCCGGGGCATTGAACGCCAGCGTGTACGGCAGCAACACCGCGTGGGTTTGGGCGTGGGGCGTGTCGAAGCTTCCGCCCAGCACGTGACACAGCTTGTGGTGGAGTGCCATCGCGGCGCCGTCGAGGGCTGTGCCCGCGCAGTAGGCTCCGTAGAGGGCGTCGCTGCGCGCGTCGAGATCGGCTGGGTCACGCGCGAGGGCCTGCAGCGCGGTGAACAAGGGCCCGATGCCGTCGCGGGCTGCCTGGGTGGCCTTGGGGGTAGCGTCGGCGGCGTAGAGGGCCTCGACGGCGTGGGCCATCGCGTTCAGCAGGCTGGGCAGGCTGACCGCGACGGGCAGGCCGGTGGTTAGCGCGGGGTCGTAGACCACCAGCGACGGGCGTACCCGGTCGTCTCGGCCGGTCGTCTTGACCCCGTCCTCGGTGATCCCCCAGATCGCCGTGCGTTCCGAGCCCGAGTAGGTGGTGGGGATCACCGCGATCTTCACGTCGACCGAGCGCGCCACCGCCTTGGCCACCCCGATCGCCGAGCCGCCTCCCTGGACGAGTAGCCAGTCGGCCTGGGTTGCTCGGGCGGCGGCGATCGCTGCCTCGGCGGTGGCTGTGGGGACCTGCGGTGCGATGTCGACGAAGCGACCGACGACGCGGTCGCCGAGCGCCGCTTGTAGGCGATCGAGGACCTCGGTGCGTCGAGAGCCGCCCACCAGCAGCACTCGGCGGGCGCCGACCTCGGCGAGCTCGTCGGCGATCCGCTCGCTCGCGCCGACGCCAAAGACGATCCGCTCGGGGCCGGTGACGACGAACTGACGGTGCGATCCGTCGGACTTGGGGGACTCGGAGGGGCTCGGCACGGCGACCACGGCTAGGAGCGTAGATTCGCGTGAGTGCGTCTTCAATCTGGAAAAATGCGATAAGTCTTCGCAAAAATGCGAAACTGACGGCGAGACCAACGGCGAAACCATGCGCTGGGACGACTTACGCGTGTTATTAGCCCTCGTTCGCGAGGGGACGGCGACCCGAGCGGCGCAGCACCTCGAGGTTCATCCGGCCACGGTGTACCGGCGGCTGGAGGCGCTGGAGACCGCGATGGGGGTGAAGGTGCTGAGCGCCGATGGACTGACCGAGCTCGGCCACGAGGTGTTCGAGCGAGCCCAGCGGATCGAGGAGGAATTTTTGGCCTTGCAGCGGGCGGTCACTGGGCGCGACGAGGGGCTCTCGGGTCCGGTGGTGCTGACGCTGCCCGAGTCGCTCTTGCCGTGCGTGATGCCGATCGTCAGCGCGTTTCGGCAGGCTCATCCGCAGGTGGTGCTCGAGCTCGAGGCGGGCGACCGGATGTTCGATCTGGCGCGGCGCGAGGCCGACGTGGCGCTGCGGCCGAGCCTGTATCCGCCCGAGGAGGCGGTGGGGCGAAGGATCGCGACGGTGGCCTGGACGGTCTACGCTCCGGCGAACGGCAAAGGGAGGGGGAAGGGCAAGGGTAGCGGCAAGGCGAAGGCTTCGAAGGTGTTGCCGTGGGTCGGCTACACCGACACCTTGCGCGAGCTAGCCGCGGTTCGGTGGTGGCACAAGCACCACGGAGAGGAGGATGTGGTGATGGCGGTCAGCTCTGTGCCCGCGATGGTGCGGGCGGTGGCCGCGGGGTTAGGGCAGGGCATGCTGCCGTGCTTCGCGGGCGACGAGGATCCTCGGCTACGCCGAGTGTTGCCGCCCGTGCCCGAGGCTGCGAGTGCTTTGTGGTTGCTGATCCATGCCGATCTGCGCCGGGCGGCGCGTGTGCGGGCCTTCGTGGACTTTGCGTTCCCGGCCCTGCGGGCGTTCACGCCGCTGTTCGAGGGGACGCGAGTGAGCTCGTGCTCCGTGCCGAAGCGCCAATAACCGTGGTGGATCGGGCTAATTCCACAACTTCGTGACCGCCACCGCTCCCCGAGCTAGAGTGGTGTACGCGATGGTCGCCGACGCCAAGCGAGTACTGGAGGCTGGGTTAGAACTCGCTGATGACGAGCGGCGTCAAGTCGCCGAGGCATTACTTGAGAGCCTCGACGTATCGCAGCAGTCCGAGCTTCGCGATGCTTGGCGCGACGAGATCGTACGGCGGGTCAAGCAGGTGAGAGCCGGTGAGGTCGAGCTCGAGACCTGGGAGGATGTTCGTCGGCTCGGCCGCGATGCTCTCGTGCAGCGATGACGCCCAAGGCGCCGCGGTTTCATCCCGATGCTCGTCGAGTACGTCGAGGCGATCGTCTATCACGAGGACCAGCGAGAAGGGTATGGCGCCAAGTTCGAGGAAGAGGTGCTCAACGTCATCGAACGTATTCGCGTTTTTCCCAGCAGCGGTGCCCTCGTCCCGGGATATCCCGAAGATGTAGTGGTCCGGGCTTTTTCGCTTCGTCGGTTTCGGTACTCGCTGATGGTCGTGATCGAGGGGGAGCAACCGGTGATCTATGCCGTAGTCCACCAGCACCGGCGACCAGGGTATTGGCGTGAGAGGCTGCAGCGATGAATACCACGGCGAGCGTTGCTGCTGGTGGTGCGAGCGCTGGCCGCGGGGGTTGGGGCAGGGCATGCTGCCGTGCTTCGCGGGCGACGAGGATCCTAGGATTCACCGGGTGCTGCCGCCCGTGCCCAAGGCAGCGAGCGCTCTGTGGCTGCTGATCCATGCCGAGCAGCGCCGAGCAGCGCCGGGCAGCGCCGGGCAGCGCCGATCTGCACCGGGCGGCGCGCGTGCGGGCTTTCGTGGATTTTGCGTTCCCGGCCCTGCGGAGGCTCGCGCCGCTGTTCGAGGGCACGGGAGTGGGCTAGCGATCATTCGGGTGGGTGGCGGGCATCGAGTACTCGGGACTCGGGAGTGCTCGGGGAGTCGACAGGAGTGGACGAACCGCCGCACAGGGTCCGCCTGTTTGGGCTTGTCGAGGGCGATGTCGTCCGCGATCTCGCGGAGGTCGCGGATCGCGTCCGTTGACCAGATCAACGCACGCGGCGTCACTACTTCGATCCGGGATAGCGCGCATCGATCATCGCCAGCACTTCGGCGTGCGGGACACCTCGCCCAGCATCCAGGCTTGCGAGGCTGCGCTCGATCTTTGCCACGATCCGCTCACGCTCCACCTCGTCGCTCTTGGGACGGGGCTGTTTCTCGGCGAGGGTCTCGGACATGTGCTGATCATAGCCGGGGCATCACCAACGTCCAGGTGGCCAGCCGGCGCACGATGGCGTCAGCGACGCGTTCGATCCGGGTAATTGTGAAGCAAGCTGTTTCACAATTGCCCTGGGGGCCCGTGACTCCAGCTATTGCGTGCTTCTGTACGGAGCGGGACGAGCGGGATCCCAAGTTGGCGACATCGTGTCGGTTTTCGGTTGAAACGGAGGGATTCCGCGGGGTTGGGGGGCTAAGGTGGGTGCGGTGGAGTGGAGCTGAGTGGAGCTGAGTGGGGGTGGGTTTTGGCAACGGGTGGCAACGGGCAACAGAAGCTCTCTATGTGAGAGGACATCCGTTTCTCGCTTGCTTCGAGCACGGCTCACACAATAAAATTCATGGACATTCGCGTGATTGTGATTAGAACAAAGAAGGATCTGCGCCATGACCGAATATAAGAAAAATCACACTCTCCCAAAGATGATGCTGAAGTACTGGGTCGATCCTGGGGCGCCTCACGAATCCACTCATGTGTATGATATCCGGAAGAAAAAGAAGTTCCTATCAACCGGGCGTGGGAAAACCGCATTCTCATTCGCCATTCAGAACGACCTGCACATACCGAGAATTGAGGGCAACCGGGCCACAGCGCTAGAACAGTGGTTCTCCAATCTTGAAGGATCACTGGCAGACTTCATTCGTCAGGCCCACAATATGAAGGTGCCATTTTCATTCAGGACCAATACAGGTTTTACAAAGGCCATTATGGGTCTCGTTGCTCTTGAGTACAGATCGAGATACAATCTCGATCTGATTCAGAAACAACTCTGGAATGATAGCCGGCTCTTATCCGACTTGACATCTGGTGATGGTACAGAGCCCAAGAGAGCTACTCTGGAGAATCTAATCCACCTTGTGACCGAGCGTGCGACAGCCATTCGACCAACCAAGTTTGAGTTCCTGCATGCGCCCGCAGATATTTCTTGGATTACTTGCGATCGTCCATGCTTGGATCTGACCTGGGAGTCTGCACCTGCAAAGTTGGTCGTTCTGACAAATAAGACCATTGCGATCTATCAACAGTCTTCATGTGCGGAAGATATTATCAGACATACTACCTTAGAAGACCATAAAGCGGTCGAAGCCACTAATCGCGACATTGCACTGAATGCACGAGACTGGATTGTCGCTGATTCTGCATGCCTTCTAGACCAGGCATCTTGCATTACTGAGACCACGGAATGGCAAGAGAGCGTTGACAAAGATCATCTGGTCGAAATCCCTGTAGATCACTTGGCGACGGGTTGGAGGATTGGGCTACCTGCGGAAGACTAATTAGAGACTGGAGAGATTGGGGAGCCTAAGAGTAAACATTGCAACCGAGTAAGCCAACGCTCAGAGTCGGCTTACTGACAGGTCAGGATTGAGACGACTTCGGTTGACGCCTTAGGTCTTTCATGCATCTATACTCATAAAGAAAGTCGCCTGTGCCCATCGTCACATGTCGCGTCTGAGTCATCGCCGTTTGAAAACTCGCTACGTCCTCAACGTCTTCCAGAATCGTTAGCAGTTGTCCGACACTCATAAACGAAGTCCTAAAGAAGGGCTGATCTTTTGATTGCAGGTCGAGTTTTGCAAGCTCAGTCACAAGTTTCCGAAGCTTACGCTGTCGCCCTTGAAACTTACTGAGCCTTTGAAGATCCATATCTTCATCAGAGTGTGTAGTGAAGTCAACCGTGAATGCTGCAGAAAGAAGGTACTGAGCTGTGTGCCGATCATGAAACGTAAGGTGATCAGTCAACGTCACTGCAACACGCTCAACAGAACGACTGTTGAGTGGGATCTTGACCGGCCTTCCGTTTTTCTTATTGAGGCAGATCTCGTTGTCTCGGCGTATCTTGAGTTCGTGTCTCAGACACTGGTTATGAGCATGAATAAGTGAATCTGCTTCATCAGCGACGAGTGAGAAAGGATTTCCAGAACGAGACGCACGACTCAGTGCCTTTTTCTTCGCTTCTAGAAAGAAGATATTGTCTTGTGTTGCAATAGTTGCGTCGGATTCGGGTGCGTTGGGCTTCTGATCATGGTTGCCATGTGCAACCGAAATGCCCCGTCGGCCAATCGCGTCACGCAACAACCCCTCCATTCCTTCGTAGCCAATCCTCGTATCTGGTTCTTCGATGCCACCGACTCTCATTGCATCCATCAAGGCTTCGATGAACGCAGGAGCGCACCAGCTGGTGTCTGCAAGAAGAAAATCATCCTCACCTAGACTGATGAGCGGACGAAACAAAAAGTCACATTTCTCAAAGTCGGTTGGGAGCAAGAAATCTGCGTTCGCTCTGCCTTTCTCGTGCGAGAGTTTTGAACATATTACGCGCACGCCATTTTCTGGAACCGAAGCATGTTTGGCAACTGACGGGATATTGATATGGGTAGGGCCAGTCGAGTTAGCCAACAGAATGATTGATCGAATAACTTTTGTGACGGTATCAAGCGTTCCGCCCCATGCAGAGATGCATTCGTCAGAGGTAAAGGGACTAAACAATTGCAAGACGCAATATTCGACATGCAAAGGATCCATCTGCGTCAAAGTAAAACAAGAATCATAGATTGCTGTCCTTACCAAGAAAGAGACTAGGTCATGAGGGGATGCGATAGCGCGATCTAGTGTCGAGTACGACTCCACGTCCATTACTGTAACGAGATCCGTTGCCAGCTGAACTATCTCGTTACAGATGGTAGCAGTTTCCGCCAATTGCTCACCTTTCACATTAGCCTCTCGAACAGCCAGTTGAAGCAGGTAGCCGTAAGGGTGTCGTGGAGGTCTTTCTCTGACAGGATGAGATACTCCGCGTATTAGGTGATAGCGACGCATCTCTGGGTCAAAGAATTTGGTAATTGTGTCGAATATCAGGCTGAGCAGGCGAATCCCACCTGTGCGTCTGATCATGCCGAGTAGCTTGGTTGCGATTTTCTCCTTGTCTTGATGGGTTATCATGATCTCGCCGTTGCGGGCGACAACCGAGATATTATGCTTATTAAGGCGTACTGCGGATTCTGCAACATTGAACTCGCGCGTCATCAAGCGGCGGAACAATCCCTGAGTTGGCCCCGTGTTTATAGTTGAGAAATGGGGCGAAATCTGCTGCATATAAAGAGCAAACTTGACCGCAGTCACCCAGTCGGTGCTGCCGGGAGCGTCTGGCCGTTCTATAAGTGTTCTGTCTTTTAGGTGCGCAAGAACGGCGCCGAGAGGTTGGAGTGGTTTGTTGTTGAGAACATGCTCATAGACGAGCTGACGCTGTAGCGTTGAGATTTCTGTGTGTGCGCTTGCGCCCAATGCGCTTAATGTCTGACGCCGAAGGTGCGAAAGAAGATCTTCTAATCGCAGGTTTGGCGTAGCTTCGAGACCGAAGTATCGGTAGAGATCTTCTAGATCTTTCGGTAAGTCTGTGATGTCGAGACCAATGCGATCGACCAATTCGGAAATCTCTGTGTAGTTCATCGGAATTGTCCATCAAGATTCTCGAACAGGTCTCAGCAAAACGTGCGGTTCGCATTCGAGCGTCACGCACACCTTCGCCAACCAGTCCGTGGTCGCTGCCTTCCGCCACGCCAGCACGTCGTAGAGCTGCGTGCGTCCCACGCCGCTGAGATCCGCTAGCGCGTTGAGCCCGATATCCTTCTCGCCAGCAAGACGCCGGATGTTGGCCGCGACAATCTCGCGTAGCTCCTCGGGGGACATCCCGGTCACCTTAGAACCACTTCGCTATTGCGAAACACGCTAAAGCGGAGTACCTTTCCACTTGCCCGCTGCATCGGGTCAAGGGCAACGTGTGTTTGCCCCTGTCGGTCATGCCCTTGGCTGACCGGGGCCTCTTGGGCAGAAGTCGGGGCCTAGGAGTAGCCGTGGGGGTGCAGCCCCATGGCGCCCGCATTTCCGCTGCACACGGAAGGGAAACATCATGGAACACGAGGAAATCGCCCCCGACGGTGGCGATGATGGGTGGTCATTGCGCTCACACCAGCGAAGTTGGAGCACACGGATCGAACGGGCCCGCGAGCAGAGGGGATCGCCTCCACTGTGGGATGCCGTCGCGAGGCGCCTCGATGCCAAGGAGCGTCAGCGCGACGTCATCGCGCCGATGCTCCGTCTCCTTGAGCAGATCCGCGGGCGCGTAGACGAAGATACGTGGAGGTTGGTCCGCGACTTCGAGTGGCGGTCATCGAACGAGATCATGACCGGCGTGGAGATCGGACTTGAGCTGGGCTACGACCATGGGCGGGTCACTACGCTCATGGCGGCTGAGTCTGTGCCAGATGGCGAGGGCAACGTTCTGCTGAGAAGGCTTGGCGATCTTCTCGGAGACACGGAGGCTGAGTACTCGGAAATACTCTTTGCTCTTATCGCGACTCTCAAAGCGGCCGTCATCATGGCCGGCGGTGACGACTTGTCAGTCACTCAAGGCTGAGTTGTGAGCCGGGAGAGAACCGAGCGCTGGGTGCTTGGGTCTCTCCCGGCCACTCACAGTGGTCCTATCCGATACTTCCTGAGATTGTGCGATTTCGATTCTGCGCGATCTCGTGTCTGACAACGATCGAGGTGGAATACCCCGGCGCGCTATCTCGCCGTGCTGCGCAGAGTTCCTCTCTCGGTGGGTTGCGCACCGCGCGGTATTGGAGCGCGAGTATCGTTCGATATCACGCGGTTCTCGTTCATTCGCGCGCCACAGGGAGCAAGCGTAATTAATAGAGTAGATGCGCGTGGTGCGGGTGTCAGGCGTCTGCGTTCGATATTGTCTAGCGATCAAAACGACGAAATTTGATCGCTTTGATCGCTAATTTCTATTGATCGCTACAAATTGTCCAATAGATCCAGTTGACTCTTGGGTGGGTCGCAGCGATCGCATTTGATCGCTTTGATCGCTTTTCGTCGCGGCCAGAAAAATATTTGGACAGCGCGATGCCTTTGTTCTCACGCTTCAAGTCGAGTTCATCGAGTCGCCCATCCACCTTGGGAGCGGAAAGGTACACCGCCCAGAGGCTGGCCGTGATGGCTGATTGGGTATTGATGGCATATTGAAGGAGCGATAGAGCGCTATGGGTAGAGCGAAGAGATCACAACCGAGCACACCGCCCAACCAGGCAACCCTGGCCAACAGCGTGCAACTGCCGCGTTTCCTGACGCCCGATGAGGTAGCAGATCTCCTGCGCACAACCCGCCAGGCGATCTATGCCCAGATCCGCAAGGGCACCCTCCCAGGCGTCATTCGTCTCCGTCGCCGCATCCTCATCGACGGCCAAAGCTTGCTATCATGGATCGACCGAAACCGCGCGGTGTCGCTCCAAAGCGAAGGAGCTTAGAGCGATGGCCGTGACACTACGACCATACAAGAGGAACAACGGCAGCGTGATCAAGTGGCATGTCGATATCCGGCTGACTTTCCCGGGGGCCCCGCCCTTCCGGGAGCGGCGGGTATCGCCTCATCGGTCCAAGTCCATATCGCGGAAGTGGGGCGAGGAACGGGAACGGCAGATCATCGAGTCTCGCCAAACCGATGCCAATGGTGAGATCGTGGCCCCTGATCTTGTACGAAAGGAGATCCCCACAGTACGACAGTTCGCAAAGCGCTACCTCGAACACCACTGCAAGGTGAATCGCCAGAGCACCGCGACGCTGGTCCGCAAGGCTACGGCCTTTCGGAATCACATCAACCCGGCGATGGGAGGCATCCGGCTCGACCGCATCAATCCCGAGCACATCCAGGCGCTCAAGGCCCAGCTCGGCGAGCTGGCGCCGGTCACCGTGAATGCGATTCTCCAGGTGCTCCGCGCCATGCTCTACGTTGCGGTCGACTGGAAAGTCATCGACAAGCTACCCGCCAAAGTCAAGATGCTCCGCGAATCCGAGAAGGAGATGGACTTCTACGACTTCGACGAGTACGCGATCCTCTTGAAGGCCGCCCAGACCCTCGGGCATCAGCACCTCCTCGTAGCCCTGCTCGGCGGCGACGCCGGCTTGCGCCGCGGCGAGATGATGGCCCTGGCCTGGCGAGACCTCGACCTCAACCGCGGCACCCTGACCGTCAACCGGTCACGCCACCGCGGAGAGGAAACCGGCACCAAGGGCCGCCGCACTCGCGTCGTCCCGCTGACCCCACCGCTCCAGCAGGCCCTCATGGATCACCGCATGGGCGGCGACGGAACCCACGTGCTCTACACCCGGCGCAACACCCCGCCCACCGAGAGCACGATCCGCAACTGGCTGCTCGCAGCTCAACAGGCATCGGGATTCGACCCCCGCGGCCCTCACCAGCTACGGCACACCTTCTGCTCGCACCTCGCCATGCAGGGCGTCCCGGCCAAGGCGATCCAATCGCTAGCCGGTCACGCCCACCTGCGAACCACCGAGCGTTACATGCACCTATCCGACGTCGCCCGCGAGCAAGCGATCGCGGCGCTGGATCGCACTTCCCTTTGGCAAAATGGTGGCAACGCCCCATCTTGCCCGACTGACCTCCAATAATCTCATCACCTTACCCCCCAACCCACCGCTGCTGTACGAAGTGCGACCCCGCGGATCCCAACTACGCGTCATCACGCGGCTTTTGGTGAAAGATTTGGGATTCCGAGAGGTTGGGGGCGAGGGGGGGCGGTGGAGTAGAGCGGAGTGGGGGTGGGTTTGGCAGCGGCTGGTAACGGCTCAAGAACCATCCTGTGTCCTTGATTCGCAGAGTCTGCTCCAACTCAGGGTCCGAGTCGCTCCAACTCCAGGCTGAGCTGACCCTCGGTTATGCCCTCTTCCGTCGATAGGTACATCAGCAACCGCCCCGGCTCTAGCTCTACGAGATGCTCCTCATCGCTCACGAACTGGCTCGGGGGCTTTAGCCCGGCATCTTCCCGAATGATGTCACCCGCAAAATCGCTGGCCGGCGGCGAATCAAGCACCTCGAGCTGACAGGCCACGATGTTCAAGCCTCGCCCTCCGTGAAGAGCTAGGCGGTAGACCCCGCCCTGTTCGATGTCTATCGTCCGCATTGCGCCCACCCCGAGGCTATACTCCACGGTGGCTGACCGATCCGCGCAATTGATCTCGATGTCAACCACCCAAGTATCCGGCCCGGTCGACGAGAGCAGCTCACCACTGCAAGGGTTCCAGTGAGGATACGACCAGGGTGCGTTTGCCTCGTAGTCGTCGATGGCGTCGGACAGTTCGAACCCGTAGGCCTGCGAGAATGCTTCCTCCCGAGCGATCCTGCGGATGCCCTCCGGACCGTACTCCTCCAGGAGCCAACGTACGAAGTGCCCGGCGGTTCGGTAGCTTGGTAGCTCCCCTGGGGGCAGCTCGAGGCTCGACATGATGTCGGCTTCGCCACGTTCATTGCGGTCGCTTAGGGCCTCGGCGATTCCCTCGTCCCAGAAGACCGCGGGAAATCCCGCCGGCCTCGCGACTGCATGAACGAGCTCGTGCTCCAGTGACTGCCAGAGTGTATGTACCTCTCCGTTGGAGAAGCATCCCGACGAACCCGACCGGCACCGCCCTTCGATGCTCCGCTCGTAGTCGCTGATCCGGTCATATACGAACACGGGGATCGGCTCGTGGACCGAGACGTCAAGGACATCTTGGATGTGTGCGAACGCTTGTTCGATGCGGTGGATGTCTCCACCGCATAATGGCTCGTCGGAGTTGACTACCGCCAGCTGACCGATCTCGACGACCGAGCGGGTATCGCCCTCCTGGCAGGCGGCGACCACGACGGCGATCGCCGTGAGCTGCGAAAGAGCGCGGAGATGACAGGGAAGGCACCTGCCTGCATTGCTCCCGGGGTGATCCTTCATCGCAGCTCGTATCGTAGCATGACGAGATCATCCTCTCGCTCCACCTCGACCACGAACGTTCGTTCGTCGTAGACGGCGTCGAAGGCACCGAAGGCATCGGCGAGCGTCGTGAGGGGATGGCCATTGACCGCGAGGAGTCGGTCGCCGTTCTGAAAGCCCAATGAGTAGGCTAGATCGCCGGCTTCGATCGTCTCGAATTCGAAGTGCCCTTCGCGCCATTCGAGGCGTGCTTGGTCGTGAAGGAGCTGGTCGGGATTCGCCCTCAGGCCCTCGAAGAACCCCTCGTCGATTAGGTGGGTTCGAGTATCGGGATCGAAGACGACAAAGCTCGATGGCTTCCAATCAGCGCTGGTGTCAGCGCTCTGATTGTCGCAAGTCGTGGGGCCGTTGCCCAACACGCCATTGCCGGGCTTGCTTCCACAGCTCTGTTGAGCCGCGGCGAAGCTGTCAAAGCAGAGGAGCTTCTGTCCTCCATCGATGATGCATGCGTAGACGTCTTCGTCCGGTGCACAATCTGGGCACTCGATCGAATCGGTGGTACCGCCACCGGCCCCGTCATCGTTGTCGTCGCCTTTGCAACCGCCAGCAAAGAGTGTCAGGCATGTGAGTAGCAGGGGCGGTGTGCAGCATAATAAAGAGCGATTCGAACGAGGGAGCCGTGGGAGCCAAGAACCGGACATGGCGCTACGATAGCGAGCTTGCGCAGCGCGAAGCTAGTGCGGAGATCATCCGGGGATGGATCGATGTTAGGAGGGCCGACTTAGCGCGCCGTCGATGGATTGGCCCTTTTGGGCCAATCCATGCTCGTTCTCTCGTCGTCGATTTGGAGCGAATGGCCTGGCCGATGCATAGCTGTTTGGTCGCGCTCGGCATGGCGATGGTTACTACGAACGGGCCGGCTTCGACGCGTTGCTGTACGGGGCGGGATAGCAGGAATCCCAAGTTGTCGACATCGTGTCGGTTTTCGGTTGAAAGGGAGGGATTCCGCGGTGTTGGGGGGCGAGCTTCGATTAATCGGGGGTTGCTCGGGAGTCGACAGGAGTGGCCTTGGGAGTTGGCAAGGGTTGGCAACGGTCGCGAACCGCCGAGCTGGGTCTATCTACTGTTGTCGATCGTCGTACAACACAAGTGCCTAAGACTCATGGGGCAATCCACGAATCGATCAATGCAGCGGTCAAATCACCGGTTGAGGATATCGGCCGACATTTGTCGATGACCCTCCATGACGGCTACGATCTCGACCTGTTCATCGCTCACCCGGTATCCGCGCTTGATCACCTCGCGTATGTCATCACGGCCAAACTCGGGTACTCGGCGGTCGACGAAGGGCAGCGCTGCGGCGTGCTTGCAACGACCGCGAGCTTCTGCGCCCAGTGGCGCGCAGATCCGCCAGCGCGTTGAGTCCGATTTCCTTCTCGCCAGCGAGACGCCGGATATTGGCTGCGACGACCTCAGCTCCTCCGGGGACATCTCGGTCACCTTAGAACCACTTCGCTATTGCGAAACACGCTAAAGCGGAGTGCCTTGGCCGTCGCCCGCTGCATCGGTTCAAGGGCAAGGTGTGCTTGCCCCCGTCGGTCATGCCCTTGGCTGACCGGGGCCTCTTGGGCAGAAGTCGGGGTCCAGGAGTAGCCGTGGGTGTGCAGCCCCATGGCACCCGCGTTTCCACTGTACACGGAAGGATAACATAAATGGGACGCGAGGAAATCGCCACCGATGGTGACGATGCTGGGTGGTCATTGCGCTCACATCAGCGAAGTTGGAGCACACGGATCGAACGGGCCCGCGAGCAGAGGGGATCGCCTCCACTTTGGGATGCCGTCGCGAGGCGCCTCGATGCCGAGGAGCGTCAGCGAGACGTCATCGCGCCGATGCTCCGTCTCCTTGAGCAGATCCGCGGACGCGTAGAC
This sequence comes from Myxococcota bacterium, assembly GCA_039194325.1. GTDB lineage: Bacteria > Myxococcota_A > Polyangia > Nannocystales > Nannocystaceae > Paraliomyxa. The sequence continues at coordinate 26,830 of JBCCWC010000018.1, forward strand.
AAAGAGACGTGGGGGCTGATCCGCGACTTCGAGTGGCGGTCGTCGAACGAGATCATGACCGGCCACGAGATCGGACTTGAGCTGGGCTACGACCATGGGCGAGTCACTATGCTCATGGCGGGAGAGGCTCAAGAGCGCTTGGTCACCTCTCTGGCCTCTCCCGGTGGTTCTCCTTCGATACTTGCTGATACCGCGGTCTCATTCGATACGCGCGAGCGAGACCTCGACCCTCTCGCCGTCTTCCTCGACCGGGATCGCGAGCTTGTAAAGACCTTCGGTGAGTTCGATGGTGTGCACGACGCCTGCCTCGAATCGGATGCCGGGAGCCGTGAGTGAATGTTCGAGTTCACTCATCGTGTCGCCGTGCATCATCGATCCCACAGGCTCGTAAAGAGGTTCGGTGAGGCAGCCGAGGAACTGACCCCACGTCTCGGTACCGCGATCCTCAAACGTGTAGCGACCGCCGGCAAGCTCCACGCTTCGAAGCAGGGTGCGCTTGCGCTCCGAGAACCGGGTAACGTCTGAGCGTTCGCAAGTGACCTCGACCTCTTCCGCCCATTGCTCGGGGCCGATGGTCGCCAGCGGCGGATAGTCGCACGGAGCCCAGCTCGGGTAGGCTTCCGGCACTTCGGCCTCGTAGGCAGCCGCGAGCGTCTCGATCGACCCACCGAGGGCCTCGTCCGTCGACTCGCCCTGGAGCACGCGTTTGACCGCCGCGGTTCCGTGGTTTTCGATCAGCCAGCGGGTGAAGTGCCCGGCCCCAAAATACTCGACGTGGCTCCCATCAGCGGCTGCCGCGTTGGCCTCGATCGGCACCCAGCCGCGACGGGTGGGCCGGTGGAGCCGGAGAGCTTCGGCGATGCCTTCGTCCCAAAATGGCCGGGCGTCGGCGAACCTATCCACTACGGCGTGAACGATCTCGTGATCGACGGCCGACCACATCGACACCACGATGTCACGCTCTGGGTTGTAGCACCCGCTGATCGCCTCGTGGCCACAGAACTCGGGAGCGTCATTGTAGAGATAGATCTCGACCTTGTCCGAGGAGGACGCATCGAGCATCTCCTCCACGAACTCGATCTGCTCGTCGATCCACGGTAGGTCGTGACCGCAGAGCGGGTCGCCAAAGTCCGTCCCGATCACCGCCTGCTCGGTCTCGTAGCGCAGCGGTGGCAGCGGCTCGGCGCAGGCACCGACGAACACCGCCACTGCGACGATGGCAGGGATACGGTGGCGAGTCATGGCTATCCGCCCGATGCCGTGCTGCCGCCTGTGCTCTCGTCTGCCCCGGGGGGCGGCGCTGAGGCCGTGCCGCCCTGTGCCCCATCGGGACCGCCTCCGCCCTGCCCGCCGGTCCCCGGCGGTCCGCTTGAACACACCGCCAATAGCTTGGCGCTGCTACCAGGTGGGCACAAACCCAATGCGGCTGCGTCGTCGATCGCGCATACCCGGTCATTGGTGCTCGGGATGTCGCAGCCATAGACGTTTTCCCCGGGGAAGCAGTTGGCGCAGAAATCCTGGTTCGAGACGCCGCAGCCTCCACATCCGCCTCCTGATCCCCCACTAACGATTGGGCTAGTGCCTGGTGCCGATTCACAGCACACTCGAAGCATCGGCTCTCAACGTTCCCATTGGTCAGGGTGGCGGCGCTGGTGCATAGTCGCGAATACCTCCACACGTTCGGCTTCGACACAACAGCACGGCATAGGGAAAACCGTGGACCAAAGCACGTCGCATGCCTGGCTTGAGTTCGGTCCACGCGAGTGGGTTTGCGGCGATCCTGTCAAAGGTTCGATCGAGCTCTTCCGCAAACCGAAGCCCCACCTCGAGCTCGCCCTCTTCGAGGTACCAAGCAGTGGCCTCCATGGCCTCCGCTCTAGCCCGAGACGTCAGCTCGATTCGAATGGGTTGCTCAACCAGTGGCCCGCCGCTCGCGGGCGCGCTCGACCATGTCGAAGAGTTCGCGGCGGACGTCCTGCCAAGGTACGATGGCGGTTCGCCCAGCCCGAAGATCCTCGCACCGTCGCTCGGCTTCCGCGATCCAAGCTGCTTCGATCTCCTTGAGCGAGGACCCGTCACCAACGCTATCCTTGAGCACGGAGGCGAGGGCAGCACGCTCTGCGTCGGGGAGTTGCATCGCGGCCTCGAAGATCCGCCTGGCTTCGTCGCTCATGCCTATCAGTCTAGCGCGATCCGCGGACGCGTAGACGAAGAGACGTGGGGGCTGGTCCGCGACTTCGAGTGGCGATCGTCGAACGAGATCATGACCGGCGTGGAGATCGGACTTGAGCTGGGCTACGAGCATGGGCGAGTCACTACGCTCATGGCGGCTGAGTCTGTGCCAGATGGCGAGGGCAACGTCTTGATGAGAAGGCTTGGCGATCTTCTTGGAGACACGGAGGCCAGTGCCGTCCAGTTTCGTCCCGTGCCATCCACTGCCGGACGTGAACCAGCCATCGTGGATTGACCGTTTCCTTCCCCTTCCCCGAGGAACGATAGCGCGATACGCGCACGGCTCCTTTTGTTTGTTTGCGTGCCGTGTCCCAGCGCTCCAGTCGATGCGTCATTCACGCAGCGTTGATCTAGCCGCTCTATCCAACGAGCAAGGTCAACGCGGGCGCAGCGCCGGGTGCGCTCGACGCCCCTAAAACGCGCCGATCTTTTTGTGTCAGGTCCCGCCGGTGGACGACTCTTGGTTACTGCCGATGGAGAGTTCGACCGATCGCGCGCTCTGGGCCGCCAGCTGTGCAGGCGACACCGACGCGTTCGTTGCTCTGGTTGGCCGACACCATCGCGCTGTCTCGGCTATTACGCTTGCGGCCACCGGTGACTTGGCGCTGAGCGAGGACCTGGCGCAGGAGACGTTCTTGTCGGCGTGGCGCCACATCGCGCGCGTTCGAGAGCCCGAAAAGATCGCGGCCTGGCTGTGCACGATCGCCCGAAACCTCGGACGCCGTGCCATGCGCCAGACGGGCACCACGAGTACCGAGCCCCTGGCCGCCGATCTCACCTCCGACGCGGCCACGCCCGAGGACTTGATCGCCGCCCATCAGGAGCATGCCGCCGTGTGGGCCGCGCTCGCAGAGCTCCCGCTGGAGTACCGCGAGCCTCTGATCTTGGCGTATCGCGACGGCTGGTCGTCTCGATCGATCGCCGAGGTCCTCGGGCTCACCGTGGCGGCCGTGGACCAGCGCCTGTCTCGAGGACGCAAGCGCCTGCGCCTCGACGTCGCGGAGCGTCTCCAGCCGGCGCTCTTGGCCACCAAGCCGAGCGACCGTGTGCATCGTCGCGTCGCCGCCATGGTGCCGCTACTTCCCACCCTGGGCTCGCCCCTCACCCCCCCACTCGGCCTCGGACTCCTGACCATGAAGAAGCTCATCGCATTCTCGGCCCTCCTCGCCTTCATCGCTGGCCTCGTGGCGTGGGGGTTGCACCAGACCAACCACCCGACCGTGACGACCGCGACCGCGACCGCGACCGCGACCACGACCACGAGCGCAAGCAACCCGGCTTCACGCACGCCGGGCTCGGCGGTCAGGGCGAGCCCGATCGCCGATCGCCGTGAAGCCTGGCGCGCCGCCGCCCGCGAGGGCGACTCGCCTCATAACACCACCACGGCCAAGGGCTCGTTGGAGCTCACGACGCTCGGCAACGTCGCGACGGTCAACCTCGAGGGAGGACCATCGCGGACCATCGTCTACCAGGGCGCCAGCAGCCAACTGCAGCTGCGAGAGCCCGATCCGGACGCGAGCGTCGAGGTCGCCGAATCGTTCCAGAACACGTGGGACGAGGTCGCCGACGCGATGGCCGATGCTGAGCCCGCCGAGACGCGCGAGGTTCAGGGAACGGTCGTGTCCTCCGATGGTGAGCCGGTCGCAGGCGCGGTCGTGCTGGCGGGCTCCGTTGGGTTCCACTACGCCCGCGTGGAGTCGTACGCGTCGGGCAGCACCGGAGCGACGACCGATGCTGGCGGCGCGTTTCGACTCGAGGTCGCCGCAGACCAAAGAGCATCGATCCTCGCCATGAAGGGCGACCGGCGCTCCCGTGTCGTTGCCCTCGACCCGAGCTCGGCGTCCGCCAAGGTGTCGCTGTACCTGGACGCGACGGCGCGCCTGGTCGGAGAGACCCGGCGCGATGGTGAGGGAACGCCGGCCCACGTCGAGATCTCTCATACGGTCACCGGCATCCGCTACGCCCTCGAGTCCGACCTGGAGGGGCGCTTTGCCCTCGAAGGAATCGACACCGGCCGGTATGTCGTGCAAGCCAGGGCCGAGAGCGGGACCGAGGCGCCGCGCACACGCGAGGTCGAGGTCGAGGTCGAGGTCACCGACTCTCAGCCCGCGACGGTCCAGCTCGACCTCCCCACGGGCGGGCTCATCGCGACCGAGCTGGTCCTTCCCGACGAGCTCGGCGACGCATCGGCGTTGATCCGGCTGTTGAGCGGACGACACGCGCCCACCGATCTCACGAGCTTGAGTGAGCTCCTCGACACGGCCTCACAGGCCGGTACCCCGCTCGAGGTGGCCCAGAAGATGTTCACCAATTTGCGGTTGGGCCTCGACGGGGTCGTGGAATTCGATGACCTCGAACCTGGCGACTACACCGTCTGCGTCCACGTCTCGACCGCGGGCAAGCCCACCCCAAGGGAGGACGGCGTGCTCGTGTTCCAAACCCAGACCCTCGCGTTCACGTGCGAGACGACATCGCTGGCCCCGGGCGACGAGATCGTGGAGATCGCGGTCGACCTGCGCTCCTGAAGGAGCGATAGCATCGCACGACGTATCGCGAGCCCGACCGCAGGATTCGCGCTGCCCACCGGCGGTGATCGGCTCTGGAACGGGTGAACGGAGCTCTGCGTAGAACACGCGGGCTCCGGGCTAAGTTGGCACGTGGGCTGCGACTTCGACTCGCCGGTACTCGAGCCACCATGGGGTCATGTCGTCGGACGGTCGGGGCGATTCCGCAGGGGCGTAGCGGCGGGTTCTCGACCCGTGGGCGGGCCAATTCGCAATTCTGGCCGTCGCGCCAATCACTCGGCGTGGGTTGAGGCACCATGGCGACGCCGCAAACAATCTCTTCACGCGGCCATTCGAAAGCAAAGCCAATGAACTACTCTCGCTTCTCACTTGTCCTGGCCACCGCCACCATAGGGATGTTGGGTCTGTCCGGTTGCCCCGGCGATGACTCGAGCTCCGACTCCGACCCGACGACCTCCACCACCAACGGATCCGGGAGCTCGACCACGGGGACGCCGGCGGAGTCGAGCTCGGGTACCCCAACGCCAGGTACCACCAGCTCCGGCTCGTCGACGAACGGCATGGTCGACTCGAGCTCGGGCAGCGACTCGGGCTCGGGCTCGGGCAGCAGCTCGGGAAGCGGTTCGGGCTCGAGCAGCGGTGCCGGCGAGCTGATGTGCATCGACCTCACGGATCTCTTGGAGTGCATCAACGTGGATCAGGACGCCTGCATCTGCGCGGGCTGCAACGAAGACGGCATGTGCGGGAACGACGACGATTGTGTATGCGCCGACTGTAGTGCAGAGCCGGCCTGCACCGATCCGGGGAACTGCACGGACGATGGGTTGTGCTTCCCCTACGACGAGGGCTGCCAGTGTGCCGACTGCATGGGTCACCCGGAGTGCGCCGGCTGACCGCCTAGCATGAACTGGATCCCCCGATCGGCCTTTGGCTTCACAGCCCGACGGTCGATCGAGGGACCCACTCGACGCAGGGGCTCGCGGCCCGACGGTCGAGCTCGACGATCGAGCTCGGGTTTCTCGGATCGACCGTCGAGCCCGGGTTTCTCGGATCTACGATCACCGCGCGCGCAGCCACTCGGACAGCGCGCGGCCGATCTCGTGCGGGGCGTCCTCTTGGATGAAGTGGATGCCATCGCCCACGTGCACCACCTCGAGGTTGGGCAGGTTGTCCTTGCACCACTGCACCATGGGCGGGCCGATCAATGCGCCCGGGGTGCTGTGGAGCAGCAGCTTGGGGACTGGCGACTGCTGGAGCTTGGCGTTATAGGCCGCTATCCGCTCGGCCACGTCGGCGGGCTCGCCCCCGATCGGGATCTCGTTGGGCCACCGCCACAACGGCTTGCGCGAGGAGGGCTCGACAAAGGGAGCGCGATAGGCATCCATCTCGGCTTTGGTGAGCGTACGAACGATCGACGACGGCAACACCGACTCTATGAACATGTTCTGCTCGACGATGAGATCCCAGCCCACGCCCTCGGTGCGGAAGTTCGTGAACATCTCCCGCGCCGACTCGGGCATGGCCTCCATGCCGGGGATCGGGGCGACGATCGCCTCCATGAACGCGATGCCGCGGATGTTGTCCTCGTGGGTCATCGCGTAGTGGAAGCCTAGCCCCGAGCCCCAGTCGTGGATCACCAAGGTGAGGTCTCGCAGGCCGAGCGCCTCGATGAAGCCCTCGACATAGCGGTAGTGGTCGACAAAGCGATACTCGAGGTCGGGCTTGTCCGACTTGCCCATGCCGATCAGATCCATGGCGATGGCCCGCCCCTGACCGCTGACGTGGGGGATGATGTTGCGCCACAGGTACGAGGACGTTGGGTTGCCATGAAGGAAGAGGATCGGCGCGCCCTCTCCTTGCTCGACGTAGTGGATCTTCGAGCCGTGAACCTCGACGAAGCGGGACTCGAAGGGGAATTCGGCGGAAATCGTGCTCATGGGGCTCTCGTTGCTGAGGGTGTCTTGGATGATTTCTGAACGTTCGGTTGGAAAAAGGGCAAAAAAAAGCGAAGAAGCGTGTGATGGACCGTCGCTCAGGCCTGGCCAACCCCGAGCGGGGCGAACAGCCCGTCGACGAAGCGGGTCAGGACCTCGGCGGGAGGGTTGGTCTTGATGTAGACGGCCAGGCCCTGGGCCGAGATGGTCAGCGACTCGGCATAGCGCTCGACGTCGAGGTTGGGGCAAACCTCGCCGGCGGCCACGGCGTTGGCCAGGGCGTTGCGAAAGGCCGCGGTTTGGCGGCGCAAGTGAGCGTTGACCACGGCGCGAGTGGCTGCGTCGGCCGCAGCGAGCTCGGCGGCCGAATTGGTCATCAAACAGCCCTTGCGGGCCGTCTTGGAGCCCACCATCGTCACCAGATGCTCGAAGTATTCGCGCAGCTGAGGCAACGAGGCACCGAGCGCCTCGACTGGGCCGAGCATCATGGTCACCACCCGTTCGGCATAGCGCTCTAGCGACAAGAGAAATAGCGCGTGCTTGTCCCCAAAGGTGTTGTAGAGGCTAAAGCGGTTGATCCCCATGGCCTCGACCAGATCGGCCACCGACGTAGCGTCGTAGCCTTGCCGCCAAAACACCTCCACCGCGGCATCGAGGGCCTTGTCGGGGTCGAATTCTCGCTTTCGGGGCATCGAGGGGCTGCCAGTCGTTGATGGCCGATCCGTTCAGGTCAGGTCAGGTCAGGTCAGGTCAGGATCGTTTCAGAATGAGTGGTTAGATATATACTGGATCACCACCAGGTCGTTGTCAAACGGATCGCGGGGGTCATTCGTACCGACCGGCGCACCGGCGGCGGGCCCACTGAACGCGTGCGTCTACGCATGCGCCCAAGTGACGCGATCATCCAGTCACGGTGGCCATGGTCAACGGGTGCTTTGGGAGCAACGCGCGATCGTTGATCGAGCGCAAGGACGAGCATATCGACGCGATTGTTCTTCGCCGTTACACATTCTGCGTCGGTCGATCCGGGGTCTGGCCCCGGGTGTTGGCGTCAGGCTCCGCTCGGAGCTCGGCGCCGCGGTTTCGCTCCCGGTGCTCGCCCACGGCCCACGAGGCGAGGTTTGGCGACGGAAGCGTCGCTGGAGCGAGCTGGAGCCAATCATCCCGCTCCAAGTAACGCGGCGACGCGAGAATTCGAATTGATCGGAATCGTTCAGTGGCGTACTGGGGCATATGGAGATTCGTCGAATCGTGACCACGCGGCGCATGAGCATGCTCATGGGGCTGCTGATGGCTCTTGCGGTGGGGCGTGAGGCCGACGCGGCGCCGACCATCGATCCGCTCGACATCCAGGGCCTCGAGCTGGCCGACGGCCAGATGATGCCGCGACCGCCCGTGGTGGCCTGGGGCCGCGCGAAGATGGGGCCCAACGCCGGGCTCGACCGGATGCAGCACGAGCAGGGGCGGATCTGGGCCAGCTGGGACCCCGCGCGCCAGCATCCGGGCGGCATCATGACCACCGGGATCCCCGCTCCGGGCACGATCGCCAGCGCGACCCGGGCGGCGGACTTCACCCGTGAGTTCCTGGGCCGCTACGTCGATGTCCTCGCGCCCGGTAGCAGCATCGACGACTTCGTGGTGGTGTCCAACGATCTGTCCTCGGGGATCCGCACCGTCGGCTTGGTGCAGCACATGGGCGGCGTCCCGGTGCTGGGCGGCCAGATGAGCGTGCGGATCAAGGCGGATCGCCTGATCTACGTGGCCTCGCAGGCGCTGCCCAATGTGGATACTTCGCAGCACACCGGCTCGCCGCTGCCGCCCGCGCAGGCCCTGACGAGCGCGCAGGCCTTCATCGAGGGTGACTACCCCGGGGTCAAGCTGTCGGCATCTGGCCTGGAGGGCCCGTTCATCCTGCCGATCTGGGGCGGCACGGCGTGGAGCTACCACGAGGTCGTCCGAGTGACGGTGGACGCCACCGAGCCGCTAGGTCGCTGGGCAGTCTACGTCGACGCGAGCACCGGGGCCCCGGTGGCGCGTGAGCAGCAGATGCGCTCGGTGGCCACCGTTCGCTACAACATACCGGAGCGCTATCCCCTCTCCACGCGCTACGACGCGGCGGCGCCCGGGGCCGACGTGTTCGAGAACGGGATGGGCAGCGTGACCAACCTCGACGGCGAGGTGGCGGTCAACAACAGCCCCACCGACCTCACGGTCACCGTCAACGGGCCCTTGGTGGACGTGGTCAACCAGGCAGGCCCCGAGGCGCAGGCTACCTTCCCGGTGGTCGACGGCGGGACGCTGGTGTGGAACGAGTCGGACAGCCAGTTCGTCGACGCCCAGATCTCCGCGTTTGTGCACACCGCGTTGGTCAAGGAGCACGTGCGCGGCCTCGACCCGACCCTGGCGTGGCTCGACGGGACGATCCAGGTCAACGTCAATATCAACGGCCAGTGCAATGCCTCGTCCAACGGCGACAGCATCAACTTCCTCCAGGGCGGCGGCTCGTGCGAGAACACGGCCCGGCTGGCCGACGTGGTCTACCACGAGGTGGGGCACTCGGTGCACTTCCAGTCGCTCATCGATGGGGTCGGCCAATTCGAAGGGGCGCTGTCGGAGGGGATCAGCGACTACCTGGCCGCGACGATCGTCGACGACTCGGGCATGGGGCGCGGCTTTACCTACGACAACGAGCCGCTGCGCGAGCTCAACCCCGAGGGCTTCGAGTGGACCTGGCCGATGGACAAGGGCGAGGTCCACTTCGAGGGGCAGATCATCGGGGGCACGCTGTGGGATCTACGGACGCTGCTGATTAGCACCCTGGGCGACGAGCTCGGCCGCTACCACACCGACATGATCTACTACGAGGGGCACCGCCGCGCGGTCGACATCCCCACGATGTACCCGGAGGCGCTGGTCTACGACGACGACGACGGCGATCTGTCCAACGGTACGCCCAACATCTGCGAGATCAACGATGCCTTCGAGGCCCACGGCTTGCTCGATCTGGGCGAGTTCGGCGGGTTCGAGGTGGATTTCTCCCAGGTGTTCGAGGGCGGGGAGGTGGTGGTCGTCTCGTCGCTGCCCATGCTCGCAGGCTGCCCGCTGGACCTGTCCGACGCGATCCTGCGCTGGCGCGTGCGCGGTGACGACACGACGGGCGAAGAGGTGCCGATGGCGCTGGCCGACGGGGCCTGGACGGGCATCATCCCGCCGCAGGACTCGGGCGTGGTGGTCGAGTACCAGGTGGAGATGACCTATGCCAGCGGCGAGGAGGTTCGCTATCCCCTCAACGACGCCGATCCCTGGTACCAGGGCTTCTTTGGGGCGGTGACGCCGATCTACTGCTTCGACGAGAACGCGGATCCGGCGGAGTGGGTCTTTAGCGGCCCAGGCAACAACTGGAACTTTGGTCCGCTGATGGAGGGGCCGAACGATCCCAGCGAGCCCTATGACGAGGATGGAGCGCTCATCAACCAAGAGGGGCAGTACCCCGCGGGCTCGGACTCCGAGGCGATCGGTCCGGTGGTCGACATCAGCGACTCGCTCGACGTGCGCCTGCACTACCGCCGCTGGTTGACGGTGGAGGACGGCCAGTACGACCAGGCGCGGATCCGGGTCAACGGCCAGACTCGGTGGAGCAACCTCTTTACGGGGCAGGGCACCACCCACCACGTCGACCGTGAGTGGCGCTTCCAGGATCTTCCGCTGGGCGACTTCCTCGACGACGGCCAGGTGCAGCTCGAGTTCCAGCTCGACAGCGACGGGGGCCTGGAGTTCGGCGGCTGGACGATCGATGGCCTGTGCGTGGTGGAGGTGGTCCCCGCCGTGTGTGGTGACGGCCAGGTCAGCGGCGACGAGGAGTGCGACGACGGCAACACCGAGGATGGAGACGGCTGTAGCGCCCAGTGCGAGTCGGAGGAGCCGGATCCGGGCACGACCGGCGGCGAGGACGAGGACTCGGGCGACTCCATGGACGGGACCTCCGGCGGCAACGGCTCGGTCGATGAGACCGGGGGCTCGGTGCCCGGCGACGACACCAGCCCCGATGACGACGGGAGCACCGGAGGCGACGCCGGTCAGGACGACGGCGGAGCTGTCGACGATGGCTGCGGCTGCACCACGACGCCCTCGGAGCAGCCGCTACGCGGCGCATGGCTGCTGCTGCTCGCGGCGGGAATGCTCCGCCGCCGCCGGCGCTAACCGGACGTGTCGAGTCCTCCGAAGGGCCGTCGGCGCGCCGGCCCTTCGGATTCGACGTTACGCTGGGCCTGACCCAGCAACACCGCGGCGATCGAGTCGGAGATCGGCAGCCCCGGGTCGCGGTCGAGCCAGAAGAACTCGCCCACCGGGTTGACCTCGAGCAGCACGTGACGCCCGTCCGGGGTGAGGATCATGTCGGCGGCTCCGTAGTTGAGCCCCAGCCGCCGCTGGAGCGCGAGCATGCGCTGGGCGATGGCCGGAGGGAGCTCGTAAGGCTCCCAGTCGTGGAGTAGCCCCCGGCCGTCGCGTCGCCAGTCGACCTCGGTCTTGGGGCGACGAGCCGAGTCGATCGCGGCGGTCATGACCCTGGTGCCGACGATCGTCACCCGAAGCTCGAGCGCCTTGGGGATCTCCTCTTGAAAGGTCATCGGGCACAGGCGCAGGCCGTCGAGGGCGTCGAGATCCTCCTCGCGCACGCGGCTGGTGAAGACCACCGTCTCGCGCCCTTGGCGGTAGATCGCAAAGGAGTGTTGCATCTTGGTGATGACCCGACCGTCGAGGCGGCGCCAGAACTCGCGAGCGTCTCGTGCTCGGTTGGTGACCAGGGTGCGGGGCACCTCTAGCCCTTCCTCGACGGCCAGGCGCAGCTGGAGCTCCTTGTGGTGGGTGCGCTGGACGGCGGCGAGCGGATCGAGCTGGAAGCAGCCGAGGCTGGCGATTGTGCCCTGCAAGGTGCGTCGGGTCTCGTCCACCGCGGCCTCGCGAGTGTCGCCCATGGCGCGGGGCAGACGCCCGCCCGCGGCGAAGCGGCGGTACCACACCGCCTGGAGCGACTCGAGGGGCACCGGTTTGTCGCCTGCGATCACCAACCCGGTGGAGCTTGGGCCTTGCCTCGAGCTTTGCCTCGAGTCTTGTAGGGTGGAGAGGCCGGCCGAGGTCGGGTAGCGGTCGGTGTCCATCCGGACCGGTCGACCCCCACGAGCCCGGATCGCGGTGCTGACCGTCTCGATGCACTCGTTGTCGCCGCTGTGGGTGATGATGAGCACCGCGGGGAGCGTGGTCGGAGCGCGGATCACCGCGGGGGCCGGCGAGTCGGCGGGCTCGATGGTCGAGGGCTCGGCTGCCGGGGTCTTCGTGAGTACGGCCGCGTCGACCAGCCATTGGGCGATCGCCTCGGAGATCGGAAGATCGAGATCCCGCTCCAGCCACCCCCACTCGCCGGCGGGATTGAGGTCGAGGAACACGTGTTCTCCCGCGGGGGTGACGATGAAGTCGAGGACCCCGAAGGTGAGGCCGAAGCGATCGAGCAGCGCCCGGGTGGCGGTGACCACGGGCGGCGGCAGCTGGGCCGGCTCCCACGGTGGGCCTTCGTTTGCTCGTAGGCGCCGCCAGTCCACGGTGCCTCGGGCGCTCGCTCGGGTGTCGATAGCCCCCACGAAGACGTGATCGCCGACCACGACCACCCGCAGCTCTTTGGCCTTGGGGACCTCGGGCTGGAAGATCTGCGGTACCCAGCGCAGGCCGTCCATGGCGGCGAGGTCACGGGTGGTGACCCGGCTGGTGTACATGAAGTCGCCGCGCCCTCCCTCCATGTCGTAGGTGACAGGCTCGAGCAGCTTGGTGACGAGCGGGCCCTGCTCGCGGTCGAAGCGCTGGACCTCGCCCGAGGCGTTGGTGATCAGCGTGTCGGGCACGGTGAGCCCCACCTGGGCTGCTTCGACGAGCTGGCGCGGCTTGGACTCCGCCGCGAGCTGCCGGTCGATCCGATCGAGCCAGCGTGCGTGCGATAGCAGCGGGAGCAGCTGGGTCAAGGCCAGGTGACTGTGGTGGTGGCTCGTCTCGCGCCACCGGGGCGCGAGCGCCTCGAGCCCGCCCGGGGGCCACAGGCGGCGCATCCACACCGCACCGACCTCGCCTAGATCGATCGTGCGTCCGTCGCCGTGCAAGCGACCGGTGAGCAGCCCGCCGGTGATCCGAACGCCGAGGGACAGCTCCGCCGGGAAGCGATCGGTGTCCACGCGGACCGCGGTCGCGCCGAGGCGCTCCACGGCCGCGTGAACGCGATCGATGGTGAACGAGTCCCTGCGGTGGGTCAGGAGCAGGACGAGCGGCACGAGACGACTACCGGCCCGGATTGCCGTCTTCCCAGTCGGAGGGGAACTTCATGGTGTAGGCCATGCCGTCCTCCTGGTCAGAGGGGAATTTCTCCGTCACGGTGGCGGGGCCGTCCTCGTGGTCGGAGGGGTACTTTTGGGTTTGGGCGGGGCCGTCTTCTTCGTCGGAGGGGTACTTTTGGGTTTGGACGGGACCGGCGGGGCCGTCCTCGTGGTCGGAGGGGTACTTTTGGGTTTGGACGGGACCGACGGGGCCGTCCTCGTGGTCGGAGGGGAACTTTTGGGTTTGGACGGGACCGGCGGGGCCGTCCTCGTGGTCGGAGGGGAACTTCATGGTGTAGACCGGGCCGCTGTCCTCGTGGTCGGAGGGGTACTTCTTGGTGTGAGCGAGCCCGTCTTCCTCGTCGGAGGGATACTTGCGGGTGGCCGGGACGCCACCTTCGTCCGCCGGAGCCTCGTCGTCGTTCTGATCTTCGAGGAACCGGGCGAAGAAGGGCTGCTCCTTGATGAGAGCGGGCGCGACCTCGTTCATCAATTGCGCGGCCATGCGGCCGATCTCACGAGCTTGCCGGAGCAACGCTTCGGCATGCTCGCGCATCGCCGTGGCTCGCTCGTCGCACGCGTTCTTCCAGCTCTGGGCCGCCTCGTCGTCACCAGCTGCCTCAAGGGCTTGCGCCGCCGCACGCATGCTGCTGAGCACCCGCAGCTGGCTCTGAGGATCGGGTCGAGCCGAAGCGAGCGCCTGGTTGGCCGCCTGCCAGGCCTGGTTCGCGGCGTCGCGAGTGGCCTCGTCGGTCGGGGGAGAGGCCGCAGGGGGCTTCTTGGCGGCGGGTTTCTTGGCGGCGGTTTTCTTGGCAGGGGGCTTCTTGGCGGCGGGTTTCTTGGCGGCGGGTTTCTTGGCGGCAGGCTTCTTGGCGGCAGGCTTCTTGGCGGTGGCTTTTTTGGGGGGACGTTTGCTTCTCGCCATGGGAGTTACCTTTTGGTCAGAGTCCCGAGTGTAGCATCGAGTGTCGAGGTCAATCCCGAGTGCTCGGCCAGAGCTGCGTTGGCCGGGGGCCTGGGGGACGGCCCTCGATCACCCCTCACACTGGGGATTGTTGGCCTCGAACGGGCTGTTACAGTCCGGTGCGCTCTTCAAGATCGGGTTGAGGGTGATCTTGGGGTTTTGCCCCGAGAACACGGGCTTGCCCAGGGTGCGTCGAACACAGAGGGCAATCGAGCCCGCGGGGTCGATCTCGAAGTGACTCACCTTCCCATCGGGCTCGATCCGCAATACGACCTTGACCTTGACGCGCTTGCCCTTGCCCGGCACATGACACTTCTGCATGACTCTCTGGACCAACTCGAGCCCTAGCTTGCGGTCGTCCTTGGGTTTCGAAGAACGGGACGAAGAAGAGGATCGGCGCTTGCGGGGCTTGGGCGTGGGGACGGTCTGCGACGGGCTCGATTCCGACGGCTCGTCGGGCTCGCTTTGCTCGCTGAGCTCATCAGAGGGCTCGTCCTCCGAGATCGTGACGGCGGGCGGAGCCTCCGGCTCGTGGAGGGGTTCGTTCACCGTAAGGGGAGGATCGCGAGGCTCTTTTGTGGGCCTGGGCTCGGCGTGACCCTGCTTGACAGAGGCATCAGGAGCCGCAGGGCCCTGGGCCTGGGGGTCCTCGCGGCGCTCGCTCCCTCGGTGGCTCATCGCGTAGAGCATCCCGGTGACCGAGAGCGCGCTGATTCCGAGCGCTGCCAGAGCGATGAGCGTCCAGAATCGCCACGCCCCCCTCGTTCGGCCCTGGGCCGGAGCAGACGTCGGCTCGCGTGTGGTGACCTCCAAGGCAGACGGCGGTGCAAGCGGACCGGTGGTCGCTTCCCGAGCCGGGGGGCTGGTGGTGCGCTCCGTGGGACCGAACGCGGCGCTGGGTGGCTCGTACGGGGCAGGGGCATGGACTTGCGCCGGTGAGGTCATGGGAACGGTGGTCGAGTGCCGACGAGGGCTCACGACGCCGGACGAGGCCGCCGTCGGCTCGTTGACCGCTCGCAGGGCGCGGGCAAACGCCTCCATGGTCTCGAACCGATCGCCGGGCTGCTTGGCCAGCGCACGATCGACCACCGCTTCGAGGGCCGCGGGGATCGAGGGCTGCTGCGCCCGCAAGGGCGGCGGCTTGTCCTGCATGTGGCGCGCGATGATCTCGAACGCACTCCCGCCGGTGAAGGGGGCGCGCCCGGTCAGGAGCTCATAGGCCACGATCCCGAGGGCATACATGTCCATGCGCGGGTCGTTCGACTTGCCGTAGAATTGCTCGGGGGCCATGTACTTCGCGGTGCCGAACACCTCCCCGGTGGTGGTGAGGTTCTTGATGAGCACGCTGTCTTCGGTGTTGGGAGCGACGATCTTCGCGATCCCAAAATCGAGGATCTTCACGAAATCTCGGACCCCTTCACCCTCCAGCACGAACACGTTGGCGGGCTTGACGTCGCGATGCACGATCCCCTGGGCGTGCGCGGCGGCGAGACCATCGGCCGCCTGGGCCAACAGGTGCCGCGCGCGCGACCACGGCAGAGGCCCTACGTGCTCGTGAAGGATCGCGTGGAGATCCCGACCCTCTAGCAGCTCCATGGCGAAAAATACCGAGCCATCGGGTGTCTCCCCATAGTCGGTGATCTGGACCACGTTGGGGTGGCGGATCTGCGAGGCCGCCCGAGCTTCGCGCTTGAAGCGATCGCGGAACTTGGCGTCGCTGGCAAATTGAGGGGACAAGATCTTGATCGCGACCTTGCCCCCCAAGCGGAGGTGTTGCGCTTCGTAGACGGTACCCATTCCCCCTTTGCCCAGCTGGCGCGTGAGGCGGTAGCAACCGCCGACGACGGCGTCCTTGCCGATGTCGGGAGAGACCACGATGCCGATTGTCTGGCGTGCTCTGGTGAATGCAAGGGATCCGCCTCATCGCGACTCGATCTGACTCCCTCGGGCCGCGATCGCACGACAGGATCACAATGTCGCCGATGAAGTCCTATGTCGGTTTGCTCGACATGATCGGGTCAATTTTGCGAGACTGCGTACTTTGGTCCTCCCCGCTCTTCGGCGCGGCCGGCGGTGGAATCAAGCATAAGTAATACGACAAGCTGATCGGCGAGAACGGCCCTACATTGAGCAGCACCAAGATCCCCAGGTGCAGCCCGATCCCCACCAACGCCCAGGGCTTGCGCAGGTCGAAGCGATTGAGCGCCCGTCGCACTCGCCCCCCCCGCTCGGCGGTGTAGCGGGCCCAGTACACCACGAGCATCAACGGCGACAGCACCTCCCACCACCAGGTGACGGCGGTGGCCAGCTGGGTCAACCCGAACACCGAGGCGGTCCACGCCATGTCGAAGCGTCGCCAGGTGGGCTCGACGAACACCCAGTAGAGCGCGGAGTAGTCTCCCCCAGGCGTCCACACGGGGCTGAGCTTGTAGAGCCCGTTGGTGCCGTAGACGACCAGGAGCTGCAAGATCAGCAGATACCGGGGCCAGGCCGACACGAGTCGATCCGAGGTCCAGCGACCGGTCCGGCGCCGGCAATCGAACGAGAGCGTGGCAGTGCTCTGCGCGAACACGAGGATCCACAGCGCGTTGGTGATCATCGTGTCGTACCCGCCGGCAAGCGTAGACTTGGCGCTGGTCAGTCCGTAGTAGACCTGGAGGGCACACAAGGCGGTGAGGCGGCCGCCCAGGCCGAGCACGAGCAAGCCGCCGAGCACCAGGCCGCTGCCCACCAAGATCCAGGCGGTCTGCGGGGTTCGCCCCCCGAGCACGTCGATGAGCCAGTGCTGGGTGCTGAGGGCCTGCAGGCCGCCGTAGGAGGCATCGACCCACATCACCTCGACCAGATCGGCGGCGATCATCGACAGCAGCGAGTAGAGGATCACCAGGCCCACCGCGATCCGGAAGCGGGCCAGCGAGGTGCCGAGCTCGCGAACCGAGAGCAGCGTGACCCAGGCCGACCAAAGGCGCTTCATCGCAGGGCCTCCGCGTCGAAGACCTTGGCGTGCTCGTAGTGACCGTGCGGCGTCTGCCCCTCGCGCACCTTCGCGGGCGGTAGGGAATCGTAGCGATACAGGCGAACGCGGACCTGGGTGGCGCCGGGGTGCTCGACGGCGGCCCGGGTGGCGACCCAGCGGGCGGCCTTTTTGTAGTGCTCGGGGATGAACCCTCGCGCGAACCGACCGAGGAACTTACGAAAACGGTTGTGCTCGAACTGCTCGCGGTTCCACGCGTACTGGTCGGAGTGCGGGACGTAGATCGTCTCCCACCGCCCATCGCGCTCGAGATCGACGTGCAGCTCGGCCGGGTGGCGCTGGGGGCTGGCGAACATGCGCCAGGCTTGCCGTGAGCCGGTGATCCGTGCGTACCAGCGGAAAGGAGCGGCGATCGGCTGCTGCACGCGCAGGTAGGCCGTACCCATGTCCCATAGCGTGCGCCCCAGCCGGCGCTCGTCGGTGTCGAAACCCCAGCGCTGCAGCCGGTCGGCCAGCTGTCGCAGATCGGCGCGAGCGTTGGCGGTCTGCCAGCGGCGGCGGCTGTGCACCGCACCGGCGTCGGGGAGCGAGAGCACCACCAGCGACAGCACGTGCAGCCCGATGAGGATCGCACGCACATGAGGCCAGGCCGGGTGCTGGAACGGGCGCATCGGGGCGGACGATACCCCGCGCCCGTCGTTCGCGGCAGCCCGATCACCGCCCGATCACGAACAGTGGCACGGACGGAATGGACACATGCGTCGAGTGACGGCGAGCAAGACCAGCCATGGAGTGCCGAGCACGAACACCGCGGTCAGGGCGAGCGCCGCGACGGACCATCGGCCGAAGGCCAGGGCGTCGCGCAGGGTGGCGCGCCGCGGCGTCGTACGGATCGACCGGATCGCGAGCTCGCGTTGGATCTCGGCGATCGGCTGCTGAAGGCGGACACCAGGGTCGGCCTCTCGGTAGAGGTTGGTGCTGCCGCGACCGCGTAGGTAGGCCCGCCAGACCGCCCGGGGGATCGTCAGCAGACCGACGAACAATCCGAACAGGGCGATGAACCATGCATAGAGGTAGCGCCCGCCGCCGCCCGAGCCCAGCTCCCAGGCGCTGATGAGGGACTCGGAGCGCCAGTCGGCGGGGTATCCGGCGAGCACGTGGTGCAGGTCGTGGACCCGGAGCGCGTCGGCCCGGGCGCGACTTTGGGGGATCGCATAGGGGATGGGGCCAAAGCTGGCCTCGGCCCAGGACTCGTCGTAGCCACCGTCGGCGGGGAACCCCTGGTCGGAGAAGAATCGGCGGCGTCCCTCGCGGAGCGTCGGTCCGGGCGGACGCGTCGTCAGAGCGGTCGTCGGCATGAGACTCCTTCCGCGGCGTAGGAAGGTTCGTCACCGAACGAGCGGCCGTTACCTCGTGGCTATATCGTCGGTCGTCGGTCGTCGGTCGTCGGTCGTCGTCGTCGAACTCGAGGTGACGTTGTCGGAGCGAAGCCGCGCCGCCCAACCAAATGAAAACGGCACCGCCGTCGTTGTGGGCGATGCCGTTGCCGAGGACTCGAACGGCCGCGAGCGTCAAGCTTTGTCGCCGCCGCCGCCCGCCTTTTGGTAGAGGCCCACCGCATCGACGAGCTCGCAGTGCACCCCACCAAACGAGATGAGATCGCGGGGCGCGAGCGTGACGCGCTGGCCTTCTTCGAGGCGCTTGCCGTTGTGGTAGGTGCCGTTGACCGAGCCTAGATCGTGCATCTGCAGCGAGCCGTCGGAGCCCACCAAGAACTGAGCGTGGTGCTTGGACACCACCGCGAAGCGAAGCACGATGTCGCAATCGGCGGCCCGACCCACGCTGATCCGATCGGGGTAGGGACTGTCGGGCTGCTTGGCGATCCGCGTGGCCTGCCAAGCATGAGACGAAGGCACGATGTGCGAAGGCGGCACGCCAGCCGGATGCGAGACCTGCAAGGTGTCGTGGCGCAGCTCGGTCTCCTCGGATGCCGTGGGTGGCTTGAGCAGGTGGAACCCAGGATGCTCTGCAATGAATTCACTCTGACTCTTGGTGAGAGCCGCGGGAATTAGTGTTGCGAGCATGGCCATGACCCCTACAAACTACTCCGTACGATATTGTTTACCACTTGAATTTTGAGTATTTCGTATAACGAAACCTGATAAGCGCGCAACCAGGCGCCGTAGATGAACCGCGGTGGGCCTCCCGGTGCAAGGGCGCGATGCGCTGAGGTTGCGGCGCTCATTGTGGCACTACTCGGCCCTCAGGGGAAGTCCTACGGTGGTCGCGGTCACACGCGGGTCAAGGCGGTCGATCGCCGCCCTACGCCCGGGAGACTCACGACCGCCACCCGCCGCCACTCGGTTGGAGGCCCCGGCTTTGCCGGAATCTTCCGTAGGGGTAGCGGCGTAGGCTATGCACGAGGCTATGCGCACCGAACTCGGGATCTTCGCGGCGGCGTGCCTTTGGCTGGCCGCCTGCGACCGAGCCGAGCCCCGTGCATCGGCTGAGCCCGCCCCCGCCCGTGCCCCCGTGGTTCCGTCGGTGATGTCCGTGGCGGACTCCACCCCGGTGTCGCCGGTGGCCAGCGAGCGTCCGCCCGAGTCGAGCCCACCGTCCAAGCCTGCGGGGTCCGAGCCTGCGGGGTCCGCGGAGCCTGAGCCCGAGCTGACCCTGGCGCAGATCGAACCAGAGCTGGAGATCCCGCAGATCCCCGCCGCGCCCGAGGACTATGGGCTGCTCGAGCTGGTCCGGCCGCCGCCACCACAAGACGAGCTGGTGATGCATGCGCTCGCGGGCTACGAGGTGGTGGCGATCTACTCCGAGCCCGACATCGACTCGCCCAAGCTCGGGTACCTCCGCCTGGGCACCCGTCTGAAGGTCACCAAGAAGCTAGGCACCACCGGCTGCGCCAAAGGTTGGCACGCCCTGCCGACCGGAGGGTTCGCGTGTGCGAGCAAGGGGTTGGTGGTCGACGCCAAGCGGGCTCCCTATCTCCATCGACCGCCGTCGCCGCCACGCATGGAAGAGGCACTGCCCTATCGCTATGCCTACGTGCGCCGGTGGAACAGCCCGATGTGGTGGCGGATCCCCACCGCACAAGAGCAGGCAGAGGCCGACGCCCAGCGGGCCGTCCGCGAGGCGACCCGCGAGGGCAAGCCGCTACCGGGGGAGCCGAGCAATCCCACGGTGAGCACGCCGACGGCCCAGCCGGCACAAGCCAAGCCGGCACAAGCCAAGCCGGCACAAGCCAAGCCGGCACAAGCCGAGCCCGACCTCGGCGCTAGCCCGCCATCATCCGAGACCTCGCTTCCCTCGGTGACCGACGACGTCGCGAGCGTCGAGAGTGCGGGGACGAGCAAGCCCGCAAGCGCGTCGGGGGCCAAGGTCGAGCCGGTGCAGGCGCCGGCGGCTTCGACTGGGAAGACCGAACCCGCACCGGAGCCGGAGCCGGAGCCGGAGCCCATCAAATTGCCGCTCAACCCCCAAGATCCGTGGCTAGAGAAGGGCTTTTTCATCAGCCTCGCCGACAAGATCACCGAGGAGGGCAAGAGCTGGTGGTACACCTCGCGGGGGGCCTACGTGGAGGCGAAGGCCGCCTACGAGTACCAGCCCAAGGACTTCTCGGGGGCCCTGCTGAGTGAAGAATCGGGCTTCCCCTTTGGCTACGCCATGGTCAAGGAGGCCAAGATCTACGAGCTCGACGCCGACGGTGGCCTGAAGGTGACGGGCAAGCTCGAGCGGCGCACCTTCGTCGACCTGAGCGAAGAGATCGAGATCTCGGGCAAGGCCTACATGATGACCCCCGACGGAGGGTTGCTGCGCAAGAAGGAGCTGCGGCTGGCCGAGCCCCAGCCCGTGCCCGAGGGGATCGAGCCCTGGGAGCGCTGGATCGACGTGAGCCTGAGCAAGCAGATGCTGGTGGCCTATGAAGGCAGCCGCCCGGTCTATGTGACCCTGGTGTCGACCGGTCGCAAGGGCACCGAGGAGGAGCCCTTCGAGACCCCGCCCGGCCGCTACCGGATCCGTAGCAAGCACGTGTCGAGCACCATGGATGGCATGACCGCGTCTGATGGGAACTACTCGATCCAGGACGTCCCGTGGGCGATGTTCTTCGAGGGCAGCTATGCGCTGCACGGCGCGTTTTGGCACAACAGCTTCGGGCGGGTGCGCAGCCACGGGTGCGTGAACCTGGGGGCCAGTGATGCGCGATGGTTGTTCATGTGGACCACTCCGTTCCTGCCCGAGGGGTGGCATGGGGTGCATGCGCACGAAGGCAGCCCCGGTACCACGGTGATCGTGCGCGAGTAGGCCCGCCACGGCCAGGGAGCGGCGCTCGCGTTCGGCTGGGTGGACGTTCGGGTCGGCGAGGACGGGTCGATTTCGCCGGTCTGGTCGCCGATAGGGTCATTGCGGGGCGGCCGGCGCCGGATACTGGGCGCAGCGATGGTAGGTTCGAGCGGAGCAGTGACGAACTCGTCCCATGCACTCGAGCAGCTCGAGCAAGATCTCGCAGAGCGCTGGGACGCGCTGCGGCAGGCTCGGGCGACCACCGAGCGGATCTTGACCGATCTGCGGGAGAGCTTGGCCGATCTGCACGACCCCAACTGCACGGTCATCGTCACCGGCTCGCTGGGGCGTGGCGAAGCCAGCGACAACAGCGACGCCGACTGGGTGCTGCTGGTCGACGGGCCCACGGACACCGGCCACACCCGGATGGCTCGGGAGATCGGTGAGCGGATCCGGCAGGTCGTCACCAAGGATCCCGGCCCCACGGGAACCTTTGGCGACATCGTGGTCAGCCACGATCTGGTCCACTACATCGCCGGGACCCGCGACTCCAACATCAACTTCACCCGCCGCATGCTGCTGCTGGCCGAGTCGCGGGCGGTCACCAACCCCCTGGTGCGCGAGCGGGTGATCCGCAACGTGTTGGCGCGTTATGTCCTGCACGACCGGGCGGTGACGAGCTCCCCAACCCGCGGGCGCTACAACAAGATCCCCTACTTCCTGCTCAACGAGGTGGTCCGCTACTGGCGAACGGTGGCCACCGACTACGCCTCGAAGAAATGGGAGCGTGGGGGCAAGGGCTGGGCGACCCGCAACATCAAGCTGCGTTTCTCTCGCAAGCTGGTGTTCACCTGGGGGCTCATCGCGTCGCTTACGGCGGAGCTGTTCGAGGCGCCCTCGTTATTGCAGGCGGGCAGCGAAGAGGAGCACCTCATCCTGCTCTCCGAGCTCATTCGCGAGCAGACGGAGGTCACCCCGCTGGAGCTGCTAGCCCGGGTGGTACGACAGCCGGGGGTGAAGGCGCAGACGGCCAAGCGGATCTTCGGGGCCTACGACCAATTCCTCGGAGCGCTGAGCGATCCGGAGTTTCGCCGGCGGCTCGATTCGGTGAAGTTCGACAGCGCGGCCGACGACGAGACCTACGAGAGCGTGCGCCAGGCCAGCTATCACTTCCGGGTGGGGATCAACGATCTCTTCTTCGACGAGCACCCGGCGCTCAGCAAGCTCATTCGAAAGTTCGGGGTGTTCTGATGAAGCAGCGACCGATCGGTTTTTCTACGGGAGCGCTGGCCAGGGGCGACTATCGACGCGGGCTACAGATGCAGCGCCCGCTGTCGCGAGCCCGCGTGATCGAGCTCTCGGCGCTGCGCGACCACGAGCTGCAGCCCCTGCTCGACGGCCTGGATTCGCTCGAGCTCTCCGAGCTCGACTATGTCTCGGTGCACGCGCCCAGCAAGCTGAGGACGCTGAGCGAGCGCGAGGTGTTCGAGCGCTTGGAGGCCCTGCCGCCGCAGTGGCCGATTATTGTGCACCCCTGCATCATACGCACGCGCGCGCTGTGGCGATCGCTGGGCCCGCGGCTGTGCATCGAGAACATGGACAACCGCAAGACCCGGGGGCGCAACGCGGCCGAGCTGCGGGAGTTATTCGAGGAGTACCCGGAGGCCTCATTCTGCCTCGACGTAGGCCACGCCCGGCAGATCGACCCGACCATGGCGATCGCGCTGTTGATGCTCTTGGAGTACGGCGCCCGGCTGCGGCAGATCCACGTCAGCGACGTGGGGCCGCGGGGGGAGCACCAGCCGGTGCGGGCGCTGGCGCGGTGGGCGTTCTCGCGGGTCGCCCGGCTCGTCCCCGCCGACTGCCCGCTGGTGATCGAGTCGGTGGTGAGCGAGGACGAGATGGAGGCCGAGCTCGACACGGTGCTGGCCGCGTTCGAGGCGGACTACGAGGAGCCGCCACAGCGCTATCCGCCCACGCCGGCGTAGCGGATCCCCGCCAAGTCGGCGACGTCGCGCTTCCAGCTGACCAGGTCGGCTACGCACATCCCTCGCAGATGATCGTGCCCGCACGCTCGGGCGAGGATCTGCATCAGCTCCACCGTGGCTCCCAGGTAGTTCGCCAGCTGCTGGGCCGAGCGCTGCACGTCGAGCCGCGCGCGCAGGTGGGGCCGCTGGGTGGCGATCCCCACCGGGCAATTGTTGGTGTGGCACGCTCGCATGCCCAGGCAGCCGATCGCCTGCAGCGCGCTGTTGGAGATCGCGATCGCGTCGGCCCCCAGGGCCAGGGCCTTGGCGAAGTCACCCTCGGTACGCAGACCTCCGGTGATCACCAGGGTCACGTCGCCGTTCCCGCGCCGGTCGAGGTGGTGCCGGGCCCGGGCGAGGGCGGCGATGGTGGGCACGGAGATGTTGTGCTTGAAGACGTTGGGCGCGGCCCCGGTCGCTCCTCCCCGGCCATCGAGGATGATGTAGTCCGCGCTGGCGGCGAGGGCGAAGTCGATGTCGTCCTCGATGTGCTGGGCCGACATCTTGAAGCCGATGGGGATCCCTCCGGTCGCCTCGCGGACCTCGTCGGCGACTCTTCTAAAGTCGTCCACCGAGTGGAGATCGGGGAAGGTGGCGGGGCTTATCGCTGGCTCGCCTTCTTTGAGGCCGCGGACCTCGGCGATCTTGCCCATGACCTTGTTGCCCGGTAGGTGCCCGCCGGTGCCTGTCTTGGCGCCCTGGCCGGCCTTGAAGTGGAAGGCCTGGCAGCGCTTGACCTTGTCGATCGACCAGCCGAACCGGCCCGAGGCCAGCTCGTAGAAGTAGCGCGAGT
Source organism: Myxococcota bacterium (assembly GCA_039194325.1). GTDB lineage: Bacteria > Myxococcota_A > Polyangia > Nannocystales > Nannocystaceae > Paraliomyxa. The sequence continues at coordinate 50,925 of JBCCWC010000018.1, forward strand.
TGGCGGCCTGCTCCTCAGGCAGCATGCCGCCTTCGCCCGAGCAGATCCCGGTGCCGGCCGTCTGGGCCCCGGCGGACAGCGCGACCTTGGCCTCTTCGGAGAGCGCCCCGAAGCTCATGTCGCTGACGAACAAGGGGATCTCCAGGCGCAGTGGCTTTTGGGCTCGCGGCCCGATGACCACCTCGGTGCCCACGGCGGCGTCGTCGAGCAGGGGCTTGCGAGCGAGCTGGGCGGTGACGATCTGGATGTCGTTCCAGCACGGGAGCTCGGTGAGCGGCACTCCCATGGCCGAGACGGTCCCGTGGTGACCCAGGCGCGTGAGCCCGTGGCGAGCGAGCTCCTGGATCTGCTTGTTGTAGGGCTCTTCGGGGGTGCCATGCACGTCGGCATAGAGGCCCTGGTACTCGCTGCGGGCGTAGGGCTGGGGGTGCTCTTCGGCCCAGGCGGCGATCTCATTTTCGTCCACCAATACCTGGTCGGTCTCGGTGTCGACCCACGCGGTGAAGCGGGCCAGGGCTTCGTCGTTGTTGTAGGCGCTGACCCCCGTGTCCAAGCGGTAGTCCCACTGGTGCACACTACAGATGAGATCGCCACCCTGAACCGTGCCGTCAGCCATCAGCGCGCCGCGATGCAGGCAGCGGCCATAGAGCACCGAGGCTTGCTCGTCCCAGCGCACGACGACCAAGTCTACGTCGGCGATGCAGGCATAGGCGGGCTCACGATCGCTCAGCGCGCTCCACTTGGCGACGGGGACTTTCTTGGGATCGGGAAGGGTGGGCAGGTGCATGAGGATCCGGGAAGAGTTCGTACGAGGGGCAGGAACGTTACCTGAGAAACGCTACCGGTGTAGCGCTATTGGGAGGGGACGGGAATGTTCTTGTAGGCGCAGAAGGTCTCGACGGTGTCGGCCTGCAGGGCCGGGTTGTGGACCAGCTCCCAGGCCAGGGTGCTGGTGGGGGTGCGTCCGTAGTCGTGGCCGGGGTAGATCTTGGTGTGTTCGGGTAGCCCGCCCAGCGTGCGTTGGAGGCTCTTGACCATGAGCGCCGGATCCGAGCCCGGGTAGGAGACGCCGCCGCACGAGCCCACGAAGAGCACGTCGCCGGTGATTATCGACGCCGGCTCGGGCACGTACCAACACACGCACCCCGGGGTGTGGCCGGGCGTGTACAGGGCGTGGATCCGACCCTGGCCCACCGCGATGGTCTCGTCGTGGACGACAGGCTCGACGCGTGGTGCCAAGCGACGGGCGATCTCCACTTCGGTCGGGTGGCAGCGCACCACCGCCCCGGTGGCCTCGGCGGCTTCGTCGAGTCCAGCGACGTGGTCGTCGTGGGTATGGGTCAGTAAGATCGTGGTCACCGTCCAATTGCGTTCGCTGGCCGCCCGCAGCAGGCGATCCACCTCGAATGCAGGGTCGACGAGCGCGGCCTCGCCGGTGGTGGGGCAGCCGATCACCTCGCAGAAGTTCTGCAACAGTCCCACCTCGATCTGCACGATCTGAAGGGCGCTCACGGCGTCAGCTCATCACGGCCGGCCGGGGGGAGCAAGGGGCGTTCGCCTCCTGACGTGCATGTCATTGGATGGTCGTCTGTCGGTCGTTCGGGGGTCGCTACGGGTCCGGTCGGAGGCTCGGTCGGAGGCTCGGTCGGAGGCCCGGTCGGAGGCCCGGTCGGAGGCCCGGTCGGAGGCCCGGTCGGAGGCCAGGTCGGAGGATGATCGAGCGGGTCGCCGTGCTAGATTGACCAAGTGGGCGGGAGGGCGGTGCGGTTGGGGAGGGCGGTGCGGTTGGGGTTGGCGGCGGGGTTCCTCGCCGGAGCGTGTCAGGGGGCCGGCGCATTCGTGTGCACGAGCGACGGCGACTGCGTCGACGGGGGCATGTCGGGCCGTTGCGAGCCGACCGGCTTTTGCAGCTTTCCCGACGAGGTCTGCCCGAGTATGCAGCGGTACGGCGAGCACGCGGGCGAGCTCTCCGGCGAGTGTGTAGCGCTGGGCGAGGACACGGAAGCGGGATCCTCTGCGGGGACCGACGGGGGCACCACCTTGGATCCCGACGACGGTACGGGCGGCTCGGACGATGCTGCCGCGACCGGCCAGGGTGGACCCACGCTCGAATTCGTCGATGACGACGAGCAAGACTTCGCCGCCGGCCAGCTGACGGGCTTGGTCTGGACCAACGGGGGGATCCAGCTGACGGGTGATGCCCAGGGGGTTCTCGTCTCGCGGGTCTTCGATGCCGGGGAGTCGGTCGTCTGGCACACGGTGCGATGGATCCCGCAGGCCCCCTACGGCAAGCCGCTCCCGGGGGGAGGGCAGTCCGAGCAGGGCTATGCGGAGGGCAACATCGACATGAGCGCCAACCTGCTGCTGCTGCCCCTCGACGGCCAAGGGACGGCGGGCCCGTTCGAGCTACTCGAAGACGCTTCGGGGCTAGGGCACGATTTGTTGTTGGAGACCGAGGCTGGCGTACCGTGGGTGATCGGTCCCTTTGGCACCGCGCTCGCCGACGACATGGCCTCGTATGCTCACAACGGGGCGTGGAAAGACGCTTTTTCGTTTGGTGAAGACGACTTTACCTGGTCGATGTGGGTGCGCAGCGACGCGCCCTGCGATGGTGAAGATGTGTCGAACAACCAGGTCTACCTGGGCATCGAGGGGCAGGGCAGCGATCGCTCGCACCTGTGGCTCGGCTGTCGATACCCCACGTCGTCGCAATGCACGGGCGATGGTGGACTCGGCCGTATCGGCGGGACCTATTCTGCCAATCACGGTGCCACTGGGCCTAGGCTGTGCGGAAGCAGCGAACTCGTCGACGAGCAGTGGCATCATGTCGCGGTGACCAAGAGTGGCCATGTTCAGGCCGAGGCTGCGGTCTACTTCGACGGTTTCGCCGAGGACATGGAGTCCTTTGCCTACGCGGATCCGATCGACTTTCCGTCGGGTACCGAGCTGGCGCTGGGTGCGTTCTCTGGGGGGACCTTTCCGGCGGCGGGTACGTTCGACGAGGTGGCGATCTGGCGGCGTGCGCTCGCGCCGGCGGAGATCTACTCGCTCTACCAGCGCGGGGTGCTGAGGCTGCGGATCCAGGTTCGGGCGTGCGACGATCCCCAGTGTGTCGGTGGCGAGTTCGTGGGCCCCGACGGTACGTCGCAGACGGTCTACGAAGACGTGGCGCACGCGCTGGGGCCCGGGAAGCCGCTGCCGCTGCCCGAGAGCCTGGTGGGTCGCTACTTCCAGTACCGCGCGGAGCTGGAGGGCGCCTCGATGTCGTCGCCGGTGCTCGAGCTGGTGGCGGTCGCGGCCGACGTGCTGTAGAGGCGCTGGCGCTTGCCGGGGCTTAAGCTTGCTCGGTTGCTTGGGCCCACATCTCCTCCAGCTCGAGCGATCGGACCCATCGGTCGATATAGGCACGATCGAGGGTGCGGCTCTTCTCGGACCGCGACAGTGGATTATCCGCTAGGATACCGTGTTGGCCCGAATTTCGGGGGAGTTAGGAGCGCAGCGCTCTGCGAGTAGCGTTCTACGCGCATGCCCGTTGATCGAGTTCAAACTGGTCGACAGTGAACCTACATCTGACGAAACGTCGCTGGGCGGACGATCGACCCCTCGACTTCGGGATTTTGCGAATTGGGGCCCCTTACAACCTTCTGAAATTATTGAGGTCCGCGTGTCCCCAGAAGAGCCGCACCCTCCCAGAAGCGTGCGGGCGTGCGGATTGCCAAGGAGCCTATGGAACGTTCGAGCCACGCTCACGGAGCGAAGTGCGGCCTTGTTGCCTAGGTGGTTGTTTGCTTGTACAAACAGTGCATGGGCCAACTCCACATCAAGGTACGGTCCACGAGGCATGTGCGTTGATTATCTCTACCAATACGACCGGGATGGAGGCTAATCGGACGATCATTGCGGACAAGGAGGCACGTGATCACTGCCTCGTCGTTGTCAAGGGCACCTTCGACACCGACCCCCATGGTCACATGAAGCTGGCCAGGGAACAAGCGCCGTTAGTTTATGCCGATGACCACTACGGCGATCCCGAGACATCCTCCATCCGCTATGGCAGTGATTTCCCACTCTACAAACCCTACGCAGAGGTCTCGGTAGTGGGCTTTGCCGTGCCCCCAAACGGGCAGAAGGCGACTCGTCTCGGCGTACGACTCGAAGTCGAGGGCAAAGCCAAAGATATCTCGGTGGTGGGCGATCGGCGCTGGGCGCGCACTGGAATGGGGTTCGTCGCTTCGGACCCGGTGCCTTTTCGCGAGATGCCGCTGACCTACGAGCGGGCCTTCGGGGGCACCGACGACACGAAGGGGAAGATGAATGTGGCAGTCGAGCATCGCAATCTCGCCGGGGTGGGTTTCAATCCACATCGTCCACGCTCCGCGGTCGACGGCTTGCCCTTGCCCAACCTCGAGCACCCCAAGGATCCGCTCACCAGCGTCCGCGACCGTGTCGAGCCGGTCGGTCTTGGCGTGCTCGGTCGCCACTGGAAGCAACGGGTCGGGTTTGCAGGCACCTACGATCAAAAGTGGCTGGATGAGATCTGTCCCTTCTTGCCGGCTGATTTCGACTCGCGCTATTGCATGGGCACGGCCCAGGATCAGTGGTTTCCCTTCTTCAAGGGCGGCGAACTGATCCGTTGCGTCCACATGGCCATAGAGCCGGTGGTGCAGTATCGACTGCCGACGATCTCCATGCCGATCCGGTTCGTATTCGTTGATCGTACGATTAATAAACAGGCGGTGCTCGATACGGTCGTGGTCGAGCCGCATGCGCATCGGGCCCTACTCACATGGCGAGCCAGCGTTCCGATCGGCAAGAAACTCAACCGATTCTTCAAGATATTGGTCGGTGAGCAACCCCGTCCCAAACAGGATGCCTGCATCGGCTGGCGCAACGGTAAGCCACATTTTCGCGGACTGGCGGCAACGCTCGACTGGCTACGCAAAGGTCGTCGCCGATGACTTCGAAGGTGTATCTTGAGGCCATCGGGTTGGCCTGTCCGGTCGGACTGACGGCCCAGACCGCTTGCGCAGCCATGCGGGCCGGCATCAGCCGCCGTAAGGAGATGCCCTACCTCGACGAAAAGGGGCGTCCGTTGGTGGGATCATTCCATGGCGAGCCGGCCAGTGGCGAGAGCGTCGCACAGCGAGCCCTGAAGCTACTTAGGATCGCGCTTCGGGACCTCTTGCGGCAGGTTCGACCGGACTCGTTGCAGCAGACGGCTATTTTGTGTGTCCTTCCGCCCCAAGGCGGTCAGACACTGGCCGTCGCGATGGTCGCCCAGCACCTCTCCGAGTATTGTGGCGAACCCATCGACCCGCGCCATGTACACGTTCTGAGCGGAGGTGCCTACGCCGGGCTGCAGGCGATCGCATCCGCGCGAGCGCTTGTGGGCAGCAGAAGCTATGAGGCGGTATTGGTTTGTGGGGCCGATTCCCTGATCAACGCCCGAGTGCTGCTCCGGCTCAACGACGAGTATCGACTGTTCACCGACGACAATTCCGATGGGGTGACTCCCGGAGAGGCCGCGGCCTGTGTGCTCATCACGGGCGATCCCTATCGAGCGCGAGCGACCGTGGCCGGAATCGGCCTGGCCAAGGAGCCGGCGTTGCTGACCAATGACATTCCGCTGCGAGGTGACGGTATCACCGCTGCGGCGCGCGATGCCTTGCGCGAGGCGACAATGGGCATGCACGATCTACACTTTCGACTCAGCGATGCCGCAGCCGAGGGATACTCTTTCAAGGAGCAGGTCCTCGTGCTCTCACGGTTGTTGCGGCGCAATATGGAGAGTTTTCCGTTGTGGCTCACCGCGCGCAGCCTTGGCGATGTTGGGGCGAGTGCCGGTCTGTGTAGCATTATCTGGGCTGTTGTTGCATTCGAGCGCGGCTATGCTCCTGGCCCGCACGCCATCGTGTACGCCGCTCAGCAAACGGGTGAAAGAGCCGCTCTGATCTTGAGCGCAGGTAGAGGATGATGTCATGGGGAAGAACGTCTTCGCGAATGGGATGGAGATCTCCGGCAAGGCGAGCGACCATATGTGCATCGCGGCGATGCCCGATGTCTGCATGAGTCCGCCGTCACCCCCCGCAGGGCCACTGCCGGTTCCCTATCCCGACACCTCCAAGTCAAAAGATCTCAAGGATGGCAGCAAGAAAGTCAAGATCGGCAGCAAGCCCGTTTGCCTCGATAGCAAGTCGCACTATAAGTCTTCCCCACTAGGGGATGAAGCCTCTACTAAGAGCTTTGGGTCCAATGTCGTCGATCATACCAATGCAGGCAAGACCCACTGTCAGGCGTCGTCGATGGACGTAGCGGTCGAGGGCGAGCCGGTCACGCGAACTGGTGATCTGACGACCTCGAATCATATGTCGGCGCAGCCTTCCGGCGGCGCGATGACGATGCAGGTCGGCGGTATCTCACCGCCGGGCGGTGATGGAGACGGCGGCGAGGACCCCAAGTGCGACTGTTGCGGAGGGCCCGTCCACACCGAGGCACAGAAGAGCGGTAAGTCAATGACGGCCTCGGAGTGGTATAATCCACCGTTCAAACCCCGAAACAACCCTCCGTCCAAGAAGGATAGGAGAGCGATGCAGGCGATCGCTGACGCCCAGGCCGCAATCGCCCTAAGCAAGGAGGCCGGCTGCGGCAACATCCACGAAGATGAAGATGACCCCTGTGCCAAGCACTATGTCGTAGACAGCTCGAAGAAGGGCCGCAAGGAGTATGCTGACATGATCAGCCCTATGACACCGGAATCGGAGATCATCAAGATGTACGGCGAAGACCTCGGTAAGAGGACAATCGCCTTCAAGAAGAGACTCATCGCAAATAGCAAAAAGAAGGACTTCAAGCTCCATGGCCACAAGACCCCGCTGGCGGCAGGAGGGTGTCCTATCGGGGAAGGCAATGTGCAGTCTGTCTATGGTGACGACTGTAAATATGTCGAAGATCAGCTTGGTGATTGTCAGAATCGGATCATGGACATCCACAACGGGAAGTGGTAGCGGTCTGCGATGAACGCCGTTACCAATGACATGCCCCCTTCGTTTCTCTGGGGGACATTTGACTGGTTAGCCAATGGGATCGTTCTCGCGGACCAGCCCACGCTGAATCTGCTCTCCTCCGAGGCGCTGCAACATCCAGATCCTTGGATCGTGCTGGCGGCGGTCCTCGAGCGCGCAAAGATGGGTGATCATACCCACGCTCGGCTGCTGCAGGCCTACTTCGAAAAAGACGAGCCGCTAGCACTGAATCGCTCGGCACTGCTCGTTGCGGGGCTCGTCGTCGCGCGTTCCGATCTTGATATCCTGGTTATCGCGATGCGGAGCAAGTCACCATGGACTCGTGCGTTTGCCGTCCAGGCGGCCCGAGAGGTCGGCTTCTCAAGTCTCATTCCCAAGATGGTCGCCGCCTGGGAGCGAGCTCAGAGCGCCTCCGAGCGCGACATCATATCCCAGTCGATCTGCGACCTGCTCGAGCCTCTTGGCGGTCCCCTCAAAGCGGAGTCGAACTACTTCAACGCTCCTCCTGCTGACACTACCAACATATCCAACCCTAGGATCCGAGCGGCGGCCGAGGAGCGTAACGCCCGGGAACCCATGCTGGAGGAGTTTCCCGCCCAGGTTAACGCGGCCTGCCGAGAGCTGGAAGACGAGTTTGGGTCGAACACGGTCGCACTCTGGGCGGGTGAGCTGCGGGATCCGGTAAAGATCGCGCAGGAGTGCTGGGATGCACTGCCCGACGCGGTTGCCGCGAATGACCTGGTGCAGTATCGTCGTATGTTCGAAGCGAGTACTGGTATCTCCTGCGCAGATTTCTTTCGGTGGGTCGAGCTGCGCCCCATGCACATCCAGAGCACGCTAGAGGACTTCTTGCAAACTAATACCACGGCTTTCGTGGCCGGCACGCGATACTTCTTCCGTCATCCCGTTCCCTAGCATCCGGCGGTGAAGCCAGAGGCTCCAGGCGGCATAGAGGCTCCTTGATGATCGCGAGATTCATCCCCGACAACGGCGACCCCGACGAGCCTGATCTCCACGATCCGCTCTACTCGGTGATGGCCTTGCCCGATGGTCGCCACATCATGGCGACGGGGATTCGAGATCTCTTCGTGTGGGAGATCGACAGCCGGGAATGCGTCTATCACGGCACCATCGACGCGATCTGCCGGGATGGCTTTGCGAGCTTTTCTCTGGTGCACGATGCGTTGCGATTCGCGACCGCGGATGGGACCACCGAATTTGCGCTGTGGGACCTCGGCACCTTCGAGAAACAACGCGTGTTCAGTGGCCACACCGAGGAGGTACGGGGCTTCGTATTCTTGGGCGACGACCACGGAATATCGGTCAGTCATATGTCATTGCGGCGATGGGACCTCGGCACCGGTGAGTGCCTGAGGGAGGCCGCGGCCTGGCCCGCCTGGTGTGTCACTGCGATTTCCACCCCGACGGGACGCATTGCCGTGGGAACAACGCGCGGTGTCCAGGTGATCGATCCCGAATCTCTACAGAGTGTGCTGGACATTCAGCTCGCATTTGGCATTCTCGGGCGCGATCCCGATCCCGACACCTACAAACCTTGGTGCAGCATCAGCACGCTCACGTGGATCGAGGAGGGGACGCATCTGGTTTGCGGAGGCAGTGATGGTCTCATTCGCCAGATCGATGCTAACACCGGCGATGTGATGCAGGTATGGCGAGCTTGTCAGGAAGTCGAGAGCCTCGCCCTCCTGCCTGGCGGTGATGTGTTCGTAGCTTCGTGCAGCGACGGTAGTGTAAAGTTCTGGAGGATCTCATCCGAGCAACACCTCAAGGTGGTCGAGTTGAACGACTCGGTGCCGGGGGTGTGTGTCACCTCGGAGGGGCGGGTATTTGCCGCATGCAAGGACGGCTTGGTCTACGAGATCGAGGCGCCACCATAGATGCATCACCCCACAGGATATAGGCGAGCTTGTCCATCACCCAGGCCCGCCGCACAGGGCCAGCGCAAAGCCTTCTTGGACGATTCCCTGGGCTTGGAGGTAGGCGACGATCTGCCGTAGCGTTTCGGTGAGTTCGTCGGTCATGGATCGAGCAGGGGCCAGTCTGGCTTGGCCTTGCGGTACAGATCGTCGCCCCACAGCAGCCGGGCCAGCGCCATCTCGACCTGTTGTTCGTCGTAGTCGGGGTGGCGCATACGAATGCCGGCGCGCATGATCTGGCGCGAGAGCTTGCACAGCTTGATGCCCTCCTCGAACCGCTGCGAGGGGGTCAGCCGACGCATGCGCTCGCGCAGGATCTCGGCGGCCTCGGGCGAAGTGTCCGAGTGGGGCATGCCCGTAGTCTAACAGCCGATGTGCTCCAATAGGGCGATCCTGGTTTGGCGCCGTCCAGCGAGAAGGTCGAGCGGGTCGCTGGGAGCGGTCGAGCGTGCCTCGTACCCTCCCGCACCCTCCCGCGCCCTCCCGCGCCCTCCCGCGCCGTGGTTCAGCGCCGATACCGGCGCCGGCGTCCGAGGCCCAGCACACCGAGGCCCATGAGGCTCGCGAGTATGTCGGGCACAGGTCGGCCGGCTCTACAGCCACACGCCGAGTCGAGCGGGACGATCCCGCCGCCCGAGTCGGTGTTGGTGTCGTCCGCGGTGGTGCTGCTGCCCAGCGAGTCGGTGTCGCCGAGGCTGGCGGAACCAGGACCGGTGCCGCTCCCTCCAGTGCTGCTCGTGCTGTCTTCACCGACCGTTTCGTCGACCGAGTCGGGCAGGGTGCAATCGTTGCGGCAGGCATCCGTATCGTCGTCGTTGCCGTCGTCGCACTCCTCGACGCCGGTCTGTACGAAGCCGTCGCCGCAGCGGGCATTCAAGCAGGTGGAGGGGCAGTCGTCGGTGTCGTCGTCGTTGCCGTCATCGCATTCCTCGCGGGGGTCGATGGCCGTGTTGCCGCAGCAGGTGACGGCAAACTCTACGATCGCGTTGGCCTCGGTGTTGCCGTCTTCGAGCTCGACCTCTACGTAGACGAAGGGAGTCTCTCCCAGGCTCTTGCTGTCGGTCGCGCTGCCGAGCGGGATGTTGGTGATCGCATAGTCGCCGTTGCCGTCGCCGTCCACGTCGAGCTCGTCGTCGATGGTGGTGAAGACCTCCTGCGAGGTGCCGGCCAGGTCGGCCGCGTTGCAGGCGAAGAACACCGTCTCGCGAGCATCTCCGTCTTCGAGGAAGTAACCCCACGCGTGAGTCGCCTGCTCCAGGTTGTTGATGGCCACGAAGCGCAGGTTGGCCGAGCTGGGAAGGAGCACACCGTCGACCGTGTCGCCCTCGCGAATGGCGATGTTGCCGTTGTAGGCGATGAACTCGTCCGAATTCATTAGCCCGTTGGTGTCGCCCGTGAACAGATAATTGCCGGCGTCGTTGATCCCTACCAGGTCGAATTGGGCCCAATTATCGCCTTCGCTAGTGGGGTTGTCCTCGCGGGCGACCATCAGACCATCGACCATGACGAAGTCATCGTTGTCGCTGGAGCCCTCCATATTGAGCACGTGGATCCAATGAGCCCCGTTGTCCGAGATCGCGAACGAGGCGTTGATACCCGCGCTATTGTCGTTGATCATGACCCCGTCGACGATGTCACCGCTCGCGAGCAGTAACTCGGCGGAGCCGAAGGTACCGTCGGTGGCGCGGTAGAACCCCCGTTCGTCGGTGTCCCCGTCGTCGTCGGTGTTGATGCCCGCTCGCCAGTAGATCGTACCGTCGGCGGTCATCGAGGGAGTGCTGAGGAACGTAAAATTCCCCGTGAAGCCCGGGGCGGAATCGCCGCTGACCGCGAAGATCCCGGCATCGGTGTACAGGCCCTGGTTGCCGTTGATGTTGACTGCATACACCCAGTGGCTCCGGCCGTTGCTACCCATGACACTGTCGACATTGTCGAGGTTCACCGCGGCGTCGTCGTTGCCCTGCCAGACCACGTCGTTGCCGACGAAGACGTAGTGATCTCCATTGTCGAGTTCACCGGTAAAGCCGACCTCGCCCGCCGCGTTCACCCATGGGGGGGAGATTTCGGTCACGGCAGCGCCACCCATGATGGCGTCACCTTCTTGGAGCACGATCCGACCGGGGACTACCGCGGCGACAGCGACGGGATCGAACAGGAACAAGCCGGCTAGACCAGAGGCAATCGTCCACGGGCAGAGCACGCGGAGGCGGCGGGTCGACGAAGCACGACAAAAGCCAAGCATCGGGGGGACGATACCGCGTGGCGCCAATGCTCGGGTGTCTCGAAGTCAGTCGGGCTCCCGCTCCAGGGTCGCGAGCAGCTGCGGCTCCACCCCGAGCGCTCGGCAGCGAAGCCGGATCTCGCTCAGTCTCCAGCGCTCCGGCTCCACCGCGCTCTGCGGGTGCCGCCGGTGCGCGCGCAGCAGCAGGTTCTTGGGCGTATGCTCGCTGCCGACGAACTCGATCGCGTCTACGTGGTAGCCACAGCCCTCCAGCAGCTCGACGCGCAGCGCGTCGGTGAGATCGGCGGCATAGCCTCGGCGCAGGATCGAGTGCTGGAGCAGTGCCGGCACGGGCACCACCGACTCATCGGTCCGCGTGTGCCGCAATTGCTCGGCCAGCTCGCGCTGGCAGCAGGGAGCCGCGAGGATCGAGCGGGCCCCCGCTCGCACCGCGAGCGCGAGGGCGTCGTCGGTGGCGGTGTCACAGGCGTGCAACGCCACCACCAGGTCGGGAGCGCCGCCCAGTGGGGTTTGGTCTGGCGTGACCGCGTCGATCTCGGCCTGGGCAAAGGTGAGCCCCTCGCGGCCGAGGGTAGCGGCGCGCTCGCGGCACTGCTGCACAAAGTCGGCCCGGCGATCGACCCCGTGCAGCCGCGCGGGGATCTGCGCCAGGCGCAGGGCCTCGATCAGCACGAACCCGAGGTAGCCATTGCCGCAGCCCAGGTCGAGGATCCGCAAGGGGGCCGTGGAGGTCACCGGGCGCAGGGTGCACAGGCGCTCCCATACCGGCCGGCACAGCTCGACGAAGTGATTGACCTGCTTGTACTTCTTGGCGCTACGGGCCGAGATCGTGCCGTCGTCGTTCATGATGCCGATCACCCGCAGCAGCGAGGCGCTGGCGTCGGGTCGCAGCGCACGATCCTTGCCTCCCATCACCTTGCGCGCGCGAGCTTCGTCGAGCGTCACCCGGCGGGCGCGGCCATGGCGTGCGTCGACTCGCACGCGATGGCGCTCGTCGAGCACCAAGGTCTGCTTGACCCGACCGTCCCGAGCCGCCGCCTCGGCGGCCTCTAGCAGGGCCTGCACCGCGGCGTCGTCGGGCACGCCTGAGCCGGGTCCTTCGAACACCAGTGGCTCTTCGTCCTCGCCAGGTCGAGCGAAGACCGCTCGGGCCCAGCCTTGCTGCGCATGGCGGCGCAGCGACTTGCGCAGGCGAACGAGGGCGGGGCCGCGGGTGCTCACGAATTCTCCGGTGGCGGCGGGGCGATCCGCCGCGATCGCTCGGGTGCTAGCAGATCACCGGCCCAGGGGCGACCCGGCGCCTGGCTGGCGGTGGTGACCCTCGTTGCGTCATAGTCCGCCCCGTGCCACGCGCCCACGCCCTGCTGCTCGAGAACGTCCACGCCACCGCCTCGGAGGTGCTCGCCGCCCACGACGTCGAGATCCAACGGATCGGTCGCGCTCTCGGCGAGGACGAGCTCATCGCCGCCCTGTCGGATCTTCCCGGCGATGGGCCGGTGGTGGTGGGCTTGCGCAGCAAGACCCACGTGACCCCGAAGGTGTTGCGCAGCGTGCCGCGGCTGATGGCGATCGGAGCGTTCTGCATCGGGACCGATCAGATCGCCCTAGACGAGGCGCGGGGCGGCGGGGTCGCTGTCTTCAACGCTCCGTTCAGCAGCACGCGCTCGGTGGCCGAGCTGGTGATCGCCGAGGTCGTGATCCTCTCGCGTCAGATCTTCAGCCGCAGCAAGGCGGCCCACGAGGGCCGGTGGGCCAAGAGCGCGACCGGAGCCCACGAGGTGCGGGGCAAGACCCTGGGGATCGTGGGCTACGGCCATATCGGCAGCCAGGTCAGCATCTTGGCGGAGGCGCTGGGCATGCACGTGATCTTCTTCGACATCGACAAGAAGCTCCCGCTGGGCAACGCGGTCGCGGTGGAGAGCCTCGAGGAGCTGCTGGGGCGCAGCGAGTTCGTCAGCCTACACGTGCCCGACACCGAGCTGACCCGCGGCATGATGGGCGCCACGGAGTTGGCGGCGATGCGCGAGGGCTCGTACCTCATCAACCTCAGCCGCGGCAAGGTGGTGGACATCCCCGCCCTGCGGGAGGCCTTGTCCAGCGGGCACCTGGCCGGCGCGGCGATCGACGTCTATCCGCGTGAGCCGGCCAGCACCAAGGAGCCCTTCGAGTCGGAGCTGCGGGGGCAGGACAACGTGATCCTCACTCCGCACATCGGGGGCAGCACCTTGGAGGCCCAGGCCAACATCGGCCGCGAGGTGGCCACCGCGGTCGGGCGCTACCTGGAGAAGGGCACGACGTTGGGCTGCGTGACCCTGCCGCCGCTCGATCTAAACGCGACCCGGCATGCCGGTCGAGGCAGCCGGATCGTCGACATCCACCAAAACGTGCCGGGGGTGCTCTCGGCGGTCAACCGGGTGGTGGCCGAGTCGGGCGTCAACATCGTGGGCCAGGCCCTGGCTACGGTGGACGACGTGGGCTTGCTATTCATCGACGTGCCGCTGCGGGCCGACGACGAGCAGGCTGGGGCGCTGTGCAAGGCGATCGCGGTGCTCGATAACAGCGTGCGCACCCGGCTACTGCCCCTTTAGTCCTCCACTTTAGTCCTCCACGACCACGGTGACCGCCGACAGGGCCATGAGGCTGGCCGACACGGTCTGGTCCTCGTCGTCTACGAGCTGGTCGCCGAGGTAGGCCCACGAAAGCTCGCGGTGGGCCACCAGCGTCAGCGCCTCGGGATCGGCGTCGCTAAGGGTCTGGTCGTCGTAGTCGTAGGTGAGCACCGCGGGGCGAGCGAAGGTCAGCCCCATCGGCTCGACCAGGTAGAGCGCGCCGGCCGAGCCCTCGGGGCCGTCCACCCGCTCGATGGTGATCTCGACCGCCTCGTCGAGCGCACCTTCGGGGATCTCCAGCATCATGCGGCCGTCCTCCGAGAGGACCACGCCGCCGTCTTCGTCGATCCGATCCGAGTCCAGCACGTCGCAGCCAGTGGCGATGGTGGTGGTGAGGACCAGAGCGGCGAAGGTGCGGGCGGTAAGCATGGGGGGTGTCCTTCTGAGGGGAGGTGAGCGCTGAGCTCTCCCTTTGTCCGACATCAGCCTGCATCAGAGTTTGATGATTACAAGTGTAGATTAATGAAATGCGAAGTACGAAATTGTATTGAAATGTAATATCCATTACTTACAAATAGTTATGTAAAGCCACGCCGGTATGGGGTGGGCGCTCGGCGTGCAATTTTTTGGAGCGCTCGTTTGCCGCACGGTAATGCGCAAGATCCGCAAGATCGGAACGCACGAGAGCGTCGCTCCGACATCGCGCGGTATCTTCATCTTGATGGACGGTCCCGCGAGCTCGTCGGACGTCGCGATGCCGCTGTCGCTCGCGGACTGGGCGGCTCTATCTGAGGAGCAGCCGGGCGAACTCGTCGACGGGCGGCTGGTAGACGAGGAAGTGCCCAGTCTCGAGCATGAAATCCTGGTGGCATGGCTCGTTCGCATGCTCGGCAACTGGCTCGCAGAAAGGTCGGGCTTCGTCTTCGGTTCCGAGACTAAGTTCGCGGTTTCTCCCGCTCGGGGGCGCAAGCCCGATCTGAGCGCCTACCTCCCGGGACGAGTGCCGCGACCGGCCCGGGGCGCTGTCGAGGTGCCCCCCGATATCGTGGTGGAGGTCGTGTCGCCGACACCTCGTGACGGGCGACGCGATCGGGTGGAGAAGATGACCGAGTACGCCGCCTTCGGCGTGCGCTTGTACTGGATCGTCGAGCCGGCGCTTCGAACGCTGGAGATCTACGAGCTAGGGGCCGATGGGCGCTACATTCACGCCGTTGGAGCAGTAGAAGGCGTGCTGGATCGCATTCCCGATTGTGATGGCTTGGTGCTCGACCTCGATGCGATGTGGGGCGAGCTCGATCGGCTCGCCGCTGACGGCGGCTGAAGGTACCTAGGCCGCCAACGGGGATACTATCCTGCTTATCGTCATGGCCGACGCCGCCCGCAAGCGTGCCAGTTACGAAGACGTGCTGGCGGCCGATCCCCGGGTGATCGCGGAGGTTCTCGATGGCACGCTCTACACCCAGCCGCGACCGGCGCTGTCCCACGCCAAGGTCGCCAGTGAGCTGGCCTTCGAGCTGATCGGTCCGTTTCGCCGTGGCCGCGGCGGCCCGGGCGGGTGGCACGTCTTGCAGAAGCCCGAGCTCCACCTTGGCCCCAAGCCCGACATCATCGTCCCGGATCTCGCCGGATGGCGGGTGGCTCGAATGCCCCGGGTCCCCACGGCCGCCTACGAGACGCTAGCGCCCGACTGGGTCGCCGAGATCCTCTCCCCATCGACCACCCGAGTCGATCGCAGCCACAAGCTGCCGATCTATCGGCGAGAGCAAGTACGCCACGTGTGGCTCATCGATCCCCGGGCGATGACCATCGAGGTGCTACGACTCGATGGCGAGGGCTACCGACTCGTCGAGGTCCACGCCGACGCCCCCACGGCACGACTAGAGCCCTTCGAGGCGGTCGAGCTCGATGTGCAGTCCCTATGGCCCGACGAGCCCGACACTCTCGCGCCGGCCTGATTGCGCCGGCCTGCCTCGTCGCCCTGCCCGCCGCCCCCTTCGCCGCTCACCGGGCGTGCTGAGCCACCATCGCCCGCAGCGTCTTGCCGTCGAAGGGCTTCTCCAGCTTCGGGTTGGGCACGCTCTCCAAGAACGCCCGCGCTCGGTTCGTGAACGCGCCGCCGGTCATGAAGATGAACCGCTCGGCCATCTCGGGGTGCTCCTCGAGCACGGTCTCGTACACGTCCATGCCGGAGACCTCGGGCATCATCAGATCGCAGAGCACCACCTCGAACTCGTCGCTGCCGCGCAGCAGCTCGATCCCCTGGCGACCGCTGTCGGCCACCTCGACCTCTCCGGTGGCCAGCAGACGCCGCAGCGCGCTGGCCACCAGCGGATCGTCGTCGATGATGAGCACCCGACGCCCGACGCCCGACATGCGCGAGGATCGGGATGGCTCGGGCGGTGGCGCGGACTCGCGGTGCACCGGTCGCCCGCTGGGCGGCAGCCGCACGCGAAAGACGGTGCCGCGGGGGGCCCGGGGGTGGGCCGAGATCTGGCCGTCGAGCGAGGTGACGATGTTGTGGCAGATCGACAAGCCCAGCCCCGTGCCCACGTTGCGAGGCTTGGTGGTCACGAAGGGCTCGAAGATCCGGCTGGCCAGGTGCATGGGGATCCCCGGCCCGGTGTCGCAGACCTCTATGATCGCGTTGCCGTCGTCGTCGGTATGGGTGCGCACGAGGATCTCGTGACGCGCCGCCTCGCCCACCGGCAGGGCCTGCACCGCGTTGATCACCAGGTTCAAGAACACCTGGCCGAGCTTGCTGGCCTCGGCGGCCACCGCCGGGACCTCGGCGTAGTCGCGGCGCAGCTCGGCCCGGTGGCGGATCTCGGTGGTGGCCATCTTGATGGCCGCGTCCATCACCTCGCGAGGGTCGATGGGCTCGATGGCATCGGCGTGCGGCTGCGAGAAGGTCCGCAGATCCTCGGTGATCTCCCGCATGCGACACGCACCGTCGTAGGCCTCGTCGACCATCACCTTGAGCTGGGTGGGCTCGACCCAGGTGGCGCGCAATTGCTGGCGCAGCAGCTCGAGGTTGCCGAGCACGTAGGCCAGCGGGTTGTTGAGCTCGTGCGCGACCCCGGCCGCCAAGGTCCCGACCGAGGCCATACGATCGGCCACGCGCAGGCGCTCGGCCATGTGGACCCGCTCGGTCTGGTCGCGCAGCAAGGCCACCACGTCGCCGGTGGAGCTGACGGTGAGGCGGGCTTCGTAGCGCCGGCGCTCACGACCCGAGGACCAACCGACCTCGCAGCGCTGCGGCTGGCCGCTACGGCTGACCTCTTCGATCGACGGGGCGAGGGCCCGGTACACGTCTTCGGGGAGGACCTCGACGACCGGGCGCCCCTTTTGGGCATCGGTCGGCTCGGGCAAGAAGCTCCGCTCGGGGGCGTGAACCTGCTGCAGCTCACCGGTCGGCGAGATGACGAGCATGAGGTCGGGCAGCGCGGCGAGGATCGCCTGGGTGCGGTCGTCGAGCACCAGCTCGGCCCGCGTGTGAGCCTCCGCAGGGGTCGGCCGCTCGCCGTTGCTCGCGAGCAGCGCCTGTGAAGCCCGCTCGAGCGAGCGCTCCAGCTGGTGTCGATCATCGTCGGCGTGCGCATAGGCGCGGCTCAAGGCGTCGAGCAACGCCCGGAGCTCTTCGGGAAGCTCCTCCTTCCCTTCGAGGGCGCGGCGTAGCTGACGACGGAGCAGACGATGCATGACGGTCACGGGCGGCGGGCCGAGGTGAGCGGCCCTTTTGGTCACTGGCGGACCGATCGAACCAAGAGGCGGAGACAGTGTCGAGTCGAATCTGTAGGCCACGGTCGTTGATGGATCGGTGGCGTCTCAGACCCGAGAAAATGGTACCGGGCTCCCGAGGGCGGTGTACACCGTTCGGACTGGAGCCCGATTAGGGCCCGATTGGCGCCAGAACAGAGCTCGATCAGCGCGGGCGTAGGACCTCGTCACGGACCACATCGGTCGGAGGCCGGTCTGGAACGGTACCTCCTACATACCGCCACGCGATGGTGTGATCGGGTCGCACCACGAACGTGGCCGGGACCGCGAGAAGCTCGCCTTCCATCTGCACCCCGTAGGCGGCGATGACCTCGGCTCGAGGATCGGAGAGCAGGGGAAAGCCCAGCCCCAAGCGGTCGGCCAGGGAGCGGGAGTCTTCGGGGGGGTCGACCGAGATCCCGGCGAGCCCGACGCCTTCGGCCGACAGCTCGTCGTGCACTTTCGCGAGGTCGCCCAACTGGCGACGGCAGTGCGGTCACCAGTACCCTCGATAGAACACCAGGATCGCAGGGCCTCGGGCGACCAGCTCGTCAAGGCTCACCGTGCGACCATCATGGGTGGCGAGGCTGAACCCAGGGGCCGTGGCCTCCGCGGTGGCCGGGGCACTCTGGGTCTCGAGTCGGCAGCCTGGCGCCGCCGTCGCCAGGGTGGCGGCCGTCGCCATCGTCATCACCAGTCGGCGTCGCCTCACACATCTGCGAATAGCGCAATGCCTACCCTCACGCCACCAGGCGCGGCGCGAGTGATCGTGAGGCTGGCTCTTTTGCGCGCTCGACCGAGGCAGGACGGGTGCCTACGCAAATGGTGCGCGACCCTTGTGTCCCGATGGGAGCCATTGTCAGATGACGCCCATGCGGCCCCTTTTGTGGATGAGCTTGGCGAGCATGGTTGCGTCCTGTGCGCCACCCCATGCCGCCACTCCGTATCCGGAGGCCGAGCCACCCGATGGCGTGGACACCGCGGACCGCGGAGAGCCCGAGGCCGAGCCGATCGAGCCGGCCCCTCCGGTACTGGCCCGCTACTTCGATCGCGAGGTCGATCTGCGCCCGTTCTTGGCGGGCTTCCCCTACGGACGCTTCCGGCCGAGCCTACGGACCGACGCGCTGTTCTACTTCGAGCTTGGCGAGCGCTACACGCTGCGGATGCTCTCGCTGGACCGACCAAAAGGAGATCGCGATCGGCTCGACCTGGCCGCTGGCCGAGCGGTCAGCGATGTCGACTGGTCCACGCGCAGCCTGTGGAGCATCCACCATCACGCAGCCACCAACACGCTGTGGCTGCATGCCGACGCGAGCAACGACGAGAAGATGAACCTGTGGACCCTCGAGCTGGACTCGGGGACGCTCACGCAGGTCACCGAGCACGACTACGTCTATGCCCTGGGGTTTTCGCCCGACGAGTCGACGATCGCCTACTTGCCTCGCAAGGGCACCAAGGCTCCCTTCGAGACCTGCTTGGTGCTGCGCCGGGTGGAGACGGGGAAGCAAGAGCAGGTGCTGTGCGACAGCCCCGCGCTCACCTTCACCTGGGGGGAGCCTCGCTTCTCGCCCGACGGCACGGAGATCTACTTCAACGCCCTGACCGAGGGCCAACGCAACCGCAGCCAGCTGGTGCGGGTGGACCTCGACGAGCGTCGGAGGGTGACCCGCCCGATCACCCGGGAGCGAACCTCGCGCAATGCCCCCGAGGCGCTCGAGGGCTGGCTCGACGACGACGTGATGCTGTTTTTGGCCAACGACGACGGCTACGCCAACCTCTACGCGTACTCGCGTAGTCGCGGCAAGGTGGAGCAGCGAACCCGCTACACCGAGGATCTCACCTCGGCCGAGCTGGTCGGGGAGGAGGTGCTCGCCGTGCACCGCACGCCAGCCGGCTCCACCTTGGTGCGCCTGGACGCGCGCACGGGCAAGGAGCGCGCCCGCAGGGCCCTGCCGGGCACGGCCGACGTCAGCGACGCCCATGGCGATCGAGCCCTGGTGGTGCACCGCTCACCCGACGTGGTCCACCAGACCCTCGAGGTCGATCTGCGCCAAGATGGGAGCCAGGACGGGGGCCAGGACGCGGTCCGGACCCACGAGGTCATCGGGCTCGATCCCGAGCTGGAGCGCAGCCTGGTGGCTTGCCGGGCGCGGGCGGTGAAGATCGACACCTTCGACGAGGATCCCGCCACCGGCAAGACCCGCACGCTGCACGCGTTCGTGCTCGAGCCGCGCGAGCCGCTGGCCGCCCCCGAGCAGCGGCTGGCCATGATCACCGCGTTCTACGGCGGGGCCAATCGCTACTCGGTCTTCGACCAGATCATGTGCGCCGCTGGCTTCACGGTGATCTCGCCCGCGGTGCGGGGTAGCACCGGCTTTGGCAAGGAATTCTACGCGCTCAACGACAAGGATCTGGGCGGTGACGAGATCGTCGACCTGTTCTGGGTGGCCCGCTGGGTGCAGAAGCAGCTAGAGCTGGGCCCGCGGCGGATCGGGGTCTACGGGGGGAGCCACGGCGGCTACGCCACGATGCGCGCGCTGACCTTCCCGCCCAAGACCAACGGTCGCAACGATTTCTACCCCTTTGGCTTCGGCCTGGCCCACGCCGGGTTCTCCGACATCAAGACCTTCTACGACGCCACCAACATCCCCGACTGGGTGGTGCTGGAGAGCGGGGATCCCCAGGTCCCCGCCGAACGTGAGCGCATGCGTGATCGCAGCCCGCTGACCCACGTGGGTCGCCTGCGGGCGCCACTGCTGGTCACCCACGGAAGCCGAGACTGGCGGGTGCCGGTGCAGGAGAGCCGCCAGTTCGTGGCCAAGGCCAAGGAGGCGGGGCTGCCGGTGCAATACGTGGAATTCGAGGGCCAGGGGCACAACATCGAGGGGCTAGCCCTCCAGGCCAAGGCGTACCAGGTGCGCTTTGACTTCTTGCGGGCGGTCGCCGAGGCAGCCGCCGTCGAAGCGACCGCGGCCGCCACCTCGAAGGCCCGCTTGGAGACCAGCTCGGAGACCAGCTCGGAGACCAGCTCGGAGATCGGTAAGGGCTGATGACCGCCTCGCTCACGGCCTACGCTGGCCCGGCCCTGGCGATGTTCGCCGACAAGGCCAAGTACCCCCAATTTCCCCCCGAGTTCGCGGTCTATTGCGGCTGGCTGGTGTTCGGGCTGGTGGTGCTGACGATGGCCCTGGCGTGGATCCGAGCCGAGTCGGTGCGGCGCTTCTTGTTCGCCCTCGACGATCCGCGGGTCTTCGCCGTGCTCCGGATCGGCTTTGCGATCATGACGATCGTCTGCTTCCTCAACCTCGAGCCCTACTGGCGGATGTTGTGGAGCGACGAGGGGGTCTTCGACCTCGAGTACGCGCAAGAAAAGCTCGGCCGGCAGGCGCTGCGGGGTTGGTCCCCCGAGGATGGCTTCTTCGACCGCTGGGCCGTCCTCAATTTCCTGTGGAACAAGCCCTCGCTGTTCTACTTCTGGGGCAGCCCCGATTTCGTGGTGGGCTACATGCTGGTGTTCTTCGGGGTGCTGCTGCTCTACGGGGCCGGGGTGCTGTCGCGGGTTACCGGGGTGCTGGCCTGGTTTTTGATGAGCGGGATCTACAACCGCAACGCGCTCTACTGGGAGGGCACCGACACCGTCTACCGCTGCTTTTGGTTCATCCTGCTGTTCGCCAAGACGGGGCACGCCTGGTCGTTCGACAACTGGTGGCGCTGCCGTCGGCTGCGCAAGCAGGGCCGCCTCGAAGATCCCGACGCGCCGCAGGGCGAGGACCAGGGCCACCGCGAGCCGATCTATCGGCGGGTGCCGGCGTGGCCGCGCTATCTGTTCATGCTCCAGCTGGCGGCCCTCTACTGCACCACGGGCTCGGTGAAGACGGGCTCGGTGTGGAAGGTCGGTGACGCGCTCTACTACGCGCTGAACATGGACCACTTCTATCGCTTCGAGTGGGTCACCCAGCAGGTCTCTTACGTCTTTGGCACCAACCTCTTCCGCCTCAACACCTGGGTCACGCACTGGTGGGAGCGGCTGTTCCCCTTGCTCCTCATCGGCGTCAGCTTGCGCTTTACCCTGCGCCACCGGCACCAGGCCTGGTACCGGGCCCAGGATCGCTGGTGGCGTCGTTGGGGCGCGCGGGCCCTGCTGGTGGCGATCTGGGGGCTGGCGTGGCGGATCAACTACCTGGTGCTGCCCTTCTGCCTCGCGATGAAGGACGACGTGCCGCAGAACCCCGAGCCGGCGCTGCTCAAGATCCACATCGTCTGGGGGATCGTGATCCCGGCGTTGGTGGTGGCCTGGTATGCGCTGGGGCGCTGGCCCATCACGATGCTGCGGCGAGGACGCGCGCTGCCGTGGATCACCGACCGGGTGCCGTGGCTGTACATCCCCGAGCTACGCCTGAGCCAGGACTCGCTGCGCTGGATGCTGGTGGGCCGCCGCGTGTGGCTGACGCTGGGCTTCATCTTCCACGGGTTCCTCATCCTGTTCATGAACATCGGGATGTTCCCGTTCATCATGCTGATGACCTACGCCGCGTTCCTCAGCGGCGATGAGCACGCCCGGATCGTTCGCGGGATCCTCGAGGTGGCCCGCAAGATCCCCGGCGTGCGGCGGCTGGTGCCCCGGGGCTACGCGCGATGGTTCGTGCCCGCCCAGGCCACCACCGCGGTGCCTCTGCGGGGCCGCCGGATCCCCGACGTGCTCGTGCTGTTGCTGGGCCTGATGGGCGTGGGCCTGGTCTGGGCCAAGGTGAAGTCTCCCGAGTGGATCGAGGACGTAGGCGAGCTGACCTACTGGTGGTTGGGGCTCATTGCGGTGACCTCCCTGGCGTTTCGCTTCATGCCGCCGCGGGCGATCGACATCCGGCGGGCTCGCGAGCCCGGTCCGGCCCTGGCCTACGGGGCGCTGGGGCGCAGCATGGCGCTGGGCGCGGTGGTCTTCCACTCCGCCGCGGTGGGGCTGTCGCTGTTTCCCAAGTACCCGATCCTCAACAAGTGGCGCAGCCCGGCGTCTTCGGTGTTCGGCAGCTGGCTGCGGGGCACGGGCACCAACCAAAGCTGGCGCATGTTCGCGCCCAACCCCCCGCGCTCGAATACCTTCCTCAAGACGGTGGTGATCGAGGACGACGGCGACCGCTGGGATCTGCGCAACAACGCCTTTCACTACCGGCCCAACCCGTGGATCTGGAACGATCGCATGCGCAAGATGCAGCGACGTATGGCGGGCAAGGGCAAGTGGTACCTGCGCTACTGGGCCGCCTGGCAGTGCCGCGAGTGGACCCTCAAGACGGGGCAGATGCCCTACGAGATCGAGCTCTCCAAGATCATCACCAAGATCCCCGGCCCCAACGCCGTAGCGGAGAAGGGCCCCTACCACCCGCGCAAGCTCCGACCCAAGGAGCGCCACCTCCAAGACCACACCTGCCAGGGCAAGGGGGAGCTGCCGCTCTACATGAAAGAGCGCTACGGCCTGCCGGTCAGCGAAGAGGATCGAGCCGAGGCCGCGCGCGAGGCCGAGCGCTACGGGCGAAAATTCGCCAACCGCAAGAAGAGCTGGGAGAACCGCCGCGACTGGGGCAACTGGGCCAAGCGGGCCGAGGACGAGAAGAAGCGGCAGGAAAAGGCCGAGGCGCGTCGGCGCCGGCGAGAAAAGAGCGGGGCGCGGCTCCCGGGGCGCATGCTCGACCGCAAGAACGCCGACGAGCCCGACGAGCCCGAGCTTGACGACGGCGCGCCCGAGCTCGACGACGGCGCGCCCGATCCCGAGCCCAAACCCTGACCTTGATTTGGCCTGAAGAACGGAACGGATCGATGATGATTAAGAGGTTGCGATGAGCAGCAGCGAGATCAACGGCATGCCATCCGAGGATGGTGAGGACGGTGAGGATGGTGAGGTTCGCGAGGGTGGCGAGCGTCGCGTCGGGGGGCCGAGCGCTCCGCCCTCGCGCGATGGGGACGAGGTCGTGACCGACGAGACCGAGGATGAAGCGTCGAGCCTCGCGCAGACCTTGCTGCACCAGCCGCTCCATCGTCCACCCCATCGTCCATCACACCCTTCGGCGGACGGATCGGTCGTCGTGGCGGGCGGGCGCACCGACCGCCGCTATGACTACCCCCGCTGGCTGCAGCTGCTCGCGACCCTATTCATCCTCTACCACGGCACGATCCTGCTGGTGCACAACCTGCCCAGCAAGGGGCTGGCCAAGGGCCTCCAAAAGAAGCTCAACCGGCCGCCCAAGCTGTGGCCGCTCTCCGAGGCTCAGTTTGGGCTGCACGCCAACAGTTACTGGCGCGCCTCGGGTAACACCCAGAGCTGGGCCATGTTTGCCCCCAACCCCCACCGGTCCAACATCTTCATGAAGGTGATGGTCAAGGACAAAGAGGGGGAGGTCTGGGATCTCAAGCACGACATCTACGGCAAGCGGACCTACCCGTACCTCTGGTACGACCGCATGGGGAAGATCAACCGGCGGATCATCGACCAAAAGGGCTACCGCCGGCACTATGCGGCGTGGGTCTGCCGCGAGTGGGAGCGCACCCACGAGGGCAAGTCGGCCGACGAGATCCAGTTCGTCAAGATGTGGACCCGGATCCCGCCTCCCAAGGCCGTGTTCGAGCGGGCCAAGGGCAACATCTTTCGGATGGGCTACGACCCCATGACCCTCGAGCTACACCAGCGCGAAGAGGACACGATCCGGTGCAAGACCACGCGCCTGGCCCAGCTGTCGCCCGAGCTCCGCGAGCGCTTCGGCTTGCCTCCGGCCGAGTCCGAGCGCCACTTCAAGGGCTTGCACATGCGCACCTGGTGGGACCAGAAGGAATCCGAGGCGGCCCGCAAGGAGCGTGAAGCGCGGGTCTCCCGGCCTCGCACCCCGGGAGGTGACCGATGACCGCCGTGCTGCTCGCGATGTTCGACGACAAGCCGGAGATCGACGTCTCCGCGCACCTGCCGTTGGTGACCAACCTGCTGCTGCTGGTCTTGGGCCTGATGGTGGCGTTGTTCATCGTGCGGCCCGAGCTGTGGCGCCGGATCTTCTTCTTGCGGGTCGACCCGCGGCCGGCCGCGCTCATGCGGATCTTCTTCGGCGCCGTGGTGCTGGTGACCTTTACGGATCTGCTCAAGCCCCACGGCCCGCTCGACGACTCGGTGGCGCGGTTCTTGTTTACCGACGAGGGCCTGTGGGCCACCGAGATGGCCCGCAAGAACTACGGGGGCCAGCTCAAGACCCTGTGGGATCCCGAGCACGGGTTCCAGCACTGGTACGACATATTCCGCGCCATGTGGGGGAAGTTCTCGATCCTACACTTTCGTAGCGATCCCCCCTTCGTGTTCAGTGTCTATGCGGTGATGATCGTCAGCCTCGCGCTGATGATCCTCGGGGTGTGGACCCGCTGGACCACCATCATCGCCTGGATCCTCGTCGAGTCGGTCTATCGCTATAGCCCCGTGTTCTACACCGGGGGCGACACCGTCGTGCGCGTGTTCCTGTTCTTGGGCATGTTCACGCAGTGGGGGGAGGCTTACTCCATCGACGCGTGGCGACGGCGGCGCAAGGCGATCCTCGGGGGCGCCACCCAGATCCCGCCCTTGCGCGACATCCCGGCGTGGCCTCTGCGGCTGATGATGCTGCAGCTGACCATCATCTACTGCGCCACCGGCCTGCTCAAGAGCGGCGCCACGTGGGCCAACGGCACCGCGCTCTACTACGCCCTCAACCTCGACCACTTCTATCGCTGGCCGCAGATGGGGCTGGTCGGGATGGCGCAGTATCTGCTGGTCCTGCCCGTGCTGGTGATCCTGGTGCACTGGTGGGAGATGCTGTTCCCGTTGGCGCTGATCGGGGCCGCGGTCAATGCCTACGAGCACGAGCGAGTCTCGGGCATGTGGCCCAAGGCCGCCGCGTGGCGCCGCTGGCTGAGCTACGCCCTGCTCATCGCGATGTGGGGGATCGGCGCCTATGTTGCCGGGCTCGGGGTGCACTACTACGCCCCGCCCAAGCTGCTCCAGGCCATGGGG
The DNA here is from genome assembly GCA_039194325.1 of Myxococcota bacterium. Taxonomy (GTDB): domain Bacteria; phylum Myxococcota_A; class Polyangia; order Nannocystales; family Nannocystaceae; genus Paraliomyxa. Next base: position 76,505 of record JBCCWC010000018.1, read on the forward strand.
ATGAGCAAGCCCGCCCTCGTCCAGCTGGCGCGGGTCGTCACCATCGCGATCCCTGTGGTGTCGTGGGTCGGCTACCTGACGTTGCGTCGCTTCGCGCCGCGGATCCATCGGTTCATACGCCACTGGCTGCTGGGCAAGCGCTTTTGGCTGGTGGTGGGCTTTGGCATGCACGTGGGCATCGATCTGGGCATGAACGTGGGTACGTTCGCCAACGTGATGGTCGCCGTCTACTTCGCGTGGCTGTCGGGGGACGAGATCGACGCGTTCTGGCGCTACGTGTACTCCCGGCCGCAGAAGCCGGGTGAGGGCACTCGGCCCCAGCGAAAGGGCCGGTTGCGGTGGCTGTGGGCGGGCTTCGATCGGCTTCGTTTCCGGGCGGCACCACCTTCGGTGGTGGTGCTCCATCACCCCGGGGACGTCAGCGTACGGCGGGCGGCGTTGCTGCGCTGCTGGGATCTGGCGGAGCGGCTCGAGTTTCAGGCCGATCCCGACGTATCGCCCGAGCAATTGCTGCTGCGCCTACCTGGCGACAAAGCGTCCCGTGCCGGGGCGATGGCTGGCCATGCGCTCATTCGGCTGCTGCCCGGGCTGTGGTGGATGCGAGGCCTGCGGCACATCCCGGGGCTCTCGGTGGTGTTCGGCACGATCGCCATGAAGATCTTGCGGCAGCGCTGAGCGTAAGGGAGTCCGTAAGTCGCTCCTGTAAGTCGCTCCCGTAAGGGTCCCGTAAGAGGGTCCAGGATTCGAAGGTCCGGAACCCTCGGGCCAGGGCTCCTCGATGGTGCGCTGGTGCTATCCGTGGGATCCTGGCTCGATGCGGCGCCTCGAGCTCCCCCTTTCCATCGTGTCGTTGACGATGGCCTGCGGTTCGCCGACGAGTGGGGCGGCCGAGAGGGCCGCCAGGGTGATCGCGCCCACCACCCCCGAGCTCGACCCCAGCTCCGACCGAGGATCCGATCCCCGCTCTGGATCGCCGACGACTGTGGGGATCGCGCCCAGGTGGCTCAAGGGCCAGCTACATTTGCACAGTGATGCGTCCGGGGACAGCCAGACCCCGGCGCCCGACGTGGCCCGCTGGTATGCCGAGCACGGCTACGACTTCATCGTCTTTACCGATCACAACCGGATCACCGAGATCCCCGGCCCCGAAGGCTTGCTCGTGTTCCCGGGCATCGAGCTGACCCAGAACCTCGACCACTGCGAGCCGCCGCCCGAGCCCGGCCTCCACTGCTTGCTGCACGTCAACGGGTTGTTCGTGGGCACCGACACCAGCGTGATCGCTTCGGTCCCCTCGCCCACCCGTCCCGACCGCCTCGAGCTGTTTGCTCATGCGATCGCGGTGACCGAGGCGCTTGGCGGCGTCGCCATGCTCAACCACCCTAATTTCCACTACGCGGCCGATGCCGATCTACTCGTGGCCCTCGCGGGACGAGGTCTGTTGATGTTCGAGGTGGCCAACGAAGCGGTCGACTCCAACAACGACGGGGATACGGCACATCTGTCCACCGAGTCGATGTGGGATGCGGTGCTATCAACTGGGGCGCGTGTATGGGGAGTGGCTACCGACGACGCGCATCACTACTATGACGCCGAGCGGGTTCGGGCCCGGGGCGATCTGGCCCACGTGGGCAATCGGGGCTGGGTGATGGTACGGGCCGAGGCCCGTGAGACCTCGATCCGCGAGGCTTTGGAGCGTGGTGAGTTCTACTCGAGCAGCGGGGTCGTACTCTCTGAGGTCTCGTGGGACGGACGTACACTGCGGGTCGAGGTCGGCGAGGCATCTACAGGTCCCCATCGCTTCGTGTTCATCGGTAATGATGGCGCGGTGCTCGACCAACAGCGTGGTCGCGAAGCTCGATACGAGGTGCTAGCCGACTATCGTGGCTATGTGCGGGTGCGGGTGCAGAGGCGCGGTGGCGGTCGGGCTTGGACGCAGCCCGTCTGGCCGGGTGGCCGGTAGCGGTGGTGAACTGTGCAGGATGAGCGCGTCAGGCGACGATGACTCGATAGGGGCTCCGTCGTCCGTGGGGGCGGACGGCGGCGCCACCACGGACTCGACCGGCCTCGAAGAGTCGGAGTCCGTCGATTCTCGGCCGAACCTCCGGGGGCTCATTCAGGCGGCCGAGCGCAATCAGGTGTTCGAGGCGCTGTTCCAGGTGCCGGCCAAGCGGCAGCAGCTGGGCCGCTATGTGGTGCTGGGCACGTTGGGGCGCGGGGGCATGGGGACGGTGCTGGTGGCCTTCGACCGCACGCTGGATCGTCGAGTGGCCGTCAAGGTGTTGCACCAGCGACTCGCCGAGCGTCACACGCGAAGGCTCCTGCGAGAGGCTCAGGCGATGGCCCAGCTGTCTCATCCCCATGTGGTGCAGGTCTATGAGGCGGGCGAGATCGACGGGCAGGCCTTCATCGCCATGGAGCTGGTACAAGGCCAGACCCTGCGGGAGTGGATGGACCAAAAGCCGCGGCCCGGCTGGCGGGCGTGCGTCGAGGTGTTCTTACAGGTGGGCATGGGGCTGGCCGCCGCCCACACGCGGGGGCTGGTCCATCGTGATTTCAAGCCGGGTAACGCGATCCTCGACCAGGAGGGACGAGCCCGGGTGCTGGACTTCGGGCTCGCGCGCCTGGTCGAGCGTGGAGCTCGAACCCAGGACACCCCGCTGGAGATCGGGGCCGACGACGCGACCCTCGATGCCGTGCTCACCCGGACCGGGACGATGCTGGGGACCCCGGCCTACATGCCCCTGGAGCAGATGAGCGGCGGAGAGGCCGACGCGCGTAGCGACCAGTTCAGCTTTTGCGCCTCGCTCTACGAGGCGGTGTATGGTGAGCGCCCCTACGAGGGATCCACCGTGTCTGGGCTGCGTACCGCGATGCAGCAGCGGCGGCTACGCTCGCCTCCTCGGGGGATCAAGGTGCCGGCGAACCTGCGCAAGGCCCTGGAGCGGGGGCTGTCGCCCGATCCCGAGGAGCGCTGGCCATCCATGGAAACTCTGCTCGGCGAATTGCGACGCCAGGTCACGCCCCCGGCCCGACGCTGGTTGTTTTTGCTGGTCGCCGGAGGCTTGACCGCGGCTGGGGTGGGGCTGGTGCAGTACGCTGAGGTCGGGTTTCGGTGCGAGGGAGCCGAGCAGCAGCTCAGGAAGATCTGGGACGAGTCTCGCAAGCGCAAGGTCCGGGCCGCGATCCTGGCCACGGATCTGTCCTATGCCCCCGAGACCTGGGAGCGGGTGGAGCAGCGGCTCGATGCCTATGCCCGAGATTGGGTCGCCAAGCACACGGAAGTCTGTCGGGCAACTCGGGTGACCGAGGAGCAATCCCACGAGGTGATGGACGTGCGGATGGGCTGCCTGAGCAGCCGGCGGATCGACCTGGGTGCGGTGGTCGACGTGCTGACCTGGGCCGAGCCCTCGCGGGTGGAGAAGGCGGTGCCCCTGGTCGCCGATCTGCCCGCGCTTTCTCGTTGTGACGACGTCGAGGCTCTGCTGGCCCGGTTGCCGCCTCCCGAGGACGTGGAGATCGAGCTGTTGGTAGAGGTCGAGCGCGAGCGGCTCGCCCAGGTGCGCGCGTTGATGGGGGCCGGCGACTACGAGGGGAGCGAGGCGATGGCCCGCGACGTCATCGAGGAGGCGGAGAAGCTGAGCTACGGGCCATTGTACGTGGAGGCGCTCGTACAGCGAGGGCGGGCCAGTCACCGCACCGGCAAGTACGCGAAGGCGCGCGAAGATCTGAGGCAGGCGTTCTTGCTCGCCCTCAAGTACGAGCACGACGAGGTCCAAGAAGACGCCACCTACGAGCTTGCTAACCTCACCGGTAACTCAGAGGGCAACACCGAAGAGGGGGAGCGCTGGGGGCAGATCGCGCTGTCGCTGGCCGAGCGAGAGGGAGCTCGGGACAAGCAGCGAGCCGCCACCCTCGGGGTCTTGGGCCAGCTCCGCCGAATCGAAGGCAAGCCGGGCGAGGCGCTCGAGTACTTCGAGCGGGCGCTGGCGATCGAGCAAGAGAGGGTGGGACCGCGTCACCCCGATCTCGCGGCGGTGATGAATGAGATCGGCATTGTGTTGTTGCAGCAGCGCCGGTTCGAAGGAGCGCTCGCGTACTACCAGCAGGCCTACGGCATCCTGGTGGAGGCGCTCGGCTCCCACCACCCCTCGTGCGCTAGCTCGCTCAACAACATCGCCAAGGTCCTCGAGCTGCAAGGAAAGCCAGACGAGGCACTGATCCGCTACCGGCAGGCGCTCGGCGTGCTCGAGGAGGCCTTTGGGTCCGGTCATCCTTTCGTGGCCGTCACCCTGAACAACATGGGGAGCGCTCTACAGCGGCAAGGCAATCTCGACCTGGCGCTGGTCTACCTCGAGCGGGCGCTGGCCATCGAGCAAGAGTCGCTGGGCCCTCGCCACTACCAGATCGCCGGAGGGCTCATCGTGATCGGCAACGTCTTGCAGGAGCAGGGCAAGCTCGACGAGGCGCTCGCGCGCTACCAAGAGGCGCTGGCGATCGGCCAAGAGTCGCTGGGTCCCGAGCACATGGCCGTAGCGGGGACATCGAGCAACATCGGCGACGTGCTGGTCAAGCAGCGTCGGTTCGACGAGGCGAGGGAGCACTATGGGAAAGCCCTGACGATCTTCGAACGTTCGCTGGGCCCCGAGCACACCGATCTGGCCTATGCACTGATGGGGCTGGCCGAGGTGGAGCTGGCACGCAACGACCCGTTGGTCGCGCGATCCTACGCCGAGCGAGCCATGGAGCTGCGAGAGGCCGGCGAGGTGACCCCCGAAGAGCGTGCCGAGGTCTACTTCTTGCTGGCTCGCATACTGTGGTCCGACCCGGCCGAGCAGGAGCACGCTCGGGTGCTCGCCAAGCGAGCGCGTGAGCTGTTCGCCGCGCAGGGCGAGGCGGGCCGGGAGCATTTCGCTCGGGTGAGGGCGTGGCTCATCCGGCACCCTCCGCGGTGAGCGAGGGCGGATCGGCATGGTCCCTGTGGGTTCGAGGAGCAGAGGGGGCGACGCCGGGGCGTTGGAGTGATCGCGTTGTCACACTTGTGTGGCGACTCTCACCGGTACTGAGGGTCCTCGTGTTTTCGTGCAGTTAGCGGGACTCGGGGTGGGTGTTCGTCGGAGACTTGCCGCTCGCAGTGTTCCGGTAAGCTCGCGTGCTATGAGCAGAGTGATCGTGCTCGGCATCATCGTCGCATTCGCTTCTTGTGCGTCGGATGACGAGCGTCCCGAAATTACCAAATCAGCAGACTCGATCGAGCCGGCGGACACAGCGGACTCGATGGACACGGCGGAACCGGTGGATGCCGAAGCTCCGCCGCAGCGTGTACCGAGCGAAGCTCGGTCGGAGTCGAGTCTTTCACCCTCACCGTCCCGAGCTGCCGAGCGAGGACCGGCCGAGCCACAGGAGGCCGTGTTTGCGTCGATTTCCGGCGAGCGAACCAACCGTTGTGAACGACTGCGGATGCATATTGGCGAAGGCGGTCGACGCCGCTACAAGCGGATCCGTCGGCCATGGACTCGGGCCGACCAGCAGCGCTTTGCTCAGCTGGTCGGGTTGGTTGCAAGGGAGATGGGTGCAGACCCGCGGCTCATTCGCGTGTGGGCGATGCGAGAGTCCTCGTACCGACCGCATGCGATGCACGTACTCAACCCCGATGTCGAGGCCGCGACCGCGGCCTGGCGACGGCTGCACTACTCGGCCAAAGAAGAGGCCGAGCTCATGGCGCTGATGGAGCAGGTGGGTGCTCGCAACCCGCGCTACTGGCAGGCCAAGGCGCGACTGCATCGCGTACAGACCTTTCGCGACAATGCCTATCTCGACGACGTGGTGGTTTTCGAGGTGGTCACGAGCGACGGCGAACGCTCGACGGGCTCGGAGCCGGCGTGGGCCTTCGGATACGGGCCCTTTGGGTTCAACCCCGCGTACTTCGTGCCGGTATGGGACTCGCGATCTCCACCGTGGGTGTTCTGTGAAGACGACGGGCTGGTGGCGATCATCACCGCGGTATGGGCGGCTCGGACCGCTCAGCGTGAGTGCGAGGCCCAGGGGTTCGGGGGCTCGTATGCCAGCGTCAATCGGCGCTTCTCCAAGGGCCACTGTGGACCGGTCGCGCAGCACGCAAACTTTCGGGCTCGTGCACGGCGGCTGGGGCTCGATCCTGACGCTCGGGCCAAGCTCGGTCGCAAGTGGAAGCGAACGCAGACCGATCGGGACGAGATCCTTCGAAGCATGCGCAGCAAGGCGGTGGCCGCCGGGTTGCTCTTCGCTCGGATCCCGCCGCCCGGCGCGTAGGTGATGCCGCTGCGCCTGGGCCGTGCGCAGCTCCCGATCGGTCTTAGGGTCGGGCAGATCTCGATGACATTGATTCTCTTGGGCTTACTGCTTGGATCTACTTTGGATCTATTGATAGTGTGTTTCGTTGCGGTAGATAGAGGGTCGTCGTACCGCGCCGGATCGAGCTATGGCCGCCGGCCGCCTGGCGCGTAGGCGTTAGGGCTGGTCGCGGAGGGCCGCTCGCAGCTCCCGCACCGCTCGGGTCATCGGGCGGACGTCGATGAAGCGGAGCAAGAGCTCGTGGTCGATCCCGGGGAGTAGCTCGCTGTGCTCGATGGGCTCGTAGGTGCCGTCTCGCAGCGCATAGAGCCGCAATTTCTCCTGCTTCCAGTACCAAACCTCACGCACGCCGAGGTTGCGGTAGATCTCGAGCTTGTCGACCCCCCCCGAGGTCCACACCACCTCGATGGCCAGGTCGGGCACTTGGGGGTCGGGATCGTCACCGAGCACGTAGCACTCGTCGGGCTCGATCCCGCGGGCGTCGGCCTTGCTCTCGAGCAGCCACGAGCCGTAGGGCGAGATCCCGACGTCTTTTTCGATGCACCAGGCCTCGATGAGGCAACCGAGCATGGACTTGATCTGCTCGTGAGAGCGGGAGGGGCTCATGATCTCGAGGTGTCCTTCGAGGTAGGCGAAGCGCGGCACCGGGCGCTCGCCACGGAGCTCCAGCAGGCGCTGGAAATCGGCCCACGTGGCGCCCTCGAGGGTCCAGACGAAGTCGCGGTCGACCTCGGCGCGAGGACGGCTCGTCGGTGGTCGTTGGGCCAGGGCGGTGTCCGGCATCTCGAACCCACGATAGCGCGTTTGGTCGGGGTATGCAGGCCGGCACGGCGCGATGCAGTCCATGCGCTCGCTTCGGGCCCGACGATGCGCTAGTCCGGTCGTCGTGCCGCGCCGGGTCGAGCTACGGGTGCACCCCGATGTCCTTGAAGACGACGAGGCGCTGCGTCGCGCGGCCGCTCGGCGGGCGAAGATCCCGGTGGCCGAGGTGGCCGCGGTTCTCGTGCGCCGTCGATCGCTCGACGCTCGCAAGGGGCGGGTGAAGCTGGCGCTGGTGGTCGAGGTGGTGAGTCGCGACGAGGCCATGCCGGTCGAGCCTGCTCCGCGACCTATCGATCTGCCTGCGCTTCACGGCGAGCCCCCGGTGGTCGTCGTGGGGGCGGGCCCCGCCGGTATGTTCTGCGCGTGGGCGCTGGCTCAGCACGGCGTGCGGGCGCGGATCTTCGAGCGCGGTCGGCCGGTTCGGCCGCGCCGCCACGACCTGGCCGCGCTGGCCAAGCGGGGCGAGCTGAACCCGGAGAGCAACTACTGCTTCGGCGAAGGAGGGGCCGGTACGTTCAGCGACGGCAAGCTCTACACGCGGGCTCACAAGCGGGGAGACGTGGCGCAGGTGCTTTCTGCGCTGGTTGGTTACGGTGCACCCGCGCAGATCCTCGTCGACGCCCGGCCGCACATCGGCACCAACCGACTGCCCCGGGTGGTGACCGCCATGCGTGAGCACCTCGAGAGCGCGGGGGTGCGGCTGGGCTTCGAGCGGCGGGTCGATGGCCTGCGGGTCGAGGGAGGTCGAGTCACGGGGGTGCGAGTCGGCGACGAGACGGTCGCCGCCCGGGCGGTGGTGCTGGCGGTGGGTCACTCGGCCCGCGACGTGACCCGCTGGTTGCATGATGCCGGGGCTCCGCTCTCGCCCAAGCCCTTTGCGGTCGGTGTGCGGATCGAACATCCTCAGGTGCTCATCGATGGGCTTCAGTTCGGCGAGCTGGCGGGACACCCCGCGCTGGGGGCGGCCAGCTATCGCCTGGTCGAGCAGGTGGCCGGGGTCGGCTCGTTCTCCTTTTGCATGTGTCCGGGTGGGTTCATCGTGCCCGCGGCGACCGAGCGTGGCGGTCAGGTGGTCAATGGCTGGAGCCCCTCGTCTCGCCGGGGGCGCTACGCCAACAGCGGGTTCGTGACCGAGGTGGGGCCGGAGCAGCTCCGGGCCGAAGGTCTCGATCCCACCGATGTATTCGCGGGCCTTCAGCTCCAGCGGCGGCTGGAGCAGGCCGCCTTCGAGGCCGGTGGCGGGGCTTATATCGCCCCGGCGCAGCGGCTCGACGACTTCGTGGCCGGGCGAGCCTCGCCCGGCTTGCCCGCGTGCAGCTACCCAAGAGGTCTGCGCGCCGCTCGGCTCGATCAACTGCTCGGCTCGCTCGCCGAGCCCATGCGACAGGCCTTGCGACGGATCGGCGAGCGCATGCCGGGGTTCGTTTGTTCCGAGGCGATCGCGGTGGGCATGGAGACCCGGACCAGCGCGCCGGTACGCACCGATCGTGAGCCCGGGAGCTACCAGTCTCCGCGGATCGCTGGTCTCTACCCCTGCGGCGAGGGGGCGGGTTTTGCTGGAGGGATCATGAGCGCGGCGCTCGATGGCATTCGGGTGGCGCGAGCCGTGGCGCGCTCGCTGGGAGCGTAGCGCGTGGGATGGGGTCTAAGTGCGCCTTTCGGTCCACTGGATGCATTGGTACGAGGCCCGTGGCAGGATCGAGGCTTCGTTCGTGGGAAGATGATGGTGTCATCGTCATGACGGTCGGCGAGGGCGAAGGTGAGCGTCTCAAGGAACTCGATCTCCCGGGAAGGACGACGTCGCAGACCTTCGATCGAAATCTACAGAGGCAACTCGCCAAGATGTTGCCGATCTTCGCCGGTCTGGTGTCGATCCTGGGCATCGTCCTGACGAGTCATCGATGGACTTTGTTTGCGATGACCGTCGGATATGTCGGGGGTAATGCTCTGGCGACCCGGCTCGTCGGAAAGGTCTCCGATCGAAGGGCACACTATGTCAATGGTCTTCGGGTCACGCTTGCCACGGTCTGGGTGGGGGTGATCTGCTATGTGGTCGGTCCGGTCACGCCGATGTGGCTCCTTTCTGTGATCAGCTTGCTGGTCCCGCCGATCTTGTTCCAACGGATTAGCGTGATCATCTCTTTGCAAGTGCTCGCAATCGTCGCTCCGGTGCTCGGGCTCCGCTTGGCCGGGTCCCATAGCGACTTGCTCATGGTGGTCACGGTATCTTTGTTATCCATCGGCGTGCTCCTCAATGGTGTCGGGTCGTTCATGGTCCGGAGCGCCAACGCGCTACGCGACTCGGTGAGCGAGCTCGAGACCGAGGTCGACGAGCGGCGCCAGGCCGAAGCGAGGGTCATCAAGCTCAACGAGATGCTGGCGAGATCGCGGGACGAGGCTCGGGCTGCGAGCGAGACCAAGTCCGAGTTCTTGGCCAACATGAGCCACGAGATCCGTACACCGATGAACGCGGTGATCGGCATGACGGAGTTGCTGCTGGCGAGCAAGCTCGACGCCGAGCAGAGGGGCTTTGCCCGCATCATCCGAGACAGCGGTCACTCGCTGTTGGCCCTCATCAACAGTATCCTCGATTTCTCCAAGCTCGACGCCGAGCAGCTCGAGCTGGAGGTGCGGTCGTTCGACGTTCGACGGTGCCTGGAGTCTGCGGTCGACGTGGTGTCGGCCGTGGCGGCCGACAAGGAGATCGAGCTGGGCATGCTCGTGGATGACGCGGTGCCGGTCGCGATCCGAGGCGACGAGACGAGGCTCAAGCAGGTGGTGATCAACCTACTGAGCAACGCCGTCAAATTCACCGAGCGCGGCGAGGTCGTGCTGATGGCGACCGCTCGGGTGCGCGACGTCGGTGACTCACCGTCCCACGAGCTCGAGGTGAGCGTGCGCGACACTGGGATCGGCATTCGAAGCGACCGGCTGCAGATGATCTTCGAGTCGTTCACTCAGGCCGACTCGTCGACGACCCGCCGCTACGGAGGAAGCGGCCTGGGGCTGGCGATCTGCTCTCGCTTGGTGAAGCTGATGGGGGGCCAGATCGGGGTCGACAGCGAGCACGGTCGAGGATCGACGTTCTACTTCACCGTACCGGTCCACGCCGACCCAGCGCCCGGCGGGCCACGGGTGGAGGCCGAGCACCCGCTGCTGTCGGGCCAGCGGGTGTTGGTCGTCGCCGACAACGCGACGGGTCGTGAGCTCCTGGTGCAGCGGCTGAGCGGGTGGGGCATGGTCCCGGAGGCCGTGGAATCGGGGGGGCAGGCGCTCGAGCGCTTGCGTGGCGACGGCCGGTTCTCGTTTGTGATCCTCGACGTACCGATGCGGCCGGCTGTAGCTTCGGGTGCGCCGGCTGTAGCTTCGGGTGCGCCGGCCCTGGCGAGGCAGATCCACCAGGTTCGCGCCGAGCTGCCGCTCATCTTGTTGATGTCGATGGGTCGGCGACTTGCCAATGAGCACTCGTCACTGTTTGCTGCGTTCGTCACCAAGCCGGTCAAGTCTTCTTCGCTCTACGACGTGATCGTACATGTGCTCTCGGGGGGATCCACCTCGGGCATCGATGACATACTGCCGGCTCCCACGTCGTTCGACGAGCAGCTCGCGAGCCGGCTACCGCTGAGCATTCTCGTGGCCGAGGACAACCCCGTCAACCAGCAGCTCGCCGAGGCCGTCCTGCGCAAGATGGGCTATCGGGTCGACATCGTCGGCGACGGGGCGGAGGTCATCGAGGTCGTGCAGCGGCGGAGCTACGACGTCGTCCTCATGGACATGCACATGCCCAAGATCGACGGGCTGGACGCGACCCGGCGCATTCGCGGCGAGCTGGCGAGCGATCGGCAGCCGCACATCATCGCCGTCACCGCCAGCGCGACCACGCAGGATCGGCTCAAGTGCATGGATGCCGGCATGAACGACTACCTCAGCAAGCCCTTCCGGTCCAAGGAGCTGGTGGCCGCGCTCGAGCGCGTGAGGGGGCCGGGGGCCGCGAGCGGTGTCGAAGCGACGCCAACGCCCGCGTCGAGGATCGAGACCGAGGCGATCGATCATCTATGTGTGGTGTTTGGCGACGAGTCGTCCACCCGGGTACCGGCCTTGATCGGGGATTTCATCGAGGATTCGACGCGGCTGGTCACCGAGATCGAAGACTGCCTGGAGCAGGGGGATGTTCGGACCCTCAACTATGACGCGCACACCCTGCGCTCCACGGCCGCCACCATGGGGGCCTCCTCGCTCTCGGGCGCCGCCCGGGCGCTCGAGCACCGCACCGAGGACGGCACGCTAGACGGCGTTGCTCCTTATGTGACGGAGCTTCGGGCGCGCCTCACCGAAGCGACCGAGGCGCTCGAGCAGATCCGGGCGACGTTTTGATGCGTTGCGGCTCCGAGCCAGATGGGGAAAATGTCTCGCGGCCGGCCGCGTGAGCGCCTGCGCTCCCCGCACAGCGCATCGCGCTCTATCATCCTCGGCTCGTCCATGGCTCGCCCGCTGCCCCACAACAAGGAAGCCGAGGCCGCCGTCCTGGCCGGCGTGCTGCTGCGCAACGAGGCGCTCAACGACGTCATCACGGTCATCGACGAGGAGGCGTTCTACGTCCCCGCGTACAAGTCGGTGTTCAAGGCGATGGCCAAGCTGGCCGATCGCGGACAGCCGATCGACCCGGTGACCCTCGAACACCAGCTGCGGGCGACGGACGAGCTGGGTCTAGTCGGGGGGCTCGAAGGGCTGGGCAAGCTGGCCGATCGCTACGCGAGCAGCCACCACGTGGCTCACCACGCCGAGCTGGTGCGGCAGACGGCGTCGATCCGCCGGCTGGTGCAGACGGCCCAAGACATCGCCGAGGAAGGACGCGAGGGCGTCGAAGACGTCAACGAGTTCATCGACGGCGCTGAGCGGCGACTGCTCGAGGTCAACCAGGCGGGGCGCATGGGGGGCTACCGCTCGGCCAAGGATCTGATCCACGGGGTGTTCGAGAACATCACCGAGCGGGCCAAGCTCAAGAATCCCATCACCGGGGTGCCCACGATGTTCACCAAGCTCGACGAGATGACCGGCGGGCTGCAGCCCAGCGATCTAGTCATCCTGGCGGCGCGACCCTCGATGGGTAAGACGGCGCTGGCGCTGAACCTGGCGCAGCACGCCTGCATCACCCAGGCCAAGCACACGCACCTGCCCGAGGACGAGCGACCGCCTCGCTACCCCGTGCTGGTCTTCAGCATCGAGATGAGCGCGGGTCAGCTCATCGAGCGGATCCTGTGCAGCGAAGCGCGGGTCGACGCCAACAAGCTCCGCTCGGGCCGGATGGTCGAGCAGGAGTTCCGCGAGCTGGTGCAGGCCGCCGACCGCCTCCACAAGGCCCCGCTGTTCATCGACGACAGCGGCTCGCCAACGATCCTGGAGATCCGCGCGCGGGCGCGTCGCTTCCGGCAAGATCGCTCGCTTTTTCCCCCCCACGACGAAGACTCGGGCAAGCGAAAGCCGCTGGGGATGATCGTGGTCGACTATCTTCAGCTGTGTCGGGGCGGCAAGGGGCGCTACGACTCCCGCGAGCAGGAGATCAGCGAGATCTCCCGGGGCCTCAAGGCGATCGCCAAGGAGCTGGAGGTCCCGGTGCTGGCGCTGTCCCAGCTCAACCGCGGGGTCGACAGCCGCTCGGACCATCGCCCGCAGCTCTCCGACCTGCGCGAGTCGGGCGCGATCGAACAGGATGCCGACGTCATCATGTTCATCTACCGCGAGGCTCGTTACATTACCGACGAGCAGGAGCGAGCCAAGGTCGAACGGGACGCCGAGGTGATCATCGGCAAGCAGCGTAACGGCCCCACCGGAACCGTCCACCTGGTGTTCCGAGGTGAGCATACGCGCTTCGAAAACCCGGCGTTCGACGGCTGATTTCGTCATAATTCCGGGCATTTAGCCCATTTGGCCGCGAGAACGGAAGACGCGCGCTCCAGCGTAGCGCGCTGTCCGCGTCCGTGTTAACGTGCGGCCCCATGCCGGATGCGCCGGAAGCCATCGGCCACTTCGAGGTCGTCGGACTCCTCGGCAAGGGGGCGATGGGAGAGGTCTACGAGGGCCGCGACGAGAAGCTCGGCCGGCGGGTCGCGCTGAAGATCCTCGGCGCGCGACATCGCGAATCGGCCGAGTTCAAGACGAGGTTCCTTCGGGAGGGTCGTGCGCTCGCTGCGATGAACCACCCGAACATCGTGCAGATCTACGCGATCGGAGAGCACGAGAAGCGCCCGTACTTGGCGATGGAGTTCCTCGACGGCGAGGATCTGGGGCAGGCGCTCAAGAAGCGGGGCCCAGTTCGTCCGGGCGATGCGGCCGAGTCCATTCGGCAAGCGGCGATCGGCTTGGCCGAAGCGCAGCGAGCTGGCGTGGTCCACCGCGACGTCAAGCCGTCGAACCTGGTCGTGACGGCCCAGGGGGCGGTGAAGGTCACCGACTTCGGCCTAGCCAAGGCGCTGCAAGAAGATCTGTCGATCACCGCCACCGGGGTGTTCGTGGGGACGCCCGACTACCTCGCGCCCGAGCAGGCCATGGGCGAGGAGGTCGATGCTCGCGCCGACGTCTATGCGCTGGGCTGCTCGCTGTTCCACATGTGCAGCGGGCACCCCCCGTTCCGCAAGGGGGGCCAGGACGATCACTACACCGCGGTGGTGCGGCGTCACCTCAAGTCTGAGCGCCCCCAGCTCAAGCTCGAGATCCAGGGCTTCGACGAGGAGCTCTCGGATCTGTGTCGGCGCATGATGAGCCGGCGCCCCGACATTCGCCCCACCTTCGACGAGCTGGTCGACAAGCTGGGCGTGATCTCCAGGCGCCTCGACGGCCAGGTACCTCCGCGTCATCAAGACGTCGAGCTCGTCAAGTCCCAGTCCACCGATGCCGAGGCGCCTGCGCTCCAGCGCGAGGACATCCGTAGCGGCCGCAGCAACGCGGTGGCCGTGGCCGTCATCGCCGGGATCGCGATCGGCGTTGGGGTCACCGTGGGGGTGATCATGCTGGTGGGGTCGTAGCGCACGATCTCCATGGCGTCGTCTGCCGAACAGATCGCCTCCGCGGCGCGAGTGCTGGGTCCCGAGCTGAGCCGGACGCTCACCCTGCATGCCGACGAGCTCGTGGACTCGCTGGCGACCCAGCTCGAGCTGGTCGCCTGGGATCGCGAGCAGCTCGTCGGCCAGGTGCAGATCCGCCTGGCCGATCTTCATCGCACTCGCCCGGCGGTGCGCCACGGGCCGGCGGTGCGGGTGATCGAGCGACGCACTCAGCCTCTCGAAGCCATCGACACCGTGTGGGGTTGGCTGCGCCGAGGACGGCGGGTACGGCTGGAGCTCGAACCCGGGGCATGCATGGGCACGGCTGAGCTGATGCGCGGCATGATCTCTCGCCTCCCGATGGGTGCGCTCGAGGTGACCACAGAGCTCTCCGATCCTCGCCCGGCGGGGCATGTGGAGGGTGGTGTCGATCCGCCAGGCCCACGTATTGCGGTCCTCGATGCCGATGCCGATCGCGAGCTGGCCGCCTATGTCCTGGCGCGGACGGCCCTGCGACGCAGCGGCATGGATCCGCGTGCGGTCAAGCAGGTCTACGCGGCCGGTGAGCTCGAGCTGCTCGAGCGCCACATGCGACGCTTGTGGGTCGGCGTGAGCATTGGCCCGGCCGAAGATCACCGGTCCTTCGCGGGCCCGGTGTCCCCATCCGTTCGCGATCGCTTCCTCGTCTCCTACGATCTATGGCGTCGTCACCCTGATGTACGCGTGTGGTGTCCCGGTGGCGTGCTCGAGCGCACCGGTGACCCGGCCCACTATCTGGCCCCCGGGCTGTTCGTGGTCTCGTGGCCGGCCCCCGAGATCCCCACGGTCGGCCCGATCGTGGTCGTGGTCGCCTGCCAAGGCGATGCTCAGCTGCACGAGGCCGCGCAGCAGGCTCAGGCGCAGCACGGCCAGGTCGTGCAGATCGGCGGCCGTCCCGGTCGCATGCCCGGGGCGGTTCGTCACGTACGCGGCGCCCTGCTCGTTGAGCGTCTGCCCCCGGGTTTGCCCGAGCCACGGCCGGTGTGAGCGGCCCAAGTCTATGGCCAGTATGGGCACCGGGCCCGTGATCGACTCACTGCATTCGCACCGTTCGACGGATCGCCTCGAGCTGCGCCTCGTAGGTTCCGCGGGTCTTGGCCACCTGCGCGCGTAGCCCCTTGAGGCTCTCGAGCGGCATTTCTCGGGTCCCGCGGGTGGCCAGCCACGTGGGCAACCGCCCCCCCGGATCGCTGTCGACCTGGTACTCCACGCGGGTGCGGCCTTCGCCCTCGGCCCACAGATGGTAGTGCCCCCGCAGGTAAGTCATGCGCACCACCCCGTCTTCGGGAGGTTTTTGCGGGTGCTCGGTGGCAAAGAAGCGCACCACGATCTCGCGCTCGCCATCGATCACCTCCACCCGACTGTCGAGTACGACGTCACGGTCGGGGACGGGCCAGGGGGTCGCGGTGCGGTTGTAGACGACCGCCGAGATCTCGGTGTTCTGCGCCACGAGTCCCGAGGCGGAGCAGGAGAAGATCCACTCGTGGTGTCGATCGGCGTCGAGCACCACAGCGAAGACCTCGAGCAGCGGTGCGTCCACGACTCCCACGCCGCGGAAGATCGGCAGCGGGCTCTGCTCACTCGGCCGCGAGGTGACGATGATCCCCTCTTCTCGCGCGAGCTCGGTCCATCCGGGGTTCCCGGGGTCCTCGGTTGGCTCGGGGCGTTCGCCGGGCTCTGCGGCGGTCGCCGAGGGCGCGGCGGGTGGCGCAGGGGTCGTCGGCGCCGCGGGGCGACAGGCGCCCCACAAGGCCAGCCCGAGCATGAGCATGCCGGCAACGCTACGCATGCGAGCTCGCGTCGTTCTCGGTCGAGGGTGGCCCGAGGGTGCGGCGGATGAACGCTCGGACTTCGGCGTGGGCGCGCTCGATCGCGGGAAGCTTGGTGGCGACCTCGCTTGCCTCGCGATTGAGTAGCTCGAACATCATGTCGGCCTTCACCGAGCCGCTGATCCCCTTGAGGGTGTGGGCGTGACGGGCGAAGGCCTCGTGGTCTCCCGCCTCGTGCGCTTCCTTGAGCCCTGCGATCAGTTCGCCCGACTGGGTCACGTATAGCTCGACCAGCGACTTGATCGCCGCTTCGTCGGAGTCATAGTGGATCCGCAGCCAGTCCAGGTCACAGGGGACCTTGTCCTCGATGTGGGTCGAGTCGGTCGAGTCGGTCGAGTCGGTCGAGTCGGTCATATCGTGTTTGGTCGGCGAGGAGCGAGGTGTGTCGGGCGTCGCGGGGTCGGGCGCTGGGTGCCGGTCGAGCGCGCGCATCAGCTCGTGTCGAGTGATCGGCTTGCTGACGTAGTCGTCCATGCCTGCGGCCAGACACCGCTCGCGATCGGCGGGCAGGGCGTGGGCGGTCATGGCCACGATGGGGAGCGGGTTGGCCGTGGATCCCTCGCGGCGGCGGATCTCGGCCGTCGCGGTCAGTCCGTCCATGCGAGGCATCTGGACGTCCATGAACACCAGGTCGTACGGGATCGTCTCGATGAGCTCGATGGCCTCGAGCCCGTCGCCGGCCACGTCGACGCGTGCCCCGAGGTTGGTGAGCATGCGCTGGGCCACCTTTTGGTTGACCGCGTTGTCCTCCACGACCAAGATCCGTCGCCCGCTGGCCAGGCCGATCATGCTGTCGCTCACGGGGGGCGCCATGGACTCGGGCGTCGCGTTGGGTGCCCTCGTGTGCTGCATCCACGCGGTCGCCATCACGTTCATCAGCTCGGATTGATGGATCGGCTTGACCAGATAGGCGGAGCAGCCGGCCTCGAGCAGCCGGTCGGTCTCGGACCGTCGGGTGACCGAGCTGAGCATGATGAGCACCGTGTCCTGTAGCTGTGGATCGGCCTTGATGGTCTGGGTGAGCTCGAGGCCGTCCATGCGGGGCATGTGGTAGTCGAGCAGTGCGATGTCGAAGGGGTCTTCGCTTTGCTGGGCCGACCGTAGCTTCTCGAGCGCCTCGGGCCCCGATCCCGCCTCGTCGAGGCGGAAGCCCCAGCGGACCAGCTGCTCACGCAATACCCAGCGATTGACGCGGTTGTCGTCGACCACGAGCACCAACAGCCCCTCCATACTTTGGCGTCGCAGATCCGTGGTGGGGTTGGTCACCGGCAAGGGCAGCTCGACCCAGAAGGTAGAGCCCTTGCCCGGAGTGCTGGTGAGGCCCACTCGGCCGCTCATCAGGCCCACCAGCTCGCGGACGATCGCCAGGCCGAGGCCCGTGCCCTGGTGGATCCGAGAGGGAGAGGCGTCGACCTGCTGGAAGTGCTCGAAGACTCGGGATTGCTTGTCTTCGGCGATGCCGATCCCGGTGTCCTCGATCGAGCAGCGGAGTAAGGGCTTGGAACCTTCGTTCCCGACCTTCTCCACCGTGACCAGCACGTGACCCTCCTCGGTGAACTTGACGGCATTGCTGACGAGGTTGAGCAGGATCTGCCGGATCCGTCCGTGGTCGGCGACGACGTGGGTCGGGGTCTTTGGCACATAGCGCGAGATGAGCTCCACGTTCTTCTCGTCGGCCGGGATCGCGACTTGGTCGAGCACGTCCTCCACGAGCGCTCGTAGGTCGAAGGGGGTCGCTTCGAGCAGCATCTGCCCCGCCTCGATCTTGGAGAAGTCGAGGATGTCGTTGAGCAGGTCGAGCAGCGCGACTCCCGAGCTGTGGGCTGTCTTGGTGTAGTCGAGCTGGTTCTTGTCGAGCCGGGTCTCGAGCAAGATGCCCAGCATGCCGAGCACCCCGTTGAGGGGGGTGCGGATCTCGTGGCTCATGTTGGCCAAGAAGCGGCTCTTGGCCTCGGCGGCGGCCTCGGCTCGCTCGCGTGCCTCGGCCAGCGCCGAGATGCTTCGGCGGCGCGACATCTCGAACAGCGAGCCGACCGTCGTCAGGGCGAGCCCGGCGGTGATGAGGACCAATGCTTTCTCGCGGGTATCGCTAGGGGCGCCGTCTGGACCGAGGGCGAGCCCCACGATCGCGGCCGTCGCGATTGCGCACCATGCCCAGGCGCTCCGGTCGCGGACCATGGCGCTGTGGAGCGTGGGCATGATGGCGAGCCCGAAGGCGGACGCGTTGTGGAGCCCGCCGCGGCCATAGGAATTGATGACCATCACGCTCATCAAGATCGCGGTCACGGCATGCGCCGCGATGACCGGGGGCATTCCCCGCCGGAGCCCCATCAGCAGCAATACGATGATGGTCCCGCCGCCGGCCAGCATCGCGCCCTGTTCGAGTTGCCCGCTGGCGAAGTTCTCGACGACCGGGGCCGGAATGAGCGCGAGGATCACAAGCAGGGCGCCGGCGACTAGCCGCAGATGACTCTGCTGCTCGTCGTCCTGGTCGCACTGGGACCGGTTGGCGGTTGGGGTGAAACGATCGATCAGCCACGTGGTCCGCGCCCAGGCTCGAAGCAAGAATTTCCGTTCCGATCGTTGTTCCGGATCAGACGCCATGGCCGACCCGGGCATGGTGACCGGTCAAAGGGCCGAAGGGAAGGAGCCAGGCCACGAAGCACGAACGGCGTGCTTTGCTACCCGAGGTGAATCCCTGGAGCAGTCGGAACACCGCCCCTGCGGCATACCTCGTCGCTCATCGGTTGATTGCGGTCGCGCCTTGGCTGGGGCCGCGCTGGCGGCGGTTTGACCGGGTTCACCTCGGCTGTGCGCTCGCCGGTTGGGGGACCGGCATGGGAGTCGGTCGTGCTGGTCGGTAAAGTCGATGGGCGCGGGTCGCTTGGAGCGCGAAACTCCGTGCGCCCTGATAGGCTACGGTGATGGCCGATCTCGTCTTTCGTTCCGCGCTGGTCGATCTATTGCGCACGAAGGCCGACGAGATCGCGGGCCGGGTCGCGCAGCGCCTCGAAGACCGTCAGGTTGCTGAGCCGATCATGTCCATCGTGGGGGCACGACGCACCAAGGCCATGGTTGCCCAGGTCATTCGGCTGGTGCTCGAGGCGCTTGAGGGCGGTGCGGATGTTCGCCAGATCTTCCTCGAGATGATCGTGCCCACGTCGGCAGAGGCGGCCGATACATCGGTCATCGTGCACGAGAGCTACCGGGTCTGGATGTACTTGCTCACCGAGATGGTCAGGCGATTGCCCGACGACTTTCAGGGGCCCGCCTCGGCCTGGCTGTCCGATTTCATCACCGACTGGATGCGCACGATCGAGGTCCAACTGTTCCAAGCGAAGTCGCGCGCATCGCCGCCGGGTGCGAAGCCGTGAGCATTGGAGGGGGACGCTCAGCGAGGGCGTGGTCGGCCTGGTGAGCGAGCGATACGCAGCGAAGCCGCCGGCCTCGGCGGCTCGGCGGCTTCGGGAGGGCCTCGCTCGCGAGGCGAGGCTCAGGGGATCAGCTGGTCGCAGGTCTGCGTGATGATGCCGGTACCGACCTCGATGTTGCCGCGCTCGGCCGACACCTGATCTTCGCCGCCCATGCCGACGTATCCCTCCGGGCTCTCGGTGTAGGCCACCGGGCCGCACTCGCTGGAGATCACCTGGATGTTGAAGCCGGCGCCCCGGATCGCGGATTCTCCCGGGTAGTTGGTGAAGAACTTGGCTTGCCAGGGGAAGTCGTTGCCGGTGGTATCCGCTTCGGCGTTGGGCACCGAGACGAGGGCATCGCAGTGGTCACCCGCCTCTGTCTGCATCATGCCCTGGTTTTGAGCGGTGATGGAGGTCCACAGCCCGCCGGGGATGTCCACCGTGATGTCGGACGAGTTGTTGTCGCGGTTGTCGACCTGGAGCTGGCCAAACTGACCACCCCCCTGGGAGATACAGGAGCACTCAGAGGCCCAGGGGGCCGGTACATCCTCGCCCATTTCGTCTTCGACGGTCCACTCCTCGCAGTTGGCGATCTGGTCCGGCGAGCACTTGGGCGCCTCGTAGATCTCAGGGTCGAGGCTGACCCACACGTTGCCGCTCTCGGTCTCCACCTGGGCGCTGGCGAAGAGGTTGCTGATGCAGACGTTGCCGCGATTGAAGTAGTTGTCGTCCTCGACGTTGTCCTGGGTGATGACGGAGAAGTCCTGCCGGTAGTCGGGAGGCAGGGTCACCCGCAGGTCGGCCCCCGAGCGACGCAGCTGGTTCTGGCCGTCGAAGTACACCCGTACGTCGCAATCGTTGATCCAGCCGGCGGGCACTCCGTTGGCGTCGACGGAGTTGCAGTTGTCCTCTTCCTCTTGATCCTGGGGGCGGCCCACCGAACTGGCGTTGTAGGCCCACAAGACCAGGTCTTCGTAGTCCTCCTCGGCCGCCTCCTCGTTGGCGGCGAAGGTGAACCGACGCATCTCGACCAAGATCCGGTCGGCGGGGCCGTCGAAGTTCACGATGACGTCGCCGCGGTTGGCGAAGTTGTTGTTGCTCTCGCGCCCCCCGATCGTCAGCTGGAAGATCTGCGCGACCGGATCCCCGTCGGCGTTGGTGCCGGTGTGGTCGAAGGGCTGATCGGCCGCGACCCGCCATTCGTCGCGGAAGGGCGTCCGATCGGTGCCTCCGTCGTCGGTCCCGGGGCAGCCCGACATCAGAACCCCCGCGAGGGTCAGGGCGAACGAGGACATGACCATTGGGGTTTGGCGACGCTTCATGGCTTCTCCGTGGTCCAATTGGCGGCAGCATACCTCCGGGCCCCGGGCCGCCGCAAACCGGCGGGGATGGAACGAAGGCCCGGCCGGGTCTTGACCCAGGCCCGCAGGCGCGAGATGTCGGGAGCTGGACGCAACCCGGACGCAACCCATGTCGAGCTCTGAGCCTACCGGTTCCTCCTCCCCGATGGCCACCCTGAAGGCGCCGCCCGCACATTTCGATCTCCCCGGCCTCGAGGAGGGGATCTTGCAGCTGTGGGCGGATAACGACGTCGAAGGCCGGTCCTTACGGTTGGGGGCAGAGGCGGCTCGGGGTGAGACCGAGCGCCCTTCGTTCGCGTTCAACGACGGTCCGCCCTTCGCCACCGGCCTGCCCCACTACGGCCACCTGCTGCCCGGCACGATCAAGGACATCGTGCCCCGCTACCAGGCCATGTGCGGTTTCGCGGTAGAGCGGCGCTTTGGTTGGGACTGTCACGGCCTGCCGATCGAGAGCCTGGTGGAGAACGAGCTGGAGATCCACGGGCAGGCCGAGATCGAGGCCTACGGCATCGACCGATTCAATGCGGCCTGTCGGGCTGGCGTGCTCCGCTTCACCAAGGAGTGGGAGACCATGGTCCGCCGCACGGGGCGATGGGTCGATTTCGACAATGACTACAAGACCATGGATCCCTCCTTCATGGAGACGGTCTGGTGGGTGTTTCGGCGGCTTTGGGATGAGGGGTTGATCTACGAGGGATTCCGGGTCCAGCCCGTCTCCCCCGCGCTGGGAACGCCCTTGTCCAACTTTGAGGTGGCGCAAGGGCCTCAGGAGCGGGACCCCGTGACCCGTAAGGAGGGGCACAAGCGCGTTCCCGATCCGAGCCTGACGATCCGCTTTCGGCTGGAGGACGAGGACGCGTTCCTGTGGGCCTGGACCACCACCCCCTGGACGCTGCCCAGCAACCTGGGCCTGGCCGTCCATCCGGAGGTGATCTACGTCAAGGTCCGGGTCGTCGAGACCGGGGAGATCGCCTACCTGGAGCCAGGGCGCCTGGCCGACTACCAGGCCCGCGGCCGGGTCGGGGACACCGAGGAGCTGGCCCGGCTTTCGGGGCGTGAGCTGGTCGGTCGGCCCTACGCGCCGTTGCTGCCCTTCTTCGACGAGTATCGGCAGCGCGACGACGGGACCCGCTGGGCCTTTCGGGTGGTGGAGGCCGACTACGTCACCGTTGACAGCGGCACGGGTATCGTTCACCAGGCCCCCGCGTTCGGTGAGGACGACTACCTGGTGGGCCAGCGCGAGGGCCTGCCCATGGTGCGCCCCATGGGCCTATCGGGGGTGTTCGACGATCGTGTGGGCGAGTTTGCGGGCTTGTTCGCCAAAGACGCCGACAAGCCGATCATCGTCCGGCTCAAGGCCGAGGGCAAGGTCGTCGATCACGACACGCTGGTGCACCCCTATCCGCACTGCTACCGCACCGACACGCCGCTGCTCTACATGGCGCTGTCCACCTGGTTCATGAAGGTGGAGTCCATGCGTGAGCGCTTGGTGGCGCTCAACGAGCAGATCCACTGGGTGCCCGAGCACGTGGGCACGGGGCGTTTTGGCAACTGGCTCGCCTCGGCCCGCGACTGGAACCTGGCGCGTAGCCGCTTTTGGGGCACGCCGATCCCGATCTGGCGCTGTGACGAGGATCCCTCCGACATGGTCTGCGTGGGGTCGATCCACGAGCTAGAGCAGCTCGCGGGCCTGGAGCCGGGCAGCATCACCGATCTACACCGCGAGAACATCGACCCCATCACCTTCCCCTCGAAAAAGACCGAGGGCGGCACCATGCGGCGGGTCAAGGAGGTGTTCGACTGCTGGTTCGAGTCGGGGAGCATGCCCTACTCGCAAAACCACTACCCCTTCGACGCGGCCAAGAAGCAGTACGTGGAGGACAAGCTCCCGGCCGACTTCATCGCCGAGGGGCTCGATCAGACCCGGGGCTGGTTCTACACCCTGCACGTGCTGGCGTCGGCGCTCTTCGATCGCCCCGCCTTTCGGCACGTGATCGTCAACGGCTTGGTGCTGGCCGAGGACGGCAAGAAGATGTCCAAGCGCCTCAAGAACTACCCCGACCCATCGGAGATCATCCGCGAGCACGGGGCCGACGCGCTGCGGGCCTATCTCATCAACAGCGCCGCGGTACGGGCCGAGCCCATGCGCTTCGCCGAGCGAGGGGTTCGCGACACCGTGCGCAAGATCGTCTTGCCGCTGTGGAACGCCTACAACTTCCTGGCCACCTACGCCCAGGCCGACGGCTGGTCGCCGGAGCGCGATACCATCGAGGAGCGCTTGACCGAAGGTCGTCTTGGTGCTTCAGCCCCCGCGCTCGACCGCTGGATCCTCAGCCGCGTGCAGGCCTTCGTGGCCCAGATGCGGGCCGAGCTCGATGCCTATGCGCTCTCCAACCTCGTGCCCGCCTTCCATCAGATCTGCGATGATCTCAACAACTGGTACATCCGTCGCGGGCGCCGCCGCTATTGGCGGGGCAAGGGAGAGGGCGACGATGTAGACAAGCAGAGCGCCTATATGACTCTCTTTGTCGCGCTGTCGACCATCACCCACGCGATCGCGCCGGTGATCCCCTTCTTCTCCGAGTGGATGTACCAGCGCCTGTGGGTCGACACTGGCCTAGCCGGCGACGGCGAGGACAGCGTGCATCTGCGGCCGTATCCACAGGTCGTCGAGGCGCTGCGCGACGAGGCCCTCGAGGGCGACGTGGCCGCAGTGCGGCAGGTGGCCAACCTGGGCATGGCGATCCGCGAGCGCGAGCGCCTCGCGGTGCGTCGGCCGCTGGCCGCGATGACCGTGGCCAGCCCCGATGCTCGGGTACGCCGCGCGGTCGAGGTGGCGCGCGAGGAGCTGCTCGCCGAGCTCAACGTCAAGGAGCTGCGGGTGCAACAGGACGACGGGGGCCTGGTCACGCTCCACGCCAAGGCCAACTTCAAGGCGCTGGGCCGGCGCTTGGGCAAGAAGATGAAGGCGGTGGCGGCGGCCGTGGCCGGGCTCGACGGGGCTGCGATCCAGGGCTATCTGGACCGCGGCTCGATCGAGGTCGAGGGCGAGACCCTGGGCGAGGGCGACGTGTTGATCGTGCGGGAGACCGCCGAAGATCAGGCGGCCGAGGCGGCCGAGGGCATCACGGTGCTGCTCGACACCACGGTGAGCGAGGCTCTGCGGCGCGAGGGGCTGGCGCGGGAGATCATCAACCGGGTGCAGAACGTGCGTAAGAGCCAGGGGCTGGAGGTCAGCGATCGGATCGCGCTGACGCTGACGTGCGGCGGAGAGCTGGCGGCGGCGGCGGGGGACGAAGGGCTGGCCGAGATGATCAAGGGCGAGACCCTGGCCGTGTCGCTGGTGGTGCAGGACGAAGGCGAGGGCGAGGGCTTCGAGGTCGACGGGGAGCCGCTGTCGGTGGCGCTGGCTCGGTCGTAATGTGGGCCGCCGAGCATTCATCTTTTTTGCTCTGGAAGAGGCTGATTGCCTAGCGTTGCTCGCGGACGCGACAGGTGAGCGCGTTCAGCGCAGAGGATCTCCATCCAAGGATCGCCGATAAGGCCGAGGTATCAAGGCGTATGCTGTTGGCGGTGGCTGGCCTGCCAGCATGCGCCGAACGTGTCGTGGCCGGTTCGCGTGGCCAACGCGCTGGGGTGTCGACTACGGGGGTTACTGCCGTAGATTCTCCACCTCGGGGCGTCGGAATCTGGCGGGTGACGAGCGATCTGCCTCACGCTAGACTCCGGAAACCAAATCCTTGGTGAGATTCTCGGCTCGTCCAGACTCAGAAATGCGCATTCAATACCACGATCTGTACGACACAGATTTCGAGAAACTGGTGACTGCGGTCTGTGTAGAACTGCTCGGGTCGACGGTCCAGCCATTCTCGCGAGGTCCAGACGGAGGCCGTGACGCAAGGTTTGCAGGGACGGCAAGGGCGTTTCCGAGCAGAGAGCAGCCGTTGTCTGGCAAGTTCGTCATTCAAGCAAAACACACTGAGAGTCCGGTCGCTAAGTTCAGTGATCCCGACTTTTCCAGTGATGCCACGTCGATCCTTACACAGGAGCTCGAGCGGATTCAGAAGCTCGTCTCAGACGGAGAACTGGAGCACTATCTCTTGTTTTCTAACCGCCGGTTAGCGGGTGTCGCGGATGCACAGATCCGAAATCGGATAATGCAGTCGGGAACGACAACCGTCGAGTTGTTCGGAATTGAACGACTCGACCTGCTTCTCAAGGTTCATCCACAAATACTGTCGATCGCGGGTATCAGTGAGGTAAACGCTCCGCTTCGTGTTTCTCCTGATGACCTTGCGACTGTGATCAAGGCCCTTGAAGGGAACGGAGATGCGTTTGAAGAGGCGCGGAAGGTAGTTCCTAGTGAGATACAACGCACAAACTTTGCCAAGAAGAACCAGGTCAACGGTCTCAGCGCGGATTTTGCGGGCTACATCAAACGTAGATATCTCAGCTACTTCGAGGGGGTGAAGTCGTTTCTCGCCCATCCAAGCAATGCTGATGCCCTCGAGCGCTATCTCGACGCCGTCGCAGAATTCAATGAGCAGATTATTGCACACCGTGAGGATTGGCCTACGTTTGATCGTGCGCTTGTAAACCTGCAGCGGATTCTCTTTCAACGTGATGGAGATCTGTCCCGCCGCAAGAGAGTTACAAAGCTAATTATCTACTACATGTACTGGAACTGCGATCTTGGGGAGATAAGTGATGCTTCGTCCAACAAAGCACACTGATCCGCGTCGATCCGTACTAGCCGTAGCCGGCAAGATTCTTCAGCATCTTCGTCGTCGGCGTGTAGCATCTTTCGTGGAAATTCGGGACAAAATTCGCGCGGCTGATGCGGCGAACGATTCTCTAGTTCCGCTTGCCCTTACTCTCTTGTACGGGCTTGGACTAGTTGAGTACAAATTAAAGACCGATTCCTTTGAGTACGTGGGGGCATAATGAGGCTACGGAAGCTATATGCGAACAATCCCGAAGTCCGGCCGCCGATCTATTTTCATGACGGTCTCAATGTCGTAATTGGCGAGATTCGTAGACGCAAGAGCCGTGAAGATGATACGCATAATTTAGGGAAGACCTTGCTGTGTCAATTGCTTGATTTTTGCCTCCTTAGACAAAAGGAGTCGGAGTTCTTCCTCTTCAAGAAAGAGAATGAGGAACGTTTCGCCGGACTCATCTTCTTTCTGGAGGTCGAATCTCATTCGGGGGAGCGCATTACGATTAGACGTGGGGTTCGTGATGCGAGCAAGATTTCGTTTATGAGGCACAGTGATGAAGATAGTGATTTTGTTGATGTTGCTGACGCGGACTGGAGTCATGTCAATGTGGCTTTCAGTCGAGCGCGAAAAATCCTTGACGGCCTGCTTGATCTGAGGAGTCTTCAGCCCTGGGACTATCGTGATGCAATTGGCTATGCGCTTCGTACGCAGCGGGATTTTTCGGAGCCGTTCCAGCTCGCGAAACATGCGGGAAAACACGCCGATTGGAAGCCTTTTCTTGCCCACACGTTAGGACTCAACGGGAGGAAGGTTGCACAGGTTTATGAATTGGCTGAAGATCTAGATTCTGTGCGAGCGGAGATTGATAGGCTGAAGGCAGAGGTTTCGGGAATTGCCGAGAGTGCCGACGAGCTCCGTGGGCTGATTTCGATAAAGAGCCGTGAGGTCCTGCGTGGTGAGGAGAAACTAGAAGAATATGATTTTCAGATCGCAGACGCGGAGATCGATCGAGACTTGGTTGGGCGTCTCGATCAACGAATCGCAGAGTTGAATGAGCAGCGCTACTATCTTCGCTCCGATCTTGGCCGCATTCAATCTGCGTTGGATACACGCATGTCCTTTGATATAAAGAAGATCGAGAAAGTGTTCAATGAAGCGAGGGTCTATTTTGGAGATCAATTGGTAAAAGACTATTCTGCTCTTCAGAAGTTCAATCAAGAGATAACGGTTGAGAGAAACAAGTATCTGCGTAAAGAGCTGACCGCGGTTGAGGAGTCGTTAGCAAAGATCGAGCCTGAAATTTCAACTCTGAACAAGGAACGCGCGTCTGCCTTGGCAACGCTGCGGGACAAGGAGACCATCTCCAAGTTCAAGCGGTTGAGTAAGCGTCTTGTCAAACAGAAAACTGAGTTGGAGGTGCTTAGACGAAGGCATGACTTATTGGGAGTGCTGGCTGAAAAGAGGGCCTTGGAAGCGAGGCTTAGCCATGAGCGAGAGTTGCTGCGTGAGGAGATGGAGGATCATGTGAAGGAGGAGAATCCCATTTAAAAAGAGGTTCGAGAGAATTTTGATAGCATAGTATATGCGGTAATTGCACAGCACGCTAATCTTTTTACAAAATTGAATGCGAAAGGAAATATCGAATTTCGGGTCAGTATAGTAGATGCGGAAGGCAAGGCGACCAGTGCAGGAGAAGGCCACACCTACGGCCGGTTGCTCTGCATTGCGTTTGATTTGGCGGTCGTACGAGCACACCTGGGCCAGCCTTGGCCGCATTTTGTATATCACGATGGTGCGCTAGAAACTCTTGATCCTCGAAAGAAGCTGAATTTAATTGACGTAATAAGAGAATATTCTCGGCTTGGTATTCAGCATATTGTAACTCTGATCGACTCTGAGCTTCCTCATGACGCAGAAGGAAAACGTTTGGATTTTGATGATGATGAGATTATTCTGAGACTCCACGATGAAGGAGAAGAAGGGTTACTCTTTCGAATGGAGCCATGGTGATTGCTATGCAGGAGGAGCAAGTATCCACCTTGACCCATCCTTCAGAATTGGCCTGTACTGGCGCCCCGAGAGGCCCTACATTCGAAGCGCGATGCTCGTCGCATCGTCAGCTGCCCGAGCCAGTCCAGTCGAGTGTGGGAGGCTCGTAATCCGGGTCGGCCAGAGACGCGAGGAGCCTATCCCTTATACCACCCCTGTGCCACCATGCCCACGCCGCATGTCGTCGGGTCCATCGCTGCAAGCCCTGTTCGAGCAGGGTCGTCCGGCACCCCACAGCCTGGAGATCGACCAGGCCCTCGGGTCGCTCTACGAGCGCTTCGGGGTAGGCCCGCGCCCGCCGGTGACGATCGGTCGCTATCGCGTCGCCGGTCGGCTCGGGACCGGTGGCTTGGGAATCGTCTATCGGGCCTTCGACCCCTCGCTGAAGCGCTTCGTGGCCATCAAGGTGCTCAAGGGCGGCAAGGAGGCCGCCGAGCACGACGTGCGGCTGCTGCACGAGGCCCAGGTGTTGGCGCGGATCCGACATGCGCACGTGGTGGAGGTCTTCGACGTGGGTTTTTTCGAAGACCACGGCCGGCAGCGCTTCTTCGTGGCGATGGAGCTGGTCGAGGGCACCGATCTGCGGCGGTGGCTGGTGCAGGGCCCGGCCTTCGGGGCTGTTGTCGACGCCTTCGTAGCGGCGGCCCAAGGCCTGGCCGCTGCCCACCAGGCGGGACTGCTGCACCGCGACTTCAAGCCCTCCAACGTCCTGATGGGAGAGGACGACGCCGTCAAGGTCGCCGACTTCGGGCTGGCCGCGGTCCAGCAGGAGCTGCTGGCCGAGATCGGCTCGACGACGTGGTCGATCCCAGATGGGGCGGTCACGCTCTCGTGGCGGCCGGGCGGGACGCTCCACTACATGTCGCCCGAGCAGCAGCGGGGCGAGCCCCTGACCCCGGCCAGCGATCAATACAGCTTCTGCGTCTCGCTCTACGAGGCGGCCTATGGGGCTCCTCTCTTCGATGGCGAGGACCGAGCGTCCATCCTCGCCTCCAAGCAGCAGCCGCCGCGGCTGCCGCGAGACGACCGGGTGCCTCGGTCGCTGCGCCACTTGCTGGCTTTGGGCCTACAGCCCCGCCCCGAGGATCGCTTCGAATCGATGGAGGCGTTGGGGCAGGCACTCGCGCAGGTGCGCGCCAACAAGAAGCGGTGGTGGTGGATCGGAGCGGCGGGGCTCGGGGTCACCGGGCTCGGAGTCGCCGCGGCGGCCCTGGGTCTTAGGGGCGATCCAGAGGTGATCGAGCCCTCGTGTCCTACGCCGCCCGCGTCGTTCGATCGCGGGTCGTCGACCCTGCGAAGAACGGCTGGACCGACGCAGCAGCCCGAGATGATCGAGGCGCTCGATGCCTACGGGACCGCACTCCGCCAGCGCTGGGACAGCAGCTGCACGCTGGAACACAGGGCCCAGGCCCGAGTCCAGCGATGCCTGGCGCAGTGTGGCGATGCCCTCGCGGCCCTCGGCGATCTGTTCGATCGAGGCGCTCGCGACGCGCTGGCGAAGGGCTGGTCGCTTGTCCGGGCCTTGCCCAACGTCCACCGCTGCGCCCCCGGTGACGAGGGCTGGGATCATGGGTTCGTGGCCGCCGCGACTGGTCGTGCGAAGCTGCTGGCCGCGGCCGGCAAGCTGGCCGAGGCGCGCGTAGTGCTGGAGGGGCTCTTGACCGATCCGGTGGTCATGCACAGCGATCGTGTGCGGCGGCACGTAGAGATCGAGCTTGCCGAGGTCGACGCCAGTGATGGGCGCTATGCGGCCGCCCAAAAGACACTGGAGCACACCTACTTCGAGGCGGCCAGCGATGGTGAGTTCCGGGCCGCGGCTCGGTCCTCGGTGTTCCTGGTGGCCCATGGCTATCGCACCGGCAACATCCAGAGCGCGATCCAGTGGAGTCGCACCGCGCAGACGCAGCTGGGGCTCGTGCAGCCGCGGGACTACGACTTGGAGACGATGCTGTGGCACAACCTGGCCTTGACCCATATGGTGGCCGGTGACCTGGGTGAGGCGCTCACCACGATCCGTCGCGCCGTAGAGCACGCCTCGGCGCCCGGGGTGTCGCCCCACCTACGAGAGGCCGCCCTGCAGGTGTACGCCGAGTTGCTGCTGTTCAACGGTCGACCCGCCGAGGCCCTCGAGATCCACCAAACACACTTGCAGACCGGGCAGGCTCGGCCGCAGCGCGACGCGATGGCCTCGGTGGTGAACCTCCAGAGCTTGGGCAACACCCTGATGACCTTGCACGATCTCGAAGGAGCCTGGGCCGCCTATCGCGACGCCTACGCGCTCGGCCGCGAGATGCTCGGCTCGACCCACCTCCAGACCGTGTCCGCCTGCCTAAGCTTGGCCTGGACCCAGGGCGACCGAGGCGAGGCCGAGCAGGCCCGACAAACCCTCGAGCCCTGCCTGGCGCAGATGGTGCAGCAACTGGGCGAGGAGCACCCCAACGTCAGCGTGGCCCGGGGGATCGCCGCCCGCCTGGCCAGCCAACGAGGCGAGGCGGACGAGGCCTGGCGTCTGTTCCAACGCGCGCTGGAGAGCCTGCGGCGCAACTACGGCGAGTCGCACTATTCGGTGGGCGACGTGCTGCACGAGATGGGCGTGGCCCGAGCGAGGGCGGAGGATCGCGAGGGCGCACTTCGGCATCTGCGGCGAGCGCTGCGGGTGCGAGAGGCCACGCTCCCCGAGCAGCACGTCAACCGGGCCGAGACGTTGGCCGCCCTCGGTCGGCTCGAGCTGGAACTCGACGACACGGGGCCCGGTCGGCAGCACCTCGCCGAGGCGATCGAGATCTTCGAGGCCCGGCAGGTCGATCCGAGCTTCATCCAGGAGCATCGCGATCTGTTGGTCGCAAAGGAGCCTTCGCCATGACCTGGGACGAACAGACCTCCGATGCGATGTTGCTGCGAGCGTGGCGCGAGGGCGACAAGACGGCCGCCGACGTGTTGATCACCCGGCTCGGTCCGCGGCTCTACAACTTCTTCGCCAGCAAGGTGGTCGACGGGGCCGACGCGCTGTGCCAGCAGGCCCTGGCCGATTGCGTCGCGGACTCGGGGCCGCTCGGGCCCGATGGGACCCGCCACAGCGTCCGATGCCTGATGTTCACCGCGGCCCGTCAGCGCCTGCTGCAACGCCTGGGTGAGCGCGGCAGCAGCTCGCTCGACCCCGGCGAGCGCTCGGTCGCCGACCTCGACCCGAGGATCGACGAGGTGGTGGATGGGCCCCTGCAACGACGCCGGCTGCTGCTCGCGTTGCGGCAGCTGCCGGTCGACGCCCAAGTCGCGCTCGAGCTGTCGTACTGGGAGCGGCTGACCACCGAGGAGATCGCCCGGGTCATCGAGCGACCCGAGCCGGAGGTGGAGGCTCAGCTGGCGCGGGCTCGAGCACAGCTGCGCGGAATGATCGACGACGAGCGCGAGGTCAGCGATCGTACGATCGACGCGCGAGGCTCCGAGGACGAACGTGGATGAGCGTCGGCGGCAACTCCGTCTCCGCCGCTACACCCCAGGTAGGTAGGCCCAGCAGATCGCGGCGTCCGCTGGCCGGCACACCTGGTCGATGCAATCGAACCCAGCCGCACATACGTCGGCGGTGCAGGCCTCGCCTTCGCCTGGTCGAACCTCGCAAAAGCCCACCGGGCAGTATCCGCTCTGGCACTGCCCATGACCTCGGCAGGGCGCGGCGAGCTGCTGAGGGGCGAAGCACTGCCGCTCGCTCATGGGATCGCTCGGGTCGATGGCCTCGCAGAACAGGCCCTCGGCGCAGTTGAAGCCGCCCAGGCACGGCTCGCCGGCCTGCGGCAACGCGATGCAGCGCTCGGTTTCGAAGTTGCACAAGAGATCCCCAGCGCATGCTCCATCACGACATGCCTCTCCTGCGCCGGGGAGCAACTGGTCGGGCAACTCGTCCTCGCACGGGTCGACGCACGCGCCTCCCGAGCAGCGCAGGCCCTGCGCGCAATCGCTGACCCCGATCCCGTGGATCTCACATGGCTGACCCACCGACCGTACGCCATGATAGTAGTGGCAAGGCGAGACGCAGGTCTGGGGATCCTCGGCGGGGATCGTCGGGCTGCAGCCTACCTCGGCCAGCGTATCGACGATGGTGCCCACACACGCGGGGTCGTAGGTCAGCTCCATCCCGGGATGGTGCTGGGGGATCGACTCGAGCTCCCGGGCCATCGTCGCCGCGCTTTGTTCGCAGGTCGTGAGGGTGTCGTAGCTTCGACCCTGCTCACAGCGGCACGAAAACATGCGATCGCACAGCTCCGCCGACAGGACTGCCTCGACCTGCTCGAGCTCCACCATGCGCGGCTCTTGCTCCTCGACGTCACAGGCCATCAAGCCGGCGAGCACCAAGGTGATCAGCCCCCCAAGGGACGCCACACGATTCACCATCGATGTGATCTCCTAGCTAAGTTCAATGAAAACGAGTAGTTAAGTGTAATGCTGGCCCCATGAGCGCCAACGACTCGTCCAGGCTAGCACCTGGGTGGGACCCGCGCCCGTCGAAATGAACGGGTCGATCTCGACTCGGGGCTTGGCGGGCGCCGAGCCGACCGGGTCGAGCATGCGACGATGGATCGATCCCGGGATGACCTGCCCCGACGAAAACACGCTTGGTGAGCTTGCTCGTGGCGAGCTGGATGCGGGTACCCGGGTGCAGATCGAGGCTCACCTCGACCAGTGCGAAGCGTGTAGCGACGTGGTGGCCGAGCTGGCCCGGATCTTTGCCTCGTCTTTCTCCAACGAGATCCCCGACGAGTCGCTACCCGGGTCGGAGCCCGACCCCTCGTTCGACGGCATGGAGTCGACCCGGGCCGACGGCGACCGGCCCGACCGGGGGTGGTCGGCCGCGCTGCCGCTGCCCGAGGGCGCCAAGCTCGGGCGCTATGTGGTCCTGCGGGTGATCGGGGCGGGGGCCATGGGCATCGTATACGCGGCCTTCGATCCCGAGCTGGATCGCAAGGTGGCGGTCAAGCTGCTTCGTCGGGTGGTGGGCGAGCCCTCGGTAGACTCGGGTCAAGACCAGTCCAGCCGCAACAAGCGGATGCTGCGTGAGGCTCAGGCGCTGGCCCGGCTGACCCATCCTCATGCGATCACGGTGCACGACGTGGGCACCTGGGAGGGCCAGGTGTTCCTGGCCATGGAGTTCGTGACCGGGGGTACGCTCACCGCGTGGCTGCGGGCATCGCAGCCGCGGCCGTGGCCAGAGGTGCTCAAGGTGTTTCGCCAGGCGGGCGAGGGCTTGGCGGCGGCCCACGACGCGGGGCTGGTCCACCGCGATTTCAAGCCGGACAACGTGTTGCTCCATGGCAGCGGTCGGGCGGTGGTCACCGACTTCGGGCTGGCCCGACCCCTGGGTCGCGACGATCCCGGCGTCACGGATGCAGGGGCACAAGACAGCGGCGCGGGGCACCTGAGCGGCTCCCTCTCGGCCCTCAGCGAGACGCTCACCCAAACCGGCGCCCTGGTGGGGACTCCGGCCTACATGGCGCCCGAGCAGCTAGCGGGTCGGCGCAGCGACGCACAGTCGGATCAGTTCGCGTTCTGTGTGGCGCTCTACGAAGGTCTCTATGGCGAGCGGCCGTTCCGGGCCCGGTCGATCGCGGGGCTCGTCTCGGTGATCGACGAAGGGAGCATCCCGCCGCCGCCCCGGGGACGCGACGTACCCCGCTGGCTGCGGCGGGCGGTGCTGCGGGGCCTGCGGGTTCGGCCCGCCGAGCGCTACCCCGACATGCGGAGCCTGCTGGCCGCGCTGCGACCCAAGCGGCTGGGTACCTGGCGCAGCGTGGCCGCGATGGGGGTGATGAGCCTGGCCGCCGGGGCCGGAGCGGTCGTGGTGCTGCAGCCGACGGCGGCCGAGCCGGCGGCCTACTGCGACGATGTGGAATCCCGGCTGGCGGTCGCCTGGGACGACACCACGCGCCGCGCGATCCAGCAGGCTTTCTCGAGCAGCGGCTTGGCCTTCGCCGATGACGTGGCCGCGCGGGTCATCGCACGCCTGGACGACTATGCGCGCGAGTGGGTCGAGGTTCAGGCCGATGCCTGCCGCAGCGAGGTGGAGGGGCGCGAGCCGGAGGCGATCGTGGACGTGCGGATGACCTGCCTGGCCCAGCGGCGTGGCGCTCTGGCGGCGATGAGCCGGGCGCTGAGCGAGGCCGACGCCGATTCCGTGCTCCAGTCGATCGAGGCCGTGCAGACCCTACCCCGCCCGTCCCAGTGCATGGACGTGAGCGAGCTGGGTCGCCGCTTGCCGTCGGTTCCCGAGGCCGAGCGGGAGGGCGTGGACCAGGCTCGATCCCTGCTGGCCGAGTCCAGCGCGCTTCGAACGCTGGGCAAGGTTCAGGCCGCTCGGGACAAGGCGGTCGAGGCCGACGTCGCCGCCGGCGTGACCCGCTATGGCCCCGTGCAGGCCGAGGCCAAGGCCGCCCTGGCCGCCACGCTCCACGAGGCGGGTGAGATCGAGGAGGCCGAGCGGGCGATGCACGAGGCCTTGGCCGCCGGGGTGGCCCACGATCACGATCGGATCGTGGCCGAGGCCGCCGCCTCTTTGGCCCACCTCGAGATCACCCGCATGGGGCCACCGGTCGTCATCGAGCGCTGGGTGAGCTTGGGATCGGCCGCGCTGGACTCGCTCGGAGGACACCACGCCAACCTGCGCGCCAACCTGGCCGCTTCACTGGGTGACGCCCAGCGACAGGCCGGCGACCTCGAGGCCGCGCAGGCGACCCTCCACGAGGTGCTGGCGATCCGCGAGGAGCACTTCGGCCCCGATCATTACAGCCTCGCCGAGCCGCTCGGGGGGCTGGGCATGGCCTACGCGCGAGCCGGTGATCACCAGCAATCGGTGCAGTACATCGAGCGGGCGCGGTCGATCCTGCTGGCGACCTACGGCGAGCAACACCCAAACTACTCGGTGACGCTCCAGAACCTGGCCACCACCCACTTCGTGCACGGGTACTACGCGGAGGCGCTGAGGCTGTACCGAGAGTCCTACCGCCTCTTCGTCGAGGGCCTGGGCGCCGAGCATCCCTCCACCGCGGTGCTCGCCTACAACGTGGCCACCACCCTGGCGTTCATGGAGCAGTACGACGAGGCGCTCACCTACGTGACCCGGGCCCAGGCGGTGGAGGACCAGATCCATGGCGCGCGCAGTCGGATCGCGGCGGTCAGCTGGTCGCTCGTGGCCGAGATCCACCTGCGGGCGGGTCGGCTCGAGCCGGCCGAGCGGGCGGTTCGTCGGGCGATCGAGATCCTCGGCGAGGTCGCCCCCGACGATGCCGTGCGGCGGGCGAACTACGAGGGCCAGCTCGCTTATGTGTTGTTGCTCGGGGGCGAGCGGCTCGACGAGGCGCAGGCGCTGCTCGTCGGTGCGCTGGAGGTCTTGCGCAAGAGCTCGGGCGAGCCCAGCGTCGAGGTGGCGGAGACCTCGGGTCGGCTGGCGATGGTGTACCTCGCCATGGGCCGTATCGCCGAGGCTCGCCAGAGCATCGATGCCTCGGTCGAGCAGTCCCTCGCCGCCGATCCCGATCCTCATCAGCACGCCGAGGCATGGTTTCGCCGCGCCCAGGTGCAGGACGCAGCCGGAGAGCGGGCGGCTGCCCGAGCCGAGGCCGAGCGAGCGGCTGCGCTGTATGCCGAGCGCGCCGACCAGCCCTCGCGCCTGCAGGCGGTGGAGGACTGGCTGGTCGAGCACCCGGGCTAGATTATGCCGAGGCCGGGGTGATCACCCCGAAGGTCACGCCGGCGGGGTCGGCTACGAGGGCCAAGCGACCTACCGTCTCGGCGTCCCAGGGGCGCGCGAGCACCTTGCCTCCGTTTCGCTCGACTCGCGCGAGGGTCTCGTCGACATTGTCGACCGAGACCCAGGCCACCCACATGGACGGCGCGTCGGGGTTCTGGCCGGTCATCGCGCCCCCGCGGGTCTTGGTGTCGGGCTCGAGCACGTGATACGGACCCGTGGGCATCGACATGGACTGGGTCTTCAGGCCCAGCGCGTCGTGGATGAACTTCAGGTCCTGGTCGATGCTTCGGGAGTGGAGGTCGACCCAGTGGACGAAGCCCGTCGTTGATGGCTTGTCGGTGTCGCGGTCGCCGGCCTCGTGGAACAGGGACAGGTGCGCGCCCGACGGGGTGGCGACGGTGGAGAAGCGACCCGGGGGGATGTCGGTCGGCGGCACCACGACCTTGCCGCCGTTCTTTTCTACTGCGGCCGTGACGGCGTCGACGTCTTCGACGCGAAAGTAGTTGTTCCACCAGCTCGGCTCGCCGTCCATCTGGGGCCCACGGACGTGGGCGAAGGGGGTCTTGTCGTTGACGAGCATCTGGACTGTGTCGCCGCCCATCTCGATCTCCTGTATCGACCATCCGAGCACCTCGGGGAAGAAGGCGAGGGTCTTGGCGGTGTCGGTACTGACGATTCCGTGCCAGCAGAAGGTGTTGTTGCTCAGGGCCATGAGTTGTCTCTCTTTTTCGTGGGTAAGGCGAAGCGCTCGCCTCCACGACGAACGGCCGCTCGGGGATTCGACACTGATCCGAAGTTTTTCGAAGAAAGATCATGCGGTCCCGATTGAATCGTTGGACGGGGTGGATGCGGCGGATGCGGGTGGACGGGGTGGATGCGGGACGCGGTGGATGCGGGTGGACGGGGTGGATGCGGGACGCGGTGGATGCGGTGAATGCGGTGGACGAGCCGTGGCCGGACGGTGGGTCGATCGTGACCCCGAAGCTCACGAAATACGGGTCTCCCGCGGGTTAGTGTCCGGAAGGGACAGTGCCGCCGCTCATCGACCGGGCGGCAGGGTCAATGGTCACCGGCCGGATTGCGCGAATCCGTAGACGACTGTCCTACATCGGACCCTTGTTGCACTCCCCATGATCAACCGGTTGATAATCTTGATAAGTCATTGTCGTTTTCTGTCTGGACGTCATCGGCTTCCCGGTCACACTAAATTCAGATCGAGTGATCGTCGTATTCAGGGGAATACAGGTTTCCTTTACTATGGCGTGATCATCGGTCGTTGGGGTCTGGGGTCGTTCGTTCCGAGTGCGGTCATTTCCGCACAACCACGGTCTACGGAATTCTGCATTCCGTGGTCAGTGTCGTGCCTTTGCGGGGGCTCCTTCATTGGAGACGCCTCCCTCGTGCTCAGAAAACAAGTTCTGGAGATGCGTCAGGATGACGACGATACCGCCCCATCTGTTCGGGCTGGCCATGGTGGTCGGTCTGGTCGCTTGCAACATTGACTCACTTCCTTCCCCTCGCTCTTCGGCATCGACCCCGTCGGTCGCCCGAGTGAGCCCTTCCCCCCGTGCCCGTGCGCCCCCGCCCGACCCCCCCCCGCCGGACGTCCCCGCGGGGGGGCGCCACCCACACGAGCCC
>JBCCWC010000019.1:0-105668 GCA_039194325.1 Myxococcota bacterium
GATCTGCGTCCGGTCACTACTGTTCATCTGAAAGTGGACATCATGTCCTACAGAGGTGGACTGATAGTCCGACCCCCAACGGGGGTTTTTGACCCCCAAGGGACACCAAAATGGAACGAACGCATAGGCTCACTGG
Source organism: Myxococcota bacterium (assembly GCA_039194325.1). GTDB lineage: Bacteria > Myxococcota_A > Polyangia > Nannocystales > Nannocystaceae > Paraliomyxa. The sequence goes on from JBCCWC010000019.1 coordinate 137, forward strand.
CCGTTCTGTCAGTGAATCCCGGAGGGACCTCCTGACCTACCGGTTGGACAAAGACCGAGTCTATGAAGAACGCATCACTCCGTAACTCCGGTGTGTCATCGAGGAGAGGATCGACAGTCTACCCACCTGCATTGCCCAATCGATCATCGACACAAAAAGGACTGCGAGACACGGGTTGATCGCGCACCAGCACCAGTCCGGCCAGTCGGGCCGTATCGACATCGACGATATCGAGGTCCTCGCATCATCGAGCTCTCGAGGCTCACTGTGAGAATACGAGCGATCATCGGCCGCCCGGCCGGATTATTTCCACTCGTAATCCGTAAAAATATGCTCCCGGATCCTTCTATTCCGATTGATTGGACTCGGACTCGGGCTCGTCGGCCGAAAATCGCAAGGGGAACGAAGTGCAGACTCGCATCCCTACCGTCCCGTCAGTGAACCCCGGTGGTACCTCCTGACGCCCCACCAGATGCGCAGAGATCGAGTCTATGAAGAACGCCCCGCCCCGCAACACCGGAGTGCCACCGTGGAGCGGATCGACGGTCCACTCGCCGGCATTACCCGACAGATCGTCGACGCCAAATGGGCTGCGAGACGCAGGGTGGCTACCCACCATGTCCGGGCCTGCCGTATCGAAGTTCTTGCCATAGGTGATGTCGATATTCGCATCGTCGGGATCGAGGTGGTCACCGTGGGGGTACAAGCGCCCATCATCACCTCGCCCCGCCCGCTCCCACTCGTGATCCGTACAAAAACGAGCTCCCGGAACCCGACCGCTGTGATCGAGCCACTCCAGATAGGCACTCGCAAGCTCGAAGGTGATCGCCAAGACCGGCATTCGGGACCACTCTTGCGACACTCGTCGATCACGCGCAGCCAAGGTAAGCGGCTCACCCCACCGCGCTCGTACATCGCCCCCCTCACGAGGGAAGACCAACTGCCACTCACCATCCGGAGTAGAGGACAGCGACACGACCACGAAGCTCTGGTCGATCTTCGGGATGAGCTTCGCGCGAGCATCTGCGGGCACGCTCGTCAGGAATTCGATCCACTCGCCATAGGTGACCTCGTGTCGCGCAATGAAGTACGACTCGGTATGGACCGGATGGAGCGGCACCGAGTTGTAGAAGACATCGCACAACGTCTCATCCCGACACCCGACCAAGAACCGTCCCGCCGGGACATAGACGAACCCCGGGGGGATCGCCTCGGCCGGTAGCACCTCAATCGACAGCGACCGCGACTCACCCCGGCCCAAGACCAGGGGATAGAGCACGGGCGGTCGACCCTCGACCGTGACCTCGAGCCGATACGAACCCTGCGATAGCTCGTGGTCCGCCAGCGGGCTCGTCCCTAGCAAGCGCGGTGCCGAGGGCACACGCCGCCGCAGCTCGTCGAGGACATAGGCCACCAGCTCGACCGTGGCCCCCGCGGGCGTAGTCTCGACCGACAGGCGAGCCGGCACGTTCCACCGGGCCATCCGCTCGCCGTCCTCGTCGTAGAGCGCCACCCGCTCCAGGAGTTCGGCCACCCGCGACGTCTCGCCGCGGCGCTCGGCGAGCTCCGCTCGGGCGAGGAGCGCGTCACCGAGACGAGCGCGTGCGTCGCTGCGGGCCGGATCGAGGGTCAACGCCCGCTCGAGCTCGCGCGCCGCGGTCGCAAACGCGAGATCCGCGGTCTTGGCTTCGGCTTTGGCCGTGGCCCACACCTCGCGGGCCGACTCGTCGTTCCCCCGATCATACCGCTCGTATGCGACGGTTTGCGCAGCCAAGAACCGACGCCGACTCGCCGTCGCTTGCTCGATCGCGACCGCCGCTTCATCGAGTCGTTCGTCCACCCGCTCTTCGACTTCGAGGTAGGCCAGCAATTGCACCAACCCGTAGGTAGCGACCAGTACCGCGGGGATTGCCAGGGTCGCTGCCCGCCGTAAGAGCCGACCTCGAGCGACCGCACGCTCGCTGTGCGCGAGAAACTCCACTTCGCTCGAGTGCAACGACTCGTGCTCAAGATCGGCCACTTCGTCCAGCTGCACCGCGCTCCACAACGCCGCGCGCGGACGCCCGAGCCGCTCCCATTCGGCCGCGGCGACCTCGAGGCCGCGCCTTCGCGGGGCCACCAGCCTCTGTAGCTCCCCGAGCAGGACATCCATCGATGGCCAGCGCCGGTCGGGGTCGGTCGACAAGCCGCGTACCAAGAGCTCTCGTAACTCGGGCGGCACCGACGTGTCCGCAGGAGCCGTCGACAGTCGCCCTTGACACATCGCCGCTTCCAGTTCCTCGAATGATCGCCCCGCATAGGGTCGCTTGCGATACACCGCCTCGTAGAGCGCCACGCAGAAGCTGAACTGATCGCTGCGGGCATCGACGTCCTGCCCCCTCATCTGCTCGAGGGGCATATACGCGGGCGTGCCCATCACCAAGCCCGTCTCGGTCAGTGATACGCCTATATTCGGCAGCACGGTTGCGCCAACAATGGTTGCGCCAACAATGGCCACGCCACGAACCGAAGAGCTCCGCACGAGAACGTCACCGTCATCATCCTCCGCACTCCGCTCGCTCGCGGTTCGTGCCAGCCCGAAATCCACGACCCGTACCCGCCCCTCGGCATCGACGATCGCATTGCTGGGCTTGAAGTCCCGGTGAACCAGGCCTCGCTCATGAGCCGCCGCCAGCCCCTGCCCCGCCTGCCTGTAGAGCTCGACGCATGCCTGCCAGTCCGGTCGCGGCTCTTGCCGACACCACTGCCGCAGCGTGGGCCCTCGTACCAGCTCCATCGCCACGAAGGTCTGCCCATCGACTTCACCGACCTCGTACACCTGCACAACATTGGGGTGGGACAGCCGAGCGAGCGCCCGGGCCTCCCGTACCAGCCGACTGGCGTGCTTCGAGGCAAAGTCGCGACGCAGGATCTTCACGGCGACTCTGCGGTCGAGCGCACGGTCGAAGGCCTCGTAGACCGTGCCCATGCCTCCCTCTCCCTGCGTACCCAGCACGATATAGCGGCCGAGCCGCATCCCTGCAGAGGGCGGTCGCGACACTTCGGCCCCGCCACCGTCCCCCCGATCCATTGGCTCCCCCGCGGCGATGAACCCCTCGGCCTCGGTTGATCGGCTGTAATCATCACCGGCCGCGGTACTCAGAGGTCGCGTCGCGCCCTCGGTTGGCGGCTCCTGATCTTCGATCGGACTAGGCGGTGCCAGGTTGCGCGTCTCGTCCTCGGCTCCTGGCGCCCCCCCAGGACTGGATCCCTGGTGAGATGTCCCCATCTCCGCCGATGCATTACTACCTGGGATTGTCCGCCGCAACAACTACCCTGGGGGCTCGGGCTCACGGAGCGAGCGCGACAGCGGAAACGAAGCGCAGGCTCGCAGACCGACGGACCCATGCATGAAATCCGGCGGCACGAGCTGGCGCCCCACCAAGTGGGCCGAGATCGCGTCCATCATGAACGAACCCCCGCGAAGCACAGGCACGTTTCCATGGAGCGCATCCACGGTCCACTCCCCGGCATTGCCCGACAGCCCATCGATGCCAAAGGGGCTGCGAGACTCGGGATGGCTACCCACCACATCAGGACCCCAGGTCATAGGATCCTTCCCGTAGGTCACATCGATGTTGGCGTCGTGCGGGTCGAGATGATCTCCATGGGGATACAAGCGCCCATCCGCCCCACGACCGGCTCGTTCCCATTCGTGATCGGTACAAAAGCGGGCCCCAGGCACACGCCCCGTACGATCGAGCCAGCCGAAATACGCACGGCCAAGCTCGAACGAGATCGCCAGTACTGGCAAGGGTGCCCACGGCTGAGACCTGCGGCGCTCACGAGCGTCCAGGATCAGCGGCTCTCCCTGAAAAGCGCGTAGCTCGCCGGCTTCACGCGGAAACGAGAGGATCCAACCCACGCCCCCCTCGGAGGACGTCGGCTCCAGAGAAACCTCGAAGTACCCCTGCTCGATCTTCGGGGTGAGATCGGCGCGCTCGTCCGCGGGCACGCTCTCGAGGAATTCGATCCACTCCCCGTAGGTGACCTCGTGTCGCGCGATGAAGTACGACTCGGTCTGGACCGCATGGAGCGGCACCGAGTTGTAAAAGACATCGCACAACGCCTCGTCCTGGCACCCGACCAAGAATTGCCCCGCCGGGACATAGGCAAACCCCGGGGGGATCGCCTCGGCGGGCGGCACGGCTATCGACAGCGACCGCGACTCACCCCGGCCCAAGATCACAGGAAAGAGCACCGGCGGTCGGCCCTCGACCGTGACCTCGAGCCGATACGACCCCTGTGGCAGCTCGTGGTCCGACAGCGGGCTCGTCCCCAGCGCGCGGGGCTCCGAGGGCACGCGCCGCCGCCGGTCATCGAGGCGATACTCCACCAGCTCGATGGTGGCCCCCGCGGGCGTCGTCTCGACCGACAGGCGGGCCGGAACGTTCCATCGGGCCATCCGCTCGCCGTCCTCGTCGTAGAGCGCCACCCGCTCGAGCAGCTCGGCCACGCGCGACGGCTCACGGCGGTGCTCGGCGAGCTCGGCCCGAACGAGCAGCGCATCGCCGAGCCGGGCGCGCACGTCGCCACGGGTCGGATCGAGGGTCAGCGCCCGCTCGTACTCCCGAGCGGCGATCGCCAGCTGTTTATCCGCGGCCTCGACCTCGGCCTTGGCCTCGGTCCACGCTTGCCGGGCCGGCGCGTCGGCTCCCTTGTCGTAGTGCTCGAACGCTTGCGCCTGAGCGGCGAGGAACCGCTCGCGACTGGCCTGGGCACGCCCCAGCCCGGCCTCGGCCTGCCCGACCCGAGCATCGACGCGCGCGTCGAGCTCCGCTTGCGCCTGCAGCCGCACGAGGCCATAGCCCGCCAGCAAGACCCCCGGGATCGCCACCGCAAGCCCCCGAGAAACCAGCCGACCGCGTACCCGCGCCCGCTCCCCCTGGGCGAGGAACTCGGCCTCCCGCGGGCGCAACCCGTGACGTGGAAGCTCGGCCACCTCGTCCAGCTGGGCGCCGGTCCACAGCGCATCCCGAGGGCGCCCCAGCCGCTCCCACTCGGCCGCCGCGAGCTCCAGGCGATGGCGCAGCGCCCGGATCTCCGCGGCCTCGTCGAGCCAGCGACGAAGGTCGTCCCACTCGCGGATCAACGCCTCGTGTGCGATCTCGTAGATCGGCCCGCTGTCTTGCTCGCGAACCACGAGCAGGCGCCCCTTGACCAGGGCGTCGAGCGCCAGCCGAGAGTCCTCGTGGTCGGCGACCAGCTCTTCGGCCGACAGCCGGGCTCGGGTGTCGTCGATCGTCACCAGGCGAAGCAGCAAGTCCTTGGCCGCGACCCGCTGCTTGGGCAGCAGCGACGCCATCAGCCCCTGCGCATGCCGGGCCAGCGCCCCCGCGACTCCCCCGATCCCGCGCAGATCGTCGCAGGTGATCACCCGCGAGCCTGCGCCCCGCACCTCCCAAAGCTCGGCGAGCGCAAACTGCAAGATCGGCAGGCTCGACTCGAGGCCGGCCTCGACCAGCTCCCCGACCATCTCGGACGACTCGTAGCGCACGCCCATCGTCTCGGCCGGGCCGACGATCGCCTCGCGGATCCCTTCGGGCGACAGCGGGCGCAGCAGGTAGATCGCCCGCGACAGCTCGTCGCCGATATGGGGGATGTTCGCGGCCCGGGTGAGGAAGTCGCCCCGCACCGTGGCCAAAAGCCGCATCCCGGGCACCCCCGCCGCGAGCTGGGCGAGCACCTTGCCCACGATCTCGGCCTCCTTGCGATCGCTGAGGGTGACCAGCTCCTCGAACTGGTCGATGAACAGCAGCTTGCCGTTCCAACGACCCAGCTTCTTGTGCAGAAGCCACCCCAGCGTGTCGGGGCGCGACTGCGCCACCGTAAGGATCCCGTCCTGCTCGAGATCGAAGTGCGAGACGAGCAACGACACCAGCGCCCGCAAGGGGCGACGGCCCGGGGTCATCGTCGCGTACGTCCAGCGACGCTCGGGGTCGATCGCGCCGTCGACGACGCTGGGGCCGACCCCCGCGCGGCACAGCGAGGACTTGCCCACCCCCGAGTCACCCGCCACCAGCACGAAGGGATCGGCGCGCAGCCGCTCCAGCACCGCGCGTAGCTCGGCGCCACGCCCGAAGAAGAGGTCGCGGTGCTCGGCCTCGAACGCCTGCAAGCCACGGTACGGGTTGTCGGTCTGGAGCGGCGGACGTCGCTCGCCCGACGACAACCCCTCGAGCGCCTCGCGGAGCACGTCGGCGCTGGGGAAGCGCTCCGCGGGATCGGTGCGAAGGCAGCGATCGATGATCGCGGCCAGACGAGCGTCGACCGAGGGCGCCACCGTCCGCACCGAGGAGGGCGGCTGCTCGACGATCCGCACCCCCAGCTCGAAGGGCGACAAGGCCGCGTAGGGCGGCTTGCCCACGCACAGGATGTACAGCAGCACGCCGAGCGCATAGATGTCGGTCTGCCGCGAGGCGGGCTGCGAGTACCACAGCTCCGGCGCCATATAGTGCGGGGTCCCGACCAGCATGCCCGCCTGGGTCAGCGAGCTGGCTCCCGAGTTCCAGTTGCCGTCGAGCCGCTGCGCGCTATCGAGCAGCGCAGTGCGCTCGACCGCCTCCTCGTCTGTCTCGGGATCCCACATCGTCTGGTCGAGCGAGCGAGCATCCCCCTCCGGTCGCAGGCGCAGCGAGGCCACCGGATCCACCCCGCGCCCCGAAGGCTCACCCCCCGACGGCTCACCCCCCGAAGGCTCGCCCTCCGAAGGCTCGCCCCCCGAAGGCTCGTCCCCCGAAGGCTCGTCCCCCGAAGGATCGGCCTCGAACTTGGCGAGGCTGAAGTCGAGCAGCTTGACCTCCCCCGACGGCTCCTCGAGGACCGCGTTGGAGAGCTTGATGTCGCGGTGCAAGACCCCCTGTCGATGCGCAGTGGCCAGACCCCGCGAAAGGCCGACGCCCAGGCGCAAGGCCTCCGCCCAAGCAAGGGGCAGCTCGAGCTTGGCGAGGCTGGTCCCCCGCACGTACTCCGACACGATGTAGGGGTGCTCGCCCAGCTCGCCGACCCGGTAGATCCCCATCACGTTGGGATGATGGATCCGGGCCGCCGCCCGAGCCTCGACCACGAAGCGCAGCCGGGCCGTCTCGGTCAATGCCGACGTGAGGAACTTGATCGCCACCGCCCGGTCCAGCAGACGATCGTGGGCCAGATACACCGCCCCCATGTTCCCGGCCCCCAGCCGGTCGACGAGCCGATACTCGTCGAATTCCTCCGGAGGCTCCCACGCATGGGGGGCCGGGGGCTCGGCGCTGATCCCCTCGTCCTCCCTCACCCGACCCACGATACGCCCTGCGCCCGGTCCCGGGGAAGGCGCGGCTTCGAGACCGGCGCGGGCGTGATCGGACATCAAGAGGATCGAGCGCCAGGAGGATCGAGCGCCCTCGGTAGTCGGTGACCGATCGGATCGCGATCCCGTGGATGATCACCAAGGCGGTGGTGGGCGTTCGATCTTCCGCCCATGAACGTCCCGCCGGGGGATCCGTCGAGCCAAGTGCTCAAGCACCCGCAAACACTGTGCTTTCTCGACAGGCGCCCCCTACGGCCCCCCTCCGTTGGAATCCCGGGTCGGCCCCTGGCAATGTCGGTAGTGGCGGCCTGCGACCCTGGCCCACGTGCAGCCGCCAGGAGAGCCCACCATGTCCATTCTCATCCGTGGAGGTACCGTCGTCAACGCCGAAGGAGAATCCCGCGCCGATGTCCTCGTGAAGGGCGAGACGATTGCGGCCGTGGGGCTGGATCTCGACGCCCCCGCCGGCGCCCGGGTGATCGACGCGTGCGGGGCCTATGTGCTCCCCGGCGGCATCGATCCGCACACTCACATGGAGCTGCCCTTTATGGGGACGATCGCCTCCGAAGACTTCTTCACCGGGACTTCGGCCGCGGCGGCGGGCGGCACCACGATGATCATCGACTTTGCGATCCCCGATCCGCAAGAGCCCCTGCTGGACGCGTACCACAAGTGGCGAGGCTGGGCCGAAAAATCCGCCTGCGACTACTCGCTGCACGTGGCGGTGACCTGGTGGAGCGACCAGGTGCGCGAGCACATGATTGCGCTATGCCGTGACCACGGGGTCAACAGCTTCAAGCACTTCATGGCGTACAAGGGCGCCATCATGTGCGACGACGAGACGCTGATCCACAGCTTCAAGACGGCGCGCGAGCTGGGGGCCCTTTGCACGCTGCACGCAGAGAACGGCGAGCTGGTCTACGTGCTGCAGCAGGACATCTACAACAAGGGGATCACCGGACCCGAGGGGCACCCGCTGTCACGACCGCCCGAGGTCGAAGGCGAGGCGGCCAACCGAGCGATCCGGATCGCCGAGGTGCTGGGGGTGCCGGTGTACCTGGTGCACACCTCGTGCATCGACGCGCTCGAGGCGGTCACCCGGGCGCGGCTCGAAGGGCAGCGGGTGTTCGCCGAGGTGCTGGCGCAGCACCTGGTGATCGACGACTCGGTCTACCGCAACCCCGACTGGGACACCGCCGCCGCGCACGTGATGAGCCCGCCGTTTCGGCCCAAGGAGCACCAGGCGGCGCTGTGGCGGGGGCTGCAATCGGGCATGCTCCAGACCACGGCGACCGATCACTGCTGCTTTTGTGCGCCGCAAAAGCGCAGGGGGCTGGGAGACTTTCGCAAGATCCCCAACGGCACCGGCGGGGTCGAGGACCGCATGGGGGTGCTGTGGCACCACGGGGTGCGCACCGGGAAGCTGACCCCCGCGGAGTTCGTGGCGGTGACCTCGACCAACACCGCCAAGATCTTCAACATCTTTCCCCGCAAGGGGGTGATCGCAGCGGGCAGCGACGCTGACCTGGTGGTGTGGGATCCGAGCAAGACCCGGACGATCTCGGCCAAGACGCACCACCAAAACGTCGACTTCAACATCTTCGAAGGGATGGAGATCGTCGGGAATGCGGCGGTGACCTTGGCTCGGGGGATGGTCGTGTGGGAAAACGACCAGCTGTCGACCGAGCGCGGGCGCGGTCAGTACGTCGACCGGCCTTGCTGGGCCCCATACTGGGATTCCCAAAAGACCCGGAACGAGCAAGCCGAGCCCAAGCCGGTCGAGCGGGTGCTGCCGCAGTCGCAGTAAGCCATGGCCGCCCTCGAGGACCACGACCCGGATCCGGGGCTCTCCAACGACGATATTCGCCCGACCACGCCGAGCGAGCGCCGGTGGTCGGTGGCCAACATGGCGAGCCTGTGGATCGGCATGGTGGTCAGCGTGCCCACCTATACGCTGGCCGCGTCGCTCATCAACGAGGGCATGTCGTGGTGGCAGGCGGTCATGACGATCATGCTGGGCAACGTGATCGTCCTGGTCCCCATGGTGCTCAACGGGCACGCCGGGACGAAGTATGGCGTGCCCTTTCCCGTGCTCGCCCGGGCCAGCTTCGGGATCAAGGGGGCCCACATCCCGTCGCTGCTGCGGGCCCTGGTGGCCTGCGGGTGGTTCGGCATCCAGACATGGTTTGGCGGGTTCGCGATCTACCAGCTGGCCAATGCACTGCTGGGCGACGCGCTGGTGGGCAGCGATCTGCCGCTTTTGGGCATCAACGCCGGGGAGCTCTCGTGCTTCGTCGTGTTCTGGCTCTTGCAGCTTTGGGTCATCGACCGCGGCGTCGAGTCGATCCGGCTGATGGAGACGCTGGCCGCTCCGTTCCTGGTGGGGATCGGACTACTTTTGCTGGGCTGGGCCTACACGGCGGCGGGCGGCTTCGATGCGATGCTCCACGACCAGGGGCAGTTCGGGCCGGGAGGGGCACGACAAGGGCAGTTCCTCTCGGTCTTCGTGCCCTCGCTGACCGCCATGGTGGGGTTTTGGGCCACGCTGTCGCTCAACATCCCGGACTTCACTCGCTATGCCCGCACGCAGCGAGATCAGGTGCTGGGACAGGCGCTGGGCCTGCCCACCACCATGACCCTGTTTGCCTTCATCAGCGTCGCGGTCACCTCGGCGACTACGGTGATCTTCGCCGATCCGGTCACCGGAGTGCCCGCGGAGCCTATCTGGGATCCGACGATCCTCGCGGGACGGATCGGCGGGGGCTTTACGGTGGTGCTGTCGCTGCTGGCCCTGGCCGTGGCCACGCTGTCGACCAACATCGCCGCCAACGTGGTCTCGCCGGTCAACGCGATGATCAACGCCGCCCCGGACCGGATCACCTTTCGGATCGGAGGGTTCATCACCGCCGGGCTGGGGTTCGCGATCTTTCCCTGGAAGATCCTCGCGACCACGGGCGACTACATCTTCACCTGGCTGGTGGGCTACTCGGCCCTGCTGGGACCGGTGGGCGGAATCCTCATCGCCGACTACTTCGTGCTGCGCAAGACCGAGCTGGATCTGACGGGGCTCTACCGTCGCCAGGGGCCCTACGCCTACGGCCGTGGCTTCAACCCGGCCGCGCTCGTGGCCTTCGCCGTGGCCGTCGCCCCCTGCGTCCCCGGATTCCTGCACCAGGCCGGCGCGATCGGCGATGGCGTCCTGCCCCCGTGGCTCGACGAGATCTACACCTACGCCTGGTTCTTCGGCTTCGCGGTGGCCGGTGCCCTCTACCTCGTCTTGATGCGAGTACTGTCGCCCGACTCCGGCCCGGCCACCACCTCGACCCCCACCCCCTCGAACAAGGAGTCCCCATGACGATCCCTACATTCGAAGCCCGCTCGTACGCCATGACCCCGTACGTCGACGCCCGTAACTTCATCGGCGGTGACTGGGTCGATCCCAGCGGCGGGGAATCGCTCGAGATCGTCAACCCCCGCCACGGCCAAGCCATCGCCTCGGTGCACATGTCCACCGCCGCCGATGTCGACGCGGCCGTCCAAGCCGCCACCACCGCCGCCGCCGACTGGTCGCAGTGGCCCATGCGCGAGCGCGCCCACGTGATGTACCGGGCCCGCGAGATCATGGTGCGTGACGCCGAGGAGCTCACGTGGCTGGTGAGCCACGAGAACGGCAAGATCTACGCGGAGGCCCGCGCCGAGGTCGACAAGGGCATCGAGTGCGTCGAGTTCGGCTGCTCGCTGCCCAACCTCGCCGCCGGCACCCAGCTGGAGGTCAGCCGCGGGGTCAGCTGCGAGGTGGTCCATAGCCCCCTGGGAGTAGTGGCCGGCGTGGTGCCCTTCAACTTTCCCTTCATGGTGCCGCTGTGGATGCTCCCCCAGGCCCTGGTGGGCGGCAACGCGTTCCTGCTCAAGCCCAGCGAGCAGGTGCCGCTATCGGCCCTCAAGCTGGCCCAGATCTTCACCGAGGCCGGCCTGCCCCCGGGGGTCTTGGGCCTGGTCCAGGGGGGCAAGCAGGCGGTGCAGGCCCTTTGCGATCACCCGGGGATCGCCGCGCTGGCCTTCGTGGGATCGACCCCGGTGGCCAAGCTCGTCTACGGACGGGCGGCGGCCACCGGCAAGCGTGCGCTGTGCCTGGGCGGGGCCAAGAACCACCTCATCGTGGTGCCCGACGCCGACCCCGAGCTGACCGCCGACAACGTGGTGGCCTCGTACACCGGCTGCGCCGGGCAGCGCTGCATGGCCGCCTCGGTCATGGTCGCGGTGGGCGACGTGCAGCCCATCATCGACCAGATCGCGCAGCGCAGCGCGGCGCTGCGGGTCGGCGAGGACATGGGGCCTATCACCAACGCCGCCGGGGTCGAGCGGATCACCGGCTATATCGATCGAGCCGAGGCGCTCGGGGCCACCGTGCTGCTCGACGGTCGGGGCGCCCGCGCCACCGAAGGCGGCTACTGGGTGGGGCCAACCCTGCTGGACCAGGTCACCACCCAGATGCCCGCGGCCCACGAGGAGATCTTCGGCCCCGTGCTCTCGATCCTGCGGGTGGACACCCTCGACCAAGCGATCGCGCTGGAGAACGCCAACCCCTACGGCAACGCCAGCTCGATCTACACCACCTCGGGCGACGTGGCCCGCCGCGTGATGCACGAGGTGGAGGCGGGCATGTGCGGGGTCAACATCGGCGTGCCGGTGCCCCGCGAGCCCTTCGGCTTCGGCGGCTGGAACGACAGCAAGTTCGGGCACGGCAACATCACCGGCTGGGACGGCTTTCGCTTCTGGACGCGGCCCCGCAAGATCACCAGCAAGTGGGCGCTGCAAAAGGACCAGACCTGGATGAGCTGAAGGGTCTATGCTCAACGATCTGCGCCCATGGCCGAGCACAGCGAATACGAGGATCGGATCCTTCGCTCCCTGCGCCGGATCATCCGGGCCGTCGATCTCCACAGCCGCGCGATCGAGAGCCAGTATGGCCTGACGGGGCCGCAGCTGGTCTGCCTGCGGGTGATCGGGACCGAAGGTCCGCTGACCCCGTCGGAGCTGGCGCGCCACGTCGATCTGAGCCAGGCGACGGTCACCGGGATCATCGGCCGCCTGGTCAAGCGACAGTACGTATCCCGACGACGAAGCGCCAAGGATCGTCGGCGGGTCACGCTGTCGCTATTGCCCGCGGGCCGAGACCTACTCGCAGAGGCCCCCTCCCCGCTACAAACCCGCTTTGCCGAGCGCCTGGCCACGCTCCCTTCAGAGAACCAAACGGTGATATGCGCGATGCTCGAGCAGATCGTGCGCATGATGGGCGCCGAGCAGATCGATGCTGCACCCGTGTTGGTGGCCGGCGCGACGACCACGCCGGACGTCGCCGGACCGGCCACGGTCGTCGGCACCTCGAACGAACCAGAGCCGAACCCCGAGCAAAACCCGAACAAGACCCCCAAGCCCCACGTGCCGAGCGAAGCCTGATACCCCGGGCGCGCGAGATCCCCGCGTAGGGTCAGCTTTGCTTCGCTGCACCAGTCTCCTACACTCGCGGCGTTAGGAGCCTCATGGCCGATCCCGAACGACACCTCATCGTGGTCTCCAATCGCCTTCCGATCGCGGTGGCCACGACCGACGAGGGGCGACAGCTGGTGCCGTCTCCGGGCGGCCTGGTCACCGCGCTCAGCCCGGTGCTACGCGAGCGCGGAGGCCACTGGATCGGCTGGCCGGGCTCTACCGAGCACCCCCCCTCGGCCGCCGAGCTGACCGAGGTCGAGCAACAGCTGGGCTACCGCCTACACGCGGTCCCGCTGAGCGCCGACGAGCTCGACGGCTACTACCACGGGTTTGCAAACGAGGTTCTGTGGCCGCTGTTCCACGATTTCATCGGCCGCTGCAACTTCGAGCCCTCCTACTGGCCCGCCTATCGCGCGGTCAACCGCAAGTTCGCCGAACAGATCGCCGCGGTCTCCACCGCGGACGACTATGTGTGGATCCACGACTATCAGCTGGTGCTCGTCGCGCAGGAGCTCGCGGCGTTGGGAGTCGAGCGCGAGCTCGGCTACTTCCTGCACATTCCCTTCCCCTCCCCCGACATGTTCCTCAAGATGCCCTGGCGCCAGCAGGTGCTTGAGGGGCTGCTCGAGTACGACCTCATTGGATTCCAGACCCCGCGGGACCAGCGCAATTTCCTCGACTGCGTGCGGCAGCGGATCCCCAACCTGAGGATCGAGGACGCGGGGCAGTCACGCACCCGAGTGCGCGCAGCCGACGGCCGCTCGCTTTTGGTGGGCGCGTTTCCCATCAGCATCGACTACGACGACTTCCTCCAGCGCTCGGTCGAGAACTCGGTGTCGGAGATCGTCGCGCGGGTGCGGGCCAACATGCCCAGCCGCACCATCATCCTCGGCCTCGACCGGCTCGACTACACCAAGGGGATCCCGCAGCGCCTGCTGGCCCTGGGCAACGCGCTCGAACGCTACCCCGAGCTGCACCGGCGGGTCAGCTTGCTGCAGGTGGTGATCCCCAGCCGCACCCGGGTGGACGACTACCGGCAGCTCAAGGACGAGATCGACCGGCTGGTGGGCAAGATCAACGGCGCCCACGCCAAGGCGGGCTGGACCCCCATTCACTACCTGTTTCGTCGCCTCGAGTCGACCGAGCTGCTGGCCTACTACCGCGTGTCCGAGGTCGCCCTCATCACGCCGCTCAAGGACGGGATGAACCTGGTCAGCAAGGAGTACTGCGCGTGTAGCCTCGAGGGCAACGGCGTGCTGATCCTCAGCGAGAACGCGGGCGCGTCCGCCCAGATGGCCGACGGGGCCCTCATCGTCAACCCCTTCGACATCGAAGCGGTCGCCGACGCGATCCACCAGGCGGTGACCATGGCAGAGGCCGAGCGCCGCCCCCGGATGCAGCAACTGCGAGAGGTGATCCGCCAGCAAGACGTCCACCGCTGGGTCGACGACTACCTGGGCGCGGCCTCCCAGGCCCGCCGCCGGGTCCAGCTCACCGGCTCGTAGCCGAGGCCTCGGCCAGGCGCCGCAGCAGCACCTCGACCGCGTCGGGATCCGACAGCCCAAAGCGCGCTGCGCTGGGCCAGGCCGGTTGCCCCACGAAGATTCCCACCCCATCGTCGGCGACCGCCGCGAGGGCGTCTTCGTCGGTGCGGTCGTCACCGATATAGACTGGTACGAGGGGCCCCGGACCCGCCGAGCCCGAGCCCGCGTGCTCAAGCAACCAGCGCACCGCCGCCCCCTTGTGCCAGTCGATCGCCGGGCGCAGCTCGAAGACCTTCTTGCCCAGCCCCTTGCGCAGGCTCGCGTGCGCCGCCAGCAAGCGATCGATCCGAGCCTCGAGCGTCGGGACCTGCTCGGGGGGCGTGAGGCGATAGTGCACGGAGATCGAAAACCCCTTGTGCTCCACCAGCGTCCCGTGAAATTGCGTCGCGAGCTGCTCGACCAGGGGCCGCAGCGCGTCGAACGTGGGACGCAGCGTGGGCTGCGGCACGAACGAGAGCCCGGGGCCGGTGATCTCGAAGCCATGGCTGGCCGCGTAATGAAGCTGGGGCAGCCCCACCAGCGCCCGCACGTCGACCATTCCCCGCCCGGTGACCACCGCCACGAAGCAGCGACGCGCCAGCCCCTCCACCGCGTCGCGCATCGAGTCGCCGAGCGTGGCCTCCTCCGGTCGCGACCGGATCGGGGTGAGCGTCCCGTCGTAGTCGAGGAACACCGCCCACGGACCGGGACCGAGCGCGTGCTGCAGCGCGCTCCAGTGCTCGAGCGCATCGGGGAGGGAGGAGGTCGGCGCGATGACCCCGAGGGTAGCAGCTGAAAGCTCGCCGGCGCGGCCTGTGCTTTCCATTGGCACTCGGGCCGCACTCGGGCCGCAATCGGGCCGGGCTCAAGCGGTGCGAAGACGCGAGGCGGGCTGCTAGCCTGACCTCGCCATGGATCTCTATAGCGCGGCACGGAGACTCAGCCGTCCGTTCACCTTCGGCGAGCAGGACGACGCCACCGCCCTACCGATCGACGCCCGGGGGCTGATCGGCGACGGCCACACCTGCGCCCTGGTGCGAGCCGACGGCGCGATCGACTGGGCATGCTTCCCCCGCTACGACAGCCCCTCGGTGTTCGCCGCGATCCTCGACCCCGACGCGGGCGGGATGACCTGCATGACCCCCACCGCCCGGCCCTTCGAAAGCCTGCAGCGCTACGATCCCGACACCAACGTGCTGGAGACCCTGTTTCGAGTGCAGGACCAGGGCGTCGTTCGCCTGCTCGACTACATGCCCTGGAGCGACGATCCCAAGGCCGGCCTGCACGAGCTCCACCGGCGGGTCGAGGTTCGCGAGGGCGAGGTGGAGCTCGAGGTGATCTTCGACCCGCGCTTCGACTACGGCCGCGGCCAGACCTCTGTGGAGCGACGTGAGCACGGCGTGCTGGCCACGGGCCCGGGCGGGGAGCGCATGGTCGCTGTGCTGGGAGCCGACGCCCAGTGGGAGCCTCGCGCGCGCGGCGGAATGCAAGCGCGCCTTCGCATGCGCGCCGGGGATCGGCGCTGGATGGTCATGCGCTGGGACGCCGAAGCCCCCTGGCCGATCAAGGCCTACCGTCCCTACGACTACCTGCGGATCACCCGACAGAGCTGGCGCGACTGGGCGCAGGGCCTGCGCTACGACGGCCCGTGGCGACACCACGTGCTGCGCTCGGCCTTGGCCCTCAAGATGTTGGTCTATGGCCCCACCGGCGCGATGGTGGCCGCCCCGACCACGTCGCTGCCCGAGTGGCGCGGCGGGCAGCGCAACTGGGACTACCGCTTCACCTGGAGCCGCGACGCCGCGATGGCGATCCGCGCCCAGAACGTGCTGGGGTACGCGAGCGAGGCCCGGGAGTTCTTCCATTTCTTGCGCACCGCCCTCGATGCCGACCAGACCCTCCGGGTGATGTACACGGTCGACGGCCGCCCCGTGCCCACCGAGCAGACGCTGCCGCACCTGCGAGGATTCGCCGGCTCGGGGCCGGTTCGAGTGGGCAACGGGGCCCGCGACCAGCTCCAGCTCGACACGATAGGCGCCGTGCTCGACGCGGCCTACCTCCACGAGCTGTTCGGCGGCTGCCTTTCCCTGCGCACCTGGTCCCGGCTGCGACGCGTGGTCGATATGCTGCGCACCACCTGGAACGAACCCGACGACGGGATCTGGGAGCCCCGCGGTCATCGTCAGCACAACGTGCACTCCAAGGTCATGAGCTGGCTGGCCTTCGATCGTGCCCTGCGGATCGCCCCCCGCTTCGGGGACTTCGAGGCCGCCGACCGCTGGCAGACCGCCGCCGCGCGGGTGCGCGACGAGATCCTCCGCAACGGGCTCGATCCCACGGGCCGCCATTTTTGTGCCAGCTACGGATCCGACCACGTGGACGGAGCGCTGCTGGTGCTGCCCCTGCACGGCTTCGTCGAGCCCCAAGACCCCCTGATGGTCGCCACGATCGCCCGGATCCGTGACCAGCTGGGCACCGGTCCCTTCGTGCATCGCTACCGGGTCGACGACGGCGTCGGCGGACCCGAGGGGGCGTTCGTACTGTGCGGGTTTTGGCTGGCCGAAGCCCTCGCGCTACAAGGCCGACTCGACGAGGCGATCGACGTGTTCGTGGCGCACGCCGAGGCGTCCAACCACCTGGGGCTACTGGCCGAGGAGGTCGATCCCCAAAACGGCGAGCAGCTGGGCAATTTCCCGCAGGCCTTCAGCCACCTGGGGCTCATCAATGCGGCGGTCCGCATCGACCTGGCCCTGCGCATGCGCGACGAAGGCCAAGACGGGATCCCGCGGGTGACCGACCGCCTGGAGACGCAGCGCAGCTGACAAGGGGTCGGCCGCGACCACGCTCCGACCAAACAATGTGCGTTTTACGCACATTCTGTATGGCCGATACTAAACACCCATAGGGTTGCATTTTCCATTACTTTGCATTCAAACTTTTATAAGAAAAATTATGAGCGTCCCCGCTGCACCCCGCGGAGCACCCCCTCGGTGGAGATCCGACCGTTCACGGACTCCGCCTGCGCTCCGGCTCCGTCGAGCCTCGCGCGGCCCAGCGTCCGGTCCTGCCCGCGGGGCCGTGTGATACGAACGAGCCACAGCCTCATGACGTCGAGCAAACGCGGCCGCGGGTCGGGTTCGACCAAGAGCCCACCGTTCCGAGCCCGAGGTCGCGTACGCGCAGGCACGGTCATCGGGCTATTGCTGGGCACGCTCCCGACGATGGCGCTCGCCCAGCCGCCCCCGACGTTCCCCCCGACGTCCCCCCCGACGTTCAAAGATCAGGGGCCGAGCACCTCCCATAACGGCGCCGTGCAGATGCAGTGGTCGGGCCCTCGGGGCGACTACGAGGTGCAGCTGCGACACGGCGAGCACGTGCGATCGGCGTACCGAGGCCCGATGGCCTCGGCCCACGTCTCGGGCCTGATGGACGGCGAGTACGCCCTGCGGGTGCGGGCGCGCACCGAAGACCAGGGCTGGACGGCATGGTCCGCGCCCAAGCGGGTGACCGTGGCCCACCACCCCATGCCCCTGGTCTGGACGCTGATGTCGTTGGGCTTTTTGACCTTTGCCGCAACGGCCATCGTGGTGGCGCGCTCTTCCACGGGAGCCACGGGAGCCACGGGAGCCACGGGAGCCACGGGAGCCACGGGAGCCACGGGAGCCTCGTGAGCGACGATGCCGGTCTGTTGCTGACCCCTTCGGTCGGCTGGCTGCTGCTGGGCGGCTTCTCGGTGCTGTGGATCGCCCTGGGCGCATGGTGGGGCCGCCGCGCGCAATCCCTCGACGGCTTCATGATCGCCGGGCGCAACGTGGGCCTGGCCCTGGGCACGGCCACCGCCATGGCCACCTGGGTCACCTCCAACACCACCATGCTCGCGCCCCAGTTCGCGCTCGAGCTGGGGGTGTGGGGAGTCCTGGCCTACTCCACCGCCTCGCTGGGCCTGCTGCTCTTTGCGCCGCTGGCCGCCCGGATCCGGGCGGTCATGCCCAATGGCTACACCAGCGCCGAGTTCATCGAGCTGCGCTACGGCCGGCCCGCCTGGGGGGTGTTCCTCGTGCTCTCGCTGTTCTACGCGCTGACCTGGCTGGTGAGCATGGGCATGGCCGGCGGTCTACTCATCGAGGCGCTCACCGGGATCGACTACCGCTACGGGATGACCGTGATCTTGGCCGTCTGCGTGATCTACACCGTCTCGGGGGGCCTCTTTGCCGTCATCGGCACCGACTTCATCCAGAGCCTCATCGTCCTGGTCGGCCTGGTCGTGGTGGGCCTGTTGGTCCTGCGCGAGGTCTCCGTGGAGGAAGTCCACGCCACGCTCGCGACCGAGCGGCCCATGCTCCTGCACGTGATGTTCCCCGCCGCGCTGCTGGCCCTGTTCAACAACCTGCTGTTTGGGCTGGGCGAGGTGTTCCACAGCAACGTCTGGTGGAGCCGCGCCTTCGCCATGCGCCCCGGGGTGGGCGGCCGCGCCTACGCCCTGGCCGCGCTGTTTTGGCTGCCCGTGCCCGTGGTCGCCGGCTTCCTGGGCCTGGCCGCCCCGGCGCTGGGGATCGGGGTCTCCCGGCCCGACATGGTCGCGCCTATTGTGGCCGGCACGCTCTTGGGCGAGGCGGGAGCGGTGCGGGGGTTCGTGGTGGTCGTCGCCTCGATCGCCTCCAGCGTGGACTCACTGCTGGCCGCCACCAGCGATCTGCTCACCAAGGAGGTCGTGCAGCGCTTCGTGATCCCGGGCGCCAGCCCCGAGCGCCTGCGGCGGATCGCCGGGCAGGTGATCGTGGGCACCGGGGTGCTCGCGTGGCTTTTGTGCCTGCCCAAGGTCGGCACCCTGGCCACCGTGCTGTTCTTCGCCGGCCCCATGGTCGCCAGCATGATCTGGCCGATCGTCGCCGGCCTCTTTTGGCGCCGGGCCACCGGGACGGGCGCCGTCGCCGGCATGGTGGCCGGCACCGTCGCAGGCCTGACCGTCTACGTCACGATCGGCTGGTACGCCGCCTCGCTGGCCGGCGCCTTGGTCTCGGCCCTGGTGGTCACGCTGACCACGTGGACCTCGACCCACGAGTTTTCCTTCGAGACCTTGAGCAAAGGAAGGGCAGTCTGATGTTTCCCCCCTGGTTTCTCGCGATCGCCGTCTGGGGCGGGCTGGTGCTCGTGACCAGTGCCGCGCTGACCCTCGCCGGGCTGTGGCTCCGCGATCTTCGCTCGGGGAGGCTGTGGTGAACACCTCGACCATTGCCCCGCGCCGTCGCTCCAACTCGCGCGGTCGCCAGCTGGATCCGATGGCGCTCATCGAGCATCTTTCGGGCGATCTCAACCTCGAGCTGCTCCGCCAGCAACGAGATCGCTCCGTGGTCGCCCACCGCGATCTACCGCGCCGGGTGGTCATCGAGCTGTGTCGCCTGGCCGCCCACATGGAAGCCAGCGACGTAGCCTCGTTCCATCCGCTGGACGGCAAGCTCATCATCACCGCCTTCTTCGAGGCCAGCACCCGCACCCGGCTGTCGTTCGAGAGCGCGGTGGCTCGCCTCGACGGCAAGCTGCTCAGCGTGCCCGACGCCAAGGTCACCGGGGTCGCCAAGGGCGAGACCTTGCAAGACATCGGCGAGATGTTCAACGGCTACGGCGACCTGGTGGTCATGCGACACCCCCAGACCGAAGCAGTCGAGCAGCTCCGGGCCGGGCTCGATCTCCCCCTCATCAACGCGGGCAACGGCTCGGGCGAGCACCCCACCCAGGCGCTGGTCGACTGGTATGCCCTGCTCAAGTGGCGCCCGTCCCTCGCCGACCTCGAGCCGGCCGAGGATCAGCGGATCCACCTGGGGATCGTGGGCACACCGGGATCGATGCGCGCGGTCAAGAGCTTCGTGTTCATGGCGCTGTCCTTCGCCCCCGCGATCCGCAAGCTTACCGTGGTCTCCGAGATGGCCGATCCCTTCGGGGCCGATCTCCAGGAGGCGATCGAGCGCACCTCGATCCCCGTGGAGGTCACCCACGACATCGGCGATCACCTCCCCGAGCTCGACGTGATCTACATGAACTCGATCGCCCTGCTCGGCGACAGCTACAAGCAGCTGGACACCCGCTACCGGATCACGACCGAGTCGCCGTTGTGCCCCGATGCGGTGATCATGCACCCCCTGGCCCGCCGTGACGAGCTCGACGTGAGCCTGGATGACTCGCAGCACAACCTGTACTTTGCCCAGGCGGCCGGCGCCGTCTATGTGCGGCAAGCGTTGCTGGTCTCGCTGCTCGGCCGCGTCCATCGCCTCCCTTTCTTCGACTGAACTTCGGCTGAAGCTCCCATGTGCGGCATTACCGGTTTCTGGCGCCCCGGCGCCCCCTCTACTTCTAGTCACGACCGCTCGGCCCTCCGCGCGATGATGGACACCCTGGTGCACCGCGGCCCCGACGGCCACGGCATGCATCTCGACGCCCCCCGCGGGCTGGCGATGGGGCACACCCGGCTGGCCATCATCGACCTGCACAGCGGCGATCAGCCCCTTTACTCCACCGATCGCTCGTCGGTGCTCACCATCAACGGCGAGCTCTACGACTACAAGCTCCACCGCACCCGGCTGACCTGCGACGGCGCTCGCTTCACCACCAAGTGCGACGCCGAGATCGCGCTGCACCTCTACGAGCGGCACGGCCTGGACTTTGTGCACCACCTGCGCGGTGAGTTCGCCCTGGCGCTCTACGACAGCGCGCAGGACCGGCTGGTGCTCGTGCGCGATCGCTTTGGCATCAAGCCCCTGTACTTCGCCCAGCGGGGCGAGGCCCTCTACTGGGGATCGGAGGTCAAGGCGCTTTTGGCCCACCCCGAGATCCCCGCCCGCCTCGACCCTCGCGCGGTGCTCAATCAGCTCATGCAGACCATGGTGCCCGGCACCACCGCCTTCGAGGGCGTCGACGCGATCCGGCCCGGGCACATGCTCATCGCGCAGCGCCGCGGTGATCGCCTCGAGCTGCAGATCTCGCGCTGGTGGAACGCCGAGTTTCCCCAAGCCGAGGATCACGACGACCAGTCCCCGACCGAGCCGTGGATCGAAGGGGTCCGCGATCGCCTGATCGACGCCGTCCGCGTGCGCCTGGAGGCCGACGTCCCCGTGGGCTGCTACCTCTCGGGCGGGATCGACAGCTGCTCCGCCCTGGGGCTGGCCACCGCCATGCAGCAGAGCCACGTCAAGGCGTTCACGATCGCCTTCGAAGACGACGCCTACGACGAGTCGAGCATTGCCGCGGCCATGGCCGAACGCACCGCGGCCGACCAGGTGGTCATGCCGCTGGGCGTCAAGGAGCTCTACGGGCGTTTTTACGAGCGCACGCTGTGGCACACCGAGCGCACGTTCTACAACACCCTGGGCGTCGCCAAGTGGCACATGAGCCGCACCGTGCACGAGCACGGCTACAAGGTGGTGATCACCGGCGAGGGCTCCGACGAGCTCTTTGGCGGCTACCCCTTCTTCAAGCGAGACTTGCTGCTGCACTGCATCTCCGAGGCCGAGCGCGCCGCCCTCATCGAGCAGCTCGAGGCGAACAACTCCGTGTTCTCCGGGGCGATCCTCGCCGAGCGCCAGCACGAGCACCCCGCCATGAACGACCTGGTGGGCTTTACCCCCTCGTGGATCCAGCCGTGGATCGCCACCCTCGCCCGCGTGCGACCCCTGCTCAGCGCCCCCCTGCGCGAGCAACTGCAAGGATACGACCCGATCGAAGCGATCGCGCAGACCATCGACCCCGCGTCGCTGCGCGGGCGGCACCCGCTCGATAAGGTCCAGTACACCTGGATCCAGACCATGCTCGAGGGCCAGATCCTCACCTGGGGCGGCGACCGGGTCGACATGGCCAACTCGATGGAATCGCGGCCCCCCTTCCTCGATCACCTCCTGGCCGAGTACGCGTTCGGCCTGCCGCCCTCGCTGCGGATCCGAGGCACCCGCGAGAAGTGGGTCTTACGCGAGGCCATGCGGCAGGTGCTGCCCACCGTGCTCTACGAGCGCGAGAAGTTCGCCTTCATGGCGCCGCCGGCCACCATAAGGCCCCAGGAGTGGGCCGAGGTCGCCAAGCTCGTCGACCGCCACCTGGGCCGCGACGCCCTGGAGACCACCGGACTGTTCGACGTGGACGCCGTTGAGCAGTTCCTGCACGACGCCACCCAGGGGCAGGGATCCCGCAGCCAGAGCGTCAACGACGACATCGTGCTCAACCACTTGTTGGGGATCCAGCTGCTGCACCACTGCTTTGTGCAAGGGCACGGGCGACCCGAGCTCTAAGCGGTACTCGTCGGGCATCAGCACGACCCCCGGATTCCAACACCGCGCGTCTGTTCGGTTCACGCGGTTGGAATCTGGGGGCGCTGTCCGTGATCCAGAGGTATCGAAGATCTCGGATGGGGCCTGGTCAGCGTTCGGGCCAGCGGCGCTCGGTGGTGAGATGGGCGAGCAGATGCTCGAGATCGGCGTGGTCGAGGGTGTCGAGGTGGTCGCGCTCGGTGGGGCCGAGGGGGAGGTCGAGCAAGGTGCATGCCGTCTCGATGCCCATGATGAGGCCCTCGGTGAGGCCCTCGGTGCGTCCTTTGGCGCGGTCTTTGGCACGGACCTCGGTGATCAACGGGTTGTCCTTGGCGATCAATGCGCCGGCGACGGAGTCGTCGGCTTCGGCGGCATCGAGTAGTGCACGGATGCGGATCGGCTGGGACAGGGTAGGATCTTCGAGCATACTGTCGAGGTCGAGGGGGACGAAGCGGTGCTCGGTGGGGGACCACTCGCAGACTTGGCCTTTTTTGACCCCCTTTTTGACAAAGATTGCGAGGAGCCGGCGTACACCGCAGGCGGTGAGATCTTCGGCGCGCTCGATCATGAAGCGTCGTGATTGCTCGTTGACAATCTCGAACGCAAGCTCTTCGAGGTAGCGCGAGCCGGAGCGGGGATCGATGCCCGAGCGGCGGATGCACGTGTCGGTGGCAAAGTCCGAGTGAGGTCCGGCGCGGGTGAGTAGATCGGTGGAGGCGGTGTAACCGGGGGTTAGATTGCCGCGGATCACGTAGTCGAGCCGGGTGTGCTGGTCGGCATGCTCGGGCTTGGCGGGAGCGGCATGGATGAAGTGACCCCGGACCATCTGTTCGCGGGTCTCGGGCCGGACTAGACGCTCGTCGACGTAAGGCGGGGGCTCGAACGCGCTGGGCAGCCGCATGGCGGGGATGGAGCCGGCGACCGGAGGGGCAAGCGCGGGCTTGGCCGGCGGGGACTTGGAGGTCATTGGGGAGTACAGCATAGCGAATTGACCCAGGGAGGGTGGTCTCGGTGGGGGAAAGGAAAAGAGTTTGAC
Organism: Myxococcota bacterium; assembly: GCA_039194325.1. GTDB lineage: Bacteria > Myxococcota_A > Polyangia > Nannocystales > Nannocystaceae > Paraliomyxa. Next base: position 23,807 of record JBCCWC010000019.1, read on the forward strand.
GTTGCGGAGGAAGGCGCAACCTTGCGAGCGCCGACGGTGGTTCGCCGCTCGTCGCTCGCCACTCGTTGGAATGCATCGACAGCATAGTCGATGCAACGGGGCGTTCAATGAAAGAATTCGGGATTTTGGGGTGGAACGAAAAGTGACAGTGGTGGGGGGGGATGAGGCCCGCCGATGCTGGGTCCTGGTGAGCCACTCGGCCGAGCAGGAGGCATGCGCTTGGTGATCAATGGAATGGGTAGGCACCCACGTGCCTCGCCCCAAGGACGCCAGAACCGCAATCGAACATTTGCGAACCGGTGACCGCCGAGTGGAGCCCGGTCAGCGTTCGGGCCAGCGACGCTCGGTGGCGAGGCGGGCGAGCAACTGCTCGAGGTCGGCGTGGTCGAGGGTGTCGAGGTGGTCGCGCTCGGGGGAGCCGAGGGGGAGGTCGAACAGGGTGCATGCGGTCTCGAGACCTCGGATAAGGCCCTCGGCGCGGTCTTTGGCACGGACCTTGGCGATCAACGGGTTGTCCTCGGCCACCAGCGCGCGGGCCACGGAGTCGTCGGCTTCGGCGGTGTCGAGCAGCGCACGGATGGGGATCGGATGAGACAGGGTAGGATCCTCAAGCGTACTGTCGAGGTCGAGGGGGACGAAGCGATGCTCGGAAGGGGACCACTCGCAGACTTGCCCCTTCTCGACTCGTTTCTCGACAGAGATCGCCAACAGTCGGCGTACGCCACGAGCGGTGAGATCTTCGGCGCGCTCGATCATGAAGCGTTGTGGTTGCTCGTTGACGATCACGAACGCGAGCTCTTCGAGGTAGCGCGAGCCCGACCGGGGATCGATGCCCGAGCGACGGATGCACGTGTCGGTGGCAAAGTCCGAGCGGGGTCCAGCGCGGGTGAGCAGATCGGAGGACGCGGTGTAACCGGCGGCTAGATTGCCGCGGATCACGTAGTTGAGCCGCGTGTGCTGGTCGGCATGCTCGGGCTTGGCGGGAACGGCATGGATGAGGTGGCCTCGGACCATCTGTTCGCGGGTCTCGGGCCGGACCAGGCGCTCGTCGACGTACGGCGGGGGCTCGAACGCGCCGGGCAATTGCATGGTGGGGGTGGAACCGGAAGCACGTGAGGCGAGCGCGGGCTCGGCCGGCGGGGACTTGGAGGTCATTGGGGAGTACAGCATAGCGGATTGACCCGGGTGGGTGGCAGCGGAGGGGGAAAGGGGGGAATAGGCTTTGACGTTGCGGTGAAGAACACGCAACCCATGCGAGCGCTCGACGGTCGCTCGCCGCTCGCCGCTCGCCGTTCATCTATTGCAGTGTATGGACATCATAGTCGATGTAAAGGGGTGTTCAATCGACGAATTCGAGAATTTGGGGGTGGAACGAAAAGTGACAGTAGCGGTGGGGGATGTGGCACGCCGATGCTGGGTCCTGGTGAGCCACTCGCGCCGAGCGGGGGAGGCTTTGCGCTCGGCGGTCAAAGCGGGTGGGATGGGTAGGCACCCAAGTGCCTCGCCGTAGAAGTCGGAGCCACCGGGACGCCGGAGCCCCAAGAACGCCGGAGCCCCAAGAACGCCGGAGCCCCAAGAACGCCGGAGCCCCAAGAACGCCGGAGCCCCAAGAACGCCAGAGCCACCGGGACGCCGGAGCCCCAAGAACGCCGGAGCCACCGGGAGTCGGAGCCCCAGCAACGCCGGAGCTACGACCGGGCATTGCGGCCAAGCATGTGGATCTGTTTGTACCGGTCGCCACCGTGTGAGACAAACGCGTACGTCGACGCGAACGCGCGCATGTTCACTCGATGGACAACGATTACTACACGCTAAGCCTTTCTATCCACCGGTACACGGAGGCCTATCAGATCGAGATCTCGCACAGCGACCCCCAAAGCGATGCTCGGGTCTCGCCGCTGCGAGGCGGGGCGGCCTTCGATATGGCCGAGCTGCGGCAGCTGCAGGCCAACCCCGAGGCGTATGGCAAGGCGCTGGCCCAGCAGGTGTTCTCCGACCGCGAGGTCGAGGAGCACTGGGTCCAGGTCGAGACCGCCGCGCAAGCGTCGGGGCACTTCATGCGGGTGCTGGTCTGCATCGACCGATCGGCCCAAGAGCTCCAGGGGCTGCGCTGGGAGCTGCTTCGTCATCCCCGGTCGGGCGATCTGGTGAGCACCTCGCAGACGATCCTCTTGTCGCGCTTCATGGTCTCTCGCGACTGGCGGCCGGTGAAGCTGCGGGCGCGCAGCGAGCTGACGGCGCTCATCGCCGTCTCCGCGCCGGACGGCAAGGGGCTGCAGCGAATGAAACTGGCCCCCGTAGATTTCGAGCGCGAGGTGGCGGGCGTCAAGGCGGCGCTCGGTGGGATCGAGGTGCAGATCCTCGGCGGGCCGGGTTCACCGTTGACCCTCAAGGAACTGCTCCGCCGGCTGCGGCTGGGCATCGACATCGTCTACCTGGTCAGCCACGGGAAGTTTGGGCGCCGCTCTCGAACCCCGGCGCTCATCCTGCAAGACGAGGAAGGGGAGGCCGTGGTGGTCAAGGGGGAGGACCTAGCCGCCCGCATCGGTGAGCTCCCCCGGCGGCCGCGGCTGATGGTGTTGGCGTCGTGCCAGAGCGCGGGGGATGGGGAGCCAGCCACGACGAATCCGGCCGCGACGATTTCGGGCACCTCGGTGCAGGCCACCCTCGCCGGGCGCCTGGCCGACGCTGGGGTGCCGGCGATCATCGCCATGCAGGGCCTCATCACCATGCACACCGTCGAGCAGATGATGCCCGAGCTATTTCGGGAGCTGCTGGTCGACGGCCAGATCGACCGCGCACTGTCGGTCGCGCGGGGCCGGGTCTTGGAGCACGCAGACTCGTGGATGCCGGCGCTCTACACCCGGCTGCTGGGCGGCCGGCTGTGGTACACGCCGGGCTTTCGCGGCGATGCGAGCAACGACGTGTGGAGGCACCTGCTCAAGCCGGTCGCCGACGGCAAGGTGGTGCCGATCATCGGGCCCCGCGTGCTCGAGGCGGCCCACGGGGCCTCGCACGACACGGCCGTGCGCCTGGCCGGGGCCAACCACTATCCCTTTGCAATGCACGAGTGGGAGGACCTGCCTCGGGTGACCGAGTACATGGCCGTCAAGGAGTCGCGCTACAATGTGGTGCGCGCCTATCAAGATCAGCTGCTGGCCGATCTGATCGAGCAGCATCGCAGCTGGCTGCCGCCCGAGGAGATCCCGCCCGCCACCAAGAAGCCCAAGCTCGGGCGGCTGCTCGCGCTGGTGGGGGATCACCTGCGGGCGCGTGACGAAGATCCCCATCGGATCCTCGCCGAGCTGCCGGCCTCGGTCTACGTGACCACCAACTTCGATCCGCTGCTCGAGTGGTCGCTGCGGGCCAACGATCGCACGCCGCAGCGGGTGCTCACCCGCTGGCGCTACCAAAAGCTTCCGCAGAGCGCCGAGGGCGAGACGACCGCCGCACCCACGGCCAAGACGCCGCTGGTCTTCCATGTGTTCGGGGCGTTCGGGGCCAAGACCGACGACGGCCTGGTCCTTACCGAGGACGACTACTTCGACTACCTCATCACCGCCACCGCGGCCCAGCTGATCCCGCCCAAGGTCGAGAGCGCCCTGGTCGACAACTCGCTGCTATTCTTGGGCTTTCGCCTCACCGACTGGCACTTTCGGGTGCTATTTCGGCTGATGATGAACCTGCCCGGGCGCGATCGGCTCAAGCAGTATCGCCACGTCGCGGTGCAGCTCGACCCCGACCTGACGACCATCGCCGACATCGAGGCCGCCAAGGCGTACCTCGCGGAGTACTTTGGCAAGGAGGCCAACATCGACATCTACTGGGGCAGCTCGGAGGACTTCTTGGTCGCGCTGCGCGACGAGCTGAAGGCGGCCGGGGATCTGGGCGTGGATCACGAGGACGACGAGCAGGGGGACGGCGATGAGTGGGACTTCTAGTGCCTCGTGCCGTCGCGTTTGGGTAGGGCGAGGTGCGTCATGACCGAGGACACCTCGCGTACGCTCACCGGCCTCGGGGAGGTTTCCAACCCCTTCGTGGGCCCGCGACCGATCCAGCAGGGCGAGGAACTCCACGGTCGCGGCGTCGAGGTCGACGAGCTCTACGACCGGCTGCAGGCACGGCGCATCGTGGTGCTGCACTCCCCCTCGGGCGCGGGCAAGAGCTCGCTGGTGCAGGCGGGGCTCGTGCCCAAGCTCAAGGCCGCGCGCTACGACGTGTGGAAACCGATCCGCGTCAACCTCGACCCCGACGGGCTGCCGGGGGTGCCCGAGGGCACCAACCGGTACCTGCTGAGCGCCATGGTCAGCTTGGAGGAGGAGCTACCGCAGGCCAAGCGCCGCAGCCCGGCCGAGCTCGCCAGGATGGACTTGCTCGAGTACCTCGACACGCGGCCGCGTCGCAAGGGCATGAAGGGCCGCTCGGTGGCCCTGCTGTTCGACCAGTTCGAGGAGGTGCTCACGGCAGCGCCTCGCGCGGTGGAGGCCAAGCGGGCGTTCTTTACCGCCGTGGGCCAGGCGCTCGATACCGACAAGTACTGGGCGCTGTTCATCATCCGCGAGGACTACCTGGCCGCGCTGGCCCCCTATCGCGATCTCGTCCCCACGCAGCTGGCCAATTCCTTTCGGCTCGACCTGCTGGGGCTCGATGGAGCCCGGGAGGCGGCGGAGCAGCTGGTCCTGTCGGGCGGGCGCAGCTTCCCGGCGGTGGACCAGCTCGTTCATGATCTCTCGCGGGTGCACGTGCTGCAGCCCAATGGCAGCTTCACCGTCGAGCAGGGCATGTACGTCGAGCCGGTGCAGCTGCAGGTGGTGTGCCGGCGGCTTTGGGAGGCGCTCCCCGAGGACGCGCCGAGCATCGAGGCCGACGACATCGAGCAGTATGCGGATGTCTCTCGGTCCTTGGCGGGTTACTACTCCGACGCGGTCAAGGGGCTCGCCCGCGGGGACACCGGCCTGGAGCGCAAGATCCGAGACTGGGTGGGTCAAGAGCTCATCGTGGGCGGGCACCGCTCGCAGGTTCGCCAAGACGCGGGGACGCTGGCCGAGCTCGGCGAGGAGCTCGTCGGGCGTTTGCTCGACACCTACCTGGTGCGCACCGAGCAACGCGCGGGGGCGAGCTGGTTCGAGCTCAGCCATGACCGGCTGGTCGAGCCGGTGCTCGAGGACAACGAGGCGTGGGAGCAGGCCCACCTGCACCCGCTGCAGGTGCAGGCCAAGCTGTGGGACGACGGGGGACGGGTGCGGGCGCTGCTGCTCGGGGCGGATGCACTGCCCGATGCCAGCCGCTGGGCCGAGAACCATCCGGAGCTGCTCACTAAGGCCGAGCGGGAATTCCTGACGCTGTCGCGAACCCTGCGGCAGGAGCAGGCCCGCCAGCGAAGGCGGCAGCGGATCTTCACGGTCACGGTGGCGGTGGTGGCCGTGGTCGCCATGGTGCTGGGGGGAGTGGCTTGGGTGGCGCAGCGGCGGGCCGATGCGCGGCGACGGGAGGCCGTCGCGGCCAAAGAAGAGGCCCTCGAGGCGACGCAAGAGGCGGAGCAGGCCAGGCAGCAAGCCGAGCGTGCGAAGTCCGACGCCCAAGACGCGCAGAGCGACGCCGAGCAGGCTCGCGGGAGGGCCGAGAAGGCCAAGGAAGCCGCCGAGCGCGCGGAGAAGAAGACCGAGCGGCTGGCCCGAGATGCGCTGCGACAGATGTTCGAGGTGGGACTGCGACCCTTCGTGCAAAACCTCGCCAAGGAGGGCCTCGAAACGGGGGAGATCGAGATCGACGAGCAGTGGACGTCGCTGCTGGCATGGAAGGGGCAGGACTTTGCGGCCGCGAATTTGCTTGAGGGCGGGGGGCGGATCGTGGCCGCGGGCCACGACGCGGTGTTGCGGGAGGTGGCAGAGGGCGAAAAGTCGCTGTTTTTGGAGATCACGACCAAGTGGTTGCTCGGTGACCAAGGGGTGCGCGGGATCGCGGTGATCACCCAGCATGCCAAGCGCGACGAGCGATTCGAGGCGCTGCGCAGGAATCTCTCGGTCTTGGGCTACGAGGAGGTCGACGCGGAGCCACCTCTCGCCAGGCTCGCGGACGACGAAGAGATGGGGATCGTGGTCGTCGACAATCGGTGGGAGGCGCTAACGGCCGAGGAGATCTCGGGGATCGAGGCGTTCGTGGACCGGGGCGGAGGGCTACTGGTGGTTGGAGGTGGGCGGGAGTGGCTCGATCGGAAGGTCGAGCGTGGCGAGGCCGCGCCGTCGCTCGAGAATTACCCCATGAATCGTTTGATGCGGGAGTTTGGGGTGATCTGGAATGACCAGACGATCGATCCGGAGGAGCTCGAGCGGCAGGAGGAACAGGCCAGCCTTCGGTTTGAGAATACGGCCGGTCATGCGGTCGACGTGTTGTTGCGCTCGTATGAAGGATATAATGAGTATTATATGACCCTGGATCCGGGGGAAGCGCAGAGTGCGTCGTCGGCCATCGGCCGCACCTGGGTCATCGAGGGCATGGAAAGCAAGCGAGAGATCGGTACGGTCACGATCAAGTCGCGCAAGGAGCAGATCACGATCGGGCAGACCGTCACCAGCAAGGCCGTCGTGTCCCGGCCGAAGGCCGAACCGAAGTCGAATACTCCCATCAAGCCTGCGCCCCTGCCCAAGACGATCTCGGATGCGGAGTTGGCGTCGGCCAAGGCGGCGATGAGCACGGTGTCACGGGATTGTAGTGTGAAGGAAGGGGCGATGGCTAAGACCGTCGACGTGCGGTTCGAGATCAGCCCCAAGGGAAAGGTGGTGAGCGCGGTGGCCCAAGGGCGCTACAAGGGGAGCCTGCTGGGGTCGTGTGTGACCGATGTGCTGAAGAGACGACGTTTTTCCAAGAGTCAGCAGGGGGTGAAGGACGAGATCTGGACCCTCCCGCTCCGATGAGGATCGAATGGCCAATGACGAGTCCGGGTCAATTCGGTAGGATCTGCTGTATGGTGCTTGTGCGGCAAAGTCAGCTTATCCTGAGTCTCGCGGTCGCGCTGATGCTCTTGCCTGTGTTGGCTCGGGCTAGCGAGTCCAGTGGGCCCAGCGAGCCCGGCGAGGCTGATGGGGAGGATCTGGTCCTGTCCGCCGAGGAGCGTGCAGCGGCAGACGCAGAGGCGGAGGCGGAGGCGATCGAGCGGGAACGGAGGTTCGAGCTCTACGATCGAGGTTCGGAGTCGTACGACGCCGGAGACTACGCGGGGGCGATCGAGCCGTGGCAGGAGCTGTACGACACCATACCGCTGCGGGACAAGACGGACCTGTTCACGCAGCTCGCCGACGCCCACTGGAAGGCCTATCAGACGGACCAGGAACAAGAACACCTCGACCAGGCCAAGGCGATGCTCGAGAGAAACCTCGAGCACACGTACGGAGACGAGGACGCCCAGCGGCAGACCCAGGAGCAGCTCGATGCGGTGGAGGCCGAGCTGCAGCGGCTCGAAGACGCAAGGGTGCAGCGGAAACTCGAGGAGGCCGAGCGCACGGCGGTGGCCAGGGAACAGGCGCGGCGTAGGCAAGAGGACCTCGAGCAGCGCAAGGCAAAGCTCGATGAGAAGCGGCGTCGTTTTGGCGTGCGAGTGAAGGTGGGGGGTTCGTTGGCGGGGGTGGGGGTTGCGTCGCTGGTGACGGCGGTGGTGGGGATGGGGCTCGGGGAAGGGGTGGATCGGGATGGGCTGGCCTTCGATGATGACCCCGACGTCTCGGAAGAAGAGGTTCTGGTTTTGGAGCGCAGAGGCCGAGCCTATAACCAGTTGGCGGTGGTGACCGGAGCGATCGGCGGTGCACTGGCGATCTCGGGGGTGACGGTGATTGTCGTGGCGTCGCTGCGGCTACGGCGGGCGACGGGAGAAGTCCAGGCCCAGGCACCGGCGCAGGCGCGGGTCGTTCCCGGTATTTTGGGAGTGGAGGTGCGGTTTTGAAGAACTCACGATGGTGCTTGTGGGGAGGGGGTTTTGCGCTTTGGGCAACGTCGTCAATTGGCTGTTTCGACGATGATATTCGCGGCCCCTGCGTACCGAACCCGTGCTTGAACGGTGGGTGGTGCCGTGAGGTAGATGGTACGGCGTTATGCGGCGCGTGCCCTGAAGGGTTCATTGGTAGGCTGTGTGATGAACCTTGTCCGTGCATGAACGGTGGAACGTGTAGCGGGGTGGACGGAGCTTGCGAGTGTCCCGAAGGATTCTCAGGTGAGCTATGCGATCCGTGCGCGCCTAACCCTTGTATGAACGGTGGGACATGCTTTGTTCGGGAGGGAGGGGAATTGCGTTGCGAATGCGACGAGGGGTGGACGGGAAATGTATGTCAAATGTCGCTCACTTGTGGTGATGGGGTAGTGCAGGAAGGCGTAGAAGAGTGCGACGACGGTGACGCTAATGGTAGCGACAATGCTGTGTGTACGGCTGAATGCAAATACGCTAAATGTGGCGATGGTATTATCTGGCCTTTGTACGAAGATTGTGATGATGGTGAAGATTCGGCAGTGTGCGATGAAGACTGTTCTTTCGCCGAGTGTGGTGATAATACGGTGAATGCTGCGGCGGGTGAAGACTGCGATCACGGAGGACAATCGGCAGCATGCGATGATGATTGCTCTTTTGCTGAGTGTGGTGACGGTGTGGTAAATACTACGGCGGGGGAGGAGTGTGATGATGGCAATATAAGTAGTGTCGATGGGTGTCTAGCTGGCTGCACGCTCGCTTATTGCGGAGACGGATTCGTGCAGGATGGTGTTGAAGATTGCGACCGTACGGGTGTAAACCATGGACAAGAGCCTGAACTGAATGGAGCGACTTGCGAGAGCCTCGGGCATGAGCCTGGTTTGCTGTTGTGTGGGGAAGATTGCGAATTTGATGCGCTGGGCTGTGGCGTGTCAGATGACATGGTGGTGGTACCTGGTGGTGAGTTCAAAATGGGGTCGGCCCTGAGTCCGAACGAGTTACCGACACGTGAGGTGTGGGTGGACACGTTTTGGCTGGATAGGACGGAGGTGACAGTGGGAGCGTACGAGGCGTGCGTGGATGAAGGAGCGTGCACTGAGCCGAGTACGGAACCGTACTGTAACTGGGCGAAGGGAGAACCGGTGGCGGGGCGCGCGGGCCACCCCGTGAACTGTGTGGACTGGACTCAGGCGGAGGAGTACTGTGCATGGGCAGGAGAAGGAACGAAACGGTTGCCGACAGAGGCGGAGTGGGAGAAGGCGGCGAGAGGCACGGATGCTCGGATATACCCGTGGGGAGATATTCCGGAACCGAGCTGCAGCCACGTAGTGATGAGCGGTGCAGGAACTGGCTCTGGTTGTGGAATGGGCTCGACAGGGGCAGTAGGGAGCACGCCGCTGGGAGCCTCGCCATACGGAGCGCAGGATATGGCGGGGAATGTGTGGGAGTGGGTCGCGGACTGGTATGGGGACTACGACGAAGATGAGACGAACAACCCGATGGGCCCGCGCAACGGAACCTTGCGCATAATGCGCGGCGGCTCGTGGCTCAGCTACTGGTACACGAACAACTTTCGCGCGGCGAACCGCTACAGCGACAACCCTGCCTATAGCTACAGCGACGTGGGATTTCGATGCGCCAGGACACCGCCGGGAGCGCTCTGATCGCACCGAATGACCGGAATTCTCCTGTATCCCTTGACCCTTGTTGACTCTTGAACCCTTGACCCTTTGACCGATATCTCCCCCTGAAGACGGTGCTGGTTCATAGCGCCAGCCCGCAGCGTGGGGGTCCGAGGGCGGAGCCCCCAGTAATCGCTCGCGGAGCGAGGCGGCGTTCCCTCGCCTACCGATGGGTCGCCCCGCGCACGACCGGATTGAGGCCCAGCCCCCCGAGCCGGGGGTCTACGTCAACCGAATGTCGCCCTCGTCACACACCCGCGGCCATCAGGGCGGCGTGCAGTTCATGCGCGAGTACCTCGCCTATCTCGAAGTCCACGACCGCCGCGTCATCAACGGCAGCCGCGACGAGTTCTGCCCCACAACCGAGACCAGTCGCTTCGCCCTTCGCCGCGACTTCACGGCCGACGACCCCCTCGTCGCCCATCTCGTCGCCTTGATGAAGGACTACCAGCTCGATCTGGCCGGCATCGAGTTCGTCGAAGACCGCGACGGACAGCGCTACGTCTACGACATCAACGGCACCACCAACTACAACGGCGACGTCGAAGCCACGCACGGCCTGTCCGGCATGGGCGCGCTCGCCGACCTGGTCGCTGGCCACCTGTAGGTTACTCGCCACCTTTCAGCTCGCTGGCCACCTATAGGTGGCCAGTTGTGGCCAGCCGTAGCTAGTTGCAGTCGACCCCGAGGAGCTGAAAGTTGACCGTCACCTCGTCATGGGGCCACTGCACCGCGATCTTCAGGATGTAGTCGCCTGGATCTTCGATGTCGAACCAGGTTGCGGGCGACAAGCTCGTCGGGATGAGTTCATGAAGGAGGAACGACTCGCAGCCGCCGCTACACTGCTTGATCTCTACGTACCCCTCCACCGGATCGATCGTGGGGGACAAGAAGAGGCCATAAGAGCCTGGTCTTGGGATCGTGAACACACGATAGGTCCAGATCTCTCGATCTCTGACCCCGAGAACGTCAGGCGAATTGCAGGTTAGCGCTACACTGTGCTCCGCGGCATCGGATCCATCACACCACTCAAGTGGCTCCGCGACTTGGCAGGCCGCGGTCGGGTCCCGAAAGATCTTCTGGGGGCACGCCATCAATGCTTCGAACTCGGAGACCGCGCTGCTGAACGGAACGGCGGTCTTTGTTGCAAAGGCGGTCTCCATGTCGGTCGTGGAACTCCACGGCCCCAGTTGGTCCTCCAGTTCGAGCAGTGCCTGGCGACCGAATGTCGTGTCGATGTAAGAAACGAACCGGCCGGCAACGCCGTAGTACTCCCCTGGAAGGTCAGCGTCGTCAACCGCCGCAAGGGCTTCCTCGAGCGGTCGATCCGTATCGTGGCGAAAGGAAGAATAGCCATCGCCACCAAAGAACTCCGCGAGGCCTTCCTCGAGGAGCGGCTGCGTGAGACCATTCGGACGTAAGACAGCGTGAACCAGTTCGTGCTCGAGAACGGGTGACCCGCTGACGACCCCCCGAGCGGTCGACCTTCCCAGCACGCCCTTCTCGGAATCCGGGACCTCTTCAGGCGCGAGGAACGAGTATCGAACCTTCTTGTCGAGCGGGGGGCGGTCGAGGATCTCGAGAAGGCCTCCGACGTAGCCATCGAGATAGGCGGGAGTTCCGGCACAGTATTCCCCCGCTTGCTCGGACACCCCGAACTCGAGATGGTCACCCTCCCACACCACGGGTGGCAGCTCGCTCTGGTCTTCCGGCTTCTGGCATGCCGACAGACCCACGGCCAACAAGGCAGCACATCCGTACCGGCCGTGATGTCGTGGCGCTATTGCCACCGCGTGGCTCCAACAAAGAAGTCGTACACGTCTCCCTTGTGGTCAGTGTACCTCAGCTGGACGGGGTCAACGTCCCACGAACCGGCTACGCGCCCAGGTCGAAAACGGATCGGCGTGTAGTTCGTAACGCCAACGAGCGCGGAGCTCCCGACGGCCCGCGCCGAGAGCGCGAACACCGCGGAGGCACGGGGAACCTCATATCCGTCGCTGCCGAGGTTGACCGCGTCGACCTCACCAACGAGCTCAGCGCGAAATGCGTCGATCGCCATGCCGCCAACGGTCGTGGGTGCGTCACCGCGGCCTAGCATGTAGCGGAGCCTCGCAGTGTCGGCCGTCTGGACGATCGCGATGCGGGAGCAGGCCTCGGAGCACCCCGTTGCGGCGGACGCGAGGGTGGTCGTCTCGAGCAACGTGGGGCCCCGAACTTCGACCCCGCCATCAAGCAGCGTTGTGAAGTCGTCGGGCCCGAGCCCCGGCGGCAGTTCGCTGAGCACGACGTGGTCGTTGAAGTCCGCCGAAAGGCACTCTTCGCCGGGGTACTCTGGATCGCTTTTCCACGGGAACACACCCTGTTGCTCTGCGTTTGTGATCGTGATCGTCACGTCGTCCAGCAATCCTGGCGGGTCGAACGACCAGGACGCACCAATCGCGAGCTCTGCAAAGTCCGGGTCGGAGTTGTCGTTGGCGTCGCACCCGGGCGGTGTCGTCGTGATTCCGGTCGAGATTGCAAATGCCTGAGCACAATCGGGCTGGTGCGTCGCGATGTAGTTTGCCGCCTTGAGTGCCGCCTCTTTCGAGGCAGGATCGAGATCTTGCGCGAACTCCTCGAGCCGAACGGCGATACTCTTACATCCCTGCTCGATCGCGTCGATCACACAGGCTTGGCTATGAGGCTCCGCGCACGCTGGGTCGGCCTCGACCGGCGGGCAGCAAGCCATGACCTTCGGCTCCGCGTAGGAATCTCCTTCGATTGAGGGGCCGTAGTCGACGGCGATCGGTTCCGAGTTGTCGTCGAACTGAATGTCGACCTCGAGACGTCCGCGGCATTGGTAACGGTAGCCGAACACGTTGTTGGCCTCGGCCTTGTCGTCGTCGAAAAGGCACCGCCCTTCCACTGGTGAGGGGCCCCCGCCGCTGTCATCGGCCTGCCCATCCGCCGCTGAGTCATTCGCGTCGCCTGTAGCAGTACCACTTGCGGTCACGATCCAGTCGGGGTCGCCGGGGGAGGCTGGATCGGTGCATCCCAGCGCGGGCAAGAGGATCAATGTGAACCGGATGAGCGATGTCTTCGGTCCTTCGGTCATGCGCGCGAGTCTACCCTCCGACCACCACGCATCGTTTCAATCTCGGTGCTTGCTGTCCTTCGACAACAGGTTTCGTCGCGGCCTACGATCTATCCACCGTCGCGAGCTATGCCCCGCCCATCCGGGCGCTGGCTCAAGGGCAAGGCTGGTCGGGTTCAATGGCGACGTAGGGCTCGCCGTCGACGATCGGCACCATGCCATCGAGATTGTTCAGCGCCAGGAAGTAGACCGATGGCACCATCTCGAGCTCGGTCCGGCAGCAGAACTCGTCGCAGGAAAACGTTAGACGATAGCAGCAGTGCGCGGCGATTGCGCTCGTCGAGTTCGTTCATCTCAAAACCCCAGTGAACACTAATCCCCGCCATGGATCAGTTGACCGCCTCCGGCGACCCGGTCCCCGGGACGTCCGCAGCGTATGTCACCTTTCCACCACAGCCACGCGAGCGCCGCTGGCCGTGGTGATCAGCACCGGCCACTGATGATACGAACGAGCTAACCCATGCCCGAACATGCCACCGAAGGGCTTGCCGAATACCGGCCGTCGGGGGTTCGTGCCAGCGTGCTCGCCGACGAAAAGAGTGCATCGATGTTCGAAGATCTCGCCGACCTCGACCCTGCCCACTACACCCGCTTGCCCGTGCTCAACGTGGCCTCGGGGGTCTCGCTGGGGATCGCCCTATTGGCCGCGACCGATGCCTCGCTGCCCGAAGCGGTGAGCGAGGCGGCGGTGGTGGTGCGCGAGCGGGTGGTGCAGCTGCAGGCGCGATGGGCCGAGCAGCGGGAGGCGGAGCGGCAGCCCAGCAACAACGCGCGACCGGCCGACATCCGTCTCGATCGTGCCTGGTCCGCGGTCGGGCGCCGGCTCGAGCCGCTGCGGTCCATGGCGATCCCGCAGGCCGAGCAGGCCTCGGCGCTCCACTCGGCGCTGTTTCCCACCGGGCTGTCGTTTCTCACCCTGGCCTTCGCCAAGCAGTGGGCCGAGTCGCAGCAGCGGCTCGACCAGATCGAGCAGCAGGGGCTGACCGCCGCGCTGCACCAGCTGGTGGGGGAGTTCGTGCTCGACGAGGTGAAGGCCGCCCACGAGGCCTATGGTCGGGTGCTCGGCATCACCGACGCCAAGGAGGCCAAGGCCGTGCCCGCCAAGGTGGCCGAGGCGCTCGCGGACCTACGGGATGCGATGGCGGTGTACTGCTTGCAGCTGGTGGCGACTGCCTATGCCAAGCCCGACACCGCGCCGCTAATCCGCAAGGCGCTGCGCCCGGTCGATGACCTGCGGGCCGCGCTGAAGCGACGCACCAACGCGCAAGGCCGCGACGAGGGGGGGTCGTCCGACGAGCCCGGGGCGCCCGACAAGCCCAGGTCGCCCGACGAGCCCGGGTCGCCCGGCCTGCCCGAGGTCTCGCCCACCACGCCGGTGCCCGAGCTGGGATGAGGGCTGGGCGAGCATCCTGGCTCACCAACACGACCTTCACCTCGGTCCCGGCAGCCTCCTAGCTCAAGATGACGACCCTCATGTCGTTTGCCCGAGCCTCCTGGCTCACCAACACGACCTTCATGTCGTTCGGGCGAGCCTCGTGGTTCACGATGACGACCTTCAAGCCGCTCGCCCGAGCCTCCTGGCTCACCAACATGACCTTCGAGCCCCTCGCCCGAGCCTCCCGGCTCACCCCGAGGCCCTTGGCGTGTTCGGCTACACCGCGCGATACTGCTGCGATGTTCGCCTGTCGACCCTTACAGTGAACAATCTCACACTATTGGCAGCCACGAGACTCCGGAGCGGCGGCATCGGGTCGGGCAAGTGACCGAACAATCCCCAGCTCTCGCGGCAGCGTTTAGCGATAACCATCGCACCTTGATAGCGCTGGCGCGCTCCGTAGTCGGAGCGGACGAAGCACCCGATGCGGTCCAGGACGCCATGCTCCGCGCCCTGTGCCAGCCACCGGGTGTGCGCCACTATGGCCGTTGGCTCGGCCAGGTCGTCCGCAACCAGGCGCGTCAGCACGCGCGTGGTCGTTGGCGTCGGTCTCGGCGCGAGCAGGCGGCCCATTGGGCCGAGCCTCCCGCGTCGCTCGACGAAGCGGCGGCGCGCAGCGAGATCCTCGATACCTTGCACGAGGGCTGGCAGCAGCTCGATGCGCCGTATCGGGAGGCCTTGCGGCTGCGCTTCTTCGAGGGGCTCTCCTACGCGGAGCTCGGCGAGCGACTGGAATGCTCGAGCAACACCGCCAGTTGGCGCGTGCGCGAGGGCATCAGTCGTCTGCGTCGATGACTCGATGAGCGATTTGGGGATCGACGGTCATGGTTCGGCGCCCTGGCTGCGGCCACGGGGCCGAGTGCCTCGCCCCGCACCTGGCCCCCGAGCCGAGCGCGGTCCCCGAGGGAGTCTCTGGCAACATCGTGTTCGTGATCCGTCCACGCTATGTCGACAACGATACCCAGACCATCGTGGACGACACCCTCGCCAAGCCCCGCGCAGCGCTGAGCCGGGCCGCCCTCGCGTGAGCGGGGGCTCGCCCTCGAAGGCCTCAGCAGACCGCGGCCGTGCGCCGCGAGGTGGCCATGCTGCGGCAGCAAGTCGCATTGGCTGCGCCAGGCCCGGGCCCGGGAGGAGGGCCCGGGCCCGCGCCGCATTGACTGCACCGGGCCCGCGCCGAACATTCGTTGTAGTACGGGCGGAGTACCCGGCTCGGCACGAGCCCGGCCGGCCAACGACGTTCACTTCGCACGGTTCGGGCCTCGCGTCTGCTCGCCCTCGCGTCTGATCGCCGAGGAACAGAGGCCCTCAGAGGCCCTCAGAGCCCCTCGGAGCCCCTTCGGAGCCTCCTCCGATCCGTTCGCAAACGAGGGCAACAGTGATACCGTCTGACAGGAGTCGTTACACCGCCCGATGAGCACTGCCAGCGCTTCCACTGATGATGATCTGGCCGTCTATACCGGCCGCCTCAAGCGAGATCTGCTCGAGCTCGCAACGATCGGCCAAGATCCCAAGTCGCGGGGGATCTACCGGATCGGCTTCAGTGAGCAAGACATGCTCGCGCGCACGTGGCTGCGAGAGCGCATAGAGGCGGCCGGAGGCCAAGCGTCCCTCGACGGCGCGGGCAACGTCATCGGCCACTTCGCCGGCCAAGAAGACCTCGCCCCGGTGCTCGTGGGCTCGCACATCGACACCGCGCCGGCCGGCGGCATGTTCGACGGCACGCTGGGTGTGCTCTCGGGCCTCGAGTCGATGCGGGCCCTCAAAGACGCGGGCCAAACGCTACGCCGCCCCGTCGAGCTGGTGGCCTTCGCCGACGAGGAGGGCCGCTTCGGCGGCATGTTCGGCGCTCAGGCGCTGTGCGGGCACATCACGGCCGACTGGGTCCACAACGCGCACGACGTCGACGGCCTGCGGCTGGTCGACGCCATGAAGGCCCACGGGCTCGACCCCATGGCCGCGCTCGAGGCCGCCCGGCAGCCCAAAGACGTCCACGCCTTCCTCGAGTTGCACATCGAGCAAGGCCCGGTGCTCGAGCAAGAGCGCGCGGCGATCGGGCTGGTCGAGGGGATCGCGGGGATCTTCAAGTGGGTGGTCCACCTGGTGGGCAAGGCCGCGCACGCCGGCACCTCGCCGATGCACATGCGCAGCGACGCGTTCATGGGCCTGGTCGACTTCGCCCACGAGATCTCGCGGATCATCGACGAGGACGGCACCGAGCACTCGCGGCTGACGGTGGGCAAGGTCGAGCTCGTGCCCGGCAACCCCCACACGATCCCCGGCGAGGTGATCTTCTCGCTGGTGGGCCGCGACATGGATCCCAAGGTGATGAACGAGCTGGCCAACAGCTGCCGCAAGGTGCTCTCGTCGATCGCCCGTCGTCACAACCTCAACTTCGACTTCGAGCAGCTCAGCTGGCTCGAGCCGCAAGCCTGCGACGACGGGCTGCTCGGGATCTTCGAGGCCCAGGCCGACGCCCTGGGCCTCAGCCACCGGCGGATGCCCTCCGGGGCGGGGCACGACACCCAGTTCATGGCCGGCCTCACCCGCGCCGCGATGATCTTCGTGCCCTCGGTAGGCGGTATAAGCCACGCGCCCGACGAGTGGACCCACTGGTCCGACGTGGAGAACGGCGCCAACGTGCTGCTGCGAACCCTGGCGGTGGTCGCCAACGAGCCCGACCACGCGTCCGACAAGGCCTCCGGCAACGCGTAGCCCCGCCCGGCAACCGTAGCTCTCCCCGACGGGCTCGCGCCCTCAGCCCGGCCGGGTGGCCGCGCTCACCGGCTCGGGACAAGCATCGGAGGCCGCCTCGTCTGCTTTGAGATCGGCGGGCTCGGTCGGCTCGTCGCCCTTCTTGGCGGCCGTGCACAGCGCAATCGCGCGTCGAGTCGAGGGCATGGGACAGTGTGCGAACATTTGGAGCGCTCCCAAAGAGGCAATGAAGAGGACCACCGACACAGACCGCAGACCGGTCCGCCCCGACGGTATGAGCCCACGAGGATCACGGTGTGAACACCGAGGGCTCCCAACGCGGCACTCACCAAGGGGGTACCGACCGACCGCGATTCCACTCACCCAAAATGAAAAATTTTCGTCGGCTGCACCTCATCCTCCGCGCGCTTAGCGCCATTTTCCGTCACAGCGGCCACGCAACGCGAACATAGCGCTCACCGTCGTGACCGCTTTTGATGCACGATTGATAGCTATTTAATGTATAAAAGTAAGATATGAGAGTTTTCATCGTGGGAGCCTGGGCTGGATGCCTCACGGCCCTGCTCCCGCGCGTCGGGGAGGCATGCTGGCCCTGGGATCCGCATGTCACGCTGACCGTCCCCGCCGACGACGCGATACACCCGGCGAATGCCTCGATCCTCATCGCGGGGCAGGTCCTCGACGCCGAGGATCTGGAGGCCACGGTCGATGGTCTCGCCGCCACCGTGACGACCGAGCCGCGAAGCCAGGCCCTCCACTACGTCGCCTGGGGGCCCGCGTACCGAGCACTGGCGCTGACCCTCGAGCCTCCCGTCGAGCCAGGGCAGATCGTCCACGTGTTCGGCAACCTTTGTCCACCACAGGCCGAGCAAGAGCCCGGCTGCGCCGAGTTCGATCTCCAGTTCGAGGCCGGTCCGCCCACGTTCGACCCTCCCCTGATGGATCCCGAGTTCTGGTACGACGTCTACGACCACGGGTCGGTCGCCATGAGCCACTCCAGCTGCCCGGTGGCACCGGCACGGTTCTCGATCGACGCATGGGTCGACATCGACGAGCAGGCTCCTGCCCCCACGTACTTCGAGATCCTCCGGCGTCCCCGCGATACCCCCGGACAGTGGGCGACGGTGGATCGCCGCTGGCGACTCGAGCCAGACCACGAGCCTGGCGGGCTCCACCTGCGGTACCTGCTCGATGAGGTCATCGGATGGCTCCCGCTGGCCGACGCCTTTTGCTTCGAGCTTCGCACCGAGGATCTCGCCGGCAACGCCGGACCCACCATCGAGCGCTGCCCTCCGTGCCACGATCAGATCGGCGAGCAAGAAAGCGGGTTCATCTCGGATTTTCCCGATGGGCCACCTCGCTACTCCGACGAGTGGATCCACCCGGACGGATACTGTCCATCGTCCGTGCTCGGCGACGGCACCACCGGTGACACCGGCGAGCCTGCCACCACGGACGAAACGGGCACCGGAGCTCCGATGGCCACCAGCACGACCGGCGCAGCACCGACGAGCGACGGCACCGCGGGTGTACCGGCCGACGACCCCCGGCCAGGCTCGGGCTGCGGCTGCGTAACCGGCTCGACGCCACACTCCCCCTTTCGAGCCGCACCGCTGGTCCTGCTGATACTGGGCGCTATTCGCCGGCGGTGAGCCACAGACCAGGCGCGGGCGCCCGTGCTCACCCGTCGGCGGGCTCAACATTCGACGAGCCCCGTCCGAGCCCCGTCCAATCCTAGCGGCAACGCAGGAGCCCATGACCAAGAGGACAGCCCGATGATAGGGTGATCCGTGGAGCGATGTTCAAGGACCTGCGGATCCACGGCTTTCGCTGCTTCGAGTCGCTCACGGTCAGTGACCTTGGCCGAGTCAACCTGCTGGTCGGAGAGAACGGCGCGGGAAAGACGAGCGTACTCGAGGGGATGCGACTGCTCTACTCAGGCGGGAATCCGATCTCGCTGTTGGCCTCGGCGCTCGAACGCGGGGAGTACGACAGCGACGAAGACGAGCGAGGACACCTCGAGCGGGTTGCCGTGCTGCGCTTCGTGTTCTTCGGGCGGGCCGCCGAGCGGGGAGCGCAGCTCTCCATCGAAGGCCAAAAGCCCGACGGAACCTCGCAGGTCGTCCATGCCGAAATCGTCGACGTCTCCGCGAATGACCCCGAGGCGCCGCAATTTGGTGTGCCGATAATGGGCAAAGGGACCGAGTGGCAGGGCATGTTCCCAGACTGGGCGATCCGGATTCGACGAGACGAGGGCTCGGCCTCCGTAGACGTGCCGATCGCCTGGAGCCCGGGGAGCGCACGTCGACTTCGCCTCATGGCACCACGGTGGGATTCCCGCTCGCGCATGGCGATCCCAGTGTTCTTGCGGGCCAACGGAATCGACGACACGGTACTCGGTCAGCTCTGGGACCAGGTCGTGGCCACTCCCGACAAAGACGCGGTCGTTCGATCCCTACGATACGTCGAGCGAAGCATCCAAGACATCGACCTGCGCTCCGATCCCAGGCTTCCATTCCGCTCACGGGTCGCGGTCCGGCTCGACAATGACGCAGCGAGCCCCGCACCGATCGGCTCTTTGGGTGAGGGCATCGCATGGTTGTTCACGCTTGCGCTGGGTGCGATGGCGACACCGAGTCGGTTGTTGCTCGTCGATGATATCGACGCAGGTCTCCATCACCGCGTGATGACCCCGATGTGGTCCATGATCCTCGATACCGCTCGCCGACGTGGCCTGCAGATCCTCGCCACGACCCACAGCATCGACTGCATCACCGCCTTGCGACGCGTCGTGACCGACCAGCCCGATCTCGCAGACGAGATCCGCGTCATTCGCCTCGTCAAGGGAGGACGCGAGGGGATCACGTTCACGGCTGACGAACTCGACGCCGCAATTGAAGGCGAGGTCGAGGTCCGCGGATGAGTGCCGGGCGACCCAACCGAACCTCCACGCGGAATCGGCTCTACGTGGAGGGGGCCGACGACTTCCATGTCGTCTGCGCGTTGGTTCGTAAGTCCGGCATTTCATGGGAAGCGTCAGATGAACGGATCCCCTTTGCCCCCTTCACCAACGGAGATGCCAACGCGATCAAGCAAGCCGTGGTGGCAGCCAAGAATCAGACACCTCGCGTCGGGCTGGTCATTGATGGGGATGCAGCGCCGAAGAATCGCTGGCATGAGCTACGGCGCCGCTTCACGTCGATAGGCCTTGAGCTCCCCGAGATCTACACCGACAACGGTGTAGTCATCTCGTTCGCCGGGGTATGTCGACTGGGGATATGGATGATGCCCCACGGTGGACAACCGGGCGCGGTCGAAGCCCTAGTGGCGTCCCTTGTGCCCGAATCCCCGCTGGAGCAGCACGCCCGGGTCGCCACGGAACAAGCTCGAAGCGTTGGAGCCGAGTTTGCCGACAAAGATCTGCAAAAGGCTCGGCTCCGGGCTTGGCTCTCTTGGCAGAAGGCTCCCGGGGCTCCCTATGGGAGAGCCATCGACGCCGGCTTCCTCCACTCCTCTTCGCCCATGACCGTAGCTCTGGTCGCCTGGTTTCGTCGGCTCTTCTTGGACTGACAACCGCGTGACCGCGTGCCCCACAGACCAAGCGCGGGCGCCCGTGCTCACCCCTCGGCCGATTCGAGCTGCTCGAGCGCCTCGGCGTAGATCGTCATATCGAGCGCGGAGAACAGCACCATGCGGACCTCGTCGTGGGCCCCTGGGTGCGCTCGACAGTGCTCGTCGATCGTCTGCAGCGCGATGGCGGCCGCCTTGGCCAGCGGAAAGCGGTAGGCGCCCGTGCTGATCGAAGGAAAGGCCACCGTGCGCAGCTGCTCGCCCACGGCCAGCTCCAAGCTCCGACGGTAGGCACTGCGCAGGATCCCCACCTCGCCCCGGCCGCCCCCGTTCCATACCGGCCCCACCGTGTGGATCACCCGACGCGCGGGGAGCTCCCCGGCCGTAGTGATCACCGCCTGACCGGGCGGGCAACCACCTTGGGCCGCGCGGATCTTCTTGCATTCCTCGAGGATCGCCGGGCCCCCCTTGCGATGGATCGCCCCGTCGACCCCTCCCCCGCCCAACAACGAGGAATTGGCCGCATTGACGATCGCATCCACCTCTTGCTGGGTGATGTCCCCGCGAACCAGGGTGAGTACGGTCGATCCGATCTGCCGCTCCATGCCGCGATCTTGCACCTGCGGGTGACGACGCACCAGAGGGACCGGGGTGCTCGACCGGGACATCTCGATCCACATCCACAATGATGGATGCGGTCGCGACCGTCGCCGCCCCAACCAGAAGACCACCACCAAGAAGAAAAAACGCTAATCGACCGACCGCACGCAGTCATTCGCGCTTTGCCGTATCCTCCCGGCCATGAGCGAGCAAACCCGGCAGCGACTCGACGCCCATCACGGCGGGGCGCAGTTCCACGACGTGATGCTCCGCAGCTTCGAGGCGCGCTTCGGCGAAGCGTTCGGGTCGCTGTGGGACGAGCACGTCGCCCCTCACCACGGTGACGCTCCCACCTACGTCGACCTCGGATGCGGCCCGGGCCTGATGCTCCGCCGCTGGCGTGACCGCTGGCCCAACGCCACGCTCCACGGCGTCGAGCTACAGTCCTACATGCTGGACACCGCCAAGGACATGGCCCGACAAGTCACCGCGACCCTCCACGAGGCCGATCTCCACACGCTACGCCTCCCGCTCCCCGATGCCTCGGTCGACGCCATCCTGTGCGCCATGGTGATCCACGAGATGCGCGAGCCGATCGGCATGCTCCGCGAGGCCCGGCGCCTGCTGGCCCCCCACGGGCGCCTGATGCTCATGGACTGGGTGCGAGTCCCGCTGCCTCGCTATCTGGCGCGGTGGGACGACGATCCGCTACGGGACGACGCCGAGCCGGACTCCCGCGCCGACCGCCTCGACCACTTCATGGAACACAACAAGTTCAGCCGCGACGATCTCACCTGGCTGGTCGAGCGCTGCGGCCTGACGATCCATACCACCCTTGAGCGCCACGACGGCCAGTTCTTGTGGCTGGTGGCCAGCCCCACCCCTCCCTGAACCGCCGCCGCCGCAGACCAACGCCACAGACCAACGCCGCAGACCAACGCCGCAGACCAACGCCACAGACCAGCGACGACCTTTTCGGCCGGCACCGCAACCAAACGACGCCCCCCCGCTCAGCGACGACGCCGGCCCGCCTGCGGATCGGGGGGCTTGGGCGCCCCGCTCAGATACTGATCGGGCCACCGCAGGTCGTAGTACTCCTGGTCCCGGGCCGCATGCAGGGTCAGCGCGGGATCGTAAAGATGCGGTCGCGCCAGCGCACACAGATCGGCCCGGCCCGCGGCCAACACCGTATTGATGTGATCCCACCCCTGGATCGCCCCCACCGCGATCGTCGGGATCCCCACCTCGTGCCGAATGCGATCGGACAATGGCGCCTGGAACATCCGGCCGTACTCGGGTTGCTCGTGGGGCACCGTCTGCCCCGACGACACATCGATGATGTCGGCGCCGTGGGATTGCAGCATCCGCGAGATCTCCACCGCGTCTTCGACGGTGGTCCCCCCGGGCGCCCAGTCGACCGCGGAGATCCGCACGGAGATCGGCTTGTGCTCGGGCCACGCTGCCCGCACCGCGTCGAAGATCTCCAGCGGGTAGCGCATGCGAGCCTCGAGCGAGCCCCCGTACTCGTCGTCGCGCCGGTTGGTCAGCGGGGAGATGAAGCTGGCCAGCAGGTACCCGTGCGCCATGTGGACCTCGAGGATGTCGAAGCCCGCCGCCTCTGCTCGCCGGGTCGCGTCTACATAGGCGGCACGAAGCACGTCCATGTCGTCGCGGGTCATGGGCCGCGGCGTCTGGCTGACCCCGGGGTGAAGCGGCAGCGGCGAGGGAGCGATGAGCGGCCAGTTGCCCTCGGCCAAGGGCTTGTCGTAGCCGTCCCAGAGCACACCGGTGGATCCCTTGCGGCCCGCGTGGCCCAGCTGCACCCCGATCTTGGCCCGCGAGCGGGTATGGACGAAATCGGTGATCCGACGCCAGGCAGCCACGTGCGCGTCGTCGTAGAGGCCCGTGCACCCGGGGCTGATCCGCCCGTCGCGGGTGACGTTGGTCATCTCCACCATCACCAGCCCCGCGCCGCCCAGCGCCCGGCTGCCCAGGTGCACCATGTGCCAGTCGTTCGGCGCCCCGTCGTCTGCCGAGTACTGACACATCGGCGAGACCATCACGCGGTTGTCGAGGGTCAGATCGCGCAGTGAGAAGGGGGTGAACATGGGCGGCGGCGGCGGCTGCCGCGGCTCCACCCCGGCCTGGTCGGCAAACCACCGGTCGATCGTCTCGATGAGCGCCCCGTCGCGCAGCTGGAGGTTGGCGTGGGTGACCCGCTTGCTACGCGACAGCAGGCTCATCGTCAGCTGCGGCATGGGATCATCGGCGTAGGACCGAGCGCCTTCGAACCATCGCCGGCTGGTCTCGGCGGTCTTTTGGAGCTTGGCCGCGTCGACCCAGCGCCGCTCCTCGTAGTCCGCCAGCGCCGCCGGAATCGACTCGGTCTTCGGTGAGCTCGGCTGGCTCTGCAAGGCGTCCACCAGCACGATCGCGTCCTCCATGGCCAGCTTGGTCCCCGAGCCGATCGAAAAGTGGACCGTATGGGCGGCGTCGCCGAGCAGCACGATGTTCTCGTGGTGCCAGGTCTCGTTGTACACCTTGCGGAAGTTGATCCACTCGGACCGGTTGGTCAGCAGCGCGTGACCCTCGAGCTCCTCGGCGAACAGCCGCTCGCAGTAGGCGACCCCCTGCTCCACGCTCATCGCGTCGAGACCGGCCGCCCGCCACGACGCCTCGTCGGTCTCCACGATGAACGTGCTGGTGCGATCGTCGAAGGGATAGGCGTGGACCTGGAAGAAGCCGTGCTCGTTGCGCTGAAAGAAGAACTTGAAGGCATCGAAGACCTTGGAGGTCCCCAGCCAGATGAACTTGGACTTGCCCGGCCGAATGTCGGGCCGGAAGTGCTCGGCCAACGCGGTGCGGGTGCGGCTGTTGACGCCGTCGGCCGCGACGATGAGATCCGAGTCGGCGAAGGCCCGAAACCCCTCGATCTGCGCGGAGAAATTCAGCTCGACCCCCAGATCAGCGCAGCGCTCCTGGAGGATCTGCAGCAAGCGACGGCGAGCGATCCCGGAGAAGCCGTGCCCCCCCGCGCGCATCACCTCGCCGCGGTAGTGGACATCGATGGCATCCCAGTGCACGAACCCCTCGGTGATCCGATCGCAGGTGGGACGATCAGCCTCGAGGAAGTTGGACAGCGTCTCGTCGGAGAACACCACCCCCCAGCCGAAGGTGTTGCCGGGTTTGTTGCGCTCGTAGACCGCGATCGTGGCGTCGGGCCGGGCCTTCTTCATGAGCAGGCTGAAGTAAAGGCCCCCGGGGCCGCCACCAATGACCGAGATCTTCACACACTGCCTCCTTTGGGGCGGGACGAGGGTCTCCCTCGGGCGGTGAGGGCTCGACCACGACCGATGCCGAGCAAATGCCGGGCCCGTGCCAAGCCCATGCCGGACCCATGCCGGGCCCGTGCCAAACTCATGGTAGACGCGACCCCCCGGGCCCCCCAACGGTGCCGCCTCACGCCGCCCCCTCGTAGCCCGGTGAGAAGCTTCACAGCGCCGGGTGTATCCTCCACACCCAATGGCCCACCGCATGGCCCAGTCTCGCGATCGCTGGCTGCTGGGTGCCTTCGTGCTCTCGGGCGCCGCGGGGCTCGGCTACGAGATCCTCTGGACCCGACTGCTCGCGCTGACCCTGGGGAGCGAGACCCTGGGCGTGCTGGGCGGACTGGCCGGGTTCTTTGGGGGCATGGCCCTCGGCGCCGCCGCCCTGCACGGTCGCGTGCGTCGGTCCCCGGATCCAGTGGCTGTGTTCGGCCGGCTCGAGCGTTTCGCGGCCGCCTTCGCGGTGCTCAGCCCCTGGTGGCTGCACGCGCTGTCGGGCTGGCTCCCGGCCATGGTGGGACCGACGCCGGGCGCCGACGGCAGCGGCGCCTCCCTGGCCCTGATCCTCGGCATCGCCGGCGTCGTGCTGCTGCCCGGTACGTTTTGCCTGGGCGCCACCCTGCCCGCCCTGGTGGAGGCGCGACGCCGGGTCCATCCCGAGCAGACCGACGGCCAAGGGCTCGGCCGACTCTACGCGGCCAACACCGGCGGCGCGGTGCTCGGGGCGCTGGGCACCGTGCACCTGCTGCTGCCCTCGATGGGCATGCGCGGCGCAGCGGTCGCGCTGGCCGCCCTGGGGGTAGCCGCGGCGGCGGGGGCTCGACGCTGGGGCCAACGGGCCGCCGTGCCCGCCACACCGCTGCCCGCCAACGACGACCTCGACGCGATCGATGCATCCCAAGATCCGGATCCCGAGATCGCCAAGGAACCGTGGCTGCTGATCGCGCTTTTGTGGGGCACCGGCCTCGTAGGCGTGGGGCTGGAGGTGGTGGCGATCCAGATCCTCTCGCAGGTGCTGGAGAACACGATCTTCACCTTCGCCCACGTGCTGGCGGTGTACCTGCTGGGGACGGCCGCCGGCGCGGCGCTCTACACCCGCTATGCGGCGCGAGCGATCGCAGGCCGACCGGCCACGGTGGCCGCGGGCCTGCTGCTCGCCCATGCGATCGCGACGGTATGGGCCGCATGGGTCCTGGGTCACAGCCCGGGGCTGCTCGAGTCGCTGGGAGGACCCGGGGCCTCCTATACGACCCTGATGCTGGCCGAGGGCCTCGTCGCCGCGCTGGTGCTGGGCCCGGCGACCCTATTGATGGGGGCCTTGTTCACGCACGTCGCCGGGCTGCTCGCCCCCCGAGGGATCGGCCTCGCCCACGCCTCGAACACCCTGGGCGGCGCGATGGCCCCCTTCGTGTTCGGCGTGGGCGCTATCGAGTCCATGGGCTACCGCGACGCGCTATTCGCCGTGGTCTACGCCTACCTGGGCCTGTTCGGGGCGTTCACGTGGTTTCGCCGCTTCAAGCCAGCGCAGCAGATAGGCGCGATCCTCGGGGTGGTGGCGCTCACCGTCACCGCGCCACGATCGCTGCTGCTGGTGACCCAAAGCCCCAAGTGGATCCGTAGCGCCGCTCGAACGGGGACCCAGTGGGAGGTGGTCGAGACCCGCGAGACGCTCTTGGGCGCGGTGGTGGTCAGCGAGCAGGTGCAACCCGACGGCACGCCCGACCGCGGCCCGCCGATCCGGCGCCTGCAGGTGGGCCAAGAGTTTCGCATGGGCGGCAAGCTGGCCTTCGGGGAGCGACGCATGGGCCAGATCCCACTGCTACTCCACCCCTCGCCCAAGCGAGCCTTGTTCCTCGGGGTGGGCACGGGAGCCACGCTCGGCGCGGTGGTCGACCACCCCTCGCTCACCCACGTGGACGCGGTCGAGCTGGTCCCCGCGGTGCTGGAGATGCTCCCCCACTTCAGCGAGATCAACCGCGACGTGCACCGCGACGAGCGCGTCCACCTGCACGCGGCCGACGCCCGCCGCTTCGTCGCGGCCAGCTTCGAACGCTACGACGTGATCGTCGCCGATCTGTTCCACCCCGGCCGAGACGGGGCGGGCAACCTCTACGCCCGCGAGCACTTCGAGAACATCGCGCAGCGGCTGACCGACGACGGCCTGTTTGCCCAGTGGCTGCCGCTCTACCAATTCGACGCCGCGACCCTAGGGGTGGTGCTGCGCACCTTCGCCGCGGTCTTCGACGATACCCACGCCTTGTTGGGGATCTACAACGTCTCGACCCCGGCTATCGTGCTCGTCGGGAGGGATCCGCAGCGCACCTCCGGGCCGCTGACCGTCGATGTCGACGCGCTGTCCAAACGCCTGGCCGCCCCCGTCTATCGCGAGCTGCTGATGGACGATCCCCGGGATCTGTGGAGCGCGTACCTGATGGACGAGCGAGGCCTGCTCGACATGGTCGGATCGGGCCCCCAAAACTCCGATCTCTCCCCCTGGGTGGCGCTCCGGGCCCCGCGCAGCGCCTACGAGGACCATCCGACCCGTGGCCGCGACAACCTGATGGAGCTTTGGCAGGCGCGGATCCCCGTGCCGCCCGCGATGCTGGTCGCGGCAGACGAGCTGGCCCTCGACCAATTCCGCTCGGAGGTGCGCGCCTTCGCCGAGGCGCTGGGGCACTACCTGCGGGCCGAGTCGACCCGGCTGGAGATCCCCGAGTCGATCCCCAGCCTGGTCGCCGCCGCCGACGACTACCTGGCCGCCTACCAGGTGGCGCCGCAGTTTCGCCCCGCCCGCGGGATGCTGCTGCAATCGACCGCCGCCGCCCCGGATCTGGCCGAGCGGATCTTCCCCGTCATGCTCGCGACCACCCCCGCCGAGCCGATCGTCTGGCAGACCTACCTGGCGTACCTGCGACGCCACAACGATCCCCGGCTACCCGCGGCCCTCGAGGATGCCAAGCGAACGCTGGGCGAAATCGAGGATCCGCCGCCCTAGTACCCCTTGCCGGACGTTCGTGCCGAACGACCCACCCGCGCCCCATCACGAGCACCACGCATCTGTTAGCCTGCCCGGCGGGAGAAATCACCGATGCAGATCGTCAACGGCTCGGGAGGTCGAGGCTTCGGCCCGCGGCTGTCCAGGCTCCTGCGGGCCCTGCGGGGCGGCAAGGGCGGCACCGTGGTGTGGCTCGTGCTCGCGTTCATCCTCTCGATGATCCTGATGTTGACCTCCTTCAGCACAATAGAGCCGGGGCAGGTCGCCGTGCGGGTCAACAACATCACCGGGGAGCAGGAGGCCCGCACCCAGCCCGGCCTCATCATGCGCGCCCCTTTTGGGATCCACTCGGTGTACATCATCGACGCCAGCCCGCAGACCTTCGTGATGAAGGGCGACAAGGCCCGGGACGCGCTGCACGTGCAAGAGCTGACCGTGCGCGCCCGAGACGGCTCGAACTTCCTGTTCAAGGACACCACGGTGATCTTCCAGGTGCTGGGCTCCAGCGCGCGCGAGGTGATCCGCGACGCGGGGCCCGACGACGAGTTCAAGCGCTGGATGCGACCCTACGTGCGGGCGATCCTGCGTGACGAGTTCGGGTTCGAGTCGACGATCTCGGTGTCCAACCCGGCCAAGTTCGGCGAGGCCACCGAGCGCGCACGCACCCGGCTCAACGCCCTGCTCGAGCCCCACGGGGTGACGGTCACCAAGATCGTCACCCCGCGCCCGCGCTTCAACGAGAGCTACGAGAACCTCATCGAGGCCCGCAACGAGGCCGAGAACCAGCTCAAGGTGATCGAGTCGGAGCTGCAGCGCTCCAAGACCGATCGCGAGCGGGTCCTGGCCGAGGTCAACCGCGATCAAAACAAGATCATCCAGGAAAAACGCGCGGAGCTCGAGGCCGCGCTGGCCACGGCGGCCGCCGTCCAGGCCGACACCAAGCGCAAGGCCGACACGTACCGCATCGAGACGGTGGCCCAGGGACAAGCGGCCCGCTCGGCGGCCGAGCGCCAGGCCAAGGAGCTCGAGGGGCAGCTGGGCGCCCAGTACGAGACCAAGAAGGCGGCGATCGACGCGTTCAAGACCCAGCCGGTGGAGCGGGTGATGGAGCGGCTGGGCGAGAAGCTCGAGGGGGTGACGATCGACATCCAGCCCTGGGCCGACGACGCCACCCCGTCGCGGCTCCGCGTGGAGCAGGCGGGAGGGACCCGATGAACCGGATCCTGCGCTTTTTCGTGGTCGGCGTGCTGATCTTGTGGCTCGGCCCCAAGTTCTTCTTCGCGACGATCGAGCCCGAGAAGATCGGGGTCCGCCAGAGCAACTTCTCGGGGGTCTACGAGGACGATCTGGGCCCGGGGTGGGTCTTGCGGATCCCCGGGGTGCACAAGATCATCGAGGTGCCCCGACGCTTCGAGTTCCTCGACTACACCAACGACGACATGGGGCCCCAAGAGCCCCTGCAGATCCGCACCCAGGACAACAACATCGTCATCATCGACGTCTCCGTGCCCTACCACATCAAGCCCGGCGAGGGCTTTTTGGTGGTCAAGGCCGGCAACCACGTCGAGGATCGCGCGAACCTGCTGAGGTTCCAGCGCCTGGCCGAAGAGACGACCGTCAGCGTGCTCCGCGAGCACCTCGCTGAGCTGACCTCGGCCGAGTGGTATGACACCAAGCGACGGCTCGAGGTGGCCGAGACCACCCTGGCGGTCCTCAACACCTCGCTGGCCGATCTCCACGTGCAGGCCGAGTCGGTGCTGATCCGCGCGGTGACCTTCCGCCAGGAGTACGAGCGGCAGCTCCAGCAGATCCAGCTCAACGAGCAGAACAAGCTGCTCGACGGCGCCCGCGAGAAAGTGGCCACCAAGCAACAAGATCTCGACAAGTTCGTCCAGGGCACCAACGCCCTGGCCTCGGCCCGCGAGCAGGAGTGGAAGGCCAAGATCGCCCAGCTCGAGGGGGCGTACCAGGTGGGCTTCGTCAACACCGGCGAGGACACCGCTCCCGGGGCCGCCCGTCGGTTCCTCAGCGCGCTGCCGCCCGCCGAGCGCGAAGCCCTGGTGGCCCAGGCGGCCGCGGCCCTGGAGATCCCCGCCGAGACGGTCGACGACTCGTACCTGCTGGGGATCACCAACATCCAGGCGGAGACCCTCGAGTACGACCAGCGGGTGCGGCTGGAGGCCGACGGGGTGTCGGCCCGCCTGGCCGCCGAGGGCGAGGCAATGCTGGCCCAGGTGCGGGGCGCCTACGAGGCCCGGCTCAACGCCCTGCTCGACAGCGTGGCCGGGCGCGCCTACGTGGCGTACGAAGCGGCGGCGAAGGTCAAGTTCGACGATACGCTGGTGTTCCAAAGTGACGACGGCATGCCCACGGTGCTGCGGCTGCGAGAGATGACCGAGCGGTTCATGGGACTACGCTAAGAGCGACCACGCCGCGGCCGTCGCTTCGACCCTCATTGGGACACCTTGCGGTCGGCTCCCCGCTCCCAAGCGCGATCGAGCATCGGTACATTCAGGGAGAACCTGACACGAGTTCATCGTGCCCGATCGTACCGGTTGATATGCTCGGACGAGTGGCCGAACTCGATCACGAGCGGGTGCTGGCGCAGATCCTCGCGCACACCACCGCTCAGATCGAGCTCTCGGATCCTCAGGGGTGCCTGATCCACGTCAACCGTCGCTTCACGGAGCTGACCGGCTATACCGCCGACGAAGCGCTAGGGCGCACCTCGGCGGAGCTCTTGCGGTGTGACGTGCATGACGCCGCGTTCTACGAGGCCATGGGGTCCACCGTCAGGGCCAAGCAGGTGTGGCAGGGCGAGCTGGTCAGCGAGGTCAAGGACGGCTCGCGGCACCGCATGCTCACCACGGTGATCCCCGTGCTCGATGCCGAAGGGTCGATCACCCAGATCCTGGCGCTCCGAGAGCCGATCACCGCGGGGCAAACCGAAGCCGAGGACCACGAAGATCTCGCGGCCGCGATGACGCGCCTGCGGGCGTCCGAGCAGCGCTGCCGAACCATGGTGGAGGCCACCCGTGACGCGATCCTGGTGGCGGACTTCGACTCTGCGCTGATGCTCGACGCCAACCCGGCCGCCTGCGAGATCCTCGGCTACACGGTGCCCGAGTTTCGCCAGCTCACCGGGCGCATGCTGACCGCGCCCGAGGATCGCCCCAAGACCGAGGCGCTCTCGCACGACCTCAACGAGCGTGGGCACGCCTACGCGCCCCGGCTTCGCGCGGTGCGCAAGGACGGCTCGAAGTTCTGGGCCGCGCTGCGGATGGCCGCGTTCGAGCTCGGCGGCCGCAAGCTCTACGTGACGAGCCTGCGAGACGTCACCGAGCAGGTCGAGCGCGAGGCCGCGCTGGCCGAGTCCAACGAGCGCCTCAAGGCGGCCCAAGAGCGCCTGCGGCGATCCGAGCGGCTCGCCGCCCTGGGCCAGCTGTCGGCGGCGGTCGCCCACGAGATCAACAACCCCCTTCAGTTCGTCGACACCAACCTCGCCCAGCTGCAGCGCTCGCTGCGACACCGCGGACTCCCCGAGGAGCTGACCTCGATGCTCGACGATCTGCGCGACGGCGTCGATCGGATCGCGAATATCACCCGCGATCTCGCGTCGTTCACCCGCATCGACCGCGAGGACATCGAGCCCGTCGATCTCAACGAGATCGTCCGCCGGGCCTGCCGGATGCTCAAGAACGAGATCCGCCACCGCGCCCGCCTGGAGCTGCGGCTCGAAGCATCACGCCCGCTGCCGGCCGACCGCGGCAAGCTCGCCCAGCTGGTCACCAACCTGCTGGTCAACGCCTCCCAAGCGATCGTCGAGGGTCATGCCGACGTCAACCGGATCGTCGTGCGCACGCAAGACACCGACGAGGCACTGCTGTTGACCGTGCAGGACACGGGCAAGGGCATGCCGCGCGAGCTGCTCGCCCGGATCTTCGAGCCCTTCTTCACCACCAAGCCCACCGGACAAGGGGGAGGCCTGGGCTTGCCGGTCTGCGCAGAGATCGTCCGCCTCCACGAAGGGACGATCGAGGTGCGCAGCGAGCCGGACCGCGGCAGCGCGTTCCTCGTCCGGCTGCCCTTCGACAACGGCCTGGTCGCCGCCCCGCCCCCTTCACCACCCACGAGCAAGCCCGCGATGCCGTCGCCGCCCCGAGACTCCCCCTCCCGCATCCTCATCATCGACGACGAAGCCCTGGTGCTACGGGGCATGAAGCGCTTGCTGTCGAGCAAGCACGAGGTCGTGATCGCCCAGGGCGGCAAGGAAGGGCTGCGGATCATCGACGAAGATCCCGCCTTCGACGTCGTGTTGTGCGATCTGATGATGCCGGTGCTCGACGGCCCCGAGCTCCATCAAGAGATCCTCCTGCGCGCACCGGCGCTGGTCGATCGCATGATCTTCTACAGCGGAGGTGCCTTTACTCCGCGCGTGCAAGACTTCATCGGCTCGATGGCCAACCCGCTGCTCAAAAAGCCCGTCCGCGCCGATGCGCTGTTCGAGGCGGTCGAGCAGGTGATCGCGAGGACGGCGGCGTCCCCGTCGTGAAGCGAGGCCCGACCCACAGATCCAACCGCTCAGATCGGCGTATAGGCGGCGCAGGCCGCGGTCACGCCCGGCACCACCCCGAGCATGAAGGTGGCGTACTCCGGCAGGCAGATGTCCCCCACCGCCCCCTGCGGGAAGGACTCGGTGTACTCGATGAGCCGCGGAGCGACCTGGGCCCCCTCGGTCCCGTCCCACTGGAACTTTGGGCACGCGTTGGGCTTGGGCGTGCCCAGCAAGGAGAGCACCACCACGTCGTTGACCCAGCCGCCCTTACGCCCGGCCACCGTGGCCACCCAGTCGGCGGGCTCGCCCATCGAGCCCCAGGCGGTGTCGTCCTCGATCTCGTCGTCCTCGTTGGTCACGAGCACCACGACCAACAGGGCCTCGTCACGCAAGAAGCCGTTGTGCAGACCCCCGGGGGCGAGGTTTTCGTCCGAGAGCGCCCCCGTCAGCATGTCCATGGGTCGCTCGTTGGGCGAGCCTTCGGCCCCCACCATCAGGGCACACTCGAGCTCGGCCTGGAGCGCCACGCTCGACGAGATCATCCAGGGATTGCCTCCCTCGTAGGGCAGCTCGCAGCCGGGCACGCCAGACTCCCCAGGCTGGACGAACAGCTCATCGTCGGTGGTGATCACCCCGATGTGGATGTCGTCCACCAGCGTGGGGATCGTCTGCTGCACCTGCTGCACGAAGGCAAACGTGGATCCGAGCAGGCGCAGTTGCTCCTCGAGCATCGGGTCGGAATTGTCGACCACGAAGATCATGTCGACCGCAGTGCAGGGCTCGGCGGGCGGCGGGGGATCGCCGCTGGTCGACGACTCCGAGCCCCCTTCGCCGCTGCCGCTGCTGTCGGCGTCGGCCCCCGTACCGTCGGCCCCCGTACCGTCGGCCCCCGTACCGTTGGTCGGTCCGGACGTCTGCGCCGTGCCCGTCGGATCGGTGCTCCCCGAGTCCTCGGTGAGGCCGGAGGCGGTCGACAGATCCGGTCCGCCGTCCTCCCCCCCGACGTTCTGGCAGGCGGGCACGAGCAACAAAAGACCCAAGCCCAAGCCCCAACGGGATACGAGAGATCGTAAACGCTCGACCGTCATCATCGAGAGCCTACTCCAAGAGCTCGGTCCCGGCCCTAGTCGTTCGGCGCGCCGAAGTTGATCCACCGCCGAATGACGTCGATCTCTTCGTCGCTGAGCGGCTGGCCGATCGGCATCTGCTGGCCCGAGAAACCGTCGCTCACCAGCTTGGTCATCAGGTAGCTGTTTTGCGGGTTGACCGGCGTCACCAGGGGAATGTCTGGGTTTTGCGTCGACATCGCCTCGAGCAGGGCCTCGTAGGCGACCCCCTCGGTCAGATCGAGCCCGGCCTTGGGCGAGTTGGAGCTGTGGCAGGCCGGGACCGCACAGCGTGCGTCGAAGATCGGCTGCACGTCCCCCGAAAGGGTCGCCCCGCTGTCGGGGTCGGGCTCGCTGACCTCCACCGCGTATTGACAGCCGTCGTAGTCGATCACCGCGTAGGGGCTGTCTCCTTCGGGCTGGTCGGCGCCCTCGATCCAGCAGGCCAGCGCCACCATCTCCGCCGCCGACAGCGGCTGGTTGGCCAGGGGCATGGGGCTGCCGGGCACGTTGCCCTGCAAGCGCTGCAGCAGGTACGAGCCCCAAGGATCGCCCGGAGTCAGCTCGTGCATCTGCTCGCCCTGCGCCCCGAAGACCCCGTCGCGGTTGGGATCGGCGACGCGCAGGTCGTCCTCGAGCAGGGTACGGACGTCGTCGCCGACCATCGCGTAGCCGTCGACCCGCACCTCGGTCGAGCCGGCGGTGTAGGAGACCACGTCGAGCATCTGCCCCACCGTCAGCATGCCGCCGTCGGTAGATCGCACCACGTCTACGCTCTCGAGCACCAGCGGGTCGAGCATCGGGGCCGGCACCGGGTTGGCCAGCTGCACCACCGCCGTCGCCACCGAGCCGTCGATCGGATCGATCTCGTAGTGCACGTAGGCCACCTGCGACTCCCAGCCCAGGTTGCTACCCGACGAAAAGCGCAGCACGTCCCCCACCGGCTCGCAGCCATTGAAGGTGTTGAGCGGATCCTCTACGTCGAGGTTGCAGGGACTCCCCAGCATCCCCAGCATCGCCTGGGGCGTGCGCAGATCCGGGTACTCCTTGTTGTTGTGGCAGACGTTCTCGTTGGGCGTGCAGGTCCGGGTGATGACCTTCTCGTGCAGATCGAGGTAGGTCGGGAACTGCTTGCGCGCCTCCACGATGAACGGGGCCTCGCCGGCCGGCTCCTCGGGCTCGCCCTCCTCGTCCTGCCCCTCGGTCTCGCTCCCCGTCTCGTCCCCGGGCTCCATCGACCCCGCGCTCACCGGCCCGTCGCCGAAGCCCTCGGGGCCATCGTCACCCTCGACAGTACAGCCCAGGCCCAGACCCAGGCCCAGACCCAGGCCCATACCTAGTCCCAGTCGGGAAGCGAGCAATAAACAAGAGGACGAGCGAGACACGGCAAGACTCCGGGTAGGGACTCGAGGACGAGGGGGGATCGCGACGCAAGACGAGCGGCAACGCGAGACGAGCGGCGACGCGAGACGAGCGGCGACGGGCGACGGGCCCGAAGACCGCCTCAGAAGATCACCTCAGAAGATCACTGAGGTAGGCTCGATGCCAGACCAGATCTCTTCGGTCTCGATGTCGAGGAACGCAAGCGCCATCGCCATGTGCTCGGTGGTGCCAAACACCGGCTCGCTCTTGGGCGGCTCCATGGTGGTGAGATCGGTGCGGCCGAACATCCGGCCGCCCTGGCTGACCGGGCCCCCCATGAAGGGGAAGGCCTGGAAGCGCGAGCCGGGGCCGCCGGTGTGATCGGAGCCGCCCCCCGAGTTGTAGCCGTTGGCCATGAGGTTGTCGCGACCGAACTCGCTGGTGACCATGACCAGGGTGCGATCCCAGTAGGTGCCGCCCTCGGGGTGGTTCATCCGCTTGAGCGCGAAGTTGAGGCCCGCGAAGGCCCGCCCCAGATCGTTGGCCAGCCCCGAGTAGATCGAGGGCTCGGCCGAGTGGGTGTCCCAGCCATTTTGGCCCACCAGCACCGCCGCCGAGCCGTGCTGCAAGAAGCGCAGGGACAGGGCCATGTTGCGACCCAGCATGCTGTCGCCGAAGATCGCCTGCAGCTGCGCGTTGGTCAGGTCGGTGCCCGCGGTGGGCTCATCGGCCACCCGCAAGGCGGGGTCGAGGAACACGTTGCGGAACGCCTCGACGTTCTGCTTGCCGTTGGACATGCGCTCCATCAGCTGGCGATCCCGAGCGCTGCGTACGCCGGCGCTGGCCGAGTCCAGGCCCGCCTCAAGGGCGCGGGCCCAGTCGGGCTGTCCCCCCGCGTCGTCGCCGCTCTGGTCGGCGAACTCGGAGAACGAGGGCACCATCACCGGGGTGATCGAGCCGTCGGGGATCCCAAAGATCGTCGTCGCCGCGCCGGTGCCTACCACCACGGGGGGGAACACCAGGCCGGCCGTCCCCTCGGTGTAGTTGCGATGGTGCGCGTAGATCAGGCTCATCAGGCCGGGGCCGCCCTCCTGTCGACCGCTCGAGATGATGTTGCGGGCCACCGCGTGCGAGCCCACCCCGGCCAGGGCCCCGGGGGTGTGATCCATCGTGCCCAGCACGCAGATCTCGTCGCTAATCATGGGCAGCGAGGGCATCGCCTCCCCAAAATCGGCCGTGGTCTCGGCGTAGGGCGCGGCGTCGAAGACCATGCCCACGCCCCACTCGGTGGTGCCCGCCCCCGGCTGGGTGCCCATGGGGTTCCAGCGGGTGTCGACGTCGCCGTTGAACATCGGCACGGAGCGAGCTCCGCCGTCGAGGTTGATGACGATGAGGTGGTTGTGCCGATCGGCGGGGATCGCCAGCTCGGCCCGGCTCATGCGCGGGGTCCAGACCCAGGGCGCGACGGCCCCGGTGGCCAGGCCGCCCAGGCCCACCTTGAGGAAAGTACGACGGTTGGTCTTGGTGATGCTCGACATGATGCTTCTCCTTCCTTTCCTCTGGCGTCCTAGTAGAACAGGAAGTCCGCGGCCTTGAGGGTCAGCCGACAGGTCTCCGCCGCGAAGTGGCTGGGCAGGCAGTCCGAGTCGTCTCGACACCCGGTGACCCCGGCCATCAGGGCATCGCTGGCCGCCTCGGGAATGGGCCGCACCAGCGCCGCCGAGTACACCTGGTTGGCCGCGGTCATCAGCGCCTCCTCGGTCTTGTCGCCGTCGTCCTCCACGAACTGCAGCGGGTAGATCGGCGAGGCCTGGTCGGCCTGGGTGCACAGCTCATCGGTGAGCGTGGCCTGGGTGAGCGCCGCGATGAGGCCCGTCCGCGCCTCGCGGAACTGGGTGACGTGGTCGGGGCAGCCCCCCAAGAGCTGGGCCTTGTCCCTAAACTCGTAGTCGGGGGTGTTGGTGCCGGCCACGGTGGGGTAGCCGTGCGGGTGCAAGCCCGCGCTCCCCTGCTGCACG
This sequence comes from Myxococcota bacterium, assembly GCA_039194325.1. Lineage (GTDB taxonomy): Bacteria > Myxococcota_A > Polyangia > Nannocystales > Nannocystaceae > Paraliomyxa. The sequence continues at coordinate 60,258 of JBCCWC010000019.1, forward strand.
ACCGGGTAGCGGTGATCGCAGCGGCCCAGCTCGACCCCGGTGAGCTTGGCCGCCGAGCGCAGCCAGTCCTCGGCGTCCATCTGCTTGACCGGGCCGTGCCAGTAGGGCGGCACCCACTGCTCGGGATCGGCCACGTCCCCCTCGTCGAAGAGGTTGCTGGACTGGTAGAGCACCGAGGTGAGGATCTCGCGCTCGAGCTCGCGGACGTTGCCGCCGCTTTGGACCATCAGGTCGACCAATGCCTGTCGCACGGTGGGCAGCTCGGCCCCCCCGTCGTAGCCCAGGTAGCGCCGCAGAGCGCGATCGACATAGGCCTCATAGAAGGTGGTGTGCTCGGTGATGAGCTGGCCGGGCAGGCGCAGCACGTCCCACTGCTCGTCGGTCAATGCGCTCTGGTCGAGCACGTTGGGCCCCATGGGATCGACGTCCCCCGGCACCGGCGGGGCGATGATGACGGTGTGCTCGCCCCAGTAGTCGCTGTAGCAATCGGCCTCGTTGGGCGCGGTGCAGCGCAGGGTGTTGAGCACCACGTGCCGGGCGTTGCTCTGCGTGGGGTGCACGACGTCCCGCTCTTCCCACTGGTGCCACAGCGGCTCCAGGGCCAGGCGCTCGGCCGGGTTGGCGTCACGCCCCAAGAAGGCCATGAAGTTGAAGCCCACCAGGTCGTTGCCGTCCCAGCGCCCGAGGAACGCGGGGTGGGTGGCCGCCAGCCGGGCGAAGCTGGTGTAGTCGATGTTGCCCAGGTAGAGATCTCCCACCAGCGCGTCGAGATCGGCGATGTACTCGTGGTGCACGATCGACGAGGTGTAGTGGAAGATGTCGCCCCACATGCGCTGCGAGACCTGTACGTACTCGGGGCGATCGAGGAAGTCGTCGACGATCTCGTCGTTGGTCAGCCACTTGCAGTCCGCCTCGTACTCGACCGCCGAGGGCGACTCGCCCAGCAGATCGATGTACGCCCGCCGACAGAACTCGACCGAGTCGGCCTCGGGCGGCTCGATCCCCTCGGCCTGGATGAAGGGGCACGCGGCCTGATCGATGACGTTGTCGAAGGCCATGTCGTCGCAGACCGTGCCCGATGGGGGCGGCGGATCCATGCCGTCGTCGTCGCTCTGGTCGTCGTCGTCGACCGGATCGTCCCCGGCATCCATGCCTCCATCGGAGGCATCACCCGCCGAGTCTTCGGGCGACACTCGCCCGTTGCCGCAGGCAACCGTCGCGAGCGCAAAGCCCACCCCCACGCTCCAAAGGACCGTCCTGTTCATGACCACGTTGTTGCTCCCCCGCATGGGTGGGTGAGTGCGACCTGCCCTCCCACGCGCGCCTGGTAAGACACACATGTCGGAGACGTTTCCGGCCCCCATGAAAAAATATTTTCATTCGAGTCTTGACGCCCTTAGTGCGATCTAAATTACGTTTACTTGGCAAATGATTGCGAGATTCGGACAACTATAGGAGCTTTGAAGGGCGCCGCTGTTCGCTCGGGCCTCGGTACCCTCCAGGTCATGCCGCGTCCATCGGCCGCATGGAGCCTCGCCCTACTCGCGTTGTCGTGCCGAACTCCGGCCGCAGATCCCCCCCGCCCCCCCACCTCTGATCAGTCGCCCACCCCTTCGCGCCCCGCAGCCACGCTGGCGCTATCGCTCGACGACACGGACGTGGCGTGGGTGCGCGCGCACTACCGCAAGCAGGAGGTTCGGATCCCCATGCGCGACGGGGTGACCCTGTTCACCGCGATCTACCACCCTCGCGACCCATCGGGCCCGGTCCCGATCCTCTACAAGCGCACGCCCTACGGCGTGTCGCCCTACGGCGAGGACCAGGTCCCGGCCACCCTGGGCCCCAGCCGCACGCTGATGGAGCGGGGCTACATCTTCGTCTACCAGGACGTGCGCGGCTGCTTCATGTCCGAGGGCCAGTTCGTGAACATGCGCCCCCATGTGCCGGGCAAGACCGGCGCTCAAACGGACGAGAGCAGCGACACCTACGACACCATCGAGTGGCTGCTGGCTCACCTGCCGGGCCACAACGGCCGCGTGGGCCTATGGGGGATCAGCTACCCGGGCTTCTATGCCGCCACCGGGATGATCGATGCTCACCCCGCCCTACGAGCGGTATCGCCCCAGGCTCCGATCGCCGACTGGTACTTCGACGACTTCCACCATCATGGCGCGTTCTTCCTGCCGCACGCCTTCAACTTCTTCGCGGTCTTCGGTCGCCCGCGGCTAGCCCTCAAGAAGGAATGGGGCGAGCGCTTCGATCACGGCACCCCCGACGGCTACGCGTTCTTCTTGGATCTCGGCCCGCTGTCCAACGCCAACGAGCGACACTTTCACCACGAGATCCCCTTTTGGGATGCGCTGGCCGAGCACCCCGATTACGACGACTTCTGGCGAGCCCGCAACCTGCTGCCCCACCTCGATAATGTCGCGCCCGCGGTGATGACCGTGGGCGGGTGGTTCGACGCCGAGGATCTCTACGGCCCGCTGTCGATCTACCGCCGGATCGAGGCGGGCAACCCGGGCGTGTTCAACATGCTGGTGATGGGGCCCTGGGCTCACGGCGGGTGGGCTCGCAATGAGGGGGACCACCTGGGCAACGTGGACTTCGAGGGCGAGCACTCGCCGTTCTATCAACAGCAGATCGAGGCGACGTTCTTCGAGCACTACCTACGAGGCGAAGACACCGGGCCCGCCCCCTTGCCCGAGGCCTACGTGTTCGAGACCGGCGCCAACGTGTGGCGTACCTTCGACACCTGGCCGCCCCCCGGCACCGCGCGCTCGCTGTGGCTGGGCGCCGAGGGCCGGCTGCTCGACGCCGCGCCGGGCGACCGCCGGGCCTTCGACCAATTCGTCAGCGATCCGGCCCACCCGGTGCCCTTCTCCGAGGCCCTGACCACCAAGATGACCCGCGAGTACATGACCGACGACCAGCGCTTCGCGGCCCGGCGCCCCGACGTGCGAACGTGGGTGAGCGAGCCGCTGGCCGAGCCGCTGACCCTGGCCGGTCCCCTGAGCGCCGAGCTGTGGGTCTCGACCGACCAAAGCGACGCGGACTGGGTGATCAAGCTCGTCGACGTCTTCCCCGACGACGCGCAGGACCATGACTTCCTGGCCGAGGGCATGCACATGGGGGGCTATCAGATGATGGTGCGCAGCGAGGTCCTGCGCGGCCGCTACCGGCAGGGATACGACACCCCGCGGCCCTTCGTCGCGGGCCGTCCCACCCGGGTGCGGATCCCCCTACAAGACGTGCTGCATACCTTCGAGCCCGGGCATCGCGTCATGCTCCAGGTCCAGAGCACCTGGTTTCCCCTGGTGGACCGCAACCCTCAAGCATGGGTCGACAACATCTTCGAGGCTCGCGAAGAGGACTTCGTGAGCGCGACCCACCGGGTCTTTCGCGATGCTGCTCACCCCAGCCGGCTCGAGGTGAACGTCATCACGACGCCCACTGCGCCAGGGCAGTGACCGCGGCCGCGGCCGGGCGCTCGATGATCTCGACGTGAACGCGAGGGCGGCCGGAGTCACCGCGGCGGCCGCTCTGTACCCACGCCATCGCCTGCGTCAACCTACGCTGAGATCCAGATCTCACGGAGCCGCGACCGCGGCCTCACGGGCCATGGTCACGAGTGTCCAGTAGGGAGGGCGCCGACCGTGCTCGTGGCGGTAGTCGTCCATTCGCGACATCACCCCGCGCTCGATCCGTGCGTGCTCGGCCGCCAGCCACTGCACGCGCAGGCCGGTGGTCGCGCTCATTCCCTCGGGGATCGGGCCCTCGGCCCCCAACAAGAGGTTGAGCAGCACGCTGTAGCCCTTGACCAGCCGAGCGATGGGCAGCATCGGGAGCGAGTAGTGGAGCTCGCCGCCCGCCTCCGCCTGCTCGAGCATCGCGTCGATCACGGCGTTGTCGACGTGGTCGTCGAACAAGGTCTGAGGCTCGTGCCACTCGGCCACTACGCGAAGCTGAGGGTCGTACTCGAGGTCGGAGGGCCCATGGGTCCGGAAGTGCTCCACCCCCAAGCTCGCCAGCCAGCGGGTCAAGCCCGGGGAGGAGAACGTAGACATGTGCTGCCACAGCTCCACCCCCTGGTCGCGATAGGCGGCCGAGGCCACCTCGGAACAAAACTGCTCGGCGTCGTCCTCGAAGTCCATCGAGAAGTCGTACGGGATGTGGCGCGACCGAACCTCGGCCAGCGCGGCGCTGGCCGCCCGGTGCGGGAGCATCGGATCGGCCACCAGCGCCGGGTGATCGGCGCGCAGCCGCAGCACGACTACCCGGAGCTTCTTGTCCGCGAAGTATGCATCGACGTCGCTGACGGCCACGCCGCGCTCGATGTGAGCCTCGATCGCGCGAGCCTGGCCCGACTCATCCACGGCAACCAAGGCGACGTGGGAGAAATTGCCCGGGTGATCGCTGCCACGTGCGATCAGGGCGGAGGTCGGAGCACCGCCGCGGGACAGCAGTAGATCCCCGCTGTGGATCACCACCCCTTCGATCGTGGTGGAAGGGGTCGCGAAGGGAGCGGGTGGGTCGACCTCGAGCGCGAGCGACGGGCTGGCATCCACCTGCAGCAGCACCTCCTCGATGGCCGCCCGCGCACCGTAGAGCAGGCGATAGAGCCGATCCCGTCCGCCATCGTCGTCCGACCACGCCGCAGACGCATCCTTGACGCTCCGCCGCAGGCGCTGCCGAAACGAGAGCAGGGGCTCCAGGCCGTCACCGCACGCCGCGACGATGGCGGCCGTCTCGAACAGGCGCATCTCCAGCGAGTCCCAGCGTGTGTCGGCTGGGCCCGGAGCCTCGCGCTCGAGCGCGTCGAGCTGCTCGTTCAACGCCACGAGGTACGAAGCCGACCCCTGCTGGCAACCCGCGGCCACGACCTCGTCCCGCTTCCGCTCGAGATGCGACCACAGGTCATCGCGGTCCCAGACGAAGGGGGTGGCCCCGGCCCCGTCGGGGAGTTCGACGGGCAGCGCGGGGATCGAGAGCAGACCCCAGCTCACCAGCAACCCGAGGCCGATCCGCTTGGCTCGGCGGAGCCACGGGCGGGGGTGGGAGCGGGGACCGGACTCGCTCATCGGAACTCGAGCCGACGCTATCACGCATGCTCGCACAGCTGCGTCGGACGACCTGGGGTAGCCACGGCCGCGCGAGGCCGCCCACGAGCAATCGTGCGGATCTCGAGAGTGCAGATGCAGGCGGGTCATCACCTCGCGCAACGAACCTCGGATCGACCACGAGTTGGGACGAGTTGGGACGAGTTGGATCGATGACGAGAGTGAACTTCTACACAGTGCAAATCATCGAGGAACAGCGAAGGCACGGACCACCGGGATGATGTTGCGGCCGGTTAAGGGTTGCGATGGTGTAGGAGTTTCACCACCAACCACGATGACTGACCAAACGAATCGGTCCGCCATCGCACAGCGCACTACCGCGCGTACCGGTGGGCCGAGCCCAGTCTCCACGCCTCCACGTGTCCGAGCACACCCCGGTTTCTTCCCTGACCAGACGGTGGGCGTCTCGGGTGTTCACCTCGCGAACCATCTCGTAATGGATCACCTGCGCGACACTTCGACTGACCTCGGTCGATCGCTGACCAAACGAACCGGTCCATGATCGAGCAGTCACAGTTGGTCACGCGGATCAGCGAAGAAAATCGATCTTCGTTTCATATCGCGTATGCTGAGGCGTGCTTCGACGTAGCCTTGCCCGACCGACTCCCGTGGTTTCTGCCGTACCCACGGTCCGTAGTCATGCGTACATCGTCGCCGGACTCGCTTCATTGCCGCTCCTCTTGCCCGCAGAGGCGTCGGCAGCGGTCGTCCCGGGGCAGATCGTAGCGCAGACCGGCTCGATCCCCGTCGGCGCGGTCGAAGCCATCGATACGGTCTCGGTCCCGTTCACCGAGGCCAGCGGTGCGGTGGCGTTCCGGGGCACGCTGCAAAGTGGCGTAGGATACGTCTTTCGCGAAGACCGGGTCATCTTCACCGAGACCGATGAACCCGCGTACGTTTTGTCGGGGGGTGATGCCGCCCTGGGCACCAACCCGGCCGAGGGCTTCATCTACAGCCCCAACGCCGACGGCGTCGACTCGCTCTATACACACCTGGGCGTGTTGGCGCTCGATGGGACGCCCGCTCCCGGTCAACCGGCGGGCACCGTATTCACCGAATTCTTGCGCCCGTCGATGTCCTTTGCCGGGCAGGCCTACTGGATCGCCGGCTTCAGCTTCACGGGCGGCCCCAACACCGAGGCCCGAGCGCTGATGACCAGCCCCAACGCCACGCTGGGTAGCGCAACCGCCCTGCTCCAGTCCGGCGACATGGTGGGCGGCTTCGTCATCGACGACTTCAGCGCCGGTATCGACGACGACTACAAGGTCTCCTCCGGGGGGGCCCATCTCGTCGCCATCCTCGACATGGACACCGGCAGCACAGCCGACGATGGCTTCATCTACGTCGACGGCGTGCTGGTCGCTCGCGAGGGTGACCCCAACGGCAGCGGCGAAGACTGGGACACCTTCGATCTGGTCACCATCAACAGCGCCGGCAGCTATGCGTTCTCCGGCGACACGAACGGTGCCACCGGGACCGACAACTTCATCGCCTACAACGGCACCGTCGCGCTGCAAGAGGGGGCCACCGTCGACGGCGTTACCCTGATCTCCAGCGCCAGCGTCACCCTGGTCTCGCTGAACGACGAAGGCGTGCTCGCCCACGGGTGTAACTACGAGGGCGGGGGCGCGACGCTCTTCTTCAGCTGCCAGCCCGGCGACCTGGGCGCCACCTCTCGTGCGCTGGTCTCGGCGGGGGACGAACTCGACACCGACGGCGACGGATTCGGCAACGCGATCATCACCAACCTCCTGACGCCCGGACTCGAGCCTTCCCGCGCACTGGCCAACGACGGCTCGCTCTACCTCCGGGTCGAGCTCGACCAGAGCGGCGTGGTCAGCGAGGCGGTCATCCGGCTCGACGCGGCCTGCTGCGGCAACGGCTTTGTCGACCCGGGCGAGGCCTGCGACGACGGCAACGGCTTCGGCGGCGACGGGTGCAGCGCGCTGTGCTCGATCGAGCCGCCCAACTGCGGCGACATGCTCATCGACTTCGACGAGACCTGCGACGACGGCAACACCGACGACACCGACGACTGCCCCACCACCTGCCAAACAGCGACCTGCGGCGACAGCTACGTACAGGCCGGCGTCGAAGAATGCGACGACGGCAACGCCGACGACGACGACGCCTGCCGAAACACCTGCGTCAACGCCTTCTGCGGCGATGGGGTCCAGTGGATCGGGCCCGAGGCCTGCGACGACGGCAACGCCAACAATTTCGACGACTGCCTCAACAACTGCCAGGTCGCCTTTTGCGGCGACGGCGTGCAGCGGGCCGGCCTCGAAGACTGCGACGACGGCAACGACGTCAACACCGACGCCTGCCTCGACACCTGCGTAGACGCCAGCTGTGGCGACGGCTTCGTCCACGCCGGTGTCGAGCAGTGCGACGACGGCAACGCCGACGACGGCGATGCCTGCCCGAGCACCTGCGCCGCGGCCACCTGCGGCGACGGCTTCCTCCAGGCCGGCGTCGAGGACTGCGACGACGGCAACGACGACAACACCGACAGCTGCCTGAGCACCTGCGTGATCGCCAGCTGCGGCGACGGCTTCTTATTCGACACCGTCGAGGAGTGCGACGACGGAGACGCCGATAACGACGACGAGTGCCTCGTCGACTGCACCCTGGCCAGCTGCGGCGACGGCTTCATCCAGACCGGGGTCGAAGAGTGTGACGACGGCAACGAAGACAACTCCGATGCCTGCGTGACCGGCTGCGTGATGGCCGTGTGCGGCGACGGCTTCGTGCGCGACGGAGTCGAAGAGTGCGACGACGGCAACACCAACGACTCCGACGATTGCAGCAACGAGTGCCTGCTGGTGGTCGACCCCACCACCACCGGCGTCGACGGCACAGGCACCGACACCGACACCGATGCTGACTCCGGCACCGGCACCGGCACCAGTAGCTCGGGCGGCCCCACCACCCCGCCCTTCCCCGGCACCACCACCACCGGCGGACCGGGCGAGACGGGGCCTAGCCTCGACACCGGGAGCAGCTCGTGCTCGGGCACCAGCACGCTCGGCGTCCCCCTCGACGACGACGGCGGCTGCAGCTGCTCGACCAACTCCAGCGGCACCAACGGCCAGTCACCGCCGCTGCGCCAGGCGGTGGTCGGACTGCTGACCCTGGGCCTGCTGGGCCTGGGCCGACGACGACGTCGTCGACGCCCCGCTCCCCGGGCCTAGCACTAGGGCTCGGCCGGCTCAGGCTGGGACTCCCGGTAGCCCCTCGGATTCACGATCCACTCCGTGTAATTCGAGCGTGACGGGATACCGTGCCTGGCGAGCATGAAACCCGTGAGCCCATGGGAGGTCCCATGTTGGCCGCTTTTTTGCGCTCTACGCCCGGTTTGCGCCTAGTGGGAGCATGAAACCCGCGAGCTTCGTCACCCTCCCGGAGCGCTTTTGTCGGCTCGAGTCGATGCTCTTCGCCCCGCAACCCGGGCAGGCACACCGGGCCGCCGAGGTCTACGTGGGGCACCTGCTGTCTTCACCGGTGGCTCCGCCCGCGATCGTGCGGGCGCCCTTCATCCCGGCGCCGGTGCTCCCGGAGCCCGCCGGCCTCGCCGACCTCGACGTCTAATACTCCGTGCCGACACGAAGCATCAGTCGTCGAACGACGCCCCAAACCAGTGCGCCAAGTCGCGCCGCGCCCGGCCACATCAACGGTCACCGAGGGCGGCCTACCGGCCCTGCGGTGGCACCATACCGAGGTGACCACTACGCCGACTCGATGGATCGTCGCCTGCGTACTGCTCGCTGCATGCAGCGATGAGGCCCCCCCGCTGGGGGAGGGCGACAGCAGCTCGGGCAGCGGCAGCTCGTCTTCACCCGGCACCCCCGATGGCACGGGAGTCGCCACCACGGCCGGCAGCGGCAACGCCGACGGCCCGGGCACCACCGACGACCCGGGCACCACCGCCGACCCGGGCGACACCGCCGACACCGAAGACACCACCACCGGCGAGCCTCCTTGGGAGGGCGAGCCCCTGCCCGAAGGTCGACCCGGACAGTGGCAGTGGGTCGACATCGAGGGCACCGAGTGTATCGATGGATCCCCCACCGGCCTGGGCGTACGCTACGGCGAGGGCGACGGCCTGGTGATCTACTTCGAGGGCGGCGGCGGCTGCTTCGACTTTGCCACCTGCTCGCTCTTTTACAGCAGCTTCGCCAACTTCGACCAAAACGCCTTCGAGCTGCTCGTCCCCAGCCTGCTGTCCTCGGGGATCTTCGCCGACGAGCCGGGCAACCCCGTCCGCGACTGGAGCTTCGTCTACATCCCCTACTGCACCGGCGACGTGCACGCGGGCGATCAGGATCAGGGGCAGGTCGACGATTTCTTCGGCGACCACCAGTTCGTGGGCTACCGCAACGCCGGACTCGATCTGGAGCGGATCGGCGCCACCTTCCCCGAGCCCGACCACGTGCTGATCACGGGGATCAGCGCCGGGGGCTACGGCGCGGCCTATAACTACGATCGGATCGCCACCGCCTACGAGTACGCGAACATCCCCGTCACCCTGCTCGACGACTCAGGGCCGCCCATGAGCGAGCAGTATGCCCCCACCTGCCTGCAGGAACAGTGGCGGCAGATGTGGAACCTCGACAACACGCTCCCCGCCGAATGCGGCGATTGCTTCGACCCGGGCGGCTGGGCGATCGATCTGGCCCAACACATCCGCCAGCGCCACAGCGACCAGCGCTTTGGCCTGTTGTCGTACCTGCGCGACGGCACGATCCGCACCTTCCTCGCGGGCGGACTCAACAACTGCATCGGAGGGATCTATCCCGGCGCAGACTACGAGGCGGGGCTGGTCGAGCTGCGCGACGACATCTTCCCCGACGACCCCGGCTTTGGCACCTACTACGTCTCGGGGATCGGACACACCTTCTTGCCCTTCGGCGCCTATCAGGACCTGGAGGTCTCGGGAGTCTTCTTGGTCGACTGGGTCAGCGATCTGCTCGAGGGCAACGCGACCCACGTGAGCCCTTGATCTCCCGCTCAGCGCGGGAGGACGGACCGCTCCCGATCCTGCCGTCGACTCCCAGAGTCGGTCGCCCAATGGACGGATCGTCGCCGAGTCTGCTACTTGGTGAGCGATGACTCGACGCACGGTGGAGCTGCTGACGGCCTTGGCGCTAGGGAGCCTGGGGACGATGGTCCTGCGCCCGACCACGACCGCACCCACGCCCGTCTTGTCGGCCCCGGTGTGCGAGCCGCCCGAGGGCGCCGCGACGTCCCCGGTGCACGAGGACACCGCACAGGTCGAGGGCCCCGCGCCGTCCGGGGCTCGTCCGAGGGTCGACCCCGACGTCTGGGACGGCGTGGCTGCGCTGGGCTACGTCCCCATGGGCAAGATCCACCGGCTGGAGCTGCCGCCAGGAGGGTCGGCCGAGGTGGAGCTGATGCTGACACCGAGCCCCCGCGCCTGTGACGAGCTGGTCGAGGGGCGCTGTACGGCGGGCTGCTTCGAGGTGATGGCCGCCGCCGGCTTCTCCGGCCGGCTCCACCTCGAGGTCACGCCCCTCGACGATCCACAGGACGTGATCGCGACCGAGCTGCGGCCCGGGTCGACGATCGCGGCCGGGCACTGCCGCGGATACGCGCTCGGCCACGCGGGGTATGGACGGGTGCGGGCGCGGGTGAGCGCCCTGGAAGGTCACGGCCCGGTGGAGCTATCGGGCTGGCGCCACGAGGATCCGAAGTCGACCCCCTCGGTGACAGGGCCCCTCCACTTGCCTCGCCTGGGGACCTCGCGGGAGCACATCCTGGCGCTCGAGCCCAGATGTGCCGAGGACTGGTATGAGACCGAGGATGTCTGCCGGTTCCACGGTTCGGTCGGCCTGCCCCTGAGCGAGACCTGCGAGGACGGCTGCACCTGGTGGGCGTATCGCTTCGATGAGGGCCGCCTCGTCGAGGCCGAGCTGCGGCGCTCAGTGGTCGACGTCAACGCGCAATTCGTCGGACGGTTCGTGGACGAAGCGGGCTGGATTGCCTCCGCGCTCGAGGGATCGCTCGGGGCTCCTGCGCTCCCGGAGTCGCTGGCCACGTGGGACGAGGTCGAGGCCGACGACGAGCCGCGCGAGCTCCAGCGACGCACGTGGTCAAGGCCCGAAGCCACCACCACATGGTCGCTGGTGGGGATCCCGGGGCACCACCCGATCATCGAGCTACACGTGACGGTCACCCGCCCCGGTCACCGCCCGACCTCGCGGCTCTAGCGGGCGGCTACAGGCCGAGCTTTCGCCGAATCGCGCCGGCGAGGAGCTATCGGACCAAGAGCTCGGCCATGGGGGAGGATGCGGGATCTTGGGCCCGTCATCGGCCCGCACCGCCCTGATCAGCCGCTGTGCTACACCGGGGCATGCGACGGCTTGCGTGGTTTTGGGTGGCGATCGCACTTGGGGTCTGGGCCTGTGGCGACGACGGTGGATCGGACTCCGCGGGTGATCCCGCCGGGCCGACGACTGGCACACCGGCCACCGGCGACGCGGGCTCCACCATGACCGATCCGAGCGGCCGACCGCCGGCCGATGGCACCACCACCATGCGCCCCGATCCTGCATCGGGGAGCGGCACCACCCGACCGTCTGACACCGCCGATACCACCGGCGCCACCGGTCAGGGCGAAACCAACACCGTCGAGCCGGGCGGCGGCACCATCGAAGTGACGCTCCGCGGCTGCGACATCGATCTGGGCGGCACCGTGGTCGTGACCTACAACGGATCGCTCGGGATCGCCTCCGTCTACGACGACGGGGCGACCCTCACCGGCAGCTTCCAGTTCGAGCTCGACGGTCCGGGCACCATGGCGCTGTCCTCCCAGCACCGCGTAGACACCGGCAACGTGATCAACATGGTCCAGGTCGCCCAGGGCACCTGGACCAACCTCGACGCCGACGCCTTGGCCGGCGGCCGGGATCGGATCGGAGGCACGCTAAGCGTCAACACCTGGGATCCTGCCTCGGGCGTGTCCGACCTCGAGCTTCAGGGCGTGTCGCTGCTCAACGTGGCCAGCGGGAATGTGTGCACGGTGGACGGCACGATCGTCACGACGGAGCTCTATCCCTAGCCGCCCTTGCCGTGCCCTACGCCAATCGTCATGCGGCGCGTCGGCGCCGACGCCGGCGCACGAAGAGCAGCCCGAGCAGCATGGGGAGCACCCCCGCATCGCCGCCGCTGCGGCAGCCACAGCCGGCGTCGTCGCCATCCTGCCCGGGGTCGCCGCCGCTGCCGTCGTCGGTGGACGCATCGCCGGTCGTGCCGCCGGGCAGCGGATCATCGGTGGTCGTCGTCGGGTCGGGCGTGGTCGTGGAGTCACCGCTCTCGGAGGACTCGGACGGCTCGCCCGTGCTGCTGGTCTCCGGGTCGGGCTCGGGCTCGCCCGTCGACCCCTCGGACCCCAGCGCGCCGCACTGCGGCTCGCCGCCAAGCGCACTGGCGCATCCGTTCGCCCAGGTGCCGATGCTCTGGTCCAGCTGCGTCGGGAACGGGGTACACGCGGGCCCGGGATCCCACTCTCCCGACGCCGTGAAACAGGGAGATACGTCGAGCCCCATCACCTCTTCGGCCCACGCCATCTGCGGCGCGACGAGAGTATAGGTGGTGCCGGGACCACAGACCGGCTGGGGCTCGGGCCAGGGGTCGTCGGGGGGCTCGATGAACGAGGCGCCGCCCGAGCTCGTCCCGCCGGATGCCGACCCCTCAGACCCCTCGGACCCCGCGCCCGACGGATCGGGCTCGTAGTCGGGCGGAAAGAACAGGCTCTGGGCCACCCCGACCAGCCGCCACGTGCCGTCGGCGAGCTGCAAGAAGGCGGGCCCGCCCGAGTCTCCGTGACACCCCCCGGACAGCTCGCCCACGCCCACCAGATCGACCTCTTCGGCGTCGTCGCGGATCTCGTAGACGGACTGCGGCGTAAAGCGCTTGGGCCCTATACCCTCGCTATAGACGAAGTTGCCGTACTCGTCGAAGTAGCTCTGCTCGTTCCCGTAGCCGACGATCTGCACGATCGAGTCGGGCCCAAGCGTGTCGAGCTCGCAGCCCTGCGCGATGGGGACCGGCTGCACGTCCTCCACCGGCACGGCGAGCTCACAGATCGACAGGTCGACGTACGGCTCCTCGTAGTACAGCGGATTGTTCGTGCAGCCGACGACGTCGACCGAGCGCACGGGCGCGTGTCCATCCTCGCCGAAGCCGATCGCATCGGGAACCTGCCCGTCGTCGACGCAGTGGGCCGCCGTCATCACGAAGCGGGGGTGGATCAGGGTGGCGGAGCAAAAAGGCCCATCAGAGCGGAGCAAGGCGACCGTGCTAGGCCACTGACAACTCCCCGCCTCGTCCCCGTTGTGGATCCTGGCGACCGACGGTTGCTCCACCACGGACGACGGCGCCGACGTTAACGCGACATCACAGGCGGTGAGGGTGAGCAAAACGAGCGGAAGAGGGACGCGCACATTCACGATCAATTCAATGACACCAGGTCCCAAAATCCTTCAAAAACAACATTAGCTTCTTTTCAAATCATCACAAATCGCGCACATTCGCGAGAATTACGCAGTTCGCGCCGCTCCGTCAGCCTAATACGATGGTTTTACTACAAGCACTACAAGCCCTGTCACCACGTACACCACTTCGCGGCGTTGGCCGACGATACGGTGGGGATGTCGGCCCTCACGGACTGACTCTCGGCGACGTCCGGACCCCTCGACGGCGCCACAAGTCCGACCTTAGAGCGTAGGCTGCTCCGCTCGCCCCGCACCCCCGCGGAGCGCATCGAGCCCCTCGACCATGCGCGCCCGGGTCATGTCCCGCAGCCGCTCGGCTCGCGCCCGCACGTCGGCCTCGCCCGCGCCCCCTTCGGGCACCTCGATCCGATCGAGCACCCGCAGCCGAACCCGCTTGTTCGACCCCCGCGGGAACTTCAGCGAGCCCTTGACCAACAATTGCTCGACCCCGTCGAGCACCACGGGCAGCACGGGCGCCCCCGCCTTCACCGCGGTGATGAATGCCCCCGCCCGGAACCGCTGCAGAGCTCCATCGGACGAGCGCGTCCCTTCGGGGAAGAACACCACCGAGCCTCCATCGCCCAGCACCTGCTCGATCTGCTGCTGCATGCGCCCGAGGTTGCCGCCCTTGCCTCGGTCGACCGCAATGTGCCCACACGCCCGCAGGTGCCAGCCCACCAGCGGCACGTCGAACAGCTGCTTCTTGGCCACCCAGCGGTAGTCGATCTCGAGCTGCGAGCCCAACACCGGGATGTCGAGCAGGCTGGAGTGGTTGGCCACGATGACCGAGGGCCGCCCCGCGATCTTGTGGAGCCCCTCGGCCGTGATGTCGATCCCCACGTCGCGCACGATCGCCTCGCACCACTTGCGCATGATCGCCTGCGGCAGGGCGGGACCGATGAGCGCTCGGGCCGCCAACGAGGTCGGGCAGTACACCAGGCACATCGCGATGAAGCGCCGCCAGCTGAGCACCGTGCGAGCCCCCTCGGCCACCTGATGGAGGGGCCGCTCGAACGCCCGAGGCAAAGCCCGGTCGAACAACCGTCGCGAGGACTCGTCAGGCATCCGCAGCCGCCGGCGACCGGTCAGACCTTCACCGGCGGGAGGGTGTCGGTGACGGTGGCCCGGCTGTCCTTGACCGGTCGGCGCTCGTCGTGATCGTTGCACGCCAGCGCCACCACCACGGTGATGTTGTCGTCGCCGCCCCGCTTGTTGGCCAGATCCGTACACAGCTGGGGCAGATCGGCGTACCAGTGGTCACGGGCCAGCTCGGCGATCTCGTCACCCTCGATGTAGTTGGCCATGCCGTCCGAGCACAGCAAGAACGCATCGCCCGGGTGCACGTTGAGCGGGATCACGTCGGCCTCCACGTGGCGTTCGAAGCCGACCGAGCGGGTGATGATGTGCTTGAGGTCGCTGGCCGCCGCCTCTTCCTCGGTGATGAGACCGGCCTGCAGCTGCTCGTTGAGCCAGCTGTGATCGTTGGTCAGCTGCCGGCAGGTGCCCCCCCGCAGCAAGAAGGCGCGGCTGTCGCCCACGTGCACGATGTAGCCCCGGTACCCGTAGAGCAGCATGCCGGTGAGCGTGGTGCCCATCCCCTGCAAACGATGATCGGCAGCCGCCTGATCGAAGATCCGCGCGCTGGCCTCGCTCGCCGCGGCACAAAGCAGCTCGGCGATCGCCGCGTTGCGGTGCTGCTGCGGCACCGATCGCATCGCCTCCACGCCGCGCCGGACCACCTTGTCCACCACGTCCACACATAGCTGCGAGGCATGAGCGCCACCGGCGTGGCCTCCCATGCCATCGGCCACGAGGTACAGACCGAGCTCTGGGTCGACCAGGTGGCTGTCCTCATTGTGGCTGCGCACCCGACCGACGTCGGTTGCGGGCCAGGCGATGATCCGCACGACGACAACGATACCACGGGGATCCCCGACGCCCGTACGAACGGGCAGATCGGACCGGCACGCTCGGACGGTCGACCCCGGACCCGACCGGCGGGCCTGCCTGCCCCCGGGCCCGGGCCGGTGACCCGACCGCCCGGACCGCCTGATATTTCGGGAACATACCGGTCTGCTCCCGTTGGCACGGCCCCCGGGTCGCAAACCCAGGGATCCGCGCACGACCAATGCATCGACCCATCGGTGGGTTGTTTTTGAGCATCACCCACCAGACCGACCGCATGGACCTACCGCGCGGTCGATGCCTCGGCCCACTGACCGACCCGATAGCCAGCCGCCGGGGTTCGGAACGCCGCATTGAGGCGGTTCCAGCCGTTGATGGAGACCACCGCCAGCGTAAGATCGACCATTTCGGCGGGGGTCAGGACCGTCGACACCCGCTGGTACACGTCGTCGCCGACCCCCGTGGGGCCCAGCTGGGTCACCGCCTCGGCCCACCAAAGCGCGGCACGCTCGCGGTCGGAGTAGAGCGAGACCTCCCGCCACACCGAAAGGAAATAGAGGCGCGCCTCCGTCTCCTCCCGTGCTCGGGCGTTCTTGTAGTGCATGTCGATGCAGTAGGCGCAGCCGTTGATCTGCGACACTCGGAGCCGGACCAGCTCCAGCAGCGCCTCGTCCAACGAGCACTGCGCGAGGTGTCGCTCGAGATCCATCATGGCGGCCCTAGCGGCCTTGGGTACGGCGTCGAGCTCGATACGAACGGTCATGGTGATCCTGAGGGGCGGGTACCCGACCAAACCGCCCCGTCGGCCCCCATGGCCGCGGGGTGTCGCGGCACCCATGCTCCTTGGACGAGATCGCGCTGCGCCGTGTGACCCCAACACGCTCCGCGGACCGCGCCGCGTCACACCGCGTCGGCCTGTCTCGTCTGTCCACCGAGACGAAGCCCTATGATCCTCTTGTCCCCGCCGACATCGTCGATCCCCGCGGAGCGATCGACATGAACCTCGAACCATATCGCACCGAGCTGTTCCAGCTGGCCTACGGCATGCTCGGCTCGGTCGCCACCGCCGAGGACATCGTCCAAGAGGCATGGTTTCGGCTGGAGCGCGCCGAGTCGATCCGCAACCCGCGGGCCTTCTTACGCACGACGGTCAGTCGACTCGCCCTCGACGAGCTGCGCTCGGCCCACGCGCGGCGGGTCTGCTACGCGGGACCCTGGCTGCCCGAGCCCCTGCCCATGGACGACGACGCCACCGCCGATCCCGAGGCCCACCTCGCGCTCGCCGAGGCACTGTCGATGGCCACCCTGGTGGTGCTCGAGCAGCTCACGCCGGCCGAGCGCGCGGCCTTCTTGCTGCGCGAGGTCTTCGACACCGAGTACGCCGAGGTCGCCCGCCTGCTGGGCCGCTCCGAGACCGCCTCGCGGCAGCTGGTCCGTCGCGCTCGCCAGCACCTGTCCGCCCACCGCCCGCGCTTCGACACCTACCGCGCCGCCCATCAGTC
Organism: Myxococcota bacterium; assembly: GCA_039194325.1. Lineage (GTDB taxonomy): Bacteria > Myxococcota_A > Polyangia > Nannocystales > Nannocystaceae > Paraliomyxa. The sequence continues at coordinate 77,301 of JBCCWC010000019.1, forward strand.
CCTGCTCGACGCCTTCGTCCACGCGAGCACCACCGGGGATCTCGCGGGCCTCAAAGCCCTGCTCACCGACGACGTCCAGCTGACCTCGGACGGCGGCGGCAAGGTGGTCGCCGCCCGCAAGCCGATCCTCGGCCGAGATCGAGTCGCGCGCTTCTTCATTGGGATCTGCCGCAAGCGACCCGACGTACGCTTTGCGCCCCGCCCATTGAGCCAGCAACCCGGCGTGTGGATGGCCGCCCCGGACGAGCCCCCGACCGCCATCATCTTCGCGATCGCCGACGGACAGATCACCGCGATCTATGCCGTGCGCAACCCCCAAAAGCTCGCGCATCTCGTCCCGGACGACGAAGACCACGGCCCGACCCCGACCTAGCCGGCACCGGAACCCCGACTCCCTTCGTTCCTCCGACTCCCTTCGTTCCCCCGACGTACCGACCTCATGACCCCCCTACCTTCGACCCTCGACCCTTCGATATCGGCACAGACCGTGGCCCCGCTCCCCCGGCCGCTCGCCGTCGTGGCCGTGGTGGTGGCCGCCTTGTTCGTGGCCAACGGCGTGTTCATGCTCGTACGCCCCGAAGCCTGGTACTACGCGATCGATGGAGTCCCGGACACGGGACCGTTCAATCAGCACTTCATCCGCGACATCGGCTTCGTCTATGTCGTGACCGGTCTGGGGGTCGCGGCCGGGGTCACCCTCCCCACGGGACGGGTCGTGCTGTGGCTCGGCGCCGGCGCCTGGCACATCAGCCACGCCGCCTTTCACGTGTGGGAGGTGATCGTGGGGATCTGCGGCCCCGAGGCGCTCGCCCGAGACTTCGCCGCGGTCACCCTCCCCAGCGTGGTCACGCTGGGGCTGGGGCTCTACGCCTGGCGAGTCGCTCGCGCTCGGCCGTCCACCACCACGGCAGGAGCCGTATGAGCACCGCCCGTTCCCCACGCTCGACCGCTCTGATGGCGTTCGGCCCGGTCGTCGTCGCGGGCCTGGCCGCCGCCCTTTTAGCCCTCGCCCAGCCCGCCCCCGAGATCGCCCCCCACGACCGGCTACCGACCCCGCGCACGCTCGTACTCCATGGCCTGGTCGACTCGGACGGCTACGCCTTCGACCACCGCGCCCTCGAGGGCCACCATACCCTGGTGTTCTCCGGGTTCACCGCGTGCCCGAACATCTGCCCTGCCACACTGTCGGTCCTCACCGCCGCCGTCCGTACCGCCGCCGCGACGCTCGGCGACGCCACCCCGGAGATCGTCTTCGTCACCGTCGATCCCGGGCGCGACGACCCGCCACAGCTGGCGACCTACCTCGCGGCGTTCGATCCACCGCCGCGGGGCGTCACCGGATCGACCGACGATCTGGAGGGGTTGCTCGACTCGCTGGGCTTCATCTCGCGCGGGCTCGATCAGGCCGCGGAGCCCTCCGCTCACCAAGCGCACGCCCACCCCGAGCACGCCCACCCCGAGCATGTCACGCGCCGCGAACCCCCTGCCGCGCTGCCCCACTCGACGGCCATCGCCCTCGTCGGCCCCGACGGCCGCGCCCACGCCCTGTTTCGAGCCCCGCACGACCCGACGACGCTCGCGACCCGGATCATCGACGCCGTCCGAGGGTCGCCCTTCGAGTCGTGAATACGCGCCGATATTCGCGTGCGGCGGGAGCGGATGATGGAGGCTCGGTTTCACTTGCGAAAACCGGCCGGCCTGCTCGGCTCGCTCGCCCCATGACCCGCACCCGACGCTTCTTGCCGTATCATGCGTTCATGCTCGAATCGCTCCTCGTCTCCTGGCTCGTGCTAGCAGCGATCGTCTGGCTGACCGCCAAGCTACTGCCCGGCTTCTCCATCAAGGGCTTGGGCGGGGCATTAATGGTCGCGGCCCTGTTCGGCCTGCTCAACGTGCTGATCGGCTGGTTGCTGTTCGTGGTGATCGGCATCGGAACCCTCGGGCTGGGCTTCATCCTGGCGTTCGTCACCCGCTGGTTGGTCGATGCGATCTTGCTGAAGATCGTCGACGCGATGACCGAAAGGCTCACGATCAAGAGCTTTGGTCGCGCCATGTTGGCCGCGCTGCTGATGAGCGGCCTGGGCACCCTGTTCGAGCTGGCGATGCGCGCGACCTAGCCGCCCGCGGGGATCCCCCGCCTGGTTTCACTCACTCGAGGTAGGCCGTGCCGACCCAATTGCGATCGCGACGTTTTCAGAGCCCGCGTAGACGCGTCCAATGACGACGCATCACTGATAGACCCGCGCTTATTGCGCGATCAAAGACGGACGGAGCCCGCGGTCTCTGGGCGCCCTGCGATTGTCGCAGTGCCTGCGGTTGTCGCAGTGCCTGCGGTTGTTGCAGTGCCTGCGGTTGTCGCAGTGCCTGCGTCGGCACGTAGGCGACGAGCGTGCCGTGGTGTTGCTCGTAATGTGCCGCAGTTCTGGAAACATCCGCGGGATGCCCAAACAGGCACGCGACTTGCTCGACCCGGAAGCGCAGTGAGACGGCGCTGGGTCCAACGGTCGAGATGCGACTGCCATCGAGGCATCGCGAACGAGCTGCCTTACCACATGAACACTCGACCCACGGCCCACGGCCCACGGCCGGTGAGCTGCGGGGCTCGTGCACCCGGGCAAGCCGCTCCCACGAACTCGAAAAGTCAGAGGACGGAGCCACAGATGAAGACCCACTTGACGCTGCCGCTCGTCGCGGCGGGAACACTCCTCCTGTTCGGATGCGATGACCCTCCAGACACGGAGGATACAGGCAACATGACCGGGACGACCGGGACACCCCAGACGACCGGCGCGGCCGAGACGGCCGCCGACTCGACCGGATCGGTCGAGCCGACCGGCGGATCCGATGGTCTGCACCCCGCCCTCGCCGAATTCGACCCAGACAACACCGAGATCTACCTCGACGGCGACCAGTTGGTGCTAGAGACCAACGGCTTCCCCAACCACAACTCCCCCTACTGGGGCGAGGGTCACGAGCTCTACGTGGAGCCGGAAGAAGGCTGGGCAGACAACGCAACCCCGAGCCTCATCCCCGGCTACGACGGCAGCTTCACCCTGCGGGTCCCCGTGAGCCCGCAGATCGCCGATACGTCCACGGCGACCCCGCTCGACGTGATCGGGCTCTCGGTCAGCGGCGCTGCGATCTTCAACGAGCAAGAGGGCATGGGCGTACTCACCGAGGGCGTGGCCGCCGGCTTGGACTACTCGGGCGGGCACATTGGCCCCGGGCGCTATCACTACCATACCGAACCCCACGCGATCACCAACGATGACGACAGCCTCGTGGGCATCCTGACCGACGGGTTCCTCATCTACGGCCGAAAGTGTGCCTCGACCGGCGACTACCCGGAGGACCTGGACGAGGCGGGCGGGCACACCTGCCCCACGCAGCACTCCGATACCCCCGAGTATCACTATCACATCGAGAACATCCTGTTCCTCGACAACTACTACGTCATCTTCGACGGTGACTTCCAGGGTACGCCCGGAACCGTCCAGTGAGCGCTCGACTACGTGCGCTCGCCCTGGCGGCGCTGTTGCTCGGAGGCGGCCTCAGTGCCGCCCTCGTGGCCACCTCCTCGGGGCCCGTCATCGACAAGTCCGCGCTGGTCCTCGCGCCACTCGAGGGCCGGTGGTACCACGACGGCGCGCCGTTCGAGGGCCGCGCCGAGGTGCGCGCTGACGATGGCCAGGTGCTCGAGTCGCTGGATTTCGTCCAGGGCAAGAAGCACGGAGAGGCGGTCTTCTATCACCCCAACGGGCAGGTGCGTCGTCGGGCCACCTACGCCATGAATCGGCTCGAAGGGCAAGCCCACGCTTGGTCCCCGACGGGCGCCATGATCGAAGAGTCCAACTACAAAAACGGTGTACGACACGGGGTCCAGCGCATGTGGCACTCCAACGGCCAGCTCGCCAAAGAGCGGCGACTCGTCAATGGCCAAGAAGAGGGCATGCAGCGGGCCTGGACACGAAACGGAAAGATCTATGTCAACTACGAGTACAAAAACGGGCGTCGCTTCGGGCTCAAGCGGTCCAACTTGTGTTTGGGCGTGGAAGACGGGGTCGTCCAGTACTAGCTTGAGAGCCCGCGCGATCGCGTTGGCGGCCGCGGTGGTCCTGTGCGGCTGCGACTCGGCCGAAGCGCCCGATCCAGCCCCCGAGGTGTCCGAGGCGGCCAGAGCGAGCTCGGAGTTCCTCCCGTACTACGACAACCCCCAGTTCGACCCCCACTGGCTGGGCGGCGACTCGGCCAAGCTCGAGCACTTCCACGCCATTCCGGACTTCGTGCTGACCAACCAGCACAACCAGACGGTGACGGCCCAGACCTTCGAGGGTAAGATCTACATCACGGATTTCTTCTTCACCACATGCCCGACCGTGTGCCCCAAGATGATGGACGCGATGGGTAAGCTCCAGGAGACCTTCGCCGACGACGAGGACGTGATGTTCCTTTCTCACTCGGTGACGCCCGAGGTCGACACCCCCGAGGTGCTCGAGCAATACGCGGAGCGGTACGGAGTGGTCTCCGGCAAGTGGCACCTCGTGACCGGCGACCGGTCCTTGATCTACAGCCTGGGTCGCGACCACTATTTCGTCGAGGAAGATCTGGGCAAGCAGAAGACCGAGAACGATTTCCTGCATACTGACAATTTCTTGCTCATCGACAAGAACCGTCACATTCGAGGGATCTACAGCGGCTTGAGCCGCTCCGACATGCGCCGGCTGGTCGCTGACGTGGCCACGCTCCAAAACGAGCCCGAGTGAATCGACAAGCTCCCGTACTGCGAAGCGGAGCGACCGCCGGCTCAGGGGTGATGCCCGCCCGCGGGCATCACACCTTGACCCTAAGGGAGCGACGCGAAGCGGCGCGACCGCCGGCTAAGGGGTGATGCCCGCCTGCGGGCATCACACCTTGACCCTAAGGGAGCGACGCGAAGCGGCGCGACCGCCGGCTAAGGGGTGATGCCCGCCCGCGGGCATCACACCTTGAACGCCGCCGGCTCGTCGGAGATCGTCACCTCCGACCCGTCGTAGCGGATCTTCTTGGGCTTGTCGTCGATGATCGTCAGGATCGACGCCGGCCGGCGCCAGATCCTCTCCAGGTTGCGCAGCGTATCGCGGGCATAGTCGATCTTGAGATCCTGCCCCTCGTGGCGGTGGCCGAGCAACAGCTCGCCGCGGTTGAGGTGGTTGGCATCGACCACGTAGATGAAGGGCTGCCCGAAGTTGGTCAGCATGCCCAGCAGCTTGTCCTTGATCTTGCGAAACTCGCGGCTCTCGACCTCCAGGCGCCCCGAACGACGATTCTCGTTGAAGGTGAAGAACTTCTGCTCGCGGCAAAAGTCGAGGGTGAAGAACTCGTCGATGAAGGTGACGTCGTTATAAAGCCGCCGCACCTCGAAGATCTTCTCACGCCCCTTGCCGAGCTTCAGATCCCACTCCGTCTTGGCCCGCAAGTCGTCACAATTATCCCAATCGGAGCCAAAGCGCCCCATGTCCCAGCGGCGCTCCAGGTTGCGGAACAGCTCGATCCCGATCTTGTAGGGGTTGAGCTGCCCCGGCGCCATCGACATCACCCCCGCGCACGCATCGGCGTAGTCGATGATCTCCGAGTCGTCCAACGCGCGCTCGGTCATGAGCTTGGAGTGCCAATAGCTGGCCCAGCCCTCGTTGACGATCTTGGTCTGCATCTGCGGCAGGAAGTAGTAGGCCTCCTCGCGGATGATCCCCAGCACGTCGGCCTCCCAGCTCTCAAGCGGCGCGTGCTGCATCAAAAAGCCCAGCACGTCGCGCTCGGGGCGCTGCGGGATCTTGCGCTTGCTGGCCTCCTTCTCCGCCTGCGCCTTCTGCTTTTGGGCCGCGATGAAATCGGGCGGGTTGACGTAGTCCTCGAGGTAGCCCCGCACGTTGCGCAGCCGGTGGATCTCCTCGTCCTCGTCGCCCTCGCTCGCCTTCCTCGGCGGCTCGCGGAAGGGCGCCCAGGGATCGATGAGGTTGTCGATCGACAGGCACACGTCGATGAAGGACTCGACGTCAGCCACCCCGTGACGATCCATGTAGCGCCGCACGCGGGAGGCGTTGTTAGCCATCACGTCGATCATCCGCCGGTCGGTCGGGGCGAAGTAGCGATTGTTGGCGAAGAAGTCGTTGTGCCCGTAGACGTGGCACATCACCAGCTTCTGATCGGCGAAGGCGTTGCCCTCGAGCAGGTACGCGTAGCAAGGATCGGTGTTGATGACCAGCTCGTAGATCTTCGAGAGCCCGTAGGTGTGACTCTTGACGAGGTGATCGTACTCCATGCCGTAGCGCCAGTGCGGGTAGCGGACGGGGAAGCCCCCGTAGGCCGCGATCTCGCACATCTGCTCGTAGTCGATGATCTCGAAGACCTGGGTGAAGTACGACAGGCCGTACTCGTCGGCGTAGCCCTGGATCTCGGCCTGTAGATCGCGCAGATCCCCGCTGATGGGTGCCATGGGCTAGCGCCCTCCTTTGAGGAACTCCTTGATGGAGTCCATGATGTCGTCCTTGCTGGTGATCTCCGAGGTGACCAGCTTCTCGTTGTCGCCAAACGACCCCCGGATGTCCTTGATGAACTGGCCCGAGCCATAGGGGCTCTCGACCTGCCCATACCCGAACTGGTTGCACGACGGGATCAGCACGTCGCGCAGCAGGGTGATGCAGGTGGAGGTGTCGTCGACCGACCAGTTGTCCCCGTCGCTAAAGTGAAACGCGTAGACGTTCCAGGTCTCGGGGGAGAACTCCTTCTCGATGAGCTCGGCGCAGACCTTGTAGGCGGAGCTAATCATCGTGCCCCCGGACTCTCGGGTGCGGAAGAAGACCTCGCGATCGACCAGGCGCGCCGTGGCATCGTGGATGATGTAGCGGCTCTCGATGCCCTGGTACTGGCTGCGCAGCCAGGTGTCGATCCAAAACGACTCGATCCGTACGATCTCCTTCTGCTCGTCGCCCATCGAGCCCGAGACGTCCATCATGTAGATGATGACCGCGTTGGACTGGGGCCGCGGCTCGGTGCGCCACGACCGGTAGCGCCGATCCTCGCGCACCGGCACGATGATGGGCCGCCCGGGCTGGTAGGTGCCCGAGGCCACCTGCCGCCGCAGCGCCCGCTTGAACGTGGCCTTGAACGAGCGCAGCGACTCGGGCCCGGTGGTGCGCAGGCTGACGTAGCGATCCTTCTTGGTGTCGAGCGCGTCGCTGCCCTTGGGCTCGATGCGGGGCAGGCCGAGCTCCTCGCCGAGGATCGCCGCGAGCTCGTCGAGGGTGACCTCGACCTCGAGCGCTTTTTGCCCCTCGCCCTGCCCGGCCTCGCCCTGCCCCGACTGTCCGTCCTGCGGATCGCCGTCGATGGGGTCGCCCGGCTCCCCCTCGCCCTGCCCCACCCCGGACTTGCCCCCACCCCCGAGGGTGAAGCGGGGGATGTCTATTTGCGGCATGGGGATCGAGACCGTGTCCTTGCCCTTGCGGCTCATCATGTCGCCGCGCGAGATGTACTTGCGGAGGTTCTTGCGGATCTTGCCGCGCACGATCTCGCGAAAGCGGCTGTGGTCTTTGTCGATGCGGGAAATCATCGGGGGGCAGCTCCCAGCGAGAGAACCGGGCCACCAAGGGCCGGGGTGAACACGGGGACGAACACGGCGCCAGAACTGACGACAGCGACAGCGCCGAGACCAGACCCCTCGGAGATGTTCGAACGGGCCGGGTGGGTCGGGGCCGCGGCCAGACGGGCGCGGGCGTGCGCATGACCACGCGCACGACCATGCGTACGCGCGTGCACCCGAGCGTGCGCACGGCCACGCGCCCGAGCACGCACACGCCCAGGCGCGCGATCGAACTGCGTCCCGCCGCCGGTCACCGCCCGACGGTGGCAGAGGACGGCGTCACGGGCAACGCGACGACCAGCGGGGACCAGGGGCACGCGTTTAGTGTAGCATTGCGGACCCGAAAACCATGGCCACGTTCGTCGACCGCATCGCCGCTCTTCAGGACATCAAGCGCTACGAGGACCTGCACTGGTCGGGCTCGTTCGAGGACTACCTCGAGCTGGTGCGCCAGAACCCTCGCGTCGCCCGCACCGCTCACGAGCGCGTCTACGACCTCATCATGTCCCACGGGACCGAGGAGTACGTCGACAACAAGAAGAAGATCGTCCACTACCGCTTCTTCGACGACGAGACCCACGGCGGGCGAGACGCGATCTTCGGGCTCGACATCCCCCTGATGCGGCTGGTCAACGTGCTCAAGGCAGCGGCCATGCGCTACGGCACCGAAAAGCGCATCCTGCTGCTGCATGGCCCGGTCGGCTCGGCCAAGAGCACCATCGCGCGCCTGCTCAAGCAAGGCCTCGAGGAGTATAGCCGCACCCCCGAGGGGGCGCTGTTCACCTACGAGTGGGTCTTGCCGCCCGACCTGCGCCACCTGACGGCCGGCCAGGAGGTGTTCCCCTCGGCCATGCACGAGGAGCCGCTCAAGCTCATCCCCGCCGAGTGGCGCGAGCAAGCGATCACCGACCTGGGCCTGGAGCAAGACGGCTTCCGCCCGTGGATCCGCGGCGACCTCAACCCCGCGTGCCGCTACATCTATGGCGCGCTGCTCGACCACTATAAGGGCGACTGGGCCAAGGTCATGGACCACATCCGGGTCCGCCGCCTGCTCATCAGCGAGCAAGACCGCGTGGGCGTGGGCACCTTCCAGCCCAAGGACGAGAAGAACCAGGACAGCACCGAGCTGACCGGCGAGATCAACTACCGGCGGATCGCCGAGTACGGCAGCGACTCGGATCCGCGCGCGTTCAACTTCGACGGCGAGTTCAACGTCGCCAACCGGGGGATCATCGAGTTCGTCGAGATCCTCAAGCTCGACGTGGCGTTCCTCTACGATCTGCTGGGCGCGACCCAGGAGCAGAAGATCAAGCCCAAGAAGTTCGCCCAGACCGACATCGACGAGCTCATCATCGGGCACACCAACGAGGCGGAGTACCAGCGGCTGCTGGAGAACCGCTTCATGGAGGCGCTGCGGGACCGCACGGTCAAGATCGACATCCCCTACATCACCAAGCTCTCCGAAGAGCAGAAGATCTACGCCAAGGACTACAACCCCAAGCGGGTCCGCGGCCGCTTCATCGCCCCCCACACCCTGGAGATGGCCGCGATGTGGGCGGTGCTCACCCGCCTCGAGGACCCCAAGAAGCACCAGCTGGCCCTGCTGCAGAAGCTCAAGCTCTACGACGGCAAGACCCTGCCCGGCTACACCCAAGACACGGTCAAGGAGCTGCGCAAGGAGGCCAACCGGGAGGGCATGGACGGGATCAGCGCCCGCTTCGTGCAGGACAAGATCGCCAACTGCCTGGTCTCCGACCGCGGGCAGATGAGCATCAACCCCTTCATGGTGATGAACGAGCTCGAGTCCGGGCTGCGCAACCACAGCCTCATCACCAACGAGGACGATCGCAAGCGCTACTCGGATCTGCTGGCGGTGGTCAAGCAAGAGTACGAGGACATCGTCAAGAACGAGGTCCAGCGGGCGATCTCCGCCGACGACGACGCCATCGCCCGGCTGTGCGGCAACTACATCGACAACGTCAAGGCCTACACCCAGCGCGAGAAGGTCAAAAACCCCTACACCGGCCAGGACGAAGAGCCCGACGAGCGGCTGATGCGGTCGATCGAGACCAAGATCGACATCCCCGAGAGCCGCAAGGACGACTTCCGCCGGGAGATCATGAACTACATCGGGGCGCTGGCCATCGAGGGCAAGCAGTTCGACTTCCGCACCAACGAGCGGCTGTTCAAGGCACTCGAGCTCAAGCTCTTCGAAGACCAAAAGGACAGCATCAAGCTCACCAGCCTGGTGTCCAACGTGGTCGACAAGGAAGCCCAAGAGAAGATCGAGGTGGTCAAGCAGCGGCTTATTCGTAGCTACGGCTACGACGAGGTCTCGGCGACCGACGTGCTGACGTATGTGGCGTCGATCTTCGCGCGGGGCGAGATCAAGGGCGACTAGCCTTGGCCGTTCTTGCCCCCCGCAGCCACCCAGGGCTGACCAGCATCACGCTTGCCCCCCAAAGGGGGGCTCGTCTTTGTGCCGATGAGTGACTTCGATCCCAAGCAGCACGTGGGGCCGGGCTCGGCGGTGGGCCCGGTCTCGGTGGAGATCCCCGGGCGCACCGCCATGCTGATGGTCGAGCTGGCCAAGCAGCTGAGGGTCAAGACCCCGGGCGAGGTGGTGGCCCAAGCGCTGGGCTTGCTGCAGATGGTGCAGCAGGCCAAGAAGAATGGGCAGCGGATCGTGCTGCGGGATCCGCAGACGGGACGCGAGATCGACCTGGCGCTTTGAGGGAGCCGATCAGGCCAGGAGCAGCGAAGGGCCGAGACGTGCGCAGCGCAAGCTCGATAGCCGGTCATTCCCCGTACGCCGATTGGCCCATCGGGCAGCCACGGCAAGGGCCGTATTTCGTGCGATGCTCCCGCCGATGGCCGATGCGTCGCTGACGAACATCCAGATGGTCCGGCCCAAGGGCCCCAAGATCTTCCTGGGCGTGCTGGGCTTGGCGGTGGTGGGCGCCGCCGCGTGGTGGCTGACCCGCCCGCCCGGTCCCACGGGCGAGCCAGAGGACCCGAGCAAGATCCTAGTGGTCGGTAAGGACGCCGACACGGCCACCACGCTGCGCGAGTTCGGGTTCGTCACCGAGCATGGCACCTATGAGGCGCTGGCGGCCGAGGGCGCCAAGGAGGCGGCCGGCAAGGAAGGGATCGAGGCGATCCTGCACCTGGCCGACCTTCGCGGGTTCGGCTACGTGGCGCTCGAGGAGCCGACCTCGCACGGGATGGCGAGCATCACCGTCACCGGGGACTCGGCCGACGTCACCGCGGATCACACCTGGGCGGTGTTCAGCGTGGGTGATCTGGGCATGCCCCCCAAGGTCAGCGTCGATCTGAAGCAAAGCGTGCTCCCGCTGCCCGCCTATGTGCAGGTGCTACGCGCAGCCTTCAAGCAGGACCGGCTGGCCAACACCCTGTTCGCGGAGAACCAGCTGCCGATGGACGCGGTGGATCTGCATCGCAAGATCCAGGTGGCGGTGGACCTGCACGGATCCTACGCGATGATCGACCGTCGGATCGAGCGAGAGGTCCGCGCTCGCAAGGAGGCCCTCATAGACGCCGAGCAAGCCGAGCCGGCCCCCATGGCGCTCGCCGGACCCATGGAGACCACCGAGGTGCTGGCCCTGGGCGACGGCACGGTGCTGAGCTTCGTGCAGGGATGGCGCCTGGACTCGCCCCGCGATCCCGAGGTGAGCCTGCAACCATCGGCAGAGATCGAGCTTTGGTACCACCCGCCGGGGACTACCGATCCCACCCAGCGCACGCGCTGCAACTCGCTCCGCAACGGGCGGATGGCGCTCAGAGGCACCTCGCACGTGGCCTCGCCGGCGACCGATGCCCTGATGCTGGAGACCGCCGGAGGGCTCGAGCTGTGGTCGCTGGACGTGGACGCGGCCGCCTGCGCGTTCACCCGCAAGGGCAAGATCCCCCGGGCCGGCAACTACGAGCACACGTGGGGGGTGCCCCATGCCTCGGGCCGGGTGCTACGACCCGCCAGCCCTCCCGAGGGGGTGGCGATCGCGGTGTGGACCGCCGGGGAGGACAACGCCCAGAAGATCCCGATGCCGGGGTGCACCACGATCGGCGACCCCGCATGGCTGGACGAGGGCCACTTTGCCGTGTCGTGCCGCTGGGAGCCACCGCTCGGGGATCCGCTCGGGGATCCACTTGGGGATCCGCTCGGGGGGATCGACCCGCTCGATCTCTACGACAGCGCGCTGCCGGACGACCCACAAGCCGACCCCGAAGGCGACGAGCCGTCAACGCCACGAGCCGAGCCCGCCCCGCCACCACCCGAGCAGACGTGGATCTACGTGGTGCGCCTGTCCGACACACGGATCGTAGCGCTGCCGGGCACCGCCCTGGGCGAATACACCGGGATCTACGAGCTCCGCCCGATCCCCCACGCCAAGGGGATGGATCTGGTGACCCACCGCGCATCGTCCGACCAGCTGCACCGGATCCAGAGCGAGGGCGATCTGGCCGCGCTGTTCGCCAGCGCGGAGCCTGTCTTCGCGGCGCTGGCCGAGCCGACGCCCACCGAGGCGGGCGTCGATGCTGCGGCCCCGCCCCTGCTACGCCCGGCGTTCGTCCCGGTGGGCTCGGCGGTCGCGGCCCTGCCCACCGCGTCGCTGCGCGTCTCCACGGTGACGCTGCCCTCGAGCGTGGACTCGCTGGCCCTGTCGCCCCACGGCGCCCGGCTGGTCTACGTGACCGACGATCGTCACTCGGTCCGGGTGCTCTCCCTCGACGGGAAGACCAGCACCACGGTGGCCGACAACCCCAAGGCTCGGCACACCGATGCGAGGTTCACCGCCGACGGGAAGGCGGTGGTGTTCACCAGCGTCTACGACGGTACCGATCGTACCGAGCAAGTCGGGCAATGGGTCGCCGTGGACACCGCTGCCGCTCCCGCGGCGGGCCAACAAACCCCGTAAGATCGCCCCCGCTCTCCCACCGGATCGCGCCCGCACCTCAGGGCAGTCGCCACCCGATCGAGCGAACGTAGCGATATCGACCCACGTCCCGGGCGTCATGCGCATCGGAGCTCGCCACCACGGTGACCCCCTCCTGCCGCAGCAGGCGAGCGATCCGGGGCGAGGGGCATCGCCAGCGCTCGCTGATCTCCACCAGCGTCCCGGTGTGCGCGAACATCAGCGCGAGCCGACGCAGCTGGACCAGCGGCACCTGCCACTCGGGGATCTCCAGCACGGACAACAAACGCAAGGGATGGGCGATCTGCAGATCTCGGTAGCGATGCACGCACGCCTCGTAGGCGCCGAGCAGGGCGTCGATGACCTGTCGCGCCACCAGGCGCCCGTCGGCCAGGCGCTCGCGCAGCTGCCGGGGCCCGAGCAGGTGCCCGCCGACCGGCAGCCGGTGATCAGCCACCGAGATCCGCTCGACACCGTCGAGATCCGCGGGAAGATCCAGCGCGCCGTCCTCGTCGAGGATCCGGCTCTCGACCCCGATCACGATCTCCAGGTCACACCGGGCACGGAGCTTCTCCAGGTGCTCCACATAGCGGGGTAGCCAGCCGGTGTCTCGCCCCACACGATCACCGAAGCACAGGCGCCGAACCCCTCGATCCCGTGCGCTGGCGATCACCTCCTCGGGCACGTGGCGGCCGTCCGAGAAGGTGGAGTACACGTGCATGTCTTGATCGAGCAGCATGGGTGACCTCCTCGGAGGGCCGCGACACGCGGCCCCGGACTCTCAGCGCAGCCCGTACTTCTTGAGCCGACGATAGAGGGTCGCGCGCCCGATCCCGAGGCGACGGGTGACCTCGGCGAGGTTGCCCCCCGTGGCCTTGATGGTGGCCTCGATCGCGGCCCGCTCGATGTCGGCCAGGCGACGATTGCCCAGCGACTCCATCACCGGGCTCGCCGATGGCGGCGCCGGGTCGGGGGTCGCGACCGATGTGGGCTCGACGGCGTTGCGTACTCGGGCCGGTAGATCCGACGGCCGGATCCGCCCCCCTTCGCACATCATCACGGCCCGCTGGAGGGTGTTCTGCAGCTCGCGGACGTTGCCGGGCCAACGGTAGCGCCCGAGGATCTCGCGGGTCGCCTCGTCGAGGACGGGGCGCTCGACCCCGGCGTCGGCGGTGAACGAGTCGAGGAAGGCGTGGGTGAGCAACGCAACGTCGTCAGCCCGCTCGCGCAGCGACGGAACCTCGAGCTCGATGACCGCGAGGCGATGGAACAGATCCAGCCGAAACTCTCCGCGCTGCACCATCTGCTCCAGGTTGCGGTGGGTCGCCGCGATCAGCCGGAAGTTGGAGCGGCGGACCTTGCAGCCTCCCACTCGCTCGAAGCGGCGCTCCTGCAGCACTCGCAACAGCTTGGCTTGCACCTCGAGCGAGAGCTCCGCGACCTCGTCGAGGAACAAGGTGCCCCCGTCGGCCTGCTCGAAGCGCCCGGGCCGAGCCCGATCCGCCCCGGTGAACGCCCCCTTCTCGTGTCCGAAGAGCTCCGAGTCTTGCAGGCTCTGGGGGATCGCGGCGCAGTTGACGGCCACCAGCGGGCCCGTACCGCGGCCGCTCTGGCGATGGATCGCCTTGGCGACGAGCTCCTTGCCCACCCCGCTCTCCCCCTGGATCAGCACGGTGACCTCGTTGGGGCTGATCCGCTCGATCCTTCGAAAGAGCTCCAACATCACGACCGAGCGGCCGAGCAGGCCGCAGAAGGGCTCGGGATCCGCGTGGGGCTCAGCCGGCGACGCACCGGCCTCCTCGTACCGGTCGTCGAGCAGCCGAATGTGCTCGATGGGCTTGGCAGCGTTCGGGCCGGGCTCGACCTCGATGGCGGAGGCCACCGCGTTCGGATCCACAGGACTGGAGATGGCGATGGAAGGCATCATGGTCTGTTGCTCTTTGCAAAGGGTGGAGTCGCTTCGTTCCAGTTGATCGAAGAACGCTCGAATCGTGGTGAAACCCCGCGAACGGCGAGGACGTTGGCGCGCCATCGGGATGGATCCATTCCTATAGAGTGCGTGGCCAGGCTCGGCCCCGGTGGCCGACTCGGCGACACGCTCCCGGATCTTAGGGTTGGACCCAATGCCCCGACGGTGTGTCTCGTCGAGATCGGACGATCTGACAGTGTTCTTTGGTGAGTGCGTGTCCCGGCCAATGGGGTCGGGACGATGCGCGATCTGTATTAGAGTGTCACCAAGCTATCATCGCAATTGCGGGCTGTCACCTGGCAGAAATACCGGTTGTTCGGCAATCCATTACCCGGCGGACCCGTTGGGATCCTTGTGGGAGTCTCCCGCCGATCCACTACCGATCCGCTACCGCTCCGCCACCGCTCCGCCACGATCGGCCGTCGTTCGGCGTTCTACGGCTTCTTCGCGGTCGATGGGGCATTCTTCCCCGCGGTGCGAGCGTCGGGCTCGATCGACGCCGGTCAATGCTCGTCCGCACCCACATCCGGCCACTCGTCGCGCGGTTCACCGTCGATGTCGTGCAGTACGGAATCCTCCCCGAGCTGCACCCCAGCGTCGATGGCCGACGCGCCGTCGACCAGGTGCACGTCGCCGCCAAGTGGGTCGACGAACTCACCCAGATCCACGATGGCGTTGCCCGCCACCGGCACCCCCGCGTCATCGCGATCGAGGATCTCATTGGTGACCAGGTTGTTGACGACCCGGGCCTGGGTGCGGGTGAAGCGATACTCGATCGAGTTATAGGTCTCGATGGCGGAGACCACCGTGTTGTGCACCACGGTGGCGCCGCACACGTTCCACAGCCCGATCCCGGTGTCGAAGCCGACGCCCGACGCGGCGATGCCGGTGCCGGTGGCGACCACCGTGTTGTTGCTGACCACCCCGCCCACGTGATCGAAATAGCCCGGGCCGCAGGGCACCGAGTCGTAGACCCGCCGCGGCTCTTGCTCCTCCCACAGACCGAGCATGATGCCCGAAGTGCAATCGCGGATCGTGTTACGAAGCACGGTGGTATCGGCCGAGGTCTCCAGGAAGCGAATGGCCGAGCCGGCAAACCCCGTCTCGCACCACAACCCCTCGACGTGGTTGTCGCGGATCGTCCAACCGAAGCTGCCGAACCCGGCCACCCCCGAGATCTGCTCGCAGGCATCGCCCAGCTCTTGCCGCCCCGCGTCGGTGAGCATGACCGAAGAGCAGGCCAGCACCCCGTCGTCGGCCGGCTGCTCCTCGTAGCTGGGGTTGACCTTGAATGCAGCCGCCCCCGGATCGACCAGGCGCAGGCGGTAGCCCACCACCCCACCGGCGGGGCCCTCGTCAGAGCCAGAGATGTGCACGAGGTGCTCGACCGGGCGCCGCAGGGTGAGCTCGGCCAGGGTGATCCGCGGCTGCTGAATGAACACGACCACCGTGGCCTGGCGCTGCCCGTCGATGATTACGTCCTCGGGCCGCCCCGTCGACGAGCGCAGCGTGATCCCCGGCGCGTTGAAGTAGAGCGACCGATCGACGCGGTAGGTCCCCGGGGTGAGCACCACGGTGCTGTCCGCTGGCGCCTGGCCCACGATCTCCGGCAACTCGCCCGCCCGCTCGGGACCGACGGTGATGATCGACCCCGTCGGGTCGGGCAGGGGGGGGCAGGGATCGGGCAGTGGGACCCCCGGCTCTCCCACCGGCCCCTCCGGGTCGCCCGGCCCGACGGTCCCGTCGGAGTCGGCGTGCTCCTCCACGGTGGAATCGGGATCGAACGCCGGGTTGATCTCGCACCCCAGCAGCCCCAACACCGCCCCCCACAGCCAGCGCCTCATCGAAGTCCCTCGAACACCAGGCTACCGATCCCTGCTGCGCTCGTCACTGCGCTCGTCACCTCGCTCGTCACCGCCGCCGGTCACCCGTCGCGGTGAGGAGCGTTCATCATCATGGAGCAGCAATATAGAATAGCAATATGGAAACGTTTTCATATCACAAAGTGCGCCTCATCGTTTGCCATGGATCTCTTCGTCCCTTCCGCGACATGAATCCGCAACCACGCTGGTCGTTCGCCACGGGCTCGGGGCCAAGGTCGTGTTCGTGCCCACTCGAACGTCGCGGGACGAACGCCTCAGGGCACGGGACCCGTGCTCTCACGGACCCGCAAGATCGTCGTGTACTCGTGCGTCACGCACTCGTCGCTCAGCTTACCGTCGAGCCGGGCCAGCAGGGACTCGCTGGCGGCGACGCCCATCTGGAACGTGCGCTGCTCGGCGGTGGTCAGCGACGGAAACCACAGCTCGGCCTCGGGGATCCCGTCGAAGCCGACCACGGAGACCTCGTGTGGGATCTGGATCCCCTCGCTCTGGACCCGACGCATAAAGCCCAGCGCCATCGAGTCGTTGCCCAGCACCACCGCGGTGGTCGGCTTGCCCGCCGCCAGCCAGGCCTGGGCCATCTGCACGCCGCTCTTGGGCGTGTAGTCGCTCCCGAACGAGATCGTCCCCGGCTCCAGCCCCTGCTTGCCGAGCTGTTCCTTCAGGCCCGACAGGCGATCCTGAGTGTCGATGGAGGTCGGGGGACCACCGCCGAATGCGATCTTCTCGTGGCCGAGCTCGAGCAGGTGCCCGGCCACGGCCCGGCCCGCAGCGCGGTTGAGGGTGCGAAACGTGGAACCGAGTTCGAAGGTCTCGTCGGGGGCCACGAACGCGATGGGAATCCCGCGCTGCTTGGCGAGCTTGATGAGGGGCCACTCGCTGGCGGTGGCCCGGGCAAAGACCAGTCCGTCTACCCGTCGCTCCTCGAGCAACCACGAGCGCACCGTCCCGGCGTTCGACTCCGAGCGCCGCTTGAGGCTACAGACGGCCACCGATAGCTCCTTGCCGAACAGGTGCTCCTCGATGCCCGCGAGCAGCTGGTTGAACCAGGCCCCCTGGCTGCTCTCCACCACCACGCCGATGATCCCGGTGCGGCCCTTCTTGAGGTTGCGGGCCGTGGAGGAGGGGACGTACTGCAGCGCACGGACGGCCTCGTTGACGCGCTGGCGGACGGCCTCGCTCGCGTACCCGCCGTTGATGACCCGTGAGACGGTGCTCACCGCGACATTGGCGGCCCGCGCGACTTCGGCGATGGTCGCTCGTTTTCGCGTCACCCTCGGCATCTCACCCTCGGCATCTCACCCTCGGCATCTCACCCTCGGCATCTCACCCTCGGCATCATAGTCGAGAACATCGCGCCCCGGGCCGAGGGGTTGCCATGGACATAGGAGCCCGGTAGAATGTGGAATCATTTCCACATTCATGCCGGGTTGGGGGATGCTGGTGCTCGCCGCGACACTAGGAGCGGCGTCCGAGACGAAGCATCACCCGAACGAGACGTCCGGTACGTCCGGCACGACCCCGCCCCCGACCGCGACACCCTACACGACGCCCGGCTTTCGTTGCTTTGGCGAGGCGCGCTCGGTCACCGAAGGGCTACGCACCCCGCAGATCCGGGCCGAGCGAGACAAGCGACTGCGCCAGCTCGACCAAAAGCGAGTGCCTGCGGACCGGCTGGCTCATCATCACTGCGTGCTGGCCGAGCTGATGCGACACCTCGGTGACCACCGCGCGGCCGCGTACTACGAGCGGGCGATCGAGCGCGCTCCCGATGAGCCCGCCTACGAGCTGTGGTACGCCCGCTACCTGCAGTGGTCGCGCGGCGCTTCGGGGCCGCTGACCGAGGCGGCCGAGCGACACGACTACCGCACGCTCGACAAGCTCCAGCACCACGACCCGATCGGGCAGTCGGGCTCCCTGGCCTCGGTCGCGCGAGACTGGGCCCGCAAGAACTTGCTGGGGCTATACCAAGGGGACGGTGTGCCGCTGCTGCCCGACCGCAAGGCGTTTCCCTACGCCCGCAACGCGAGCCGAGCCCCCCCAGCTCTTCTTGGGCACCACCGTCAGCCTCAACCGAGAGACCAACGACTTTTGGGAGCTCTCCGACACCCGGCGCTTCACCTCGGAGCGTCAGCTCGCCCAGTCGCGCTCCCCCGATCCACTCACCCGTGAGGAGATCCGAGGCATCGTGCGGGCCCCCCTGCGCTACGAGCTCACCCCGCGGCTGCGGCTGCGCCAAAACACGCTGGGGGCGGTCGACCTGCGCTACCGCTTCGCTCGGCTGCACGACGCGCTCATCACCGATTTCAGCGAGCCCGCCGCCCGCAACGACATCACCCTCGACGAGCTGGGGGCGTCGTGGACCCGGACCTTCGCCGCCTATCCGGCGGCCGATCTGCGCGTGGAGCTCGGGTATGTGCGGCAGCGCCGGGTCGGGGTGGTCGAGCAGCAACCCGACCAGGTCGAGGGGGTCGACGTCGTCCACGGCTCCCTTTTCGCCTCCCGCTACCTCGGCCCCGACAAGCTCACCGCCGGCTGGACCCAGGTCTACTTCGGGATCCCCGATCTGACCGACGGCCCCGTAGACCAGCGCCAGCGCCAACGCACGATCGGGGTCGGCTTCGTCGACTTCGCCACGTATCGGCCGCTGCGGCTGAGCCAGCTGCAAAACGGCACGTTCGCGCGGCGCCGCACCAGCACCCGCGGCTGGCACGTATTCGGTCTCGCGCGGCTCGACGACGAGCGCTTCGGCGCCACGGTGATCCATCGTCGCAACTGGGGCGGCGGGACCTCCTTCAAGGGCTGGCAGGGCTTCGACTTTACCGGCATGGCGCTCGCCCTGTCGGGCCGCACCGAGGTCCTCGACCGCGTACGAGACGATCTGAGCAACTCGCAGCTCCGCGCCCAGCTGCGGGTGCTCTATCGCCTGATCGATCCCGAGCGCACCCCCGGCGTCCCGCGCTCGCCGCTCGACATGCTGCTGCTGGTCGTCCCCGCCCGCCACGACTGGGTGACCGCTGGCCCCGACGAGTACGCCAATGCCCGCACGGGCATCGAGCTCTGGGGGCGGCTTGCCCTTACGCGACTGCGCGGCGCCACGCTTTTGGTGACCACCGGTGCGTACTGGCAGTATTTCTACCCGATCGACCGTCAGCTGTGGCTGGCCCGCCTCGACATCCGATTGGGTTGGTCGCACCTGAGCATCGTCCCGGGGCTGTCGTGATGCCCTCGCGATCCCGTGGCGTGACCCGGCTGGCGGCCCGGCTGGCGGCCCTGCTGGCGGCCCTACTCGTGGTGGCCTGTCGGCCGCGCTCGGCCGTGCCCCCCCAAAGCGAGCGCGAGCGCGTGGGGAGTGGCTACATGGCACTGACGCCGACCCCCGGCGAGACCGGACCCACCGACGAGCACGGGCGACCGGTGAGCCCCAAGGTCGCCCCGTCGTTCGACGGGGCTCCCCCCACGCACGACTGGTGGTCGTCGCTCCTCTGGTCGTTTCGAGGCAACCCGCACTCCGAGCCGATGTTCCCCCACCCGCTGAGCCTGCAGGCCGAGACCGGCGGCCTGCAAGTGGGCGCGCCGCGAGAGCCCGAGGTCACCGATCGCAGCTATTTCTTCGACCACCGAGCCGATCTGATCGTGGGGGTGGCCGGGCTCCGAGCCGCGCGCACGCTGGTCGTCGACAGCTCGGACTGGAC
The DNA here is from genome assembly GCA_039194325.1 of Myxococcota bacterium. Taxonomy (GTDB): domain Bacteria; phylum Myxococcota_A; class Polyangia; order Nannocystales; family Nannocystaceae; genus Paraliomyxa. The sequence goes on from JBCCWC010000019.1 coordinate 97,400, forward strand.
CGTGGAGGCCGCCTGGTCCGATGGCCCCCGGGGGATGCACGTCACGATGGGGCACGGCCTGCCCTTCGTCTACGTCACCCAAGTGCGCGGGCGAGCGCAGGTGCGCCTCGTCCCCGACGCTCCGCTGACGATCGTCACCCACGAGGGCAACGTGCTGGTGGTCGAGGTCGACGGGCGCCCCTACGGCCTGTTCGCCCCGCGCGACGCGACCTGGCGGCTCGAACCACGACCAGAGCAGACGATCGCGCGCTCGGATCTGGCCGGCGAGTCCTACTTCTCCGTGGCCGCGCTGCCCGACGCCGAGCCGGCGACGATCGAGCGTTTTTTACGGCACGCGTACTGCTACGTGACCGGGTCGTCGGTGGAGTACCGCTGGGAGCCGTCGACCGGCGAGATCGCCGTGCGCTACGCGGTCTTCACCCGGCAGCAGGAGACCGGGGACGACCGCGCCGAGGTGCCATTGCTGGCCCTCTATCGTCATCAGTGGCTTCATGTAGATCGGGCGCTGCTACCCGGGCATTACCCTACGGCTCGCGGCTCGATGCGGCTGTTGGCCGCAGCGCACTTTTCTACATCTCGCCCGGCGCTCGGGCTGTTGCCGTACTTGCCCGATCTGTCTCTTGCTGCTGAGCGTTCCCACTCGGTCGACCACCCCGCGTTCGATGCTCGCGCCGCTCGAACCGACCGTGCCCGGCGCCATCGTCGTCGTCACCTCGCGGCCCGGCTGCGTATGGAGGCCCGCGACGAGCTGTTTCCGCCGGGCCTCGAGGGCACCCGCGACAGCTTTTGGGAAGGCAAGCACCTGGGGCGAGCCGCCGCGCTCGTGCCGATCGCCGACCAGTTGGGTGAACTGCGCCTGCGCGACCACCTGCTCAAGGGGATCGAGCGCGAGCTCGAGGACTGGTTCGACGGGCAGCCGCCCCGCTTCTTTTACTACGATCGCAACTGGCGGACGCTGATCGGGATCCCCACAATCTACTACTCGGGCGCGCTGCTCAACGATCACCACTTTCACTACGGCTACTATATCCATGCCGCCGCCACGGTGGCCCGCTACGATCGCGCCTGGGCCGAGCGCTGGGCACCCAACGTGGAGATGCTCATCAAGGACGCGGCCAACTGGGAGCGCGACGATCCGCGCTTCCCCTTCCTGCGCCACTTCGACCCCTATGCCGGCCACTCGTGGGCCTCGGGGACGACCTTCTTGCCCCATGGCAACAACCAAGAGTCCTCCGGTGAAGATCTCAACTTCGCCGCCTCGCTGGTGCTATGGGGCACGGTGATGGATCGACCCGAGATCCGCGACACCGGCTTGATGATGGTCGCGGTGGGCAGCGACGCCGTCGAGCAATACTGGTACGACGTGGATCGAGCGGTCTACCCCGCGGGGTTCGATCACCCCAGCGTGGGCATCGTGTGGGGTAGCGGCGCCGCCTACGACACCTGGTTCTCCCACCTGCCGGCCTTCGTGCACGGGATCCAGCTGACCCCGATGCACATCGGCGCGCAGTGGCTCGGCCGCCGACCCGATAACATCCGCCGGGTGCTGGCGCACGCCCGCGCGCAAAACGAGGGCGAGCTCGTGCTATGGCGCGACATGTTCTGGATGCTCGAGGCGCTGGTCGAGCCGCAGCAGGCCCACGAGCGCCTTGCCCGTGAGCACTGGTTCGTACCCGAGCGCGGCAGCTCGATGACGTATCTCGATCACTTCATCGGGAGCATGCGCCAGCTCGGCACGATCGTCCCCGACATGCGCGCCGATTCCCCCATGGCCGCCGCGTTCGACAAGGGAGGCACGCGGACCTGGGTGGCCTACAACCCACAGACCGAAACGATCACCGTACGGTTCTCCGACGGCACGAACCTGAGGGTCGAGCCGGGACAGGTGGGATGGTCGCGCGTCGGCGAGACCGAGTGAGGGGCACGGGGTGAGTCGTTCGTCCCGCTGGCTTCGAGGGCACGCTCAACGCGAGCGCTCGCGGGGCGCGAGCCAGCCGATCCTCTCCAAGAGCTTTTCGGTGACCCGGGGCATCCCCCCGGGCGGCCGTTGTCCGGGCGCGATGAAGCACTGACGCTCGACCGGGGCCTGCGTCCAGGCCGGCTTGCGAGCGGCCCGACCCACCAGCGGGTGTATCTGCCAGATCCGGTGGGTGAACACGTGGCGTACGACGGGCAGCGGCGCCTCGGCCCAGCGCACAGATACGTTGAAGCCCGCCTCTACCGCTTCACGATTGAGGCCTCGATCGAGGCCACGATCGAGGCCACGACCAAGAGCAGCCACGTCGCCTGGCGCCGACACCAGCGGCAAGCACCACAGATCCGCCAGCAGGCCCTCGGCGGGGCGTCGCACCAGCAGCAGGCGCCCCCGCCAACAGGCGGCGAGGGCCAGCCAGGCGAAGGCGGGCTGGGCCACCTTCTTGCGGGGCGCGGGGATCTGGTCGACCCGACCGCGACGATGCGCCTCGCAGCACGAGCGCACCGGGCACAGCAAGCACTGCGGCGATCGAGGGGTGCACACGGTCGCGCCCAGCTCCATCAGCGCCTGCGACAACACGCGCGGGGTGCCGTGACGGAGGATCCCGGCGACGCGACGCCAGTGACGACGGGCGGTGGCCAGTTGCTGGGCAGGCTGCTCGATCCCTTCGACCCGCGACAGCACGCGGGCCACGTTGCCGTCGACCAAGGGCACGGGCCGGTCGAAGGCGATCGAGGCGATCGCCCCGGCGGTGTACTCCCCCACCCCGGGAATAGCCCGCAGCGCGGCGGCATCGGAGGGCACGCGACCGCCCTCGTGCTCGACGACGTACCGGGCCCCGCGATGCAGCAAGCGGGCGCGGCGGTAATACCCCAGGCCGCTCCACGCCTGGAGGACGACCTGCTCGTCGGCCGCGGCCAAGGCCGCGACGGTGGGAAAGCGCTCGAGGAACGGGCCCCAGTAGCGCTCGACCGTCTCGACCCGGGTTTGCTGCAGCATGATCTCCGAGACCCAGATCCCATAGGGATCCCGGGTCCGCCGCCAGGGCATGTCGCGGTGATCGTGGACAAACCAAGGCTCGAGCCCCTGGGCCAGCGACCGCGACAGAGCATCGTCGAGCGCCTCGCCCTTCCCCTCGGCCCCCTCCCTCTTACGCCTTCCCACGGCGGCGAGCATGCCATGCCGACAAGCGCCGACCGACGACCCCACGCCCGCCGGTGACGTGCGCTGTACGACCGTGGCCGTCACCGGTACCCTCGCCGGGATCCAATGTTCCGCAAGCGCGACACTCACATCCACTTCGTCGGGATCGGCGGGATCGGCATGAGCGGGATCGCCGAAGTCCTGCTCAACCTGGGCTATCGGGTCACCGGAACCGATCTGTCGGCGTCGGAGACCACCGAGCGCCTTGCGGGCCTGGGCGCCCGGGTACACCAGGGGCACAGCGCCGATCACGTGGGTGACGCTGACGTGGTCGTCGTCTCCAGCGCGGTCGGGCTGTCCAACCCCGAGGTGGTCGCCGCCCGCCAGCGCAAGATCCCGGTGATCCCCCGCGCCGAGATGCTGGCCGAGCTGATGCGGCTCAAGGAAGGGATCGCGATCGCCGGCTCCCACGGCAAGACCACCACCACCTCGTTGGTCGCCGCGATCCTCCACGCGGGGACGATCGATCCGACGGTGGTGATCGGCGGCAAGGTCAACTCCTTCGACTCCAACGCCCGGCTGGGGCGCGGCGACGTCTTGTTGGCCGAGGCCGACGAGAGCGACGGATCGTTCTTGCTGCTGACGCCCACCTTCGCGGTGGTCACCAACATCGACAACGAGCACCTCGATCACTATGGCTCGCTGCCGGCCCTGCTCGACGCCTTCGTGGGGTTTGCCAATCGGGTGCCCTTTTACGGCATGGCCGCGGTGTGTCTCGACGATGCCAACGTGGCGTCGGTGCTGCCCCGGCTGTCCAAGCGGATCGTCACGTATGGGATCACCGCCACCACCGCCGACTACGTGGCCACGAGCCTGGTGCACGACGGGCCGGGCCTGCGCTTTCGGGTGGTCCGCCGCGGGCGCGACCGAGGCGAGTTTTCGCTGGCCATGCCCGGGATCCACAACGTGCGCAACGCCCTGGCCGCAATAGCGATCGCCGACGAGTATCAGATCGAGCCCGAGGTGATCCGCGAGGCCCTCGCCAACTTCGAGGGAGTGCAGCGGCGCTTCACCGTGCGGGGGCAGGCCAAGGGCGTGGTGGTGGTGGACGACTATGGCCATCACCCGACCGAGATCGACGCCACCCTGGCCGGCGCCCGGATCCACTATGGCGATCGACGGCTGGTGGCGGTGCTCCAGCCCCACCGCTACTCTCGCCTGCGCGACAATTTCGAGGGGTTCGTGGCGTGCCTGGACCAGGCGCAGCTGGTGGTGCTGGCCGACATCTACCCCGCCGGCGAGTCCCCGCTGCCCGGGGTGACGATCGACGCGTTCGCCGAGCGCCTGCGTGAGCGCGCTCCAGACCGGCCGGTGGTGGTCGAGAAGGATTTCGAGCGCCTGCCCGACCGGGTCCGCGAGCACGTGGCGGCGGGGGATCTGGTGCTCACCCTGGGAGCGGGCAGCATTACCCGGGTGGGACCGCAGCTGCTCGATCGGCTCGGCTGAGGCGAGGGGCGACCCTCACGCCTCCGCTGGCGCAAACGACCCCGCCGGCGGTAGGTTCATGGCATGTCCGAGCACCCGACCGATTTCCAGGGCTCCGTACACGACGCGATCCGTGAGGCCGTCGAGGGGGCGATTCCCGACGCCACCGTGATGGTGGCCGGCGGCGGCGGACACTACGAGATCGAGGTGACCGCGGCGGCCTTCGGCGGCAAGAGCCTGCTGCAAAAGCAGCGCATGGTGCTGACAGCCATCAAGCACCTGATGGCCGGTGAGCGTGCGCCGGTACACGCGGTCGACAGCATCAAGACGCACGTCCCCTGAGCGAGCGGCCAGCCTCGGGCGTCAAGCGGGCTCGGCTCCCGCCCGCTCGAGGATCCACTGCTCCACCATCTCGAGCACGGGCGCCCGCAAGTCGGGGGGCTCGTTGTGGAGCTCGTGGTAGTAGCCCTCAAAGCAGTGCAGGGCGTGACCGCGCGCGTCGGCGTCGGGGATCGAGCGAAAGACCTCGATCGTCGCCTTGTGATCGCAGATCAGATCGCCGGTGCCCACGTACCACAGGCACGGGGTCTCGATGGTAGCCACCTCTGCCCGCACCCGCGCGGTCGCTCGCTGCATGGCGGCGAACCATCCGGCGCTGAACACCTTGGTCCGTCGCGGATCCCGGATGTAGCGCGCGACCTCGTCGGGATCGCGGCAAATGTGCTCAGGGGGGATCCCCGCTGGCACCTTGAAGGTGGGCATGAGCGTAGCGGCGACGTTGCCGACCCAGCGCTTGAGCGGGTTGATCTTCACCGCCACCTCGACAAGCGGGCTGCTGATCACCGCGCCGCGGATCGGGATCGCCTTGCCGTGCTCGAGCAGGTAGACGAGCGTGATGAGCCCCCCCATGCTGTGCCCGAACAACAGCCAGGGCAGCGCGTCGGGTCGCTCGCCCTCGGGGCGGGACTGGGCCACCGTCTCGATGACGTGCCGCAGATCGCGGGCGTAGTCCTCGAACGCGCCCACATGACCGGGGCGCCCCCCCGACGCGCCCTGCCCCCGGTGGTCGAGACCCACACACAGGCCGCCGTGCGGCTCGAACAGCCGCGCTAGCCGCTCGTAGCGACCGACGTGCTCGGCCCCCCCGTGGGCCACCACCACCACGAAGCGCACCGGACCTCGCGGCTCCCAGCACTCGACCCGCAGCGGGGTCCCGTCGGCGGCGTCGATGGTCTGCTGTTGGTGCTCCACGCCCGACATTAGAGCACAAGCCGCGCCCGCCCCCGGCGCCCGGGTGCGCTGGTGCTCACTGGCGCTCGCGGGGGGTCGCCGCCTCGCGCAATTGCTCGGCCCACTGCTCGAGGTTTTGGCGGGTGCTCTGCAAGAGCGCCGGCGACTCGCTCAGCGCGGCCAGCTGCTGCTCGACCAGCTGCCGGGCCCTTCGGATCCGCGTCTTGGCGGTGCCCACGGGGATCGCCAGCGTCTGGGCCAGGCGCGCGGCGGTGTAGCCCTCCCAATACACCAGCTCCAGCGCCACCTGGAACTCCAGCGGGATCCGGCGCAGCGCGGCGAGCAGCAGGCGCTGCTCGTCGTGGCGCGCGGCGACCTGGCTGGGCGAAGGATCGAGATCTTCAACGCTGACCGCCGAGGGATCCAGCCGCGCCCGCTCCCCCCGCTTGCGGTCGTAGTGCTTGTACAGCTGCCGAAAGGCGATGCCGAGCAGGTAGTTGCCAAAGCGCTCGGGATCCACACGCTCGCGCCCCTCCACACACGCCAGGAAGGTTCGCTGGATCAGATCGGCCTGCTCCTCCACGCCGACCTTGTTGACGAAGAAGCGCACCACCGGGTCGTAGTAGCGCGCGAACAGCTCGGCGCCCGCCTGTCGATCCCCGGCGCGCCACGCCTCCAATAGCGCTCGATCGTCGCGCTCGTCCGCCATGGCCCCCGAGCGTAGCAGGCAAAAAAAGCGGACCGATCCGGGAACCATGCCGACGCTCGGGTCAATACCACTGCGCAGCGTCCTCGCCGTATCGAGCCCCGGCCGCTTCCGCCCCATGGCGGAGCCGTCCCTGCCGGTCACGTTTGGGGGCGTGGGATCCAACTCGCGGGGCGTGATCTGCACCGGCGGTTTCTTACCCTGAGCCGGAATCTCTTCCCGCCCCCAAGGCCTCATCCCAGATGTCGGGATGAGGTCGGGGGCGGATGGGGTACCTCGTCCGTGCGGAGATCGGGTTGCCCGCGCCGACCGAGGATCGGACTGATCTGATTGCACGGTCCCGTTGCGGTGGTTGTCACCAACGGTACACGCAGACCCTGATGGAGACCCACGGTCCACTCGTGGTAGAGGCGTCCGCATGCGCGGGATTCCGACCACAGGGCTCAACTTCCTGAAGACCGGCAAGAAACTGACCACGGTCACCCTGCAAACGCTGCTCGAGTGGCAGGCCCAGTACGGAGAGCTCTACTACATCAGCATGGGGCCGCTACCGGGCTTTTACGCCGTGGCCGACCTCGAGATGGTCGACAACATCCTGGTGAAACAACGCGAGCGATTCAAGAAGTCCGCCATGTATGACGGGCTCGCGCTGATGACCGGGCGAGGCTTGGTCACCAATGAGGGGCCCCACTGGAAGAAGCAGCGCCGGCTCGCGGCGCCGGCATTTCACAAAGAGCACCTCGAGAACGTGTTCTCGCTGATGATGGAGGAGATCGACGCCTGCATGGATTCCCTCGCCGCACGATCTGGATCGGTGGTGCACTGGGAACAGGAGGTCATCGGCCTGACGATGAACGTGGTGGTCAAGGGTCTGATCGGATCCCGGCTGAACGGAGACACGCAGCGATTCTCGTCCGCGGCTCAGCTGGGGCTCGCCCACGCGATGCGGCTGTGGAAGGACCCATTCTTCAAGTACACCCAGTATCTGAGCGGGGCCAAGAAGAAGTTCGACACGGAGAATGCATTCCTGCGCGAGCTCATCGAGCGGTTCATCCAAGAGCGCAGGGCCACCGGCAACGAAGGCAAGCGAGACATCATGTCCATGTTCATGACGGCGATGGACGAACAGACCCACGAGGGCATGGACGATCGGCAGCTACGCGACGAGATCATGACCATGTTCCTGGGAGGACACGAGACCTCGTCCCACACCCTGTCGTGGGGCATGCTCCAGCTTCGCTCACACCCCGAGGTGGTGAGCGAGATCCGAGCCGAGGTCGAGCGAGTGGTCGGTGACCAGCCGCTGAGCTTCGAGCACGTAGGACGACTCGAGTACACCCACATGGTGCTCAACGAGATGATGCGGCTCGATGCGGCCGTATGGACCATTGCGCGCACCAGCACGGAGGAGGTGACCTTCCCCAGCGGCCTGACCTTCCCCGCGAATACGCAATTCATGATCCCTATCTACGCCATACACCGCAACCCGAAGTACTGGCCGAACCCCCACGAGTTTCGCCCGGAGCGTTTCAAGGACGGGACACCCAAGGGCACCAACAAGCACAGCTTCATGCCCTTCGGCGCGGGGCCGCGGATCTGCATCGGCTTGAACTTCGCCAAGCTGGAGCTCGCCGCCATCTTGGTATCCTTGGTGCGACGCTTCGACGTGAAGGTACTCTCGACCTCGGCCAGCTACGAAGCGGCGATCACGGTGGCGCCCACGAGCCACA
>JBCCWC010000020.1:0-105435 GCA_039194325.1 Myxococcota bacterium
CACCCCGCCCCCGACGGCCAGCCCCCCGCCTTCGGCCAGCCCGCGCCCGCCGGCCAGCCCCCCGCCTCTGGCCAGCCCCCCGCCTACGGCCAGCCCCCCATGCCTGGCCAACAGTCGCCCCCCGGCGCGGCCCCAGCCGCCACCGCGCCGATGACCGCCGACCAAGTCGCCGATCAGATCGGCAAGCTCGATGAGCTCCGTCGGTCGGGCATCCTCACCGACGCCGAATTCCAGCAGCAAAAGGCCCAGATCCTCGCCCGCATGTAGATTCCGAACGGCACCGAAATCGCTCGGGCCGTCGTCTCCATAGTCGGATCGCCTGCTACTATCGACGCGGTGCGTCGCGTCGTGACCACGAGCCGGATCCGGCTCGCCTCGCTCGTCGTCGGGTGCCTGCTGCCCGCCGCCTGTGGTGACATCGTCGTGGGCTACTTCGCCGAGACCGCCAGCCCGACCGGCACGGACACGACGAGCGCCAACCCGAGCGCCGACCCGAGCGTCGGTGGCTCGCCCAGCGACGATGGCCCCACCACCGGTACCGCCGGCGATGGCCTCTTCGTCGGGTGCTACTCCGACGACTTCGAAGACGACACCATCGACACCTCGCTGTGGAACGCCTGGAACGAGCAAGACTCACGGGTCGAGGTCGTGCAGGGGTTGGTCAAGTTCACCCCCCCGAGCACGGGGGTGTTCGACACTGGCCTGGTGAGCCACTTCGACTATCGCTTCGACTTCGAGGACGGCTGGCTCCGCATGGAGATCGACACCCCCCCGTCTCCCGATCTCCCGATCGCGCTGTTCCTCATGGTCCAGCAGGACGTCGACAGCCTGTGGATCAACATCGGAGAAGGCTTCGTGTCGGTCCACGGCTCCGTCGACGAGCAGACCGCCTTCTCCGAAGAATTCCCCCGCGATCCCTACCCCCGATGGCTCGGCATCCGCGGGCAGGGAGACATGGTCCAGTTCGAGATCTCCGACGACGGACAGGCCTGGACGACACTGGGCACCTACGCCAAGCCCCGGGCCTTCGACCAGGCCGCCGCAATCATCATGGCTCAGACCTACGGCAACATCTCCGAGCAGCCTATAGTCTCCGTCGAGCGCTTCGAGGCCTGCCTTTAGCCTCGGCCGGCCTAGCGCAGCGTCCACGTGCCCGGGTCACGCAGGTGAGGCACGGCGTTGAAGCTCTCCAGGTAAAGCCGCCCCCGGCCGTCGAACTCGAAGCTGGTCAGCGCCGAGTTGCGCAAGCGCCAGGCCAGGCCAAAGGCCCCCTCGTCGTCGATCCCCAAGGCTCGCTGCAGCAGCACCGCCACCGGGCCCACCGACGTAAACGCCACGATCCGTGCGCCGAGCTTGCACAGCGAGGTCATCGTCTCCACACAGCTGAGCACCCGAGCCCGAAACTGAGGCAAGGTCTCCACCCCACGGGGCTCGAAATCCCCGCGGAGCCAACGGATCATCACCTCCTCGTACAAGCGCTGGAATCGGGCGGAACGCTCCGCCTTGTCGCGCACGTCGAGCATCTCGCGACGCAGCCGGGCGATCTCGGGATCGTCGCTGAGCGCTCCCACCGAAGCCCGCACCAGCGACAGATCGTCGTTCTCCGCCAGGCCCGCCAGCTCGATCGCATCGGGCCACGGCCGATGAGCCTCCTGCATCGCTTGCCCCACCCGGCGCATCGTGACCCGATGCCGCATGGCGGGCCCGGTGTAGACCGAGTCGAAGCTCCAGCCGTGGTCGGCAAAGCAGCGGCCCAGGCGGGACGCCTGCTCCCGCCCCTGCTCCGATAGATCATCGTAGTTGGTCCTCATCACGGATGCCTGTCCGTGGCGTACGACGAGGAGTCGACCCATTGGACTGAGCACTCTACACCCAATGGCCAGCGGCCGGGGCCAGATCGACCGAGATTCCAGCGGCTTGGCCCAGACCGGACCGGGCGCCTCCGAGCCAACCCTCAAGATTGCTAGCATGTACGGGCCGCGGCGAGCTCTCGCCGCACACACCGAGGCCCTCCTTGAACAAGCTCCGCACCCTGGCCATCGGATCGTTCGTCGGCATCGCGGTGCTGCTGGTCGTGGCCGCGATGATCGGCCTGATGATGGAGCCGAGCCACCGGGTCACGCGCCACGCAACCTACGCCAGCACACCCGAGGAGCTGTGGCGCGTAATCACCCGCTTCGACCAAACGCCAGCATGGCGCTCGGACATCGAGGCGGTGCAGATCGAGTCGGGCGATCCGATCCGGTTCGTGGAGATGGGCGATCAGGGGCCGATGCCCATGGAGGTGACCGAGCAGGAGGCGCCCTACCGGCTGGTGATCATGGCGAGCGATTTCAGCTTGCCCTTCACGGGGTCATGGACGTTCGAGCTCGAACAAGTCGAGGGGGGGACGCGGCTGTCGATCACCGAGCAAGGATCGATCGACAATCCGTTGTTTCGTTTTGTGGCTCACGTGTTCATGGATCCGGCGGCGACCGCCAACACGTACTTGGTGGACCTGGGGCGGCATCTCGGGCAAGAAGTCGAGCCTCAGGCTCCCGGCTAGTGCCCCATGGTGCGCCGCCGCTCCCTCAGCTGGCGCGCTCGATGATCGCGCGGATCTCGTCCGCCTCGAGCGTCCGGTTGCCACGCTTGGCCTCGTCGAAGATCCGATCCACCAAAGCGTCGTCTGGCTCGTAGCCGTGGTGCTCCAGCCAGTGCACCACGTTGGAGCGACCGCTGTAGTGCCCGATCTCGATCTCCTGCTGGCGGCCGAAGGTGCGGGCCGGCACCGAAGAGTAGACCCTATCGGCGAGCTCCAGGTCACCCTTGCGCTCGGCCTTGATCACCGCGGCCGCATGCACGCCGGTCGCCGTCCGAAACGCATCGCGGCCCGAGAGCGGATAGCTGGGGTGGATCGGCACCCCGGTGTACTCGCTGGTCTTGCGCACGTACTCCACCAAGCACGATAGATCGTGCCGCTCGTCGAGCTCACCGAGCAGGTAGAGGTTGAGCAGCAACAGATCCATCGATGTGTTGCCCACCCGCTCCCCGATCCCCAACGCACAACCGTGGACCCGATCGATTCCCCACTCGAGGGCAAACAGCGACAGCGGCAAGGCATGGCCCCGATCGTTGTGACCGTGCCAGTCCAGCTCTACCCGGTCCTCCATGTCGAGCGCTCGCAGCAGCGACCGGGTGAAACTTACGAGGTTGCGAACGCCGTCGGGCGTGGCGTGGCCACACGTGTCGCACAGGACCAGGCGGGTCGCTCCCTCCTCTATCGCCGCCCGGAACAGGCGATCGAGCGTGCGAGGATGACTGCGGGTGGTGTCCTCGGTGACGAACGAAGCGGGTAGACCGTGGCGGACCGTCAGCTGCATCGCGTCACGGGTCAGCCGCTCTAGGCGCTCCACGTCCCAGTCCTCCGCGTAGGCCCGGATCGGGCTGCTGCCGATGAAGGCGGTGACCTCGACCGGCATGCCCACCCGCTGCGAGATCTCGATGATCGGGTGAATGTCGGCCGCCACCGTGCGCGCGGCACAGTTGGGCCGGATCGACAGCCGCTCCTCCACGATGAAACGACACAGCCGCTCCACGTCCTCCACCGCCCGCGGACCCGCTCCGGGCAACCCCAGGTCGACCACGTCGATCCCCAGCCGGTCCATCAGACGCACCAGCTCCATCTTCTGCTCGATGGTCGGATCGGTGACCGAGGGCGACTGCAGACCGTCGCGAATGGTCTCGTCCACGAAACGCGGACGCTTGCGCAGCATCGGCCCGCGACGATCCTTGGCGTTCCAGTCGTAGACCAAGGCCGCGGTGTCGCGATCGGGAACGTGATGGCTCATGCTCCCGCCTCCGAGTAGATCAGGTCGTCACGCGCGAAGAAATCGGAGATCTCCTCGACGAGCGAGACGAGCAGGGTCTCGCCGATCCCGTCGTCGTCGTCGATCTCGTCGACCAGCACGTCGCGGGCCAGGACGATCTTGACCAGGTCGGCCTCCTGATCGTCGAGCTTGGGACGCCCTTCGAAGAACACCGCCGCCCGTGGATCGGCCCCTGCCTGCACCTGCTCGACACTGGCCGACCCCTGCACCGCAATGGGGGCACCACCCACCAGCTGCAGCAGAGGATCGGGGAGCTCGGCCATCGCCGCCTCGAGCTGTTCCTGCAGCGTCTTGCACTCCTGTGCGGTGGGCGGCGGCACGTCACCTCGCAGCTGCGCCTCTAGCTCGAGCACCCGCACCAAGGACCGACCCCCACCCTCCAGATCGCCATGGGCCAGCTGAGTCAGCCCACGCTGGTAGTGAAAGTCGGGCTCCTCGGGCTCCAGCGCCACCGCCCGCGCCAAGCACGTCAGCGCCTCCTCGCCACGGTCGAGCTCCACCAACACGTCGGCCCGAGCGCTGAAGTAGAGCGCCCGCCCCTTGAGCTGCTCGGGGATCGCCTCGAGGTGCTCCAGCGCCTCCTCGGGGTCGTCGTCGTCCAGCCGGATCTGCGACAACAACAGCCGGGCGTCCCCTTGATGCATCGGCTCGACACCGGCCAGCGCGAGCGCAACACGGACCTGCTGCTCGGCGTGGTTGTCCTCGCCCATCAGATGCAGACAACGCGCACAATCGATGTAGATCTCGGCCCGGTCGGGCTCGGCATCGGTGGCCTGCTGCAAGAACCCCGTAGCCCGCTCGATATCGCCATGCGCCCACGCGATCCGGCCCGCCAAATGCAGAACCCGAGGGTGGTTCTCACCCAGACGATGACCAGCCTCGTCGAGGATCCGCTCCGCCGTGTCGATGTCGCCCTCTTCATCCGCCCGAAGCCCGCGATCGACCAGCTCGTCAACCCCCCCGACGCGAATGATCTCCTCGGTCCTGTGGCCCATGCCGCAAACGCTAGCAGCTGAGGGCACGGTCGGGAGCGGGTCCGGCGGCCCCATACACGTGCGTCACACGTGCGTCCCAGTGGCATGCGCCGTAGCGTGAGTGACCTCAATGGCAGCCCTTGCCCGATGGACACACCCGAACGAACGACCGATGATGCCCACGAGTGCGGCCCACCCATGCCGCCCGGTGAACGCCATGCCCCCGCGATCTCGACCGTCCTCGATCCTCTATTGGAGCCGACGCCGTTTTGCCGGCACCCTCACCGGCGCGCTCACCGGGACGGCCCTCACCGCCGGCACCGCGAGGGCAGCGGCCAATCCACGGGTGGTTGCCGTCCCGCACCTGGCCTTCGGGGCAGTGGTGGCCGCGATCGGAGGCGACGACATCACGGTGAAGCTGGACGCGGCGCTCCCGGTGGCGACCATGCAGCTGGGCTCGACCCCGGTGACGGTGACTGAGCGGCTGCTGCTCAAGGGCCAAGGGGAGGATCGCCGCAACTATCTCGATGACGCCCGCAATGCGCCCAAGCTCGGGGCCATGGTGCGCGACCAGTTACGCACCCGCTGGCCCGAGCTAGCGGAGTCGTTCGCCACGCGCCACAAGAGATGGTCCCACGACCTGGTGCGCGACATCCTGCGATGGACGCAGCAGCTGGCCGGGGCTGGGCTGCGGGGTAAGCGCGTACGCGACCCGGGAGGCCGGATCTACCTGCTGGAATGGGCTGGCGCCACGGTGACCCGCGACGGAAGCGATGCGCCCGCCGGCCTCGTTCGGGCCCCAACCCAGCTGCGTACCGCTACCCCGGCGTCCTACCGGCAATACGTCCAGGCACTGGTCGACGCGCTGCGTTGACCGCCCGGCGCTACCTTCACGAAGGCTCTCCGGCACCGAACACGCACGAGCACCGCACACGCACGGGTCCACCTTCTCACACTTCGACCGAAGACCCAGCCGTCATCTCAGCGTGACAAGGTCCTGGCCCGGCGCCATACTCCGGCCATTGCGCTGACGGTGTCGTCAGCGTTCACCGACCCCGCCAGGGTTACCCAATCTCGAACCGAGCCACGTTTCACATGGACACCCCGGTTTCCGAATCCGCCGATGGCCGCGAGATCCTCGAATCGGTCGTCATCCGTTTCGCGGGCGACTCGGGCGACGGCATGCAGCTTGCCGGCACCCAGTTTACGCAGGCCACTGCCGTCGCCGGCAACGATCTGGCCACGTTCCCCGATTTCCCGGCCGAGATCCGGGCCCCGGCCGGCACCACCTTTGGTGTATCGGGCTTCCAGATCCACTTTGCCTCGCACGACGTGCTCACGCCCGGGGACGCCCCCGACGTGCTGGTGGCAATGAACCCGGCGGCGCTCAAGGTCAACATCGCCGACGTGCCTCGGGGCGGCCTCATCATCATCAACACCGGCGCCTTCAACAAGGCCAACCTCAAGAAGGCCGGCTACGACCGCGATCCGCTCGAGGACGACACGCTCGCGCCCTATCGGGTGCTCAAGATCGACATCTCCAAGCTCACCACGGCCGCGGTCAAGCCGTTCAATCTGGGCTCCAAGGCGGCCCTGCGCACCAAGAACCTGTGGACGCTGGGCCTGCTCTACTGGATGTTCGACCGCGATCGTAGCCCCACGGTGGAGTGGCTGCGGACCAAGTTCGCCAAGAAGCCCGACGTCGCCGAGGCCAACATCGCGGCCCTCAACGCGGGCCACATCTACGGTGAAACGGCCGAGATGCCGCAGGGCGTGGGCACCTACAAGGTCCCCAAGGCCGTGCTGCCGCCGGGCACCTATCGCAACGTCACCGGCAACGAGGCGCTGGCCTGGGGCCTGGCCGCCGGCGGACGCCTCGCGGGGCTGCCCGTCCTGTTCGGCTCGTACCCCATCACACCCGCGTCGTCGGTGCTGCACGCGCTGGCCAAGCTCAAGCACTTTGGGGTAACCACGTTCCAGGCCGAGGACGAGATCGCCGCGGTCTGCTCGGCCGTAGGGGCCTCGTTCGGGGGCTCTTTGGGGGCCACCTCCACCTCGGGCCCCGGCATGGCCCTCAAGGGGGAGGCGATCGGCCTGGCCATCATCACCGAGCTGCCGCTGGTGATCTTCGACATCCAGCGTGCTGGTCCCTCCACCGGCATGCCCACCAAGACCGAGCAGAGCGATCTGTTCCAGGCGATCTGGGGCCGCAACGGCGACGCTCCGCTGTGCGTGCTGGCCCCCGCGACCCCCGGCGAGTGCTTTCACTACTCGATCCAGGCGGTACGACTCGCCACCACGTACATGACCCCGGTCATCGTGCTCAGCGACGGCTTCATCGCCAACGGCGCCGCACCGTGGAAGGTACCCGACTTCGACGAGCTCCCGCGCTTCGAGGTGAAGTTCCACCAGGACACCGAGGGCTTCCATCCTTATAAGCGCGACCCGCAGACCCTCGCCCGCGTGTGGGCCAAGCCGGGCACCCCTGGCCTCGAGCACCGGATCGGCGGGCTCGAGAAGCACTACGACTCGGGCAACATCTCCTACGACCCGGACAACCATCACAAGATGACCAAGGTCCGGGCGCAGAAGATCCAAAACATCGCCCAAGATCTGCCCGAGCAAACCGTCGACCTGGGCCCGGACACCGGCGATCTGGCGGTGGTCAGCTGGGGATCCACCTATGGCTCGGTCAACCAGGCCGTCAGCCGCGCGCGCGCCGAGGGGCGCAAGGTCTCGCACATCCACGTGCGGCAGATGTGGCCTCTGCCCCGCAATCTCAAGGCCCTGTTGTCCCGGTTCGAGAAGATCTTGGTCCCCGAGCTCAACAACGGTCAGCTCGTCCGCGTGCTGCGGGCCGAGTACCTCGTGCCCGCCGAGCCTCTCGACAAGATCGCGGGTCAACCCTTCAAGGTCGCCGAGGTCCTCGACGGCATTCGCGCACACCTCGACACCTGAACCACCGGACGACCGCCATGACGCCTCTCGATCCCCCTGCCGACAAGAAGCTGACGCGCAAGGACTTCGTCTCCGACCAGGAGGTCCGCTGGTGCCCGGGGTGCGGTGACTACGCGATCCTCGCCGCAATCCAGCGTGCCTTGCCCGACATGGGCGTGACTCGCGAAAAGACGGTGTTCATCTCTGGGATCGGCTGCTCCAGCCGCTTCCCCTATTACATGAACACCTACGGCTTCCATACGATCCACGGCCGAGCCCCCGCATTGGCCACGGGCCTCAAGCTGGCCAACCCCGAGCTCGATGTCTGGATCATCACCGGCGACGGCGATGGCCTGAGCATCGGAGGCAATCACCTCATGCACATCCTGCGGCGCAACGTGGATGTGCAGCTGATGCTGTTCAACAACCGGATCTACGGTCTGACCAAGGGTCAGTATTCTCCCACCTCGCTGCTGGGGCAGCGCAGCCCATCCACCCCCATGGGGTCGCTCGACTCACCGATCAATCCCACGTTGTTCGCGCTGGGGGCTGGGGCTCGCTTCGTGGCCCGCGGGATCGACACGTCCACCAAAACCCTGGGCGTGGTCCTGAGCGAGGCGCGCAAGCACAAGGGCGCGTCCTTCGTCGAGATCCTGCAAAACTGCCCCGTCTTCAACGACGGCACCTGGGAAGGGGTGACCGCCAAGCAGGTCGCGTCGGATACGCAGATGTGGGTCGAGCACGGCAAGCCCCTGCTCTTTGGCAAGGACAAGAACAAGGGCCTACGGGTCCTCGCCGGGGGCCGCGGGGTCGAGGTGGTCACCGTGGGCGAGGGTGGTGTACCGGAGTCGGAGGTCACCGTACACGACGAGACCAACCGACCCCTCGCGTTCCTATTGGCCCAGCTCCAGGTGCCCCAGATGCCGATGGCCTTTGGGGTGCTCTACCGCGACCCAGCTCCGGTCTCCTATGGCGACGCCGTCGCGGCCCAAAATGCCCAAGCCATCGAGAAGAACGGCGAGGGCGACATCAACGCACTGCTGCGCTCGGGTCATACCTGGACCGTGAAGTAGCGAGCGAATCGCCATCCATTGGCGACCCACTCACCGTTCGAGTGGCTTCTTCGTACGAATCCCTCGCGGCGATGCGTTCGATCGGCTCAGCGCGACCAACGCTAGGGCGAACGCACGGGCGAGACATCCCATGGCAGAATGATCGAGTCCACCGAGTCGTCGAAGCCCCTGTTCAACGGCTCCAGGATCCGTAACCCAGGAAAACCTAGTTTCATGAGCATCTTCAGCCCCTTCCAGAAGCTTCTGTGGACCGCGACCCTCGGCGGCCTGGCCAGCCTGAGCATTGGCCTCGGCTGCGTGATCAACGTAGGTCCGCTCGATTGTAGCGAGTGCGGCAACACCGGCTGCAACAGCCAAGAGGTCGGCGACGACTGTTTTTGTGATCCTGGCTACGAATTCGCCAATAGCGATCCCAACGACTTCGAGTGCGATCGGATCCCGGGCAAGGGCGGCGACGCCAACTGCAACGGCGAGCCCAACACCTATGTCTCGGGCGATAATTGCTTCTGCGAAGATGGGTTCAATTGGTGTAACCCCAATGATTTTGATGATCTGAGCTGCTGCGAGGACGAGATGCAGGCCCCGGGCACGGGGGACAGCGGACCCGACGAGTCCACCGACGGAACCACCACCACCGCGGAGACCGCCGATGAGACCGCCGACGAGACCGGTGAGCCCGATATGTGCATGGAGGTCGAAGCCCCGGGGAACGGGGTCGAGCCCGATCCCGCCGACTGCACGGACACTGGGCTGGTCTTTTGCAGCAACAACGACCAAGAAGGCCCCGCGGGCAGCCGGTTCTGGGAGTGCGTAGATGGCGCATGGGTCGAGAACCCCGACTTCCTGCTCCAGGACTGTCAGGCGTCCAACTTCGACTTCGCCTACGGCTGCGTCGACAACGGCGTCGAGGTCGAGCCCGTGTGTGGCCTGGGCCCCGGCACGCCGTGCAGCGGCCCAGAGTGTGACACCTGCGTCGACGACGACGCGATCGAGTTCTGCGCCGACGGCAAGCTGGGCGCCGACAGCTGCAGCCGGATCTGTAGCGAGGAAGGGATCGACGGGATCACGTTCGACACCGGAGTCTGCATGTCGGGCGACGGCGCCACCGACTGCTTCTGCTGTGACGCGGGTGACGACGGCTGCCCAGCCTGACCGTCGACTCGAAACGAAGTCCACCCCGGGCAAGCCATGGCTTCCCGGGGTGTCGACCATGTAGGGTCACCGAGTCGACCGGTTCCGTGACCAACAGTTCCAGCCATGATCTCCATCCCGCCCATGGGGGCCGATTCGTACTGACCCGCGTTGGTTCGACCGACGATCCTCAGTACGAGGTGACGATCTACCTCCCCGAAGGTCGACGACTCGACACCCACTTGCGCTGGACCGATGGTCAGGCCGCGCTCGATCCTACCCTCGCCGACGAGTGGGCACAGACCGAGACGCTCAAGCTCGCGCGCGTCCTTCGTCGAACGCCGCGTGCCTCGCTGACCCGTTGGCGCGGCCGCTGACCCGCCGGCGTGGCCCAAACCGACGCGCCCCCAACCGACACACGGCCGACACGAGATCCGACGCTCGATCCGATCCTCGGCGTCGACTCGACCGCACCAGTGCCAAGACGCCCGGTGAATCCGGAAAATTTTGGTGAAGTCGCCCCGTCGGACAGGCCCGGCCCGGGCCGAACCAACCTCCCCACCGATCGACCCCGCCGTCGATCCACGCTTCGCGAGCAGAAGAAAGGCCCGAGAAGCGCCAATAACAGCGTTCAACACTGCTTGCGGGCGATTCGTACATTTGAAACCATGCCGCCCATCGTGAAGGCGGCGTTGCGAGCCCTCGAGTACCTGCCCTGGGCCAAATCGGTCGAAGGGGCGGCTCGCTACGATCTCACCGCAAGCGGCGTGATCGACACGGTGGATCCCTGGTCGGATGACGAGGAAGCCGCCGCGCTGGCGCAAGCGTGGTCGGGTACCCTCGACATCGCCGCGCTGTGCCGCCGCGACGAGCGCCGGGCCGCGCGCGAGCTCTTCATCACCGCGATTGCCGAGCGCTACGGAGTGGAGCCCGAACGGGTGACCCCGACCCTCGGAGCGAGCTTGGCGATCACGCATGTGCTGATGGCGTTGCTGCGACCCGGGGATCAGATCATCGTGGAGCGCCCGACCTACGAGCCGCTCCATCGGGTGCCCGAGATGCTCGGGGCCAATGTCTCCCGGCTCGAGCGCGACGTCGCCGATGGCTGGGCGCTGCGACCCGACCGCCTCGCTCGGCTGCTCACGTCGCGGACCCGCGCGGTGATCCTCAGCAACCTCCACAACCCCAGCGGGGTCGCGATCGATCGCGAGACCCTGCTCGAGGTCACCGAGCTCGCGGCTCGGGTGGGTGCGGTGGTCTTGGTCGACGAGGTCTATCTCGACTACTGCTTCTGCGCCGACCCGGACGCCTCGGTCTCACCCGCGTGTCGGGTGGCACCCAACTGCATCAGCTGGTCGTCGAGCACCAAGTGCTTCGGCTTCTCCACCCTACGTGCGGGCTGGATCGTCACCGGCTCGGCCGAGGCGTCCCGCGTAATTCGCGCGGCCAGCGACTACCTGCATGTCAACGAGCCCGTCAGCACGCTCGAGCTCGGAGCCCGCGTGCTCGCCCAGAGCGATCGGCTGACCGCCTGGGCCGCCCGGATCGGCGAAACCGGCCGAGAGATCGTGCAGCGCTGGGTGGAGAGCGAAGAGCGCGTCTCGTGGGTCGCGCCCCACGCGGGGATTACCGGCTGTGTGCGCCTGCCCGACCTGATGCAGGAGGGACCGTTCGCGCAGCACCTTCGAGAGCGATACGACACTCAGGTGGTCCCCGGCAGCTTCTTCGAGGCTCCGGGGTTCATCCGACTCAGTTTTGGCGTGAAACCCGCAGATCTCGAGCAGGGCCTGGCCAACATCTCCGCCGCGCTCGATGACCTCACCTGAACTGCGCTAAACACGCAGACCGGTACTTTGCCCGCGTAGTGCGCCCAACGCCCTCCCCGCACTGCGCTAAACACGATCGTCCTGGGTGCCGCGTGCGCAAGACCGAGGCCGGGCGCGACGCAGTCGCGCATCCCGAGCCGGCCTCGGCCAAAATAGCCTCAGACGTTGAAGCGGAAGTGGATCACGTCGCCGTCCGCAACGACGTAGTCCTTGCCCTCGCTGCGCAGCTGACCCTTGGCCTTGACCGCCGCCTCGCTGCCCAGCTCGATGAGGTCGTTCCAGTGCATCACCTCGGCGCGGATGAAACCTCGCTCGAAGTCGGTGTGGATCTTGCCGGCCGCGCCGGGGGCCTTGGTGCCCCGACGAATGGTCCACGCTCGGACCTCCTTCTTGCCGGCGGTAAAGAAGGTCAACAGATCGAGCAGGGCGTAGGCCTTGCGGATCAGCCGGTGGAGCCCGGGCTCCTCCAGGCCGGCGCTCTCCAAGAATTCCTTTTGATCGTCGGCATCGAGCGCGGCGATCTCGGATTCGATGGCTGCGGAGATCGCGACCACCTCGGCGCCTTGGCGGCGAGCAACCTCCACCACCTTGGCCACCAGCGGCTGCTCGAGATCGCCCGCCGCCTGATCCTCGGACACGTTGGCCACGAAGAGCACCGGCTTGGCGGTCAGCAAGGCCAAGGGTTCGAGCACCTCCCACTCATCGTCGGACAGCTCCATGGCCCGTACCGGGACACCGTCTTCCAGCCGGGGCAGCACCGTCTCGGTCACCACCAGTGCTTTCTTCTCTAGAGCGTCACCCCCCTTGGACTGCTTACGGGCCCGGTCCCGCCGGTTCTCCACCGATTGCAGATCGCGCAGGAGCAGCTCGGTGTCGATCACCTCGATGTCGGATGCCGGATCCACCTTGCCGTCGACGTGGACCACGTTGTCGTCTTCGAAGCAGCGCACGACGTGGCAGATCGCATCCACGCTGCGAATGTGGCTGAGGAACTGGTTGCCCAGGCCCTCGCCCTGGCTGGCCCCCTTGACCAGGCCCGCGATGTCGAGAAACTCCACCGTAGTCGCGACCACCGAGTGGGGCTCGTAGAGCTTGACCAGCGCGTCTTGCCGGGGATCGGGCACGGGGACCACGCCCACGTTGGGCTCGATCGTGCAAAACGGGTAGTTGGCCGACTCGGCCCCCGCATCGGACAGGGCGTTGAAGAGGGTGGACTTTCCCACGTTGGGCAGACCCACGATCCCGACGGACAGCGCCATGGCGGCCCGGGTACCACAATCGGAGCAACCCCGGGAGGGGGCCGGCTCACGGCGACTGCGGCGATCACCGCGGCGATCACCGCGGCGATCACCGCGGCAGTGGATGGCGCGTTCGCCAGGCCTCGATCGTGTGACGCAGCGCGCCATCGGCGTGGGGCGTGGTCTCCAGCTCCACGACCGCGCGCTCGGCGAGGCTGCGAGCGCGCCCCGGCTCGTCGGGCCACAGCACCCGGGCCAGGGCCAGCAGGGTCTGCGCGCGCTCGTAGGGCTCGTCCGAGCGATCCCGGATCTCGAGCGCCCGCTCGAGCAGGTCGCGGGCTCGGGCCCCGTGCCCCTGCGCGTGCTCGATCCGACCCAGGCTGGTGAGAGGAAACGCCAGGTAGGGGTGCTCGGGGCCCAGCCCCTCCTCCCAGATCTCGAGGGCCCGGCGCTGGTACTGGGCCGCGACCTGAAGCTGCCCCTCGCGCTCGGCCACCAGGCCCAGGTTGACCAACGACGAGGCGACATGGGGATGCCGGGGCCCGAGGGTGCGCTCGCGGAGCTCCAGGGCCCGCTGGCTGGCCGCTCGGGCCCGCTTGGTCTGGCCGAGGCGGTTGAGGACCGAGCCCAGGTTGTCCAGGGTCATCGCAACCTCGACATGATCGGGGCCGAAGATCACCTCGCGCAGGGCCAACGCGGCCTCGAAGCGCTCCCGCGCTTCCTCCCAGCGGCCCATCCGCTCGAGCGTCGCGCCGATCCCGTTGTTGACGGTAGCCACCAATGGGTGGCGGGACCCATAGCTCTCGTTCCAGATCGCCAAGGCCCGCTCCATCGCCTCGAGCGCTTCGTCGTAGCGCCCGCAGTCGAGCAACGCGCTCCCCACGTTGTGCACCGACGACGCCACCAGTGGATGGTCGCGACCCAGCTGCTGCTCGCGCTGCGCGAGCCCGGCCCGGAACTCGGCGAGCGCCTCCTCGTAGCGCCCCTGAGCGCTGAGGATCGCCGCCTTGGTGTTCCGCAGCTCCGCCTCGAGCAGCAGCGAAGACCCCAGCCGCGACAGGGCTGCCGTGGCGTGTCGTAGCCAGCGAAGCCCCTCCTCGGCTCGACCCTGGCGATAGCCAACCACGAAGGCCTGCATGGTGGCCGCCTGGGCCGCGATCCGATCGTGCCGCACCTCCACCGCCCGCAGGGCCGCGTCCCCCAAGTTCTGCTCGGCCGCGTCGAGCTGACCGGAGACGACTTGCAGCGTGCCGAGCCGGTACAGGGCCTCCACCTCGACCGGGGGATAGCCCAGCGCCCGCGCCTGCTCGCCCGCCCGCTGGGCATGGTCGATCCCCACCGCGAAGACCCCGGTCTTGAGCGCGGCCTCGGCCCGCGCCAGCGCAAGCCGGATCTCCTCCACCGCCTCGCGCTTGCCCGGCGCGGGCTCGGGCATCGCCGCCGCCTCCTGCCCCGCACGCGCGCAGGACTCCACCGACTCGAGCTCGGCCGCGGCCTGAGCCGCCTTGACCACGGTGGTCGGATCCTCCACCAGCAGATCGACCAACGCCCCCAGCGCCTCCCTGCGTCGCCCGAGGCACGCCATCTCCAGGTCGAGGGCCGGGCGGGCCTGCGCGTCCATCTCCACCTCCATCTGGGCACACAGCACCTGATAGCGCGCGCTCCAGGTCTTGGCGTAGCGATCGAGGCGCTCCCGGGTGCGTGCCCCGCTGTCGAGCGCGTAGGGCAGCGCAGTGGCGGCAAACGCATCCTGGAGCTTCACCGCACGCTCGGCATCCCACACCCCGGCGAGACGCTCCTGCGCATCGGCACAGCCCCGGGCCGCGCTCGGCTCGGGCTCGGCGACGAACATCCCCACCACGATCGTCCCGACCGCGATCACCCCGACCGCGGCACCCTCGAGCACCCAGCGTCGCCGCCGCCCGAGGGTGCGCTGGAGCTGGTCGAGCAGCGCGGTCATCGAGGGCCACCGTCGCTCGGGATCCGCCTCCAGCCCGCGCAGCACGATCCGCCGCACGGCCATCGGCACCGGGCTGTCGGACGGCGCCGGCGCGATCGTCCCCGAGAACACCGAGCGCCGCAGCACCTCGAGCTCCTCTCCCGCGAAGGGGTTGCGATCGTAGAGGACCCGATAGAGGGTCACGCAAAATGCGAATTGATCGGAGCGCGCGTCGACCGGCTCCCCGCGGTGCTGCTCGGGCGCCATGTAGGCGGGGGTGCCGACCACCGCTCCGGCCTCGGTCAACGGCGGCTCGTCGACCCGTATCGACGACGACACCACCGCCAGCGACGAACAGACCGTCACCGGGTCGTCGGAACGAACCCCCGGGTCGTCCGACGGTGAGCTCTTGGAACTGGTCGTACGCCCGGTGGCGGTGGCGATGCCGAAGTCGACCACCCGGACTCGACCATCACGACCCACCAAGATGTTGCCGGGCTTGACGTCGCGGTGCGCCAACCCGGCCGCATGCGCGGCGGCCAGACCTCGACCCGCACGGATCGCCACCTCCACCACCTCGCGCCAGCGCCCCCGACGGGACGCCGCCCACCGATCGAAGGTCTGGCCCTCGACGTACTCCATCGCGATGAAGTGCTGCTGTTGGTGCTTGCCCACCTCGAAGACGGTCACCACCGCCGGGTGCTGCAGCTGGGCCAGCGACTGCGCCTCTCGTCGCAGGCGGGCCTCCCCCGAGCGACTCAGGTGAGGCCGCAGCAGCTTGAGGGCAACCCGACGACCGAGCTCGTGATCATAGGCGGACATCACTACGCCCATGCCCCCCGACCCCACCTCTTCGAGCAGCACGTACCGGCCGAGCCGAGACCCCGGGCTCAGCGACGGCGGCGACTCGAGCACCGACGACGCACCGGGGCGATCGTCGTCTGGCGCGTCCTGCTGCGGCTGGTCACCCAAGGGTCATCAGCATGCCGCCGTCGACCCCGGTGGCTCAAGGACGCTCGGCCGACGCTCGGCCGACGCTCGGCCGACGCTCGGCCGACGCTCGGCCGACGCTCGGCCGACGCTCGGCGAACGATCGGCGGAAGAACGGCGGTCCCGCGCGTATTGGACCGCGCGGTCGGGGCGCTTCGATCGCCGGAGGACGAACCTGGTACCGTGCGCCATGGCCAAGACAACGACGAAGGTCGTAGGGCTCGCGCTAGCGGGCGTGAGCGTGTACGGAGTGTGGACCCTGGTGCTCGACGGTGACGACGAGGTCACCGGGACCCGCCACGTGGTCAACCAGGTGTGGATCGAGCGGGCTCCTCAGGGACCGCGCGACATGATCGGCCACCTGGTCCTGCTCGACATGCCCGAAGGACGCTTCGGCGCCGCGGGTCGCTCTTCGCAGTGGCGACACCTCATCGAGTTATTCCAGTGGGGGCTCGAAGGGCCGCGCCTGTCGGTGTTCTTCCCACAAGATCGGATGAAGGCTCAGCTGCGCGTGCGCAGCTGGAAGTGCAAGGGCGAAGCACCCGAGCCCTTCGAGCTATGCCTCGAGATCTCCAACGGCCGCCGCTCCGCGATGTTCTACAGCCTCGAGGAATGGAGGATCGATCCCGATCACGTCGGGGAGTCCCTGGCCGAGCTCGGGCAAGAGCCAGCGCTGGCCAACGTATTGCCGGACGTCGGGGTTACGGTCGAGATCCCGACCGAAGAGCTCGCCGACTACGGGGAGTTCGACGCGCTGTCGGTGTTCGACTCCACGCGCTGAACTCCATGAACTGAACTCCATGAACTGAACAGCGGTCGGTCGATCACGGGCCGGGGATTTCAGATCGAACCCCGGCCCTCGGCCGATTCGCACGTTAAATCAGAGAGACCCTGGGGTCGCGGTCCAGTCGTTCCGCGCTATAGTTGATCGTGCGGTGGCCGAACGTTCTGCTTTGCCTAGCAGGACCAGCGTCGGTGTGGGGGTATTGATGGCGACGAGCGTCCTCGAGATCACTGACAGCAACTTCGCTGACCTGGTCGAGGGGTCGGACAAGCTCGTCCTGGTCGACTTCTGGGCCAAGTGGTGCGCCCCCTGTCGCGCGCTACGACCGATCGTCGAGGCCATTGCGCAACGGCGCGTCGATCAAATTGCGGTGGGGCAGCTCGACACCGACGCCAACCCCGAGATCACCGCCCGGTTTGGCGTGTGCGCCATGCCTACGCTGCTGCTGTTCAAGAACGGGCAGCCGGTGGACGACCTGGTGGGCAACCTGCCTCGCGACGAGATCGACTCGTTGATCGATCAATACCTCTAGGCCCGTATCTCCAGGCCCGTATCTCCAGGCCCGTATCTCCAGGCCGGGTGACCGACTGGAGGTGAGCCCACCCAGCGGAGGCCTGGCCCGTTGGGCCCACGCGCGGGATCTCGACGTCGATCGATGGGCCACGGCCGCACGCGAGCGCGGAGTTCGGATCCGATCCGCGCGCGAGTTCGCCTTTGATGGGCGACGACGGCCCTTCGTTCGCATGGGTTTTGCTCGGCACACCGAGTCGGAGCTGGCGACCGCAATCGAGCGCCTGGTCGACGCGACCCGGGGCTGCACACGATGAGGGTATGACCCCTTGGCTGCGGATCACCTACATTCGACTATCTGTCGCCCGGATCGCCCACGTCGACTCCACATCGTGGGATGGCATGATGATGTCGAGTCAGGGAAGCACCGCCCTCGATCCGGCCAAAGTCGGGCCACTACCGACCCCCCGTGTGGTCTCGATCGGATCAAATTGCCCTGAAGTAGGCCGGCCAACGGCGCTCGCGTTCGACCCCGGGTATCCTGAGCTTCGATGGGAGCTGTCCCCAAGGGTGAGTCGTCCACTGGGCTCGCGGGACCGTCGCAAGCCCCGGCGGCCACGCCGTCCGCTCCGATCCCCGGCTGGGAGGACGAAGACTTCATCAGCGTAGTCGAGGGAGCGTCGCGCGTCGGGCTTCTGCCCACCGCGCCGTCGGGCGCGGAGTTCGAGCGCTGGCTCGAGGACGCCTCGGAAGCCGACTCCGCGCTGCTCGGCCCCGTCGAAGCACCCAAGCCCGTCGAAGCACCCAAGGAGGTCGCACCGGCCGATCGCCCCACGATGCCAGCAAGCTCGACGACCACGAGCAAGGCGATCACCAACAAGACGACCTTCGACAGATCGACCACCGGCAAGGGTGCGCTGGGTCTCAAGAAACCCTCACGACGTCTTCCGCCGCCTCCCGCCATCATGGCGATGCCGCCTGCTCGTAGTCCGGGCTCCGCTTCGAAGAAGTCCAAGTCCAACGCCGAGCCCGAGCGGCCGTCCCCACTCAAACCGAAGACACCGCCGCAACCGCAGTCGCAAGCCCGTAACGCTACGCCACCCTCCAAGTCGGAGCCTCGCGCTCGCGCGTTCACACCGCCACCCAGGCCGCAAGCGCGTGCCCGCGCCGCTACGCCGCCGCCCATGCCCGAGCCTCGTGCCCGCGCCGCTACGCCGCCGCCCACGCTGAGCACCAATACCTCGGAGCCGCCGGCACAGACGACCCCCTCGACCAAACAACCGCCTGCGAGCCGCTCGGCCTCCCCAAACGAACCGCTCGCGTTCGACCGCACCATGCCGGCCACGCCGGCTCCCAAGGAACCTCTCCTCGCGTTCGACCGCACCATGCCAGCCATGCCGGCCGCGGTTCCCTCGATCGTGTTCGACACCGAGAGTTCCGGTGAGGTCGAGCCCACTTCGTATCCATATTCGGGCATACCCATTCCTATCGGCCCCCTGCCATTCGATTACTCGCCCGCCCCAACACTGAGCTCCCCGACACCGAGCGACCCCATTCCCGCCTCGCCCCCGAGCCCTCCGGCCCCCAGCAACTTCAGCCCCGCCTCGCCCCCGAGCCCTCCGGCCCCCAGCAACTTCAGCCCCGCCTCGCCCCCAAGCCCTCCGGCACCCAGCACCCCCGCACCCACCGCAACGGCGAGCCCTTCAACGGCGAGCACCTCCCCGCCGACAACGCCCGCTCCCGCCACCTCGGCAAGCCCTCCGAGTCCGGCACCGATCGTCCCCGCTCCTGCGCCGAGCCCTCCGGCCCCCAGCACCCCGAGCCCCGCTCCAGTCGCGAGTCCTCGAACGCCGAGCAACTCCGCCCCCGCGTCTGCGGCGAGCCCTCCGAGCGCCCGTCGGCCGACCGAGCCCGAGTCCACCATCACGACGAGCCCGTCGACCTCCGCTCCGGCCGTCACCGCTCCGGCCGTCACCGCTCCTGCTTCTACCGCGCCCGCCAGCCAACCCGCTCCGGCCGTCGCCGCTCCTGCTCCCACCGCGCCCGTCAGCCAACCCGCTCCGGCCGTCATTGCTCCTGCTCCCGCCACGCCCGCCAGCCAACCGACTCCGGCCGTCACCGCGCCTGCTCCCACCGCGCCCGCCAGCACCGCGTCCCCGCCCCTGACCACGACACCTCAGGCCCCGCTCGACGCGTCGCCGGCGATTCCCATGGTCCCCTTCCCGTCGCCGATCGCGGCGACTCCGGCGGCTCCGGTTGCTTCCCCGACCCCGTTCGGCGCTCCGATCCCGGTCGAGCCCGAGCCCGCCACCGCGGCCGCGGTCGGCTTCGTTCCATTCGACACCGCATTCGACGAGCCCAGGCGCTCGAAACGAGGCATCGTCGTCCTCGGTGTCGCGGCGGCCCTGCTGCTGCTCGTGGGCAGCCTCGTCTGGCTCCCGCTCGGCGACGACACTCCCGAGCCCCCCGCACCCACCATTGCCTCCGGCCCTGAGCAGCCGCGCTCACTCGCATCCAACGCGGCCCCCATCGAGCCCGACCCCGACCCCGAACCCGACCCCAACGTTCAGCCCAAGCCCGAGTCCGAGTCCGAGCCCGAACTCCTGGCCGTCGCCGATGCAACGCCCATCGTGGGCGAGCCATCGCTCGATCCCCCCCGCCGCAACCGTCGTACACGAAAGCGCCGACGCCGGTCCCGATCCACGCCGGCACCTACGGTCGAGTCCAAGCCCGAGCCCAAGCCCCCCAAGCCCAAGCCCAAGCCCAAGCCCCCGTCCCCCGCCGATCTGCTACGCCAGGCCAAGTCCGCCCTGGCCCGGGGTGACGCCGCACGAGCCTACCGCCTGGCAGCGCGCAGCAACCAGGGCCAACGCAGCGCCGAGGCTTCGAGCGTGATGGCTCGTGCCGCCTGCCGCACCGGCCAGACCGACCGGGCCAAGCAAGCCCTCAAGGCCGTCCCCCGCCGAGATCGCAGCAGCATCCGCCGCGACTGTCGTCAGAACGGCACCCGGATCGGCGTCTGATCGGCCGTACCCGATCCACGGACGCGAAGCAGCAGCGCGACCTTTCATGCTCGCGCCATGCTCGCGCCACCTCCGAGCCGCTCACGCGCCCGGCGACGCTCGCCCCGTGGGCTCCACCCGTTCCGATGGATCCAACGCAGACCGGCGCTCACCGCCCTCCTGCTCCGAGCCACGTGGCGCCCTCGGGTCTGGCGCGTCACCAGGCGGCGGTCGACGCAGGCCCAGACGAATGGCCAGCGAGTGCTCGCCCAGGGGCCGCTCGAAGTCTGGTGAGGGCCCCAGGAGCACGGCAACCCACTGCAGATCCTCGCTACGCTCGAGGACGATCCGCACTCCGATCGTAAGGGGCACCGACAGCAGCATGCCCACCGGCCCCCAGACCCAGCCCCAGAACACCAAGGAGAGAAACACCACCAGCGGAGACAGGCCGAGCCGACGGCCGACCAGCTGAGGCTCGATGATGTTGCCGATCACGGTGTTGATGACGAGGTAACCCAACCCCACCGCCACCATGGGCAGAGGGCCGAGCTCGGGCTGGACCAGCGCCACCGCCATGGCCGGCAGCGCGGCGATGATCGATCCCACGGTAGGGATGAAGTTGAGCAAGAACGCCACCAGCCCCCACAGCAGGGCAAAGTCGACCCCGATCACGGTGAGCAAGAGCGTGGCGCACAGCCCGGTGGCCGCGGAGACGACGGTCTTCATGCCCAGGTAGCGCTGGACCTCGGCCATGATCTCGGTGAACTCGGAGAGGTCAGCGTCGGGCCGGCCCAAAGCCGCGCGCAGCTTGCCCGGGAAGCCCGCGACCTCGAGCAGGATGAACACCATGGTGAATACCACCAGCGCGGTACTCGAGAGCGCCGCGAGCACGCCGCCCATGAAGGAGCCGGCCATCCCCACCACCATGCCGGGCTCGATCGCCTCCCGTTGCAGCGACGCACTCAGATCGATCCCCTGGTCGGCGAGTCCGTCCACCACCTGACGAAACAACGAGTCCAGCGCCACCCGATAGCCGGGCAGTGCTTGCTCAAAGCCGTTGACCGAGGTGGTGAGCAGCGCCCCGAACCCAATGATCACCCCAAGCACCACGACCATGGTGGTGAGAACCGCCAGGGCCGGGTTGACCCCCCGTCGCTCGAGCCACAGCACGACGGGCGCCGCGAGCATCGAGAGGAACACGGCAACCAAGAAGGGCAGCAGCAGCGTACCCGCCTGCTTGAGCCCGGCCACGATGATCACCAACGCCGCCACGACCATCAGGGTGTGACCGACCGAGCGCTTGGTGTCGTCTGACATGTGGCCCCAGCTCAGAGTACCGGTTCAGGGTGCTGGTTCAGGGTGCTGGTTCAGGGTGCTGAACCCAAGTACTCCACGGGAAGGCTCGCTCGGAGCTCGCGCCGACCGCGGGCTCACCGAGCCAGCCGCACTACTTGTTGTCGTCCTCGCCGGTCTTCTCGCACTGCTTCATCGCCTCGGTGCTGTCGGCCTTCAGCGCGCAATCGAGGTGCTCGGGCTCGGGGGGCTCGGCGTTGCAGGCATCGGTGGTCTTCTTGACGATCTCCGCTCGCTTGTCGTCGGCCACGGCATGGCCCGCCACCTTGGCCTCCTCGAAGACCAAGTCGGCCATGTGCTCGCCCAGATCGGCACACTTTTCGTTGTCGCAACCGACGAGCGCCATCGCGACGACGACCCCGGCCATCCACTTGTCCATTGCGCCCATTGTTTGTTGCATCGGTGCGTTCTCCTGGTTGATCGAACTGGTCGGTCGAACTGGTCGGTCGAACTGGTCGGTCGGGGACTACTTGACCCCGTGCATCATCTTGTTGAGCCACGGTGAGGTCAGCGCAAGGAACACGCCGATCCCCACCGAGAGCAAGCCCATCGTGGTGAAGGGGTCGAGGTAGCCCTGGAGGCTCTTGGCCGCCTCTTCGCTGACCTTGTCCCAGTAGGCCGGGGCGACCATCTGTTGCGCCGACTCTACCAGCCCCGAGATCGCCCCCTGCGGGGGGGTCACCACCGCGCGCGCCGACTCTACCATCTTGCTGATCGGGCCCCCGCCCCCGCCGTGCTCCCCCCCCGTGAACTGGGCAAAGAACGCGGCCAAGGAGTTGGCGAACGCAAACGACAAGAACCAGGCCCCCATCACCGAGCCGGTCATGTGCTTGGGGGCCAGCTTGGTGACCATCGATAGCCCGATCGGCGACAAGAACAGCTCGCCGGTGGTGTGCAGCATGTACATCAGGGCGAGGATGATGAGCGGCACCCGGGCGTCGGGCCCGGCCAGCTCGGCGCCGACCAGCAGCAGCAGATAGCCCACCCCTAGCTGCATGATCCCCAGGCCGAACTTCAGCGGGATGTTGGGGTTGAGGTTGCGCTCGTCGAGCTTGATCCATAAGACCGAGAAGAACGAGCCGAACAGCACGATGAAGGCGGGGTTGAAGAACTGCGTCATCGACGCGGGCATCTCCCAGCCCAGCACCATGCGATCGACGTTGCGATCGGCAAACAAGGTCAGCGAGGTGCCCGCCTGCTCGAAGCAGGCCCAGAACACCACGTTGAACACCATGAGGATCATCAGCACGAAGATCCGATCGCGCTGCACCCGGCCGCCCCCGGCGAAGGCCGCCTGCACCAGCTGGACGACGACGGCGAGCAGGGCCACCAGCAGGATCACGTCGACGATGGACTTGTACTGGAGCAGGAAGTAGAGCACCGGGACCACCGCGAACGAGAGCACGATGGTGACCGTCTGCAGGCTCATGCCCGCAAACAACGGGGCGTGCAGCCGCTCGGGATCGGGGGGCTCTCCCTGGCCCTCGAGCTTCTTCTTGCCGAAGACGAAGAAGCCCAGCCCCGCCACCATGCCCACCCCGGCCAGGGCAAAGCCCACCAGGTAGCCAGCGTCGCCCAGGGCCCCGCGCGACAGGCCCTCGCCCACCGGCGCGCCAATGAGCGTGGCCCCCACGGCGCCGAGGTTGATGCCCATATAGAAGATCGTAAAGCCCGAGTCGCGCCGCGGGTCGCCGTCTTTGTAGAGCTTGCCGACGATGCTGGAGATGTTGGCCTTGAAGTAGCCGTTGCCGACGATGATCACGCCCATCCCCAAGAACAGCGCGTCCTCGGTGCCCAGGCAGATGATGAACTCGCCGATCATCATCATCACACCGCCCAGGATCACCGCCCGCCGGTAGCCTAGGATCCGGTCGGCCACCTGGCCCCCGATCACGGGCGCGGCGTAGACCAGCGCGGTGTAGGCCCCGTAGATCGCAAAGGCCCGCACGTCGCCCATGGCGAGGGCCTTGATGAGGTACAGGGTCAGAAGACCCCGCATCGTGTAGTAGCAAAAGCGCTCCCACATCTCCGCCGAGAACAGGACGTACAGGCCGGGGGGGTGCCCCTTGGCGGGGGGCGAGGAGGTCGGGGCCGGATCTTCTTGCTCTGCCACGTGGATGCGCTCCGAGCCGCGAGGGGCGGACAGGCGATGCTCTCAACCCCGCCGCGCGCACGCAAGCTGGGAGGATCCCTCGGCCCGCGGGCGATGAGAACCGAGGGGATCCCCTTGCGGGCACGCGTCCGCCACCGCGACAACGCCGACCCAATCGTGTGAGCATCCACGGGATGCGATCCAGCAGGCACCGCGGCTCGATCACCGTGGCCCTCACGCTCAGCCTCGGCGCGTGCCCCCGATCACCCGCCAACGAGGAGACGAGCGAGTCCACCGGCACCGACCCCGCAGAGACCGACACGGCAGCACCGAGCGACACCACCCAAGCCCCACCCGCGACCACGAGCACGGCCGGCGACAACCTCACAACGACCGGCGATCCCACCGGCGATCCCACCGGCGATCCCTCTGCGGCCGACGAGAGCAGCGACACCGATCCCCCGATCGCGTGTCTCGACTCGGACCAGCTCGCCGCGCAGCTACAGACCACTCTCGCCGGCGTGGAGCTCGACGCGGTCTGGGATCTGGACGACGGCGCTCCTATCGATCGCCCGCCCAACGTCGACCTGGCCGTGATCACGTTCCAGCCCGGCTGCCCTCCCGCCAGCGCCAACGTGCTGCTGAGCAACGACGCAGCCGACGTCCACACGAGCTCGATCGATCCGGTGAGCGCGGCGGTCACCGACATCACCTGGCGCTCGTGGAGCTACGACCGCTGGTCGGGGGCGATCCCCTGGGACGCCCCGTGGCCCCCCCAAAGCTCGATCGGCCCGGCGACGGGCTCGCTGGATTTCATGGTCCCCAACCCCGCCTCGCTGTTCAAGGTGCTCGTGGGCGTGGGCATCGCCCTGGGACTGGATCAGGGCACGATCGCGCTGGACGATCCGATCTCGGTGACCAACGTCCCGGGCGGTGGCTTCACGGGCACGGTGGGCGAAGCGATGGATCGCATGCTCACCGCCAGTGAGAATGGAGCGACCTCGGCCGCGATCGCCCGGCTGCACCAGGCGGGGCTCCTCCCCGACCTGCTCCACGACACCCTGGACGGGCTGGGGCTGTACACCCTGCGGATCGAGGGGACCCAGCCCGACGGAGACTGGACCCCGCCCGGCGCGGTGGACACGACCGGCCGCTTCCACATGACGGCCTGGGATACGGCGCGGCTTTTGTGGCTGCTCGACCGGCGGGCTCCCGAGGCCACGTGGGAGGTCGACGGCGCCCCAGTCGACAGCAGCTTCTTGTCGGATCGGAGCAAGGACTACCTGCTGGGGCTGCTCGCCGACCAGGGCTGGCACGAGGTGCTCAGCACAACGGCGCTGTGCGGGCTCCCGGGGCGTCAGCCCGGAATCCCCGCACGGATGCCCGAGCGCTGGTTCGACGATCCGGCGGCCGGGGACTACGGGGTCACGGTAGAAGGGATCCCCTTGAGCGATGACGTGCGCCCATGCAACGACCTGGCCGAGGTGTCGTTCGCCCACAAGACCGGCCTGACGCAGAACTTCGGCAGCGACGCGGGGATCGTGACCGGACTACGCGATCGCGGACACGAGCGCCACTATATCGTCTCCTTCATCGCCAACCTCGGGTACCGGTATACCGATCCGCGGCTGGCTGCGATGTATGGCAATCCCTGCTTCGACGCGGATCTCTGCTACAGCCAGCAGATCGCCTCGTTGGGGCTGGCCCTGGACCAGTGGCTCTCGTCACAGCTGCAAGCACCGTAGCGTAGCGTAGGCCGCCACCTGGCCCTCAGCCGCCCTTGTTGTTCGCCCTCTTCCTTGCCTTCTTCTTCCCCTTGCGAGGGCTACGCTCGAGCTTCACCTCGAACCGGCGCGTGATCGTGGGCTTGAACCGGATCCTCCACGGCTCGTATCCGTCGGCCTCCACTCGGATCTGCACATAGTCCTCCGAGCGCGGCACCCGGATCGGCCGCTCGGTGATCCAGACATCGTCGATGTAGACCTTGGCGTCCTTGTTCGCGCCCTCGGGCACCACGTCGACGAGCACCAGGACATGGTCGGCCTCGTCGGACAGCCCCACGTCGCGCTGGAGCTCGTCGAGATCCTTGGGCACCACCTGGGTGACCCGATCCCGGTAGACCCACGCGACCGTACCGACCGCCGCCAAGACCCCGCCTGCCGCCAGCCCTCGCACGAGGCGACGCCGCGAGGGCCGGACCGCCGCCACCTCGTGGCTGGGCTGGGTGACCGCGGACAGATCCACCTGCACGCTGGGATCTTCGGGCGGCCGGAACATCTCCGGCGGAAGCTCCACCTCCCCCGGCATGGGCGGCGGGAGCGGCTCCTCACCGTAGGCGGTTGTCCGCGCATGCTCCTCTCGCCATGGATCGTCGGCCCGCCGAGCAGACCGCGGCGCGGTCGGTCGCTCGTCCAGGCCGATCACCTCGGCTTGGGTGATCGGCACCGAAGGCCTCACCGGAGCGATCGGTGTCCGTGGCGGACGCGAGCGTGACGCCATGCCCGAGGATGATAAGTCGGGCGACGCCCCGGGATGCGATCGGCGGGTCGCCTTCCGGAGCGCGGACGCCACGTGCTGCATGGAGGGTTGTCGGTCTTCGGGCTGCTTCTCCAGGGCCTGCAAGATGATGCGCTCCACCTCCACCGGAATGGAGGGCTCGAGGCTCCGAGGCGCCGGCGGAGACTGGCTGATGTGCTGGGTGATGACCTGCACCGAGTTGCCGACGAAGGGCAGCCGCCCCGTCAGCACCCGGAACATCATGACCCCCAGCCCGTAGATGTCGGAGCGAGGATCGTCGCTAATCCCCTGCCCCATCTCGGGCGCCATATAGGCGACCGTGCCGAAGATCTCCCCGGTGATCGTGAGCTCTTCGGTGACCGAGCGATCGCCGGTGGCCACCTTGGCGATCCCAAAGTCGACCATCTTGACCCGCACGTCGGGCTTGTCCCGTACGTCGGGCCCGGGGAAACCACCAGCCCCGACCAGCAAGAAGCAATTGGAGGGCTTAACATCACGATGGATCACCCCCACGCGGTGGGCCGCATCGAGAGCATCGGCCACCTGGATGAAGATCGGCGCCGCCTGCTCCCAGCCAAGGCGCGGCTGCTCCTGGAGCAGCTCGCCGAGATCGTGCCCCTCGAGCAGCTCCATCACGAAGTAGACCACGTTGCCGGCGAAGGCCACGTCGTGGATCTCGACCACGCCCGGGTGGTGCACCTTGCTGGCCGCCCGGGCCTCGAGCAAGAAGCGCTTGCGGGCAATCGACCGGGACGCGAGCGACTGGTTGAGCACCTTGACCGCCGCCTTCCGGTCGAGCAATTCGTGCTGCGCCAGGTACACCGCGCCCATGCCCCCCAGACCCAGGCGCCGTACCAGGCGATAGCGGCCGAGCACCGTGCCGCTCAGATCGGGTTCGACGCTCGTCTCGGGCCCGGGCATGGCGACAGCTCAGTCTAGCACGGCACGGTCCGCGACCGCTCACGCCCCACGCGAGGGCCCCAGCGGCAGCTCCAGCCGCAGCGGTTCCGATCGCGGATCGACCCACCGCAGCTGCACACGAGCCGCCCCGCCCAGCTCGAGCACGGCATAGCCGGCCGGGCTCGCCGTCATGCTCTTGCCCGACAGGCCCGGCCCCGTCACCAGCACGGCCCGCCCGGCGCTGCGCTGCACAGGCGAAGCACTGGTGCTCGGACCGGTCAGCACCAGGTCGAAGGTCTCGCGCAGCAGCGCCCACTCGCCGGGATCCATCATGTCCGGCGGATGGTGCACCACCGCAATGCGGCAATCGGCGTGGTCCAGCCCGGCTAGCGCCGCCTCGAGCTGCCCCGAGCCCAGCACCCCTCGCTGGTGACCCACCCACGGCAGGCCCCACGCGCTGTCGAAGCCGCGGATCGCCACGCGGCGCCGGCCGTGCAGCAGCTCGTGGGTCACCAACGCATAGGGATCGAACGCCGGAGCGAGGGGCACCAGCCCCTCCTCGTGCAGCCGCTGGACCATGGTGCGAAACCCCAGACCTCCCTCCCGGGCGATCGCCATGTTGTTGCGCTGCTTCATCATGCCGTCGAGGTCTTCGCCGCGATCGACCAACGAGCGCCACTTGGCCAGGCCCTTGCTCATGTCGTGGTTGCCCGGCACCAGCAACAGCGACGGGCGCCCCTGCGGGGTGCTCAGGTGCGCCATCAGCATGTGCAGCAATTTGCTGGCGTGCTTCATCTCGGATGTCCGACCCCACGAAGCCACGTCTCCGGCGACGAGCAATAGATCGAAGCGCGGACGATCCGACCGGGGCCACAGCCGATGCAGATCCTCCATCAGCCAGCGCATGCGCTCCTCGAGCGGGGCAAGCTCGCGGGGTTGGCCGGGCACCAGCAGCGAAGACAGCAAAAGCACGCGGATCGGGGGTTGCCGGGGGTCGAGCCCTCGACCCCGGCGCCGGGTCAGCCGTCGGAGCCGCTCGATCACCGCGCCAAAACGGGGGCTCCGCGAGCGAGCGGGCGGAGCACCGGCCGGGGCGGCCGGCGGCCGGTCGGGGGCCTTCGAAAAGGTCGACGGCGGCAACGCTGGCGAAGGCCGCCTCGCCAGCTTGGGCTGGGGTTTGGGCTCGGGAGCCACGAGCGGCGAGCTCCGGCTCGGACTCGGTGCACCGCGCGGGCGCTCGTCGACCGACACGACCGACTTCACCGAGTCCACCTCCAGATCTCGCAACCCCCCACGCACGATCGACTTCGTGCTCAGATCCTCGTCGTCGTCCTCGAGCGCATCCTCGAGCACAACGTCGACCGCTTCTTCGTCCGCTTCTTCGTCAGAGCGCGGCTCCCCCAGCACCACCGAGGAGCTCCGCAACGAGAAGAAATCCTGGGCATTGTGGCTGAACACGGACTTGAGCGAACTCGACAGCACGAGCACCAGGCCATCGAAGCACCGGATCACGTGGTTGCGCGCCTCGTTGAGGCGCTGAAACACGAGCGACCAGCGGTCGCTCTGGGTGGCCATCACGGTCGCGCTCAGCACCAAGACCCCCGGCGGGGTCTGCTCGATCAATCGCTCGATCAGCGCCCGTGGCTGGCCCAGATCGGTCACCTCCACGTCGACCAGCACCGCACGATCACCCAGCGCCGCAGCCAGCCGAGCCCGCGCATGCTCCACCTGAGCCAGGCTGGCGCAGGTGACCATGTGAAACCCAAAGCCCTCCCCGAGCCGCAGTCCCTCGATCACGCGATCAAGGGCGCCATCATCCGCGGTCACCCGACGCCCACTCACCCCGCGCCGGGCTCCTGGCGACGGGCCTTCTCCCGCGCGATGGCCTCGGCCACGCCGTGGATGTCGTAGACAACCGGGTGCAGGTCGTACCAGTCACGCTGGTTGGTGTAGCGCATGACCACGTTGTTGAGCAGCATCAGATCGGCCGACGCTCGGTGGTCCTCGTCGTGGATCGTCAGGTACTTGTCCAGCGCCACCTGGGCCAGCCAGTCGAACGCCTCGGAGGGCACCACCGCCCGGTAGTCGTCGCGCAGCTCGTTGAGGATCCGATCGAAGGCGGTCTGCGACAGCGGGTGCGCGCGCTCCCGCACGATCGCCCGCAGAAACCGGATCACCTCCCGCGTATACCCCCCCGAGGCCATGATGAGCTCGTCGCAGCGCTCCTTGCCCCGCTCGCCCAACAGGTGCCCCATGATCGCCTCGGGGATCCGCTGGTGCACCAGCTTGCGCATGGTCGCCACCCCGGGCGCAAAGGGCTCCCCGCTGCGGTGGCGCAGCTTGACCATGGGCATGAACTCGATCCCCTGGTGCTGGCGCGCCACCAGGGCCGCGGGCACGGTGTAGATCACGTGCACCGGCAGGCGCAGGTAGGGCGCCCCTCGGCCGAAGATCTGCTCGGCGCTCGCCAGCACGTCGTGCCAGTTCTCGCTGATCCCCCGCAGCTTCTCGAGTGAGTCGAGCACCACGATGAGCCCCGAGTACCCCGCCGCGCGGGCCCGCCCCTCCAGCGCCACCAGCTCGTCGCGAGCCTGGCCCAAGAACGTGGTGAGGTTGGCCGCCACCGTGCGACGCACTCGCTGCCGCAGGCTGTCCCGGGTCTTGAGCTCGAACACCAGCTTGGTCGCATCGGTCACCGCCAGCTCGCCTCGGCCCAGCTCGACGTCGGTCGAGGTCAACCAGTGCCACAACCGGGTCAGGTAGCCCTCGGCCGCCGGGGCCCTGTCGGTCTGCCCCTCGGCCGCGAGCACCGCGGCGTCGGTGCCATAGACGATCGCGGCGATGATGTCGGGGATGTCCACCCGGGTGGTCAGATCGATGATCTGCTCCGCGTCGATCAGCACGGGCAACAGGTGCATCCCGTCCTCGGCGGCGAGGTGCGCGAGCAGACGGCGCAGCTCGGTCGACTTGCCCGAGCCGGGCAACCCGGTAAAGAGCGTGCACGTGGGCTTGTCCGACAGCTCGATCTCGCTCGCCAGCCGCTCGACCCACACCACCCCGCGCGGCCGATACCCACCCACCGCCTCGGCATCGAGATCCACGTTGCGCTCATCGTCGGGCGACAGCGCCTCGGCGGGATCACAACGGTTGTAGTAGAGCTTGCGATCGGCGAAATCCATCGACCGCGCAGAGGATACTCGACCACCGCGGTCGAATGCGCGGCTCGCGGACCGACCGGCGGGGGCGCCCCAGAGCCAGCGCCGCCCCAAAAAAGCTCCGTCCAAAAAAGATCCGTCACACCGGCCGGCCGGGAGACTCTGCCCCTGCGAGCGCCGAGCACCGCGACATGACCGGCCTCGGGAGATCTCGCATGCACCCCTTCACCGCGCCCCGCACCCGCCCCGTGCCCACCGCTCGCCTCCGCGCCCTGCTCGCGGAGCCTGGGGGTCGCCGTCGGCTGATCCGGGCCATCGATGACGAGCTCAGCAGCACCCGACCGCTCGACGACCAGCAGCTGCTGATGCGCGCCCGCGAGCTCACCGAGCGCGGGCGACTGCGAGATCTCGAGCTGTGAGGGCCCCGGCCTCGCCAAGAGACCTGCGCATGTAGCGCAACACCCGTCCCTGACCAGCGAGGCCCAGAAGTCACACTGCGGCATCCGCATAGCCCGGGGCCCAGGGCACGGGCGGCATCGCCAGAGCAGAAACGTGGAGAGCGCCGCCTACGCCCCACCGAACTCAGGACTCGATGCACGAAAAACCCGGGGGCTTTCCGTTCTCCCAACCGCCACGAGCGAAGTAGATGTCCTTGAGCCACCGACCCGCTTGGTAGTAATCGAGGCACTCGTCGTCCACAGCCCCCACGGTGAGTGCGGCCAAGCGCTTGCATTCGTCGTAGGCAAGCTCGTTGAATTCTTCGAGCAGCGTACCCTCCTCGGGCCAACCGACCCGAGATAAGCGCTCACCAAGGGCATCGTACTCTTCCTCGGTGATACAGAGACACACGGTGCCATTTCGACGGTTTTGTTGATCTTGTAGGATGCGGGTCGAACCATCGGCGAGGTAGACATCGGGGCTAATGAGCCACAGGCATGCAGGTTCGCCGTAGCCCTCAGGCTCTTCGCCAACGATTCGATCCGAGCAAGTGCAGCTGATGCCGACCACGGACCCAGCCACAACGAGCCCTACGGCACGAAGGTAATCGTGAAATCCAGCCATTGGTCTGCTCGCTTGCTCATTACATCGACAGTTCGTGGCCTCATCGCGTCATCACAAGAGCGGCAATTGCGGCGGTGCCAGCCGGGTCATCACCTCGGTCTCCACCTGCCGTAGCCACCCCTCGCGCTCCTCGGGATCGAGCACCAACGCGGTCAGCTCCCGCCGGGTCAGCTCCCGCCGCACCCCGTCCTCCACCGCGTGCTGAAACGCGGGATCGGTGGCCCGCATGCCGTCGGCGCTCGGCGCCTCCACGATCGGCACCAGCACCAGCAGGTCATACGTTGCCATCCACGCGTCGACCATCGCCTCGAGCGCCCGCTGACGCCCGGCGGCCAGCAGCAAGTACACATAGTTGTCCAGCGCGCTGCGATCGCATACGACCACCGGGTAACGCTCGGCGGCCACGATCTCCGCCGCCACCTGCGTGTGGAGGATCCACGACTGTGAAGCCACCCCGGTCTGCTCGTTGATCGGCAACGGGCACCGCCGCGCCACCTCGTGCACCACCTCGAGCGAGACATCACGGGCCTTGAGCCGGGCTGCCAGCCCGTAGCACAGCGTGGTCTTGCCCACGCCGTGGCTGCCGATGAAGGCCACCTTGAGACGCTGCGCGTCCGACATCGCGAAGATTCTACGCACCGACCGCTCGGCACGCCGCCCCCGAGGATGGCCAGGGCCCGTCAATTGCACGAGCCCGACGCTCTTGCGCCGGGCTCGCACGAGATCTCCTCGTTCACCCCGCCATCTATCCGGCCGCGAAACACCGACCGACCGCGATCAGCCGGCCTTCTTGGCGGGTACCTTCTTGGCGGGCGCCTTCTTGGCCGTCGTCTTCTTGGCGGGCGCCTTGTTGCCCGTCGTCTTGTTGCCCGCCGCTTCGCCCTTCGCGGCGGCGCTGCCCTCGGGGATCAGCAGCGCGTCGACGTACTGCTTGCCGAGGTACTTGCGCGCGGTCTTCTGCACATTGGCCGAGCTGACCCGATCGATCATCTTGTCGAGCTCCAGGATCTTCCGAGGATCGGTGCCGTAGCGGTAGTGATTGGTCAGCTGACGCGACCAGAAGCGGTTCTCCTTCTTGTCGAGCTCCAGCCCGCGACGGCGTTGCTCCTTGACCTTGTCGATCGTCTCCGCGTCGACGCCTTCGGTCTTGACGGTCTCGACCAGATCGAACACCGCCCGGGTGAGCTTTTCGGCGTTGTCGGGCGAGCACCCAAAGCCCACGGAATACTCGTAGCGGGTCTTGGGACGCCGATCGATGTCTCCGCGGGAGAACACCCCGTACACCCCGCTCATGTCCTCGCGGAGGATCTCGCGCAGCCGGATGCTCATGACCTCCGAGAGCATGTCGAGATCGTCCTCGACCTCGGGGCTCCACTTGGCCTTACCGTGGAAAGCCAACATCACGAAGCTCTTGGGATCCTGTCCCTTCTCCACGCGGAGCCGCTTGATGCCTCGGGGATGCCGCACCCGAATGTCGCGCCACTTGTCCTTGCGCTTCGCGCTCGGCAGCGAGGCCAAGTAGGTGGCCGCGAGCGTCTCCAGCTTGGCCTCGTCCACGCTGCCCACGAACACGAAGGTGAAATCACCCGCGTCAGCAAAGCGCTGCCGGTAAAAATCGTAGGCAGTCTCTAGATCCACCTTGGCGATGCTCTCGCTGGTGGGCGGCTGACGCCGCCGGTGGTTGCCACTGACCGCCTTGCGATATTCGTCGAAGAACACCACCTGCGGGTTGAGGTCGCGATTCTTGAAGAAGGTGTCCATCTGCCCCTTCCACGCCCCGAAGGCGGTGGGATCCTTACGGGGCGCCTTGAAGTAGAGGTGCACCAGCTGCATGAGGGTCTCGATGTCCTTGGGCGACGCATTGCCCCGCATCCCTTCCTCGAGCTCGCCGATCCACGGCGACACGCTGGCCACCTTGCCGGTCAGCAGCTTGTTGAGCGCGACCGCATCGTGCTCCCCCACTCCGGACTGGGCCACGATGCTGTCGGCCCACAGCGCCGACTCGAAGGTCTTGTCGGGCGCCAGCGAGTGACCACCGGGGCTGAAGGCATACACGAGGATCTCGTCATTCTTGAAATCGGTGGGCTTGACCACCACCCGGACACCGTTGGACAGCGTCCACACACTCACCCCGATCTCCTCGATCCGCTCCTTGGCCGTGATCGTGCCCGCCTCGGGGGCCGCGGCCATCAAGCTTCCACCCGCCCCGCTATCCTCCCAGGGCGATACGTCCATCGTGGGGACCTTGTCGGCGATAGCCAGCAGATCTTCTTGGCTGGGCATCTTGTCCCGTGAGGCCCCCGCGGCCGAGATCACGCGATCGCGGCGATTGGTCCACATCTCCGCATACTGGTTGACCTCCTCGAGGGTCAGCTGGGGCATATACTTCTTGGCCAGCGCAAGCTCGTCCTTGCGGCTGACCATGATGCGACCCTCAAGAAACTGGTTGACCAAACGGCGGGCGTAGGCCCGACCCTTGACCGTGTCGGCCTCGGCCAGCGCCCGCTCTAGATCGCGCAAGTGCTCGGCCTTGATCCGCTCGAACTCCGAGGCCTGGAAGCCGTGCTGAC
This sequence comes from Myxococcota bacterium, assembly GCA_039194325.1. Taxonomy (GTDB): domain Bacteria; phylum Myxococcota_A; class Polyangia; order Nannocystales; family Nannocystaceae; genus Paraliomyxa. The sequence continues at coordinate 33,923 of JBCCWC010000020.1, forward strand.
GCACGCGCTCCACCTCAACCAGCAGGGTCTGCACGGCTGCGTCGGCCTGGCCCGGCTTGACCCCCGCGAACAGCTGGAACACGTCGACGGCGCGCCCCATCTCCGAAGTAAAGGAGAACGAGAAGGCGAAGGGCGCCTCGGGGCGCCGGCGGATCTCGTCCAGCCGCGCCCGCAGCATCCCGTGGAACAGAGTGTCGATCAGATCCTCGCGATAGTCGTTCTCGGTGCGGAAGGACGAGTGGGGACCCTTGATGGCAACGGTCACCTGCGTCATCGACATCTCCTTGTCCGTCTGGACGTCGATACGGGTCTCATCGAGCAACGGCACGGGCACGCTGACTCGCTCGCGCAGCTCGGTGGGGTTTTGCAGGTCGCCGAAGCGAGCTTCCACCTCTTTTTGCGCCTGGTCAGGATCGATGTCCCCCACCACGATCACGGCCATGTTGTTGGGCCGGTACCAGTCCTTATAGAATGCCTTGAGGCGCTCGACCGGGGCGGTCTCGAGGATCTCCTTCTCGCCGATCGGCTTGCGTTCGGCATACTTGCTCCCCGCCAAGAACACCGGCCACTGCTTGTCGAACACACGCTGTCTGGCGCCTCGCCCCAGCCGCCACTCCTCGATGACGACACCGCGCTCCTTTTCGACCTCCTTGGGGTCGAAGGTTACCGCTCCCGCCCAGTCCTCGATGACATCGTAGCCCTGCGACATGAGCTTGGCGTCGTCGGTGGGCACCTGGAGCATGTAGACCGTCTCGTCGAACGAGGTGTACGCGTTGACGTCGGCCCCGAAATCCATGCCCGAGCGCTCGAAGAAATCGATGATCGTGTTCTTCTCGAAGCGCTCGGTTCCGTTGAAGGCCATGTGCTCCACGAAGTGGGCCAGGCCTCGCTGATCGTCGTCCTCGAGCACCGAGCCAGCATTGACCGCCAGCCACAGCAAGACCCGGTTTTCTGGCTTGGGGTGCTTGCGAATGTAGTAGGTCAGCCCGTTGGCGAGCCGGCCCGTCCGTACCGCCGGGTCCAGAGCCAGGGCCGGCGAGTCGTCGATCTCGACCACCGCCGGGGTCGGCGGATCGGCATCGACGGGCGTGGTCGTCACCGGGGGGGCGGATTTCGGGGTACACGCGGCCAGGACCAACGTAGCGAACAGCGATCGGAACAACGGCTTCATCGGCGTGAACGGGATAGTTTCACAAGCCTCCTCCAAGCGCGAGTGCGTCAACTCTCGGCTCGCGACGGGTTGGATCGTTCATGCTCGAACGAAAAGCTCCCCTACGTGCATCACAGTCGTCGCCCCGCGAAGGGACGGCGCTGCCTGCGAAGCGGCGACCTCACGCCGGATCTGGGCTCAGCCGATGAGCCGAGCTCCGTAGCAACGAGAGCAACGCCGCGCTGCGCTGCGAGAGCTCGGGCACGGCCGCGGCCCGAAAGTGGAGGTGTCCTCGCTCGAGGTAGCGAGCCAGCCGGGGCGGCGGATCGTCCAGAAACTCGCCGAGCAACCCTCGCAGGTCGTTGGTGGACTGGACCCACAGCATGGTCGGCGGCAGATCCTGGGGCACGCGCAGCAGCACCAGCACTCCAGGGCCTTCAGGGGCCGCCTGCCGACCGATCTCGGTGAGCTGCTGACTCGCGCTCCACTCCAGCTGGGCCGCAGCCGGGGCCGGTTCCTCCGCCGAGGCTCCTGGTCGGTTCCAGCCCAAGGTCGACCGGACGATGTCGATGGCCGAGATGAAGCCCACCGCCCGATGCTCACCGTCCACGACCACCAGGTGATGAAAGCCGGTCTGGGCGATGATCCGCGCGGCCTCGCCGACCGGGGCGGTCTGCAGCACGAAGACCGCGGGCCGAGACATACGTTGTTCGACCGTCTCCTCCGACAGATCCCCCGTGAGATCCGACAGCGCGATCATACCCAAGGGCTCGTGCGTGGCCTCGTCGAGCACGGGGGCGGCGTGGATGTCGAGCATCATCAGGTAGTCCAGCGCATCGGAGGCCGGCTCGGCGGGACCACAGCTGAACAGCTGAGGGGACATGATCTCTCGGACGACGGTCATTTCGACAACCACGGGTATCCCGAATCGCCGAGCGACGGGCCCGCAGAAGCTGCGCGAGGGCCCACAATTTCCCCGACGAATCCTCGGTCCGACACGTAGACCGAACCGGTGAAACAAAAACCGGTGAAACCAAGACCGGTGTCACCGTGGTCCAAGGCCCGATGTCGTCCTCCCGCCGTCGATTCCTGTCCTACGGCCTGGCCCTGCCCTCCTTGGCGTGGGGGTGTCGTCCGTCCGGGAAACGTGGCCCCCCGACGACCTCGCCAACGCCCCAGGCCACGCCACCGGCCGATCCCGTGGCCTCGGCTCCGCCGGTCAAGCGCCTGCTCGTCTTGGGCGGCACGGTGTTCCTGGGCCCGGCCATAGTCGACGAGGCGCTCGCGGCCGGCCTCGAGGTCACCCTGTTCAACCGCGGCAAGTCCAATCCCGACGCCTATCCCGATCTGGAGACCCTCATCGGCGACCGCGACCCCACGGTCGGTGCGGGGCTCTCGGCGCTCGAGGGCCGCACCTGGGACGCGGTGATCGACACCTCCGGCTACTTCCCGCGCCACGTCCGGGCCTCGGCCGAGCTGCTCGCGCCTTCGGTGGGGCAGTACATCTTCATCTCCAGCGTCTCGGCCTATGCCACCCACGATCACCCTGGCGACGACGAGACCGCCGCGCTGGCCACCCTCGACGATCCCACGGTCGAGACGATGGGGCCCATGTACCAGAACTACGGCGGGCTCAAGGTGCTGTGCGAGCAGGCCGCCGAGGCCGCCATGCCGGGGCGGGTGGCCAACGTGCGCCCGGGCTACATCGTCGGCCCGCGCGACCCCACCGATCGCTTCACCTACTGGCCCGTCCGCGTGGCTCAGGGCGGCGACGTCCTGGCCCCCGGCTCACCCAACGATCCGCTCCAGGTGATCGACGTGCGCGACCTCGGACGCTGGCTGGTGCGCCTGGTGACCACGCGCACCATGGGAGTGTTCAACGCGGTCGGCCCCGTCCAGCCCATGAACTGGGGCACCGTGCTCGCGGCCTGCAAGAACGCGTCGAACAACGACGCCCAGTTCGTGTGGGCGTCGGCGGAATTCCTCGAAGCCCAACGCGAGCAAGCCGCCCAAGACGAGGATCAAGACCAGGGCAAACAAGCCAAGAGCAAACAAGCCAAGGGCAAAAAAGCCAAGGGCAAAAAGGCCAAAGGCAAACAAGCCAAGGACGACAAGGACCAGGGCAGCAACAAACCCCGGCCGCCGATGATGATCCCCATCTGGGCGCCTCCCGCCGGAGAGTCCGCTGGCTTTCACCGCTACAGCAACGCGCGGGCCGTCGAGGCCGGGCTCACCTGCCGCAGTATCGAGCAGACCACGGCCGACACCCTCAAGTGGTTTCGCTCGCTGCCCCAAGAGCGACGCGATCGCCTCGAGTCGCGGATCCCCTCCGAGCAGGAGAAAATGCTGCTCACCGAGCTGGCCAAGCTAGCCCGGGCCCCGAGCCTCCCCCTCCCGGCGCGGCCCTCCGTACGAGGGCCCGCGTCGTGGGACTACGCCTCGCGAGCGCTACGGTCGGCCTTCGGCTGACCGCGTCGATCGCGAGCGCTCCGCCTCTGGCCGGACTCGTGATGCTCTTCGCTAGCCGCGATGCGGGCCGAGTTTCACGCAAAAGGCCGAGATCGCTGGGGGTACGACCTCGGCCCTCCGGTCGCGCGCGACGGAGCTGGGAACCCAAAGCCCGACGCGCACGCCTCTAGCAGGTGCCGCAGCCGCGGCCTTCCACCCCGTTGGCGCACAGGCTGTCCCAGGTGTTGCTGCAGCAGTAGGGATCCTCGGCGCAGACACACGTGGTCACCTCCGCGTCCTCGCAGTAGGCGTTGCCGTTGGACACGCAGCAATCACCCGAGACCGCCTCGCGATCGATGGGCCACTCGGCCTCGGCGCCCATCCACACGTGGAAGTCAGCACCAGACGGGATCGCCACGTCGACCGTGGGGTCGTTGGTGGTGACCCAGTCGATCACCTGAGCCGCGGGATCCCAGCGGCCCACCTGAGTCGCCCCGGGGATCGTCGCCAGCAACGCGCTGGCGGTCGTGTCGGGGAAGTGCAGCGGAAGGTGCACGAGGTTGTCGCCCGGGTAAAGGCCCACGGCGAGGTCATCCGCCGCGGGCACGTAGCCGGCGATGATCCGGTCGACCGGCGCTTCGAGCTCCATGTTGAGCACGGGGGTGGTGCCGTGATCGACGATGAACGCCCCGGGGTTGGAGACGGGATCCCACGACTGCCAGCTCACCGTCTGCGCATTGAACTGGAACACCTCGATCGCATCGGGGGAGGCAGCGTCGAACACGTCGACGGCGGTGGCCAGATCGGTCTCCAGGCTCAGCGGGATCTTGCTGAAGCCGTCGTACATGGTCACCCGGTGTCGCCCCACCGTGGTCGAGATCTGCGGGGCGGTCTCGACCGTACGGACCACATAGTAGAGGTTGTCCTCGTAGTCACGCTCGAGTGGGTCGACCCAGCTGGTGCCCGTAACCGTCGCGGCCAAGGTGCTCGGGAACACTCCTGGCGTGAAGTAGGGATAGCGGCTGTACCAGATCTCGTACTCGGTCGCGTCCGCATCCGCCCAATCGAGGGTCACGTGGGAATCGGCGTCCAGACCGATCGTCACGTCGAAGCCAGGCAGCTGGGCCACTGGGGTGGCGTTGGCCGCGAGCGCCTGGGGGTACGCGCCCTCGGGACGCTCGGCGATCTCTTGGAGTTCCCCGGCAGCGTCGAGATCGTCCGAAGCGGAATCACAGGCGGTCAACAGGGCGGCGGCGACCAGCAGGCGAGCGGCGGGAGCACACAGGGACGGAATGGAGTCGATCATCATGGCGTCAGGTCCTTTGGCGAGGGGGTGCCCCACGCTCGATCCAAGCGTCGACGAGCCACTCGGCTCGGCGAACGAGGACCAGGCGTCCACGTCCGCTGCTCTCGAGATCGCGCGCTCGGGGCACGAAGGGAGCCGGAGTCAGCGCGAAGCACTGGGTCCTCGCTGACGACCCGCCTCCCGAGTCACCCGTATCGACGAGCCCCCTCGGACCTGGTTGCAACAAAGGTCAGCAAGAATACGGCGACGACTCTCACGGCGAGCGATTGCAGGCGAGCCCGCGCGGAGCTGATCGATCGACGAAGGCGAGCGCGCGCGATCGAGCACCCGAGCGATCCTTGACCGATCCTTGACCATCCTCGGGCCATCCGCGGGCCAGGACGAGCCACGCGCTCAGGCGAACAGATCCGCCTCGCCGTTGCTACGCACCAGCAGCGTGGTGGGCAACCGCTGGAGCATGGGCTCCATGGCCGCGAGGTACCCGCCGAACTGATCCATGTCGACCGTCGCCAGCCCCAGCATCACGATGTCGGCGGTCGTCCCCGAGTGCTCGGGGATGAACTCGTGCGGGTGAGTCGTGGCCACGAACACGTGGATCTCGGCGTCGATCCGGGCATTGACCAGCAGCTCGCGCAGGCGATTGCGGGCGGTCTGCTCGGCCCCGGGATCGGCCACCGCCCGGAAGATCCGCAGCCTCGCCGTACGCCAGGTGCGATCGAGGGTGATGAGGTAGGCCAGCAGCGCCATGAGGCTGCCTTTGCGATCGCCCCGCCACCACAGGTCGATCACCCGTACTGCTTTGTCGAGCACCATGTCGGAGGGCTTGAGCAGCACCAGGTTGACGTTGAAGGCCCGCAGGATCTCCTCGGTCTTGAGCAGGCGCTGGCGCCCTTCAGTGTCGGCCGGGGGTGGAATCGAGACGAGCACCGTGTTGGGCCGGACCCCCTCGGTCGCGTAGCTCTGCAAGAAGGTGATGAGCCCCTCCCGGTACTCCTCGACCGCGACCACCTCGGAAAAACCCACGATGTCGAGGGCCGACAGGTGGCGGCGCAGCTCGTCACGACGAGCGTCACGGGCCAGCAGGCGATCGCTCAGGTGGGGCTCGGGCGTCTCGTAGATGTGGGCCACCGTATAGAGCCCGCGCCGGCACTCCAGCCAGGCGCCCATCTGCACCAGGCGGGGCTCGTTGATGGGCTCGGGGCCCACCGCGGCCAGGATCGGGCGCCAGTTCTTGGGGTGGGGCTTGCTGCCGCCGAGGTAGATCAGGTTGTCGCGGGTGCGCTGGAAGATGTAGCCCTGCTTGGCGTCGCCCCAGCTGGTCTTGATGTCGCGGTTGCGCAGGTAGAAGTATAAAAGGCCCGTGATCCCAAAGGCGACCAGCGCGTAGGTCTCGTTGATCTTGACCATCGCCACCAGGCAGCCGATCGCGCCGGCCAGCGCGAGGCTCCAGTGGAAGGCACGAAAGCGGGGGCGGAAGCTGGGGTTGGCGCTGCGGCTCTCGACGAAGGCCGAGGTGTTGATCATCCCGTAGGCGATGAGGAAGAACATCGAGATCACCTCGGCCACCGCGTTCAGGCTGCCGGCCCAGATCACCGCAACCGCGATGACGAAGGTGAGCACGGTGGCCCGGCGGGGCTCGTTGGCCGGGCCCGAGCCCTTGCCGAAGAACTCGAGCGGCTTCATCAGCCGGTCCTGCCCCATCGCCTGCAGGATCCGCGGCGCCCCCAAAAAAGAGCCCAGAGCCGAGCTGAGCGTCGCCGCGAACACCCCCAGCACAATGAGCGGGCCCCACACGCTCATCTGCTGCAACGACAAGAAGGGGGTCGCCTGTAGGTCCCCGCGCGGGGTAGCGCCGGCCACCAGCACCATCTGCACCACGTAGATGATCCCGGTGAAGATGATCGCCAGCAGCGTTCCCCACGGGATCGACTTGCCCGGATCCTTGAGATCGCCGGACATGTTGGCCCCCGCGGTGATCCCAGTGGCCGCGGGGAAGAAGATCGCAAAGGCGGTCCAAAACCCTACGTCGCGGTCGAAGGACGAGCTGCGGTTGACCGCGAGGTTCTGGGCGTCGAATTCCATCACCCCGCCCACGAGGAACGAAACGACCGACAGCAGGAGGATCGCCAGCACCACGTATTGCGCCTTGAGGGCCACATCGGCGCCCTTGAAGGTGAGCACGAAGAGCCCGGCGATCACGACCGAGGAGATGATCTGCGGGACCATGGCCTCGGTGAGGCCGGCCGCAGTGGCCTCGGAGAACTTGCCGACCACCGAGAAGATCGCGTCGGTGAAGCCGATCGTATAGAAGGCTACGCTCACCGCCTGGGCAACAAAGAGCGTCAGCCCGATGCTGCCCCCGAAGTCGGGGCCCAGCACACGCGAGATCATGAAGTAGACCCCACCCACCCGCACGTCGAGGTTGGTGGCGATCGCCGACAGGCTCAGCGTGGTCAGCGTGGTGATGAGCTTGGACAGCCCCAAGATCACCAGCGCTAGCCACAGGCCGGAGTACCCGACCACATAGCCGGTCCTCATGAACATGATGACGCCGAGGATCGTGAGCACGACCGGCGTCCACACCCCCCCGAAGGTGCCGAAGCGTCCAGCTTGAGGCGCGGGCGCGGGCGCGGCGGAGGCGTCCGAACCGGACGCCGGATCGGAGCTCCCCGGGTCGGCCGGAGCACCCGCGGGAGGCAGGACCGGCGCGACCCCGGGGGGCATGCCCTGCGGCGGCATGCCCTGCGGCGGCATGCCCTGCGGCGGCATGCCCTGCGGCGGCATGCCCTGCGGCGGCATGCCCTGCGGAACAGCAACCGGTGGCGGCACGGCTCCGGGCGCCCCCATGCCCGGCGGACCGACCGGCACCCCGGGAACAGACGCCGCAGGCGGGCCCACAGGGGGAACGGCGGGTCCCGGGGCCGTGGCGGGGGGCGGTATGCCTCCCGGAGATCCCCCGGGGGACTGCGGGTCGCGAGTGCTCATAGAGAGCCGGGCGGACGCCCATGATAACCGGCGCCCGATCCCACGCAAGCGCTCCCCGGCGATCCCGACCCGGAGGGACGAACCGCCGCCGCCGCACGTCCAGCGACGACCCTCAGCCGATCCCAGCCGCGATCCCAGCCGCGACCGCAGCCGCGACCACTACCACCGCCACCACCAACCACCGCCCCCGACGGGGCTCGTCGCCCGGTTGCAGCTCGATGGTCACCAGCAGATCACCGGGCACCCCGGACGAGGGATGCTCTCCGCCCTGACCGCGCAGGCGCAGGGTCACTCCATCCTTCAGCTGAGGGGACAGGTGCAATCGCACCTCGCCGGGCGGATCCCCAGGCCCTCGCCGCCGAGGCACGGTGCCCCCCTCGTAGGGCACCTGATCGGGCACGGTCACCAGCACCTCGTCGCCGCGGGCGATCATGGCCTCGCGCACCGGAGCCCGCACCTTGACGTCGGGACCCTTGGGCCCCCGCCCCGCGGCGGGCGCCTGGTCGAAGATGCTGCCGAGCTCGCTCAAGCGGGCCTAGCCTAACACTCCAACTCGACCGCCGACGATCCGGGCCCGAGTCAGTGACGCTCGACGGCGATTCGAACACCGACCCGCGCTCACCCCGGCTTCTTGGGGACCGCGGCCCCACCACCGGCCGGGGCAACCGGAGCCAGTTTCTTGATGCACGCGGCGATCATATCGTTCATCGACTCGCCATAGCCCATCGGCGCGTTGTCGAAGGCGTTCTTGAGGCCCAAGGCCAGATCCATACTGGAGCACATCTTGATGATGTTGGCCTTTTGCATGGCCGCGTTCTTCTCGACGCCAGCGAGCTTGTCGGGGGAATCAGCATACTGCCGCTTGAGGAACTCGATCTGCGCCTCGGCCAGAGCGTCGCAGGCCTTGTCGAGCTTCTTGGGCTTCTTGACGCCCTCGGGCACGACACACAGGGCCTCGATCTGCTTTTGCTTGTCCTCGGCCGCCTTCTTCTCGGCGGCGGCCTTGGCCTCGCGATCCTTGCGTCGCTGCTCGATCCGCTTGGCCGTCTCGTCCTCCTCGGCCTTCTTCTTGGCCTCGGCGTCATCGGCCTTCTTGGGCTTGTCGGCGGAGTCGCAGGCGGGAGCGAGGAGCAAAAGAGCGAGCACAGAACACGAGAGGATCCGCATGGCGGGGATGCTATCAAGCTCGGCCCATCAGTGCCCGCAGCTCCAGGGCAGCCTCGTGAATGGCTCGCCGCGCGGGCTCGACCACCCCGGTCATCTGGGCGAAGCCGTGCACCAGACCATCCCAGCAGTGGTACCGCACGGTGCCCCCGGCATCCCGCAGAGCGTCGGCGTAGGCCCGGCCCTCGTCTCGCAGCGGATCGAAGCCGGCGGTGACGATTACCGCCGGGGGTAAACCCCGCAGATCGGGATGCCGCCGCGGAGAGACCCGAGGATCGCCCGGGTCGGCGCCAGCCAGGTACTCGCGCGCAAACCAATCGATCATGGCCGCGGTGAGCAAGAATCCCTCGCCAAACAGGCGCAGGGACGCGGTGGGCGTGACCCGATCGAGCGCGGGATAGATGAGCAGCTGAGCCCGAGGCGGCGGCTCCCCGCCATCCCGCGCGAGCTGACACACCACGGCGCTGAGGTTGCCCCCATGGCTGTCGCCCCCGACCGCGACCCGCTGTGGATCCACGCCCAAGGATCGCGCATGGGTCACCACCCATCGGTACGCCGCCAGAGCGTCGTTGGGCGCCGCCGGGAACGGATGTTCCGGGCCAAGGCGATAGTCGACCGAGATCACCAGCGCCTCCAGCTCGCAGCAAAGCAGGCGACACAACCCGTCGTGGGTCTCGATGCTACCGATCACCCCGCCGCCGCCGTGGAAGAACACGAGCGCGGGTAGGGGACGGCGGGTCGCCGTTGGCCCGTAGATCCGGATCGGAATGTCACCGTCAGGTCCCGGCAGCGCGTCGTCCTCGACCCGCGGCAGGGGCTGCGGCGGCCCCTCGAAGACCCGGGGAAACTCGGCATACTCGCGCCGGGCCACGTCGAGCGGGAGCTCGTCCAACGGACCCCGGCTGGCCCCCTGCAACAGGACCATGGCGTGCTGCGTCTGGGGATCGAGGCGCTGCCCGTCGATCGCGATGGGCCGACGCGCGGTGACGCGCCGAATGAAGGACTCGGGAGCCCGGGCGAGGTGGTACCCGACAATAGTGCGCGCTCGATCGAGATAGGCCGTCACGATGGTGACTCAGGGTACCGCCGTGCGCTGCCCAACGCAGAACCGAGCAGCCTACGGATCGGCGTGCGACTTTGTACTAGCTCACATGAAATCACCCGACCCCACGATGCGTTACCCCCCCGCGCCAGGGTCCCATAGCCCGGATTCCGATCGACTCCAACGCTTTCTCATGCTCCCGAGCACGGACAAAGCCCACGGAAGTGCACAACTCGAACGTACCTGTTGTGGGACGTTGCCGCGCATCGACGAGAACGCGCCTGCAACTGGCACGCAAGTCCATCGTCACAACACCAGTCATTCGATGCTACAAGCCCCACCCCGAGTCGGGCAGGGTACCCGTCCCTACGTCTGTCTGGTGCCCTTGCTAACTAAACCAAACCCATCGTCCCGACTCGATCCTTTGAAACTCAGGAGCTTCGATCTCATGAAGAAGATTGCCAACCTTGCCCTCGCCTTTGGTTTCGTCTTGCCCCTCGCCGGCTGCCCCGGTGACGACGGAGAGGACGACACCGCGTCCACCCCCACGACCACGATGGATCCCACCACCACGGGCAGCACCACGATGGATCCCGGCTCGGGCACCATGGATCCGACCATGGATCCGACCATGGACCCAACCATGGATCCCGACTCGTCCAGCGACGGTGGAAACGGCGGCGCCGGTTTCTGCGCGCCGAGCTGCGAGGCCGCGGCCGACTGCGTCCCCCCGATGGGCAACGAGGCGGACTGGGCGTGCACCGAAGGTTTTTGCGAGTTCATCGGGGAGCTCCCGCCGTGCGACGACACGACGTGCCCCCCCGCAATCGGCGGCGCCTGTGCGCCGGTCGGTGGCGTCGAGGTCTGCACCTTCCCGTGTCCCGGCGGCCAAGCCGACTGTGATGCCCTGATGCTGGAGTGCAACGCGCAGGACGACGACGGCAACGACATCTGCGGGCCGATGGAGCCCGAGCCCTGCGGCGGTGTGGCCGAGGGTGAGCCCTGTGACTTCGGCGGGGGCCAGGTCGGCGTGTGCCAGGCTGACGGCACCTGCACCTGCGCCGACGACAGCGAGTGCGGCATCGAGGGCCAGGCTTGCAACACCAACGCCGGCTAGCGCGGGCGTAGACCTGCATTCGAGCTGAGCGGAGGCGAGCCCCGGGCAACCGGGCGCTCGCCTCTGTCTCTTCGAAGGGCCAACACCGCGTACCCGAGCCGCTCACACACACCTCCCGTACATCGCCGCCCGCCGAACGCTCCACTGCTCGCGACCGCCAGGCGGGTTGACGCAACCGCCCGACAGGTTAGGGTCGGGCATGCGACGCAGGTGGATCGCACCGTGGACCTACGCGATCGTCGGGCTCGGCTGCTCCGATCCCGCATCGCCTCCCCCGGTCGAAGCCTCGACGAGCACCACCGAGAGCACGCTGGGCTCCAGCACCACGACGACCGAGCCCAGCAGTACCACCGCGATCGCCGACTCGACCAACTCCGCCGGCTCCGTCGACTCTGGCCCGCAAGGCCCCGGTACATGCGCGGCCACCTGCCAGCTCCCCGCCGACTGCGTGGTGGCGACCGAGCCCGCCAGCGACTGGGAGTGCAATGCGGGTTTTTGCGACGCCGTCGTGACCGCGGAGCGGTGCGACCTCTTCACCTGTGGAATCGAGGGAGTAGGCGTCTGCGCCCCCGTGGCCGGTATCAGCACCTGTACGATCCCTTGCACCCCCGGCGGCACCGAATGTAGCGCCCCCCTCGACGACTGCATCGGCGTGGACGACCTGGGCACTTCGATCTGTGCGCCGCTGCCCTGCGGAGGGGTCGCCGAGGGCGAGCCCTGTGTGACCCCGACCGGCGATGCCCGCGGCACCTGCATCGCGGGCGAGTGCCTGTGCATGGTCGACGAGGAGTGCACAGCCCGGGACGCCGTGTGCCGCCGCGGATAGGCCCTCACGCGGGCCGTCGTACAACCATCGCATGGGGGGGCGCTTGCGCCATCGCCCGATCGACCCGCAAGATCGACCGGTGACGCTGTGCCCCACCGGTCGACTCGCCGCGCTGCTGCTCGGCGTGACCGGGTGTACCCCGTCGATCGATCCCTCGTGGCTCATCACCGGCCCGCGGGAGCTCGCGCTCGACGTCGAGGTGATCGGGCAAGGTCCCTACGGGCAGCCCATCATCGACACGTCCCGATCCTCTCGCGATGCCCTGCCCCTGGACACGCTGTCCTTGCGCCCGATCGTGATCGATACCGAGGGCCCGATCGAGCCCGAGAGCCTCGACGGCCGGTGGATCCTGTGCTCGGGCCTCGGCAATTGCCTGCTGCGCGACCGAGAACTCGATGGCCCCCGCTGCACCGGCACCAGCATCCAGCCCGCCGCGCCCTGTATCTTCGACGAAGGCGGACCCGCCACGCTGACCATTCCGGACGTGCCGCCGCTGCTGCCCGAGATCTCCACGATCTTCACGCTGGTGAGCGGACCCACGGTGGCCTACGTGGCCAGCCCTCCCGAGGGGCCGGGCCTGGATGCCTGCATCGCCCGCTTCGAAGCCCGCGAGCGGCTCGACGGCTGCCTGCTGATGGAGCGCGCCCTGGGCCTGGGCCCGCTAGGCGAGCTGGTCGAGACCCTGGAGGCCGCGGGCTTCGATCTGGGGATCGACGAGGGCGCCGAGTCGTTGCTGGCGCGACCTCGCAACCGCAACCCCGCCGTCCAGACCCTCCAGGTCATGTACGGCACCGAGTCTGTCGAGGTGAACGCCGGCGCCCGCGTCGTCGTGCCTCGCGACCAGGAGATCCGGCTGACCGTGCAGACCACCGAGGAGGATCTCGACGCCTACGAGGCCATGGTCGGCGACCAAACGGTGCTCTTTAGCGACAACCTGGATGCCCAGTGGTGGTTCGATCAAGAGGTCGACCGACTCGACGAGCTCCCCAACCGGATCTTCACGAGCTTCCGAGCCGGCACCGCGACCGGGACGGTCCGGGTCTACGTGGTGGTGCGCGACAACCTCGGCGGCGAAGGATGGGGATTTGTCGACCTCGAGCTGGATTGAGGGATCCGGTCCCGATCCACGCTCGCAAGTTGCACGAAATCGTCACCGGCGACGATCATCGACGATGGTGGGCACCGATCGCCGCGACGAGCTCCCGCGGCGCCGGTTCGCCCGGTCGGCATGGGCCATGCTGGCGGTCGCACTGACCGTGGGAGCCCCACGGGCGATCGAAGCCGCAACCACCGAGCCCGCAACCTCCGAGCCCGCAACCACCGAGCCCGCGCCCGACTGCCGCTCGACCCGCTGCGGGGCGCTCCGTGGGGAGGTGCGCGTGGCTGGACAGCGGATCCCGCTGCCCGACGCGGTGGTGGTGGTCATGCCGGCGCCTCCGGGCGCCGAGCTCGGCCCCTTCCGGCCGCGCCCCGAGCAGACCGAACAGGAGACCGAGCCGGCGTGGGCGCGATCGCAGCGCAGCGACACCGCGGGAACCTTCGCCTTCGAAGACCTCCCGGCGGGACGGATCCGCGTGGCGATCCTCGCGCCCGGCTACGAGCGACGCGACGAGATCGTGGAGATCGCCCCAGGCGAGGCGACGACGCTGCGCTTGTACACACCACCACTATCGGGCGCGCCCTTTCGTACGGTGGTGTCGGCCCGGCCGGTCCCGCGCAGCCAGGTCACCGAGCACGTGCTGACCGCCGAAGAGATCGCCACGCTACCCGGCAGCCAGGGCGATCCCCTGCGTGCGCTACAAAACCTCCCCGGGGTGGCCCGCCCCCCCGCGGGGCTGGGCCTGCTGGTCATCCGAGGGGCGGCCCCGTCCCAGTCTCAGGTGTTCCTGGGCGGGCACGCGATGCCGCGAGCATTCCACATCCTGTCGCTGGCCAGCGTGTTCCCGGCCGACGTGCTCGACGAGCTCCACTACGTCCCCGGGAACTTCGACGCGGCCTACGGCAACGCCACCGGCGGGATCGTGGTGATCGAGCCCCGCCGGGGCCGTAGGGACGGATTTCACGGCTACGGCGAGCTCGATCTCTCCGCCGCCAGCGCTATGGTCGAGGGACCGGTAGGCAAGGGCTCGTTCATCCTCGCCGCTCAGCGAGCCTACATCGACGGGGTGCTCGCGACCGCCGCCGCGGTGTCCGAGCGGGTGACGGGCGAGCCCAGCGACCTGCTGCTACCGCGCTACTACGACTACCAGGGGCTGCTGGACTACCCGCTAGGCAACGGAGCCTGGGTGGCAGTGCGGGCGTTCGGCTCGGGCGATGTGCTCCGATCCCGCAATTCTCCCGAGGTGGCCGAGACCTCGGTGTTCCAGCTACGGACCGACTTTCACCGGCTCGATCTGGTCTTCCGCAAGCGCCGGCAGGGGTGGCGCGTGCGGCTGACCCCCTCGTTTCGCTTCGAGAACAACCGCCTGGTCGCCGGGGCCGACACCTTTCGCCGCCGTCGCCGTGACGCGATCGGCTCGGTGCGGGCCGAGGTCGCCCGCGCGCTCGGGCCCCGAGCCGAGCTGACGGTAGGCACCGACTTCGAGCTCGACGGCTACTTCGCCCTGGACGAGCAGGCCGAGCTAGGCTCCAGCGGAGACGAGCTCCCCTTCACCGAGACCCGCGATCGTGGCTTGCAGAGCTCGTTGGGCGTGTACGGTACGGTCCTGCTACAGCTGGGCCGGCTCACCCTGCGCCCCGGGGTCCGATGGAACGGGTTCTCGGTGGGCGATCGCTTCGCGTTCGCGGTCGATCCCCGAGGCGTGGCCGGGATCGACGTGAGCGATCGTTGGCGGATCGACCTGGGCCTGGGACGCTACTCTCAGGTGCGTAGCATCGCCGACCGCAATGAGGTGGATCTGGTCGACCAGGGCAGCGGGATCCAAGGAGCCAGCCTGTTCTTGCCCTCGGCCTTCGGGAACCTCGACCCCGCGGTGACCTTCGCTCCTCAAGACAGCCAGCTCAACGCCCGAGAGGCCCTGCACGCGAGCGCCTCGGTGCGCTACCGGATAGGTGACGTGGGCCGGGCGGAGCTGACCGGGTTCTTCCGCAACCAGTACAACAACGTCCCCCCGCTCAGCGATGGCGCCGACAACCCCTTCGACAGCATCAGCCGTGCCGGCGGGGTCGAGGCGCTGGTGCGCGCGCGCCTCAGCGAGAAGCTATACGGCTGGGTCGGCTACACGCTGACCTTCGCGGAGCTCATCTTGCTGCAAGCTCCGCCGACCTTCCCGTATACCCGACGCCCCTCGGACTACGATCAGCGCCACAACCTGGTGGCGCTGGCCAGCTACGTCCTGCCCAAGCGCTGGCGGGTCGGGGGGCGCTTTCGGCTGGTCAGCGGCCTGCCCTACACCCCGGTGGTGGGCTCGGTGGCGCTGCCCGGCGGCTACCAGCCGATCTTCGGCCTTCGCAACGGCAGCCGCCTGCCGCTGTCCCACCAGCTCGACCTACGGGTCGACAAGAAGTGGATCCGCGATCGGGTGAGCGTGACCGCCTACGTGGACATCCAGAACGTATACAACCGGGTCAACCCCGAGCTGGTGCTCTACGCCACGGACTTCCGCCGCGAGGCGGGCTACGTGGGGCTGCCGATCTTTCCCAGCTTCGGGGTGCGGCTGGACTACTGAGGTGTCTATGCCGAGGCCGGCTCGGGATGCGCGACTGCGTCGCGCCCGGCCTCGGTCTTGCCCAAGCAGCACCCAGGAGGGACGAAAACTGGGGTTTACTTGGGAGCCCCCAACTCGCCCGGGCCCAGCCACACCATGAAGTCACCGAAGCGCGAGGGATCGGTGCCGGCCACGCCGGCGAGCGCCGCGACGCAAGCCTCGGGGATGCTGCGACCCAGGGCCCAGTAGACATAGAACCCCCGGGTGAACTCGCGAGCAACTTCACGCGGCAGGGCGCTGCCCGCCACCACGACGAAGCCGACCCCCGCTTGCCCCAAGGCATCGAGCTGAGCCCACAGCGAAGCATCGTCGGTGGGCGGAGGATGGCGGGTGGCGGCGCTGACCAACACGCTGCTGCCCGGTGACCACCGTGGACCCTGGCGGATCACCTCGGCGTGGAGCGGGACGGGCTGCCCGCCTCCGCCCACCAACATCAGCCCGTCGGCGCGACCATGGCCGCCATAGAACAGGTGATCGACGCGGCTCACCCGATCGAGCACGGCATCGACGGTGGGCTGCTCGCCCACAGTGGTCCGCGCCTGAGTCTTGGCGCTGGGCTGGAACACCGCCTCGCCATGCCGATCGCCACGGATCGCCAGCACCTCGACCTCGGCCCGTGCGGAAGCCAGAAGCCGCACCACGTCGGCCAGCTCGTCGACCATGGCTGGCTCCTCGCCCGGCGCTTTGACCGGATCGTCGACCGGACCCTCGGGATCGGCGAGCACACAAAGGGCGCGATCGGGGCGAGGGGCCGGCAGGGGGCCCGCGGGAAGCCGCGCCAGCGAGGCGACCTGAGCCAGCCCCTTGGCGTGCCCGGCCAGCACCTTCCCCTCCCCCATGGGGGCCGCCGCCAGCGGTACGCCGCTCAGGGGCCCGGCGGCCACGATCACCACGCGCCCCGCCAACGACCGATCGAGCGCGGTGGCCACCGGCACCAGCAGATCGTGCCCGAGCGCAAGGGCCAGCTCGGCCCCCGCCGACCGCCACGCCTGCTCGTGCTCGTGCGCCTGCGGCTCCCGACCAGCGGCGAGCGCCTCGCGATACGCCAGGTAGTGGCTCCACCAGCCCGGCGCGTCCGGGCCGCCCCAGACCCAGCGCCGCACAGTCGCGCGCGAAAGCGGGACGGTGCCGTAGATCGGCCCCTCGGAATCGACGATCACCACCACCGTTCCCCAACGCGTGACCGTGAGATCGACAGCCAGCGCCTCGGGGTTGGCGGCGGCAAAGGCCTCGACCCGCGACCGCAATTGCTCGGCCGACATCGGACGCCCCGCCTTCTTGTCGGGCACCGGTGGCGGAGCGCGTAGGCGCCGGGCGAGCGGATCGAAGTAGACGGGGCTGAGCAACGAGGCACTCTCGGCCCGGCCTTGCAGCACCCGCATGGACAGGCCGGCCCAGTGACGCTTGGCCCGGGTGACGGTGTGCAGCACGATGGGGGCCGGACGACCCTGCTGGGCCTGAAACCACGCCAGATCGCCAAAGACACCGTCGAGGGTAGCCAGCAGTTCCTCGGTAGATTCACCGGGGCGTCGAGCCGCCCAGCGCTGCTCGGCCAGCAACGCGGCCTGCTCCAGCACCACCGCCCCCCGGGTCAGGCCGGCCGGATCCCCCTGCTCGTCGTGCAGCCGCAGCTGGACCTCGGCAAAGCCACGGGCGGCCTCCACCGCGAGGCGAACCGCGCCTCCCTCCACAAAGGCCCCACGCGCGGCCGCGAAGCACTCGGCGGCTCGGGTGCGATCGTCGCTTTGACTGCGGTCGACCCCCTCGCGGTGTAGATAGAGCTGCCCCCGCTGCTGCTCGACCCGGCCTCGCACCACCCGATCTCCGCCCGCGGGGAGTCGCTGCAGCGCGGCCTCCAGCTCCCGAATGCTGCGCTCGCGTACGGGGGCCGGGTCGGGCGCCGCCCGAACGGCCAGCATGGCGCGCTCGGCCACCGCGCGAGCATGCAACACGGGCAAGGGCACGAGCTGCTGCACCGCGTGCTCGAGCTCGTTCAACGCCCGCTGCGTCAGCTCGTCCCGCGGCCCTTGCCCCGCCTGACCCAAGGCCACGCACGCCAGGTTCAGGTGGACGAGACCCCCGAGCAAGTCCTCGCCCTCTCCCAGCCGCGCGAGCGCCTCCTGGTAGTCGAAGATCGCGGCGGCCCGCCGCTCCGGGAGCGGCTCGATCCCCACCTCCAGGCGCAGGTTGCCCTGCGTGACCCGATGCTCCGCCTCATCGCCCCGCACCACCGGGTGCTCCCGCACCGCGGAGGGCAAAGCCTCCAGCAAGACCACCGCCTGATCGACCAGCGCCAGCGCATGGGGGCCGTCTTCCACCCCCGGCCGCAGCGGCCCGGCCAGGTACACCGCGTAGTCGGCGAGCACCCGGGCCCGCACCACCACCGAGCTCCCCAGCAGGCTCAACGCCTCGTCGTAGAGGGCGCGGACCTGACGGTCCTGCGCCACCGGATCGAGCTCCCGACGACCCCGCCGAAGCCCGGCCTGCTCGCCTAGGGCGCGGGCTCGCCCGATCGGATCGGCGTCGTCATCCGGGGCTCCCAGCGCCATGTCGTAGGCCCGCACGGCCTCGGTCAGCCGTCCCTCGCGCCAGCCGGTCAGGCGACGCAACAATCGAGCCCGCGCCAGCAACATCTCCCGAGCCAGCCGCGGGGCGGCACCATCGAGCACCGAGGGCAAGGTCTTGTCGAGCACCCGCAGCGCGGCTTCGAGGGTGGCCGCCGGATCGGAGAGCACGCGCCAGTGCAGCTCGAGGGCCGCCGCCCAGCGCTGCACCAGCGTGCCCCGGGTCAGGCGATCGAAGGCCTGGGCGTCCGGGCTCATCACCAACCGTGAGCACGCGGCCAGCGCGGCGCGCCGAACCGGCACGGTCGGCTCGTCGAGCAGGTGGAACAACAAATAGAGCTGACGATGCAGATCACGCTCGGGGGACTGCGCCCCCAGGGCGACGGCCTCCAGGGCATCGGCCAGCGCTCGCTGACCGGTGACCACCTCGGCCCCCAAAGCTCCGCAGATCTGGTCCAGCGCCGGATCGAGCCGGTGCCACAGCTCCATCACCTCGGCGAGCACCACCTCTTCGGATCGCCCCCGCTCCGGCTCGTCGGCCGCGGCCGACTGCATGCGCTGCCACACCTGGACATGCTCGGCCAGCCGACCAAAGGCGGGCGCTTCGGCATCGCCCCGCCCCGCGCGAGCGACGAGCCACGCGTGCAACGCCGGCCACCGCAACCGCGGATCCTCCTCGACCCGCGCCGGGCGCTCGGCCGGGGGCACGTCGGTCAGCGCACGCACGGCTCCGAGCAGACGATCGAGCTCGGCCTGGAGCGAAGGCAGCCGCTCCAGCCGCCACGGCCACTGAGCGGGATCGTCGACGCTCGCGGCCACCCGGGCCAGTAGCTCGTGCATCGCGGCGGACTGCCGCCAGGACACCTCGGCCTGCCACGTCAGCCAGCCGGATAGATCGTCGATGACCTCGGCCGCCCGCAGCCCGGCATGAAGCTCGGCCAACAGCCCCGCCACCCGCTGGAGCTGGTTCGAAACCTCGGGAGCGGTCCGCTCGCACTCCAGCGACTGCTCGTGGAGCTCATGGATGATCTGGTGGTCGCGAACCACGCGCGAGCGCGCCAGCAACGAGAGCAGCGCCTCGATGCCCTCGGCATTCCACACCTCCGCCAGCAGGGCCTGTCGGGTGGATCGATCCACGACGTCAATCCTACGCTCACCGGTGCGATCCCGGTGCAGGGAATGGTTTTCCCTAGCAACCGGGGCCTACCGACCGAGGCCGTGGACCCCGGGACAGGGGGATCGCGGGTCGGTCAGGCCGTCAGGCCGTCGCGCTCGGCCATCATGGTCATCATATCGACGCAGCGGGCGGCGTAGCCCCACTCGTTGTCGTACCAGCTGACGACCTTGAAGAAGCGGTCATTGAGCTGGATCCCCGCGCCGGCGTCGTAGATGCTACTGTGAGGATCGCTGATGAAGTCGCTGCTGACGACCGGATCTTCGGTATAGCCCAGCACGCCCTGCATCGGGCCTTCGGAGGCCGCCTTCATCGCGGCGTGGATCTGGTCGAGCGAGGTGGCCTTGTCGGTACGGAAGGTCAGATCGACCACCGAGACGTCGGAGGTCGGCACGCGGAAGGCCATCCCGGTCAGCTTGCCGGACAGCTCGGGGACGCACAGGGCGACCGCCTTGGCGGCCCCGGTGGTGGTGGGAATGATGTTGGCGCTCGCGTTGCGCCCGATCCGGAAGTTCTTCTTGGAGGGGCCGTCCTGGGTGGGCTGAGAGGCGGTCACCGCATGCACGGTGGTCATCAGGCCCTCGGCCAGGCCGAACTGGTCGCTTATCACCTTGGCCACCGGAGCGAGGCAATTGGTGGTGCACGACGCGTTGGAGAGGATCTTGTGCGTCTCGGGATCGTACTTGTCGTGGTTGACCTTGTACGCGAAGGTCGGCACCTGTTCGGGGGTCTTGGTGGGGGCCGAGAGCAGCACGCGCTTGGCACCCGCGCTCAGGTGCTTGTTGGCGTCGTCGAAGCGGGTGAACAGGCCCGTAGCCTCGAGCACGTAGTCGATCCCCAGGTCCCCCCACGGCAGCGCCGCTGGATCCCGCTCCGAGAGGCACCGCGTGGTCCGCCCATCGACGGAAAAGCCGTCCTCGCTGACCTCGACCGAGTGCGCGAAGCGACCGTGCATGGAGTCGTAGCGCAACAGGTAGGCGAGGTTGGGCGCCGGTACCAGATCGTTGACGGCGACGATCTCGATCCCGCCCCGCTGCGCGGCGATGCGATAGACCAGGCGACCAATGCGGCCGAACCCGTTGATTGCGATCTTGATGGCCATCGGCTCCTCCTTGCGTCTGCAGACTTTTCTCTAGGGACTCGTGGCGCCGGGACACTAGCGCGAGCGTGCAGGGAAGCAAACCGGCCCGTGGGCGTTCGCGCGCCCCGGGGATCCGGGCCCGGATCCGGGCCATCCGGGCGTAGACCCGGCATCACCGCGTCTCGGAAACCTTCGATCCACGCTCGAGCGCCATGGGGTCCGGTGCGCTTTTCACGGCGTTCACTCGGCCAATTGAGACGAGCCCCGAAGGTGCGTGGCCCTCGCGGCAGCGGCGGTGGTACGGTGCGTCTCTTCGCTCAGCCATGGCCGAGGCCAACGAAGCCGAGCCGAACGAGGGCGCCGCCGTCTCCGGTCGACGTCCTCGTCGCAAGCACGCGATCAACCTGTGCTGTGCCCAAAGCGTGCAGGGAGTCGTTGAGGAGGTCGCACGTAATCTCGAAGGCCTGGGATTCCCGGTGACCGTGGTCTCGGGGGCGGAGGCGCGGGCCGCCCTGCTCGGTAGCAACTCCAAGGATGACGAACCCACGATCCACGTGGTGTGCGTGCAGGGCTCGATGCAGGAGCGCGTCCTCAAGCCGCTGCGGCAGGCCCTCGCGGCGCGCGGGGGACCCAACCAGCACCTGTTCGTGGCCGTGCTCGATCTGGCGGTGCCGCTGGCGATGGTGGGCCAGATCCGCCGCTTCGCCGAGGCCCTGGAGCGACCCCCCTCGCCCCGACCGACCCCCTCGGGGATCGAGCGTCGGTCCTGGCGCGAGCACACCCGCCGCGACTTGGCTGCGGCCGCGACCCGCAGCCGTGCCGCCAAGCAGGTGGTGGAGCGTCCCGGGAACAAGCCCGCTCCCGACGAGAACGGCCGCGAGGATCGCCCCCGTCGCCGCCCCAAGGGATTGAGCACCCGGGGCCGTGCCGCCAAGATCTCAGGCACCTCGAAGTACCGCGCCGTGACGGCCAGCCACACCGCCGTGCCGGTCAGCGATACGGGCGTCCGCAAGCGCAGGCGGTCCCGCTCACGGCTGAGCGCAGTGGCCCGACATCGGGAGCGAGCGCCCTCCGATCGGGTCATGGGGCTACCCGAGCACGTCGCCTCCGCTCGTTCCACGCCGCCGCCACCGCCCAAGGGCAAGCTTCCCTCGTCGACCTCGACCCCCGCTGTGTCCTCGTCGTCTCCACCGCCGCCACCCAAGGGCAAGCTCTCGTCGACCTCGACCCCCGCCGTCGATGGCTCGGGCTCCCCCTCGCCTGCGGCGCCTTCCTTGGAGAATGCCGTCACCTCGGCCCACCGACCCTGGCGAGACGGCAAACCTCCCGCGCCCGAGGCCAGCAACCCCGAGCGGAGCGGATCTGCCTCCGCGGCTCCATCGACTCCGGCGACCACGGTGGTAACCCGCTCGCCCTCCGGGCCCTCGGCTGCCGCCTCTGCCCCCCCTGCTCCTCGATCCCCCTCGGGCCCCGCCCCCGCCGCTCGCACTCCATCTCGTCCCACCCCCGCCGCCCGAGCTCCCTCGGGCTCCGCTCCCGCCGCTGCTACCGCCTCGGGCGCCAAGTCGTCGGGGCCGACCACCGTCGCCTCCGATCCCGATCGAATGGTTCCCCGCCCCAAGGGCTTTCGGTTCACTCCACCCGGCGTCAAGGCGGCCGAGGAGCGACCCAAGACCGGGCCCCGAACCACGGTCCCCGCCGCCGAGGTGCTGGCCGACTCCGATCGCACCGTGGTGCAGGGCGTGCTCGAGGAGGTGCCCCGCACCGCCTCGACCCTGCGCCTAGACCAACCCCCCGAGCCGCCCGTCCCCGCACCGCCGGGGGATCACACCGTGGTCTACGACCAGAACAATCAGCCGGTCGAGCCCATCGAGCCCACGGTGATCACGGCGCCGCCGTCCCCTCCTCCCTCCGACGAGATCACCGCGCCCGCGCGCCAGCCCGGCGCAGCGGTCACCGGGCAGACGGTCATCGGGCCCCCTCCCAAGCCTCCGACCCAGGTGCAGGCCGGGCAGGAGCGCAGCCACGAGGCCGCCTCCGCCGACTCGGAGTCGTCCGATGTCCAGCGCAAGCGCAAGACGGTCCTCTACCTCGAGCGTGCCAAAGACGGCACGGCCACCTCGGGCTCCGAGCCCAGCGCCCCAGACAACGGCCAACCCGACGCCTCACACGGCAAGCCTCCCGCAGCCGCCTCGGTCGGGGCCTCGGCCAAGTCGGGCGAGACCGCGGATTCGGCCGCAGATCCGGCTGCAGATCCGGCCGCGGATCCGGCCGCAGATCCGGCCGCCGTCTCGGACAGCGCCGCGACCCTACGGCGACGCGACGGCACGTTCGAAGACGTTCAGACGGTCATGCAGCGGGTCGAAGAGTCCGTCTCACGAACGGTGATCAAGCTCGATCCCGAGGATCAGGGGGACTCGGGCGAAGGATCGGCGGTCGAGCCCTTGCCCAAGCGGACGATCCTCTACGCCGAGCCCTCCGATCCGGCGGCGGCGGGCGGCACCGAGCCCACCCCCACGGTCACCGTCACCGAGCCCGCGCCGACCCAGGCGGACAACGCCACCAACGATGCCGCGCTCGACATCGACGAGGATGCCGAGACCCATAGCACCAAGACCATCATCGCGAACGAGGACGAGGACGCGGACGAGAACGCGGACGCACCGACCCGCGACACCAAGGCGATCACCGAGACCGAACCTTCGCCCGATCAGCCTCCCTCGCCGGGCCGACCCCCCACCTCGGGTCCACGCCGATCCCCTCGCAGCCGCACGCAGGCCGGTCGGGATGCTCCCTCCAGCGCACCGACCGAACCCGAGCCCGAGCGCTCCGGGCGGGGCTGGGTCTGGCTGCTTGTGCTGCTGCTCGTCGGCGGAGGCGTGTTCGCGGCCTACCAGGGCGGGATGCTCGGCCAAGAACGAAGCTCGACCACCGTTGCCCGCAAGACCACCGCCGCGCCCAAGGGGCCCACCGAGGCCACGACGCCCGAGTCCAAGAGCGCCGGTGACGATCCGACGCCCGCTGGAGCCGATGGAGCAGCCGGAGACCCGGCGGCACCGATCACTCCAGCCACGATCCCGGAGCCCACCGCCGAGGATCCATCGGACGCGGCCTGGGGCGGAACGAGCGAGGCTTCGAGCGAGCCGGTGCCGCCCAGCATCACGGCGGGCCCCGAGCCGAGCCAGCCGATCTCCGACCCGGATCCTTCCGCCACCGACGGCGGCGAGCCCCCCGAACCGGCCGCCACCGCCACCGGTGGCGAGCCTCCCGAGCCCGCCGTCCCCGACACCGCCTCCGAGCCCGCCCCCGAGCCTGCCCCCGAGCCTGCCCCCGATACCGTCCCCGATACTGCGGGCAGCGAGACCCCCGAGCCCACACCGAGCCTGCCCCCCAACGAAGAGATCCTGGCCAAGGCGGCGAAGCGGCGGGAGCTCGTCATGCTCAAGACCCTGTTCGTCTCCCGCCGCCAGGGCACGGCCACCACCTGGTCGGGCGGAGCGACCCGCTGCGCTGCGTTCGAGGTCGACGGGGTGGAGGGCTGGCGCCTCCCTCACCGTCGGGAGATGAAGCTGATCAACGCCGTACTCCCCCTGACGTCGGGTCTTTACTGGACCAAGACAGTTCCCAAAGACGATCGCCAGGCCGCGTACATGCTCGACACCTCCACTGGCGGGCTATCGTTGCTGCTCAAGCAAGAGCCGACCGGCGAGGTGCTGTGCGTCTACCGCCGCAAGAAACCAGGCAAGTAGGCGCCACGACGCCATTGCTGTAGGCCGGACATTCAGCCGACCCGAACCCGCTCGTCAGTCTGCCTCGGGCTTGGTCTCGGACTTGGTCTCGGGCTGGGGCGATCGGCCGCGGATCTTGTGCCAGACCGCGGCAACCACCGGCGTCAACGCCAATGCGACCGGGATGCGAATCGGCTTGGTCAGCGCCCAACCGGCCGCCGCCGCTCCAAAGGCCCCGGCGGTCTCCCCCACGCCCTCGACCCCAAACCCGATCATGAAGGCGACCGCGAACCCCACATAGCTCAGCGCGGAGAGGGTGAGCAGCACGATGACCGCGATCACTCCGTACTCGACGATGAGCTGCTGAAGCCGGCTGGGCTTGGCGCCGTCTGGCGCGGCCGCTCCGTCGCCCCCAAAGCCATGGTCAGAACCGTGGTCGGACCGGGACTCGTGGCCTTCGGAGGACTCGCTCACGATACCCCCTCGGCGATCACCGAGCGCAGGCGCGCAACCAGTAGCTCGAGGGCGACCTTGTTGCGCCCTCCCTCGGGAACGATGATGTCGGCCCAGCGCTTGGAGGGCTCGACGAACTGTAGGTTCATGGGTCGCACGGTGGTGTAGTACTGCTTGCGGATCGCATCGAAGCTACGCCCGCGCTTTTCGATGTCGCGACGGATCCGCCGGAACACACGGATATCGGCGTCGGTGTCGACGAACACCTTGATGTCGAACATCTCCCGCAGGTGCGCATCGGCGAGCACGAGGATCCCCTCGACCACCACCACCGCCCCGGGCTGCACGTCCATCACGTCGGGCCTTCGCCGGTGGGTCGTGAAGTCGTAGATCGGCACGCCCACCGGCTCACCGCGGCGCAGCCGCTGCACGTGCTCCACCAATAGCGAGGTCTCCAGCGAGTCGGGGTGATCGAAGTTGAGCTCGCAGCGCTCCTCGTAGTTCAGGTCGCTCCGATCGCGGTAGTAGCTATCGTGCTGCAAGAGCGCGACCTTGTCCCGCGGCAACGCTTCGATCAGGCTCCGAGCCACCGTGGTCTTGCCCGACCCCGTGGCCCCGGCGATCCCGACAACGAGCGTCATGGAGCAGATCCGTAGCACAGGGGACGAGCTTCGTCGCGCCCGAGCCCCGGTCACCGAGCGCACGACCCGAGGTTCCGCGAGGTAGGCCGTGGGTATGCTCTGGCGATCACCGCCCCACCGGTGCCCGCCGGGTCGCACCGAGCGCAGGCCGCTGCTCGAGAACGGCGCGAGCGCGGATCAAAAGCGGAACCGAACCCCACCCGTCCAGCCGTGACGGGTGCGGAGCGCCATCGGGGCCACGCCGTGCTCCTGCAGGGCCTCCCGATACACTCGGCGATAGCGGCTGCCCCGGATCATCATGGGGATCCCAGCGGCGAGCCCCCCTCCCCCAACGAGCAACATCGGGAGGCTGAGGGAGACGCACGACGGACACAGCCCGAGGAAGGTCAGGCCCGTGACGAACACCGGTGTGCTCACCGTGGTGAGGACCGCACCACCGATCAACAGGCCGGTGCCATTGCGGTCGGGCAGCGCTTTTGGCATGCGCGCGCGTAGCGAGACGACGCCGCTCTTGGGCAGGACGAGCACCGCCCCGGTCTCGGCCTGGATCAGGGTGAAGGTCTCGCGCTGGACCGCGCCGACGCGCCCCTTCATCGTCTTGCCCCCCTTGAGCTCGAGCACGACCT
Organism: Myxococcota bacterium; assembly: GCA_039194325.1. Lineage (GTDB taxonomy): Bacteria > Myxococcota_A > Polyangia > Nannocystales > Nannocystaceae > Paraliomyxa. The sequence goes on from JBCCWC010000020.1 coordinate 59,935, forward strand.
CGAAGCCGTCGACCCCTTCCCAGGCCGCATCCACGATGGCGGGCGCAAGATCGTTGGCCGTCGCACTCGAGGGCCGCGGGTTCACGTCCCACGGCGAGCTCGATATCGGGTTCACGGTCTGCGAGGTCGGGTCGGGGGGCGGCGGCGGTCCCGAACCGGGGGATGGCTCGGCCGATGATTCGGCGGGCAACTCGGCCGATGATTCGGCGGGTGACTCGGCGGGCGACTCGGCGGGCGAGCCGGGATCCGCGGGAAGCTGGGGCACCTTTGGCCCATCCTGCGGTCGCTGGATCTGCGGAGAGGCCGAGTCGGGCGCTGCCTCGGCCAGCTGTGGGATCACCAGCGGCAGGCATGCGGCCATGATCCACGACCCCCGCCGCAACACCCGCTCGCGCCCCCCACCAGGCCCACCAGGCCCACCAGGTACGCGGGCGAGGTAGCCGAACGTGGTGGGGCGAATGCTCCAGCTACCAAGATCCGGCTGCCGATCGCCCGCCGATTCGTGGTCGACGCCCTCGATGGCCGGGATCCCGAAGCTGGCATACTGAAAGAAGACCACCAACGGCGACCGGGGCGTAAGGGGCTGCCGACCCGGGCGTACTCCGATCCCCGTCGGGTGCACCGACGCCGAGGCCGACGAGGCCGTGGGGCGGGCGAAGGCATCGACGTCCGGCGGCCCACAGGGAGGCTGGTGATCGCGAAACCGCAGCCGCAGCGCAACCTCATCGGTGGGGGTCATGGCCGTCATCCTATCACTGTCGCCCAAGGAGATCGGAGATCGTCCGGGCCTCGGCGTTGGCCTGGTACTCGAGCACCATGGGACGCAGCTGCTCGTCGGTACGATTGAGCGTCGCGATCAGGCGGTCGGTCAACGGTCGCTCGGCATCGATCGTCTCGTAGAGCTCGTCGAAGACGACGCGGTGGCGAGGCTCGATGCCCTCGGCCAGATCGTCGTCGATCACCCCGACCTCGCCCCCGCGGCGTAGCTCCGGTCGCACGACACGAGCCGCCCGCTGCGGGTCCCCGTGGCCGATCCAGGCCAGCACCTCGGTGGCCACCCGCTGTGGGTCGCGCAGCAAGCCGTCGTAGGACACCACGTGCACCGGGTACCCCCGGATCGCCAGATCGCGAAGCACCGCGTAGTTGCTGCACCACCACTCGAGCGCGGGGGGCAGCCGCCCGTCGTCGGCCGGCAGCGCCTCGGCCGGGGCCTGCATCGCCTGCACCCGCCGCGTCGACACCACGTACTCGCGCCACCCTCGAACGGTAACCACGCAGCGATCGATGAACGCCACATCGGTCCGTAGGAGCCCCGGGATGAAGATCTTCACCGCGTGGTGCCGCGTCTGCTGCGGGGCCAGGTACGCCCCGGTCAGCGGATGGGGATTGGTTCGAAAGTAGACGCCGGCGGCCAGCTCCGATTCGAAGAACCCATCGGGGTTGGCCATGCCCACAAGCTCGCCCCAGCCGGCGGGGAACCGGTCGCCGATGCACGGCAGGCCGGCCTCGACCAGCACATGCATCCACATCGACGTACCGGAGCGCTTGGTTCCCGAGACGATGATCATGGTCCGACGATCATGCCCCGGCGAGCATGCCCCGGCGAGCATGCCCCGGCGAGCATGTCCGGACAGCCGCGACAGGCTCAAAGCGTGCGCATATAGGCGGACAGCGCCTCGACCTCGTCGGCGGTGGCCAGCTTCGGCGTGGTCGAGTCGACCATGTCCCGCACGGCGTCGTCGAGCGTGGGCGAGCGACCGTCGTGCATGAAGGGCGGGCGCAGGGACACGCGGTGCAGGCTGGGCACCTGCAGGTTGTGGTTGCGGACCGGGGTGGTCATCGTGCCGCCGAGCTCGGCCCCGTTGTGGCACTGCACGCAATCGAGCGAGGCGAACAGCTCCCGGCCCCGGTTCACCAGCGCTGGATCGTCGCGACCGGCATCGGCCGGCGGGCGCTGCTGCTCGAACATCCAGCGCATGAACGAGTCCCGGCGGGCCTCCGACTGGCGCTTGCCGCCCATGCGATGGGCCAAGACCTCCTCCATGAGCACGCTCAGATCGGTCATATCGCCATCCCAGTGGAAGGGCGCCGAGTCGGCCAGCCCCACGTCGAGCGACTGGGTGCGGCGCTTGCCGAGCTGCTCGAACACCCACACGTGCCCGTCGTCGGTCCCCTCGGGGTGACACGATGCGCAGCTGAGGCCGGACTCGGTGGCGCGGTGGAAGATCTCATGGCCCGTGTCGTAGCGCGACTCGTCCGACAGCTCGACGCTGACGATCGAGCCATGGGGGATGTCGCGCTGGATCAGCAGGCGGGCGGGCTCTCGACTCTGCATCACCAGCGTGCCGTCGTCCTCGAAGGCTACCGCGGTGATCTGCTCCTCGGTGCGCCCGGGGTCGAACAAGAAGCAGCCGCCGTCGCTGGGGGGCATCATCGCGACCGAGGACTTGCCCTCCTCGACCCCAGGCATGGCCATCGCCAGCCACTGGCCGTTGGGGGAGATCGCGGCATCGACCGCCAAGCGGGCGTCAGGGATCGGCGTGGTCTCGACCCCCTGGGGAGTAAAGCGAGTCAGAGCCCCCCCCGTGAGCCCCAGCGAGCAAAAGCTGCCCCCGCCTCCGCCGTAGGGCAGATCGCCCCCGTCGCCGACATCCTCGGGCGGCGGCTCGATCGGCACCGGTTGCTGGCTGGCCAGCTGATGGATCATCGCGATCCCGCCGTCGGGGTGCTCGAAGGTGCGCCACGCGACCCGGGCCGAGAATTCCTGCACGCTGTTGACCCCATCGAACCCATTGGGCCTACCGGGCGTGTCGGGGATGTTGAGCCGGACCCCGTGCTCACCCACGATCGACGCCTCGCGGAACCGCGAGGCCAGCACGTCTCCGTCGTAGATCACCACGTCCCGCAGATCGGGCTCGAGCACCGTGCGACCGGTCGGCTCCCCGGTGGCTTCGTCCATGTGCAGCAGCGTCCCGTCGGCACACGCGACGTGCAGCAGGGTCGTGCTCGGGTCGAAGGCCACCCCCCGCGGATCCGGGCACAGCCAGCGTCGCGCGAGCACGGTGCCCTCGGCCCGGTCGATGGTGGCCAGGCCCCCGAAGCCGCGCAGCACCACGTGGACCCGCTGCTCGCTGCCCTCCACCACGCGGCCCGGCTCGTCGCCGGACTCGAGCGGGATCGAGTGCCGCACGTTGCGTGCGTCCAGGTCGACCACATAGATCCGATCGCGATCGGGGTCGGCCGCCACAGCGATCCCATCGCCGGTGACCATCAGCGTGCCACCGGAGATCGCCTTGGGCCGATTGCGGGGCTCGATGGGCGCTCGGGTGTCGACAGGATCGAGATCGATGACGTCCTCGCACCCTGTCAGCGCCGCCAGAGCAACTCCAAGCCCAAGACCAAATCCAAATCGCATTACGTCTTCTCCCGTCGGCGGCCAACGCGCGCAGCTCTCGCCCGACCAGCCTTGATGTCCCAGTGTAGCCCAAATACCAGCCCGATCCGGACGGAGTGACGCTTCCACACTTCGACCCCGCGACGCTCGTAACTGCGACTACGAACGCTATACCCCGGAACGACGGCCACGCTGACCCCCACGCCAGCGATGGTCCAGGCCCCACGCAGCGGCAGCCGAACATCGGGATCGACGCGATGCGCCACCCCCAGCCCGTCCGATGCGGCCCGGTGGACCATGATCCCTCCGGAAAGACCTACACTAACATACACAGGTTTATCACCCAGCTGCCCTCGGGCGACGGCCCCGAAGCCGATCGGCACGTCGAGCGCCCGGACCAACTGGCGCTCGGGCGCGACGATGAACGCGGTGTGGAACGTGGCCGAAAATCCCTCCTCGGGACCGACCTCCACGCTCAGGGAGGTCATGAGATCCATCTGACGGATCCGCCACGTGGGCCCGATCAAGGAGTCGAACCGGACGATCCGCTGGTGTCGGGGACCGAGCGGCTCGGGCTCATCCGATGGCGGGCCGACCCCGAAGGGCCGCACGGCCTCGTCGGGCACGGCGGTCGACGGCACCGCCGACGCGGAGGGGCCGGGCCCCAGCGGCTTGACCCCCGCCGGCGGCACATAGGGCGTGGCTGGCTGCGCCGGCGCCGGAACGACGTGCTCGAGCGGAGCCACGCCTTCACGAGGGAGCAACGGCTCGGGGGGCGGAGGCGGCGGAGGCCGACGCTCGGCGGACGGCTCGGTGACGGTGAGCCATGCCGGATTGTCGACCGGGACTTCGTCGTCTTCGGCTGCGGTCGCCGGGGGCGTCGAAGCACTCGGGGGGAGACGTTCGGGCTCGGCCGGCGCAGACACGAGGGTCCACGCCATAAGACATGCGATCGGAAGTGGCACCGCGATAAGACGGGGAAACAACAGGCGCGCAGGAACCGCGACCTTGCGCAATGATCGCACGGCGGGCGACGACCTGCACCATCCGCGGGCTCGATCGCGCCCCGGAGATCGAGGAACGACCCGGCCGCCGCGTTTCGCCGATTATTTAGCCCCGCGCGCTCGCCCTCGTTATCGTCCCGCCCTCGTGGCGCAGAGCAAGCGGCTGGCCTCGCTCTTCCCGCGACCGCTCCGGACCAGCGGCATCACCCTGCTGGGTGCGCTGCCCGGCCTGGCCCCCACCTTCGCGGTCGTGGCCCTGCTGGCATGCGTGCTGGTGCCGCTCCCCACCGCGCTGGTCGATCTGCTCCTGTCGGTCAGCCTCGCCGGCGCGGTGCTGCTGCTGGTCGCCAGCCTGGGCGTGCGGCGCTCCGCCGACTTCCTCAGCTTCCCCACCCTGCTGCTGCTGGTCACGCTCTACCGCCTGGCCATCAACGTGTCGACCACCCGCCTGATCCTCAGCCAGGCCGACGCGGGGCAGGTGGTCGACGCCTTCGCCACCTTCGTCGTGCGCGGAGATCTGGTGGTGGGCGGGGTGATGTTCGCGATCATCTCCGTGATCCAGTACCTGGTGATCGCCCGAGGGGCCGAGCGCGTGGCCGAGGTCGCCGCCCGCTTCGCGCTCGACGGGCTGCCGGGCCACCAGCAAGCCATCGAGGCCGACCTACGAGCGGGCCTGTTATCCCCGGCCGAGGGGGCCCGCCGGCGTGCCGAGCTGGTGGAGCGCTCGAGCTTCTACGGGGCGATGGACGGGGCGATCCGCTTCGTCAAGGGCGACGCCGTCGCGGGCCTGGCCATCACCGCGATCAACCTCGCGGGAGGCCTGGCGATCGGCGTGGGACGCATGGGCTACTCGTGGACACAGAGCCTGGAGCTCTACGGCCGCCTGACGGTAGGCGACGGGCTCCTCGCCCAGATCCCCGCGCTGCTGGTGAGCCTGGCCGCCGGGGTGCTGGTGTCTCGGGTCGACGAGGGCGGCCCGGCCCGCCCTCGCCTGCGCTGGCTCGACCCTGCGATGCTGCTGGTGCCGGCGATCCTGCTGCTGCTGCTCGCCCTGGTGCCGAGCATGCCGAGCCTGGCCTTTGTGACCACCGCCACCGCGCTGCTGAGCGGCGCGCTGCTGCTGGCCAGCCGCGTCGCTCCGGCCCGCCCCCCGTCCGAGCAGACTCCGCGGATCGACGTGCACCTGCACCCCGCGATCATCGACGATGCCCGGGGCCTCGAGCGCGCGCTGGCCGAGCTGAGCACGCGCTGCCACGGCGCACTGGGGATCGAGATCCCGCCGCTGCACCTGACGCTCGAGCCCACCGCCCCGCGCGACCGCTGGGAGCTCCGCCGGGGCGAGCAGCAAATGTTGCGCATGCCCCTCGAAGGCCCGGCCCGCACCGACGAGATCTTGCTGGCCACGTTCCGATCGGTCATGGACCACGCGCCCTCGCTCATCGGTCTGCAGGCCCTCGAAGACCGACTGGAGCACCTGCGCGGCACCCACCCGGCGCTGGTCCGGCGCGCGCTGGAAGCGATGGAGCCGGTGGATCTTTTGGCCGTGGTGCGCACCTTCTTACGCGAGCGCCTGCGCCTGCCGCCGCTGGGTGCGATCCTCGGGGTAGTGGCCGAGGATCGCCGCGTGGCCAGCCGCTCCGAGCATGCGCGCCATGCCGAGATCATCCGGACGCAGCTGGCCCCCTACTGGCTCCCCGACGTGCTCGACGGCCTGCAACGCCTGGGCTCCCCTCGCTGGATCCGCCTGAGCCCCGACGCCGAGCAATCCCTGCTGGAGCGTACGCTCCATGGCGAGGACGGTCCGACCCTACGGATGAGCCCGACCGAACGCGAGCGCTGGCTCGAAGCGCTGCGCGCCGAGCCGGTCGATGAAGCGCCTTCGGATCCGAGTCCCTCCCCCTCGATGTCCACGGTGGCACGGCTCGGTCCCGAGACCGCACCACGGGTACTGTTGACCAGCCCCCATGCACGACCAGCCGCGGCCGCGCTGCTGACCGGCACGGTCCCTAATGTTCCGGTGCTGAGCACGACCGAGCTCGAACGCTCGGGCATCGCCGCCCCCCGTGACGTGTCATGGCTCGAACCACCCGAGCCGTGACCGCACGCGATTGATAGCCGCGATCATAACCACGATCACGACCGCCGGTCATCACTACGGCCGCTTGTTGCAGGGCATCGTCGTGGACCATCACCACGGCCCATCGCTGCGGCCTATCACCACGACCCATCGCTGCGGCCATCGCTGCGGCCATCGCGTGAGACCGCCTCGTGACCATCGGTTGCACCCTGCGCGGCTTCGGTGGCAGCGTGGGGGAGCATGTCGGGCACCACCTATTGGGACTACATCAAGGTCGAACAATTGCTCGGCCTCCAGTCCGGGCTGGAAGCGGAAGAGCGCGCGCTGACCAACGACGAAGTGCTCTTCATCACCGTCCACCAGATCGACGAGCTGTGGTTCAAGCTGATCTTGCGCGAGCTGGTCAATGTGCGCGACTGCTTCGCCCGCAGCCCGGTCCCCGAGCAGTCGCTGGCCGCTGCCGTCCGGGGGATCCGCCGCACCTCGATGCTGCTGCGCAACGTGGCCCAGCACTTCGAGTTGATGGAGACGATGACCACCCGCGATTACCTGACCTTTCGAGACAAGCTCAGCCCCGCCAGCGGCTTTCAGTCGGCGCAGATGCGCGAGATCGAGATCCTCATGGGGCTCAAGACCGATCAGCGGGTGACGATGGGGCACGAGAGCAGCTACCTCGACGCCCTGCGCCTTTCCGACGGCTCGCCCTCGCCCGCCCTGCGGCGGGTGCAGGCTCGGCAAGAGGACACGCCCACCCTCAAGGACGTGATCGACGAGTGGCTGTACCGCACCCCGATCCAGGGATCTCGTCCCGACGAGGCCGGCGAGCCCGAGGTGACGGCCGAGTTCATCGAGGAGTACCTCGACGCCCACCACCGGCAGTCCGAGGCTCAGATCGAGTCAGCCCGGGTCCTGGCCCTCAACCCCGAGGAGGCCACACGACTGCGGGATCGCTTCGAGCGAGAGAACGCAGCGGCCCGACGGTTCCTCAAGGCCGAGGATCATCCGGTGGACGATCGCCCCTACGTCAGCCGCATTCGGGCCGCGATCGTCTTCATCGAGAGCTACCGCGAGCTCCCGCTTTTGGCCTGGCCCCGCGAGGTGGTCGATGGCGTCGTGGCCCTGGAGCAGGCGTTCCTGATCTTTCGCCAGCGACACGCTCGAATGGTCGAGCGGGTCATCGGGCGTCGCACGGGCACGGGAGGCTCCGCGGGCGTGGACTACCTGGACCAGACCGCGCTCCGCTACCGGATCTTCTCGGATGTATGGGCGGTACGTACCCTACTCGTCCGCCGAGATTCGCTGCCCCCGCTACGCCGTCGAGAGCTGTACGACTTCGCCGGTGGCTCTCCCCCCAACGAAGGATCGGTTCCTTGAGGGGTAGTCGGATCACCGGCAAAGACCTACCGCGAGTGAATTATTCGTAAATCAAGCACAGAAATGGTCATCGTGTGGTGCTCATGCGTGCATCCCGAGGAAGTGCGCAGGATGCAACGCGACGCCGAAGGCCCACACGCACCGCTTCGGCGTCGCGACGCGGGTGGTTAGCCCCAGGGCGCCTGGAAGGTGCCCGACTCGGTTGCCGTGGGAGCGGACACAGCCGCGGGGGGACCGGAGAGCTGGGCCGCGGGCGCGGGCGCGGGTGCGGGCGCGGGCGCAGTGGGACGGATGAGCGGACCACGAGGTTTACGAGACATGCGACGGATCATCCGACGCAGGCTCTTGGCGATGGCATGGCCCGTAGGAAGGACCACGGCGACGGTTTCCTCGTTCTCGGTCTGAAGGACGATCGTGTGCTTACCGACGACTAGACGGATCGTCTTCTCGCCCGTCTTGTCCAGCAAGGACAGTGCGGCGTCGAGAATGGAGCTCCAGGACTCCTCTCCTCGGAACTCGCGAGGACCCGCAGGAGAGACGACGGAGACGGCCACGATGCCTTGGGCAGCGGCCAGGTGCTCAATGTTGGCTCGGAGACTCATGATTTGCCTGCCTTTGCGGTCCGGGTGCGGAGGACCGCCGTGTTCAAAGTCTGAAAGAAACAGTCTGAGCTGCCAGTGCCGGAGCAGTACGAATGGGTGTGCTCGAAGAGATCGGCGTGTTTGAAGTGCGGTTTCGAGACCAGCGGCGGCAGCCCCGCTACCTGTTAGAACTGATGCCGAGGGCCTCGGGTTACAGGTCGTTTTTCGCGCGGTTTTGTAAAAGTGAGCCAGCACACAAGTTAAAATCGCCACGATTACCCCGCCAGAACACCGATCATCGACCAATCACGGTGCCCCCGTTGACGCAGGCCATCGTTTGCGATGCATCGCAAGGGTCGATCGTCCGGGTGATCGTCAGCCCTCCGGGACCCGGGCTCGCTCCGACGGGGTTTCGACCGCACCGGGCCACGAACCGCCGTTTTGTCACATGGACCGAAGGCGCTTCATCTGCGTCCCTGCCCCGCTCGCACCACGGTTTCGGTTCTTCCCGGGCGTGCTCCGGATCACCACCGAGGCCGAGCCCCGCTCGTCGGGACCGACCCGGCCCGGCTCGTCAGCATCGCCAACCGGGTTGGCGACGCACGAAGAGCCCACCGGTGACGTTGCTCGTCCCGACGAGTCTCCCCCCAGCGGTATGCTCCGTGCGCTCCGGACCGCGCTCGACATGTCTCGCTCGACTTTCCTGACCCACCTGACCCGCCTGACCCGCCTACCCCCCCGGGCCTCCCTGTCGCCCTTGCTCCTGCTCGTGCTCCCCTCGCTGTCGTGCGACGGGCCGACCTCGCACCACTACGATCTCGTCGACCAGCCTCAGCCCCAGCCGGCCGAGGTCCCCGAGCCTACCCCGCCCCCGGCTCCCCCCGACAGATCCGAACCCGCCAGCCCGGACGACTGCGGGCGAGGGACGGGACGCAACGCCGAGGGCACATGCGAGTCGCTGCGCACCCGGGAGCGCGATCACGCCCAGCAGGTGCAGCTGCCCGCGGGGCGCTTCGTGATGGGCGACATCCCTCGCAGCTACGACGCGGCGATCGGGCGCCACGATCCGCGGGAGCGCTGGTCCGGCCAGCCGCCGCGCTACGCCGAGGCTTCCGCATTTTGGATCGACCTGCACGAGGTCACCCGCGACGCCTATGCCCAGTGCGTCCAGGCGGGTCGGTGCACCGAGGTCACCTGCCCCAACGGGGTGAACCCGGTCGAGAACTTTTCCGAAGACGCCGCCCGCCTGGTCCCCCAGACCTGCGTGACCCACGAGCAAGCCGAGGCGTTCTGCCGGGCCCAAGGCGCCCGCCTGCCGACCGAGGCCGAGTGGGAGTACGCCGCCCGGGGCCCCGACGCTCGCATCTACCCATGGGGCAACAATATGCGCGACGAGTACATGAACACGCTGATCCCGATAAGCGGCACGCTGGGCGACGTGAGCTACTTTGGGATCCGCGGGCAGGGGACCAGCGCCGTCGAGTGGGTTGCGGAGACCTACGAGATCGACGCCGGCCTCCAGCCGTTCTTGACCGGCCCGTTTCGGCGTCCGGATGGACCCCTACTGACCGCCGAGGCTTCCCGGGGGCGCCGCTACGTGATCAAGGGGGGGAAGGCCGGAGCACGCCGCGACCAGGGTCAGCCCGACCCTCGGGTGGGCTTTCGCTGTGCCGCCTCCCTCGAGCCTTCCGCAGCGCCCCTGACCGTGCCGGCCGATCCTCCCCAGATCCCGCTGCTGCGCAACTCCGACGCCGGCTTGCTCGTGTTCGGCGGCGTGGCCGAGGCCGCCGATCGACGCGAGGCCGAGAAGTTTTGCTCGGTGCTGAAGGTCGAGTTCGACGACCAGGTCTACGAGGGCTGGCGACTCCCCCGGCTCGACGAGCTCGAGCGGGTCGCGGGCTCGTTCCGCGGACCGGGGCCGTTTTGGTCGGCCGACGGTGCGATCGTCCAAAAGCCGTCCCCGGACGCCAAGTCCCGCAAGGCCGCGCCCGACGATCCCTGGGTGCTCGAGCCCGAGGCCGCGGATTCCGATGCCTACGCCGCCCGATGCGTCCGCGACTCGACGGGCTGAGGTCCCGAGGTCCCGCCAGTTCTGCTACCGTCTCGCCGATGAAGCGCTCCGCCCTTACTCCGCTGGTATGCTCGCTGTCGATGGCGGCCGCCCTCGCCGCGTGTCAGGGCAAGACCGCGCCGACCCAGCAAGCGTCCGCCGACAAGGGGGCCAAGGCCGAGACCAAGGCCAAGACCCCGGCCGCCCCGGAGGGGCCCGCCGCCGCTTCGGCCGACGCCAAAGCGCCCACCGACGCCAAGGCGCCGCCGGCTGCGCCCCCCGCCGCTCCCGCGGCCCTGGGGAGCGATCGGGCCGATCCCGGCTGGTTTCGTAAGACGATGTTCGGCGACAAGGGCAAGGCCCTCGATACCAAGCGATCCCAGGCCGACGACCAGGGCCGCTTCTCCAGCATGATCCGCTTCGAGGTCACCGACATGACGCTCGAAGGCTGCGCCACACACATCGAACAGATGGTCGGTAAGGCCGTGACCAACCTCCAGCGCAAGGATCTGCCCAACGGGCGGATCCAGCTCAAGGGCAGCACCGACCGCTACACGGCCACCTTCATGTGCGGCACGGCCGAGGGTAAGACCATCGCATACGTCAGCTACGCATGGACTTGAGGGCGGCGTCGAGCGGCCGATCGACCCTCGCTGGTGGACGCGACCGGGGTCGCACGTTAAGTTTCTCGGGCCGATGATGGACGAGCGTGGGAGCATCTGGCCCTTTGGGTGGATGGTCACGTGTACGGGGCGTAGCCCCAGCCGGGTGCGCGGTGAGGTCGAGCACCTGGCGCGGGACTCTGCGCGCGCCTGGGCACGCCACTTTCCGCCCGAGCACGGCTATCAGATCGAGCTCGAGGCGATCGGATCCGAGGCTGTCGAACTCGAGCCCGTCGAACCTGGGGCCAAACCTAGGCCGCCCGCGCACGAGCCCCATCGGCCCGCGGAGACCGCGCGCATGTTCGTGCGCCGGGGCGACTTTTGGGCCCAGGTCTCGGTCGAGCACGCGCTCCCGCCCAGCACCGAGCGCGGGGCCTCCCCCTCGGTGCGCATGTTCGGCCGGGCCCAGTGCGAGTCCTTGCACCAGGCCCACACCCGGGGGGAGCGCGTGGTCGCGCGTGCGCGCGTCATCGGGTGGAGCAGCGGGGTGGCCGTGTTCCTCTCGCTCGCGTGGCTGATGATCGGGGTGCGCGACCCCGTCTACGTGCTCGGCGGCATGCTCTTGGTGGTGGCGCTGCTGTCCACCGTGATGGCCGGCGGCGCCCTGGGGGTCTGGTTTGGCGAACGACTGGCCGCGCTCCACCGCGATCGCGCCCGGCGTCGGGCCGATGCCGACGACGCCCTACGCGAAGACATGCGCCGCTGGAAGGCGGTGTCGCGGCAGCTCGCCGCCCAGCGTGCTGCCCTGCTGGGCAGCCGACAGCAGCCGTTCCGCTCCGAGCCTCGCGTGCTCGCCAGCTGACGCGGATGATTCGTCGGCTCGCCGATTGGTCCCGAGCAGATCGCGTCAGCGTAACGACGACGGCGGGGTCACGGACGACGAGTCAGCCGCGCCCGCTCCCGACGGCCGTGCCTCCCGCTAGACGACGGTGACCACCTGGTACTCGTGCAGGGAGATCCCCGCCGACGCTCCAGAGCCGACCGCCGCCCCGTAGAACAGGCCGCCGGCGTGGCTCCATAGCGCGATGTCGTCGGCCAGCCCGGGGATCGCGGCTGCCTTGAGCCGATCCCAAAAACCTCCCGAGATGAAGGCCGCAGCGACGACCGATCCCCCCGCCACCGCCTTGCCTCCGAGCGTCATGGTGATCACCCGGTTGCCCTCGAAATCCCGACGACGCAGCCGCCGACCGGCCTGGGGCCCTTTGATAAGACGACCGATCCCGTCCGAGGGGAACGAGGACAGCGAGCCCTCGATGTCGACGATCCCGAACGCGGAGATCCCTACGCCCAGCCCTACCCCGGCGCCGGCCATGTGCAGCGTGATCGTCTGCTTGGTCCTCGTATTCTCGAGGGGCAGCTGGAGGTATGCAGCCCCCACCGAGAGGTTGACCACCGGCGTCTCGACCTGAACGCCGACACCGGCACTACCCGCGATCCGCCACTCGCTGAACGCGGGACGATTGAAGATTCCCATGATGGCTACTCCTGTGCTCTGTCACTGAGGTTGAACGGGTGGCTCCCTGCGAGACGAGCACCTCATGACCCGATACGTGGGTCATCGGCGAGCGGATCGACCGGGCGCGAGCTCAGCGAGCGCGGGCCCGAGAGATCGGTCGATGAATGCACATGGTTCACCAAGCGAACAACGATGTGCCAGTGAGCTCGTCCGCCGAGGTCGACATGTCCTCGTTGGCTCGAGCCAGCTGCCCTACGGGCTCGTCGCCAATCCTACGCTTACCTTCACCCACCTATTCCGCGACCACGCCCCATCCAAGAGCCGAATACTCGCCCTCGTCAATGAATAAAGACAGCGAACGCATCGTCGAGGGCGCGCTCGGTCGGCTCATTTGGCGACGTAGTTTCTGCGTGCCCCCCTACTCGGATGTCTCCGAGTGTACCGAGCTCGCAGCGCCCTATCGGTGCCCCTTTCGCTGCACTCCCTCGTGCCCGCTCGGTTTGCCGGAGGCTCCGCCTTCGCGGCATCCTCTGCACTGCGGTGGCGTCGGGGGTCGATGACGACAAGGGCTCGCACAGCGACGACGACCTCGAGCGACAGGTGACCTCGTTGCGCTCCGAGCCGAGCACCCGATCGAGGCCGCCGCTCGGTCGCCGCCACCCGAGCGGCTCGACCCCCGCGCTCCGACCGGGCGCCGAGCTACGACGCTACGTGATCTTGGAGCGCCTCGGCCGGGGCGGGATGGGCGAGGTCTTCTTGGCCTACGATCCCGGGCTCGATCGCCGCCTGGCGCTCAAGGTGCTGCGCCACGAGTCGTCCTGCCCCCACCACGCGCGCCTCGATCGCGAGCGCCTGCGCCGTGAAGCCCAGGCCCTCGCTCAGCTCTCCCACCCCAACGTGGTCAAGATCTACGACGTGGGCACGTGGCAAGATCGCACCTTCATCGCCATGGAGCTGGTCGAGGGGATCACCCTGAGCCGATGGCTCCGCAAGGCCAAGCGCTCGCTCGCGGAGATCTTGCCCGTGTTCCTCGAGGCGGGACGGGGCCTGGCCGCCGCCCATGCGGCGGGGATCGTCCACCGCGACTTCAAGCCCACCAACGTGATGGTCGGCCGCGACGGTCGCGTGTGCGTGCTCGACTTCGGCCTCGCGACCGAGCGCGAGCACGGGCGCGCGCACCAGCCCAGACCCGAAGCCACCGGGGCCCAGACCGCGCCCCCCCCCGACCCCAACTCGCTGACCCAGAGCGGGCTGACGGTGGGCACTCCGGCCTATATGGCTCCCGAGCAACACCGCGGGGATCCTACCGATGCCCGCATCGATCAGTTCAGCTTCTGTGTGTCGCTGTTCGAGGCCGTGACCGGCACGCGGCCCTTCCCCGGGCACGACCCCAGCTGCCTGCTCGCGGCCAAGGACGAGCACCACGTGGTGCCGATTCCCGAGTCGATCCAGATGGTGCCGTGGCTGCGAGCGCTCATCGATCAGGGCCTGGCGGCCGACCCCGCGGATCGCTTCCCCTCGATGGACGCGTTGCTCCAGGCACTGTCGCGGCGCTCGCTGCCGGAGCGCCGACGCCAGCGCTGGCGCCGGGCGGGACTGGTCGCCGCCGGCCTGGGCGCACTCGGGATCGCCTGGACACTGGGCCAGGTCCCCTCGCCCTGCGAGCGAGGCCATCGCCAGGCCGCCGCTCGATGGAACGAAGCCCAGGCCCAGCAGGTACGCCGGGCCTTCTCCGAGACCGGGCTGAGCTATGCCGAGACCAGCTTCACGCGCGTAGTCGATCAGCTCGACGACTACGTCGAGACATGGCAGGCCAACCACCGCGTCGCGTGCGAGGCCGCCCAAACGGGACAGCCCGGGGACATGATGCGCCTGGACCAGCGGCTCCAGTGCCTTCAGCGACACCTCGATCAGCTCGAGGCGACCGTGGAGGTGCTCCGCGAGCCCAACGAGGACACCGTGCGTCGCGCGACCCGCCTGGTCGCCGCACTGCCCATGATGGACCGCTGTCGCATGGACGGACCCCTACCGGCCGGCCCCTCGCCCCCCGACGACCCCGAGCTCGCTCGCGAGGTCGAGCGACTCCGGGGGCGACTGGCCACCGGAGTCGTACTCAACGAAGCGGGCCGCTACCGCGAAGGCCTACGACTGTCTCAGAACATCCTGGATGACGCGCTGGACCTGGGCTACGCCCCGCTGCAGATCGAGGCCCAGCGACTGGTGGGCCAGCTACTGACCGCCTCGGGCCAGCACGCCGCCGCCGTCGACCCGCTCACCGAGGCCGCCCTCGCCGCGCAGGCCCTCCCCTACGAGCAGCAGGCCGTCCCGGCGATGATCGACCTGGTGATGCTGCTGGGCGTGGAGATGGCCCGCACCGAAGAAGCATCGACCTGGGCCGCCCACGCGCGGGCCACCCTGCGGCGAGCACCCGACCGCGGCCAACTAGGCCGGGTGTGGGGCCGGTTGTGGGCCCGGCTGTGGGCGACCGAAGCCGCCCTGGAGATGGCCCAGGGGCACTACGAGCAGTCGTACACCCGCGCCACCGAGGCCCTCGCGCTAGGGCGCGAGGTCCTCGGTCACGAGCACCCCAAAGTCGTGACCTCCCACAACAACCTCGCCAATGCCTTGTGGCGCCTGGGAAAGCTGGAGCAGGCCGAGCACCACTACCAGCGCGCCCTGCAGATCGCCGAACGTGCCCATGGCAAGGATCACCCCCTGGTGGCGACCTTGCTGCAAAACCTCGGCGGACTGCTCGGGGCCCAAGGCAAGTACCCCCAGGCTCGGCTCGCGCTCGAGCGAGGCCTCGAGATCCGGCGCCGCGCTCTGGGCGAGCAGCACCCCGAGGTCGGCACCATGCTCAACAACCTCGGCAGCGTCTTGTGGGAGCAAGGAGAGCGCGAGGCCTCGCTGCACATGCTCCAGCAGGCCCTGACCATCGCCGAACAAGCACTCGGCCCCGACGACATCAAGCTGGTTCCGCTGCTGCACAACATGGCCGAGCTACAGATCAAGACCGACCCATCGCAGGCTCAGCGGCACGCCCTGCGGGCGCTGGATCTGCTCGAGCGACTCCGGGGGCCCGACCACCCCCGCAAGCTCCACACCCTCACCGTGCTCGGTCAGGTAGCACTCCAGCAAGAGGAGATCGCCGCGGCCCGCGACTGGCTGGGCCAGGCCATCGCGCTCGTCGAGCGCCAACAGGAGATCGACCCCACAAACGTGGCGGGGATCTACGAGACGCTGGGGAACGTGGAGGAAGCCGCCCATGCGCCCCGAGTCGCATCCGAGCACTTCGCCCGTGCGCTCGAGCTCCGCCGGAAGGTGGGCCACGTGGAAGCCTCGCTGGCGTCCTTGTGCTTTGCCCTCGCGCGCACCCGAGCCGCCGCCAACGAGCCCGACGAGCGGATCCAGCCGCTGCTGCTACAGGCGGAGACGACCGGCACCGAGCAGCTACGTGCGCAGATCACCTCCTGGAGGGCCAAGACCCGGCGACCCCGCCCGCCGGCCTCACCGGCAGCGATCTCCGTGGCCCCGGCCGGCGCGCCATAGTCGATCGCGAACGTACGGCATCCCGGCGAGCACCGCCGCCCTGTCCTCTCGGGCTCGATCGCGGACTCGATCGCACAGCCCGCGGGCACGCCCGCCTACTTCCTGCGCTTCTTGCCCTTGCCGCCGCGCTTGCCCTTGCCCTTTTGGTACTTCTTGGCGTGCTTGACGTTGCGGTTGGCGCGGCGTGCGACCTGGCCGTCTTGCTGCATCTTGCGCGGCGCCTCGCCCACCTCGGCGAAGAGCTCCCCATCGGCCAGCTGAGCCAGCTGAAGGATCGACGCCGCCAAGAAGGGGTTGAGCTCGAGCGCCAGCCGCTTGTCGAGCTGGCGCACCGCCACCTGCTGCTTGACGGGTAGACGGATGTTGTGGGCCTTGACCGCTTTGGGCCAGCCCTCGTGATCGGGCCGGGTGGACGGCTCCTCGGTGCGAGGCAGGTGCATGCGGCAGCACACCGGGCGCCGGTCCCAGATCCGACAGCGCTGCTTGCCCTCATCGAGGAAGGGACACGGGCGCATGCGCTTGGCGTAGTTGGCCCGGCCCTGCTGCACCGCCTTGCCCGACATGCGCATCTTCTCCGGGTCCTTGCCCGTGTGCAGCGACTGGATGTCTTGGATCTGCTGCTCGCCCTGCTCGACCAGCGCCTGGGCGAGCTTGGGAAAGTCGCGCCAGGTCCGAACCTCACGGTAGATGGCGATCGCCTCGATCGGCATCACCGGCATGGCGGCCGCGTAGCAAGCCCCACATCCGCCCGGCTCACCGGGGCGCTTGGCCTCCATCCCCCCCGGGAGGAACTTGCGCACGATCTCGAAGTATTCGTCGTAGGCGGTATGAAGCTCGGTCACCGCCTCCGAAAACCCCCGCGGCAAGCGCTTGGTCTGGTTGATGTCGGCCACCCCAGGCAGCGCGGAGATCTTGTCCAGCGTTGCCTGCATCTGCCCGATCGGGATCTTCGCCGCCTTTCGCGCCTTTCGGGACGGGCGGGTAATCTGGTCGCGCGGAAGCCGAAGCCGGGGACCGAACAGGATGCCGAGCAGATCCGCCAGGGCCATCGACGCGGGGTCTTAGCATCGGGCCGCAGCCCTTGCCAGCGCTGACGGCGCGCGGGTAGCGTGGCGACCGTGGTTTCGCTTCGATCGCTGCCCCTCGCGCTCGTGGCTGCCGCCCTGGCCCTACCGACCGGGGCTTGCAACCGCAACAAGCTACCCAGCCAGTCGCCGGACGACGCGTCCGCCGGGATCGTGCTGCGCTACGCGGTCCCCCAAGCCTCCCTGCAGCAGGAGCTCGCGCTCCAGCTCACCCGCACCCGGCTCGGGCTCTACATCGAGGCCGATCTCGAGGCGCGCGCGGAGCTCCGGCTCTCCGAACGGGGATCGGCCTTGGAAACCCGCTGGACGGTCACCGATGTACCGGCGCTCACGCTGGATGGCACGGTGGAGCCCGGCGAGGCCGACCGCGTCCGCGTGTTGCTCGAGGCCCAGGGCCAAGGCACGGTGATAGGTGACGCGCACGGGGTGCTCGACGGGGCCGCCACCGATGCCGATCCGGTCAACGTGGCCCGGATGACCGCGCTGGCCACCGAACAGACCCCTCCGTCGGCGGGAGGCGCGATCCTGATGACGGTGCTATCGGAGCAATTGAGGCTGCCGCGGCTGCCCAACACCGCCCTGATGCCCGGCAAACCCGCCGAGTTCGAGGAGGAGTCGGAGACGGTCGTCACCGATGCCGACCTGGTGCTCCCCACGACCAGCGTGTACCGCTTCACCCTGCGCAAGGTCGAGCCGGTCGCCGACACCCGCGTGGCCGAAGTCGACCTCGTGGTCGCGTCGGTCGCCCAACCCGAGGTGGATCCCGAGCTCGAGCCCGAAGACGCCGAGCCCGCCGCCGAACTCGAGAGTCGCGCCGAGGGCACCCTGGTCTTCGACCTGGATCGCAACGTCCCGGTGAGCATGGAGCTATCGCGCACCGACTCGCTGCGGATCGGAGACCAGGAGGTCGAGCAAACCCTCCAGATTCAAACCAGCTTTGCCGTCAGTCGCTGACCGCCGCGGCCCGCCGGCTACGGGACGTGCCGGGTCGAACCTCCCCGGCGCGAGCAACACCGTGGAGTCCGACTCCGTCAAACCCGAGGACTCGGCGCACCGACACATTCAGCGGACCTTCATGTTTCATCTGTTGCACCGCATGCAACGGCGATTGCACCGCCGATCGCCGTGTCGATGGCCTCAACACCGGGCAGATTCCGGCTGCACCTGACCTCTTTGGGCTGGTACACATCCTGCTAGTCCAACCGACACAAAGCCTCACCATGACAGGACCCATACTTGCCACCGAGTTCACCCCGTGGGCCTCCGGGCTGGGCGGGATGATGATCGGCGCCGCCGGTGCGCTCCTGCTGGCGTTCAACGGCCGCATCGCCGGGATCTCGGGGATCATGGGCGGCCTGCTCGGCGGCGCTCCGGCCGGAGATCGGCGCTGGCGCCTGGCGTTCGTCGCGGGCTTGCTCCTGGGCGGTCTATTCCTGGGCCTAGTGCTTCCCACCGCGTTCGAGACCGACCCGCCCCTTTCGTGGCCCGCTCTGGTCGTCGGTGGCCTCATCGTGGGTTTCGGCACTCGGCTGGGCTCGGGCTGTACCAGTGGCCACGGCGTATGCGGCCTCTCGCGCTTCTCGGGCCGCTCCCTGGCCGCTACGGCCACGTTCATGGTCACCGGCTTCATCACCGTCTACGTCGTCCGTCATCTCGCAGGCTAGGCCCATGACCCGAGTCATCGCGCTACTCTCCGGAATGATCTTCGCCATTGGCCTGGGCGTAGCTGGCATGACCCAGCCCAGCAAAGTCATCGGCTTTCTCGATCTCTTCGGGCAATGGGATCCCAGCTTGGCGTTTGTGATGGCGGGAGCCATTGCGATCTACATGCCCGTGGTCCGGATGGTGAAGGAGCGAGGTCGAGCCGTGCTGACCCCGCACCTGCAGATCCCCGCCCGACAGGCGATCGACCGCCGCCTCCTGACCGGCGCCGCGCTCTTTGGGGTGGGCTGGGGCCTGTCGGGGTTCTGTCCTGGGCCGGCTATCGTCTCCCTGACCACACTGGCCAAGCCCGCCCTGGTCTTTGGAGCCGCCATGTTGATCGGTATGGGCCTGCATACCCTGTACCAGCGAACGGTCGCTCCGCGCTGAACGATCATCTCGGCTCGGGGGCCCATCAGTCGTTGACCTTTTTGCTCGGCTAGGCGAGCGTGGCCGGGGAGCATCACGTCACCATGGGGATGAGCTGGATCCACGAGTCGCCGCCGTACTGGGATGCCGACAAGGCCCGCATCGTTGCCGGAGCCGGGCGCGGGATCTTCGAGCCAGCACTCACCGATCAGCCACAGGGCACCGTGCTGGCCAACGACTGGTGGCGCGTGGAAGAAAACGGCAAGACAGTCGGCTACGGATGGATGGACGTCACCTGGGGCGACGCCGAGATCCTCCTGGCTGTCGAGGCCGAGTCGCGAGGTCACGGGGTCGGCACCTTCATCCTCGACCGCCTAGAGGCCGAGGCCCGTGAACGCGGCCTCCACTACCTCTACAACGTGGTCAGCGAGACTCACCCGCAGCACGACGAAGTCTCCCGGTGGCTCGAAGATCGGCGCTTCACCGCGTCCGAGGACGGCAAGCTCTTGCGCGCGATCGTCCAGCCGGCCAAAGAAGCCGGCTGACGCCATCCCAACGGCGTTCGACGGGCGAAGACCGCCACGGATCACCGCCCGGCTCGGCGAGCTTACGACCCCACCAAACCCGGACGCACAAGCGGGAGCATCTCCCGTCGTGCTCGCGGGATCGTGGTCGTGTTCACTCCCGTTACCTCGATCGACCTGGCATGTGAGAGTCCCGGGCTCGGATCCACTCGCTTTTGATCGGCGGCGACCGCAACAAGGCGCGACCTCCTCCGTCCCCCTACGCGAATCCCCGGAACCCCACCATGCATCGCCACCTCTTGCTCGCCCTCTCCTTGCTCCCCCTCGCCGGCTGCGCCCAGATCTTCGGCGCGATCTCCGATACCACCAAGAAGGCGAAGGCGGTCAACATGGACAACTGGCAGGTCCTGAAGATGAGTGTGGATGTGCGGGCCGAGGACAAGCGGATCTGTCCGGGGCAGCCGGTCCAGATGATCGCCACCGCCGACCTCAAGCACGTCAAGCGCGACAAGACCAAGACGGCCACCACCTCCGAGGGAGAGCGTCAGCAGGTCAACAAGCTCGCGTTCGATCTGTTCGAGTTCACCAGTGATCAGGGGAGCTTCAACGAGCACGGAGTGTTCGCCCCCAACCCCGACGTGCTGGCGACCGCGGTCAGCGGATTCGCACTCCATACCAAGTACCTGCGCGAGCCCGACAAGTACTCCTTCACCAACGAGTATCGGCCCAGCTACGACTGCATCACCCAGGCGGGTGCGTTCGGGCCGAGCGGGCAGCCAGGCATGTCGGGCTCTACGGGGGACAGCGGCAGCTCGGGCAGCGGCGGCTCCTCATCCGAAGCGGGCGGCAATGGAGGCCAGGGTGGCCAGGGCGGCAACGGCACCGACGGCGGACCGGGTGGACCCGGGCTCAACCTCACCGCCTACGCCACCGTGGTCAAGACACCGCACTACGATCACCTGGTGATGGTCAAGCTCACCGGCGACGTGCAGGACGTCCTGCTCTTCGACCCGAAGAAGTCCCTACAGCTGAGCGCCGCCGGCGGAGCGGGCGGCTCGGGCGGCTCGGGCGGCTCCGGGGGTCGCGGCGGCTCGGGCGGCTCGGGCTATCCCGGGGGCAACGGAGGCGCCGGCGGGGCCGGAGGCAACGGGGGCAACGGAGGCGCTGGCGGCCCGGGTGGTCAGCTCACCCTGATCTACGACGACAAGTTCCCCGAGCTGGCCACTGTGATCCTCCTCGACGCCTCGGGCGGCCCCGGCGGCTTCGCCGGCCCCAACGGCTCGGGCGGCGACGGGGGCTCTTACGGCAACGGGAACGGCGAGGGCGCCCCCGACGGAGCTGCGGGCGCCCAGGGTCCCGGGGGCACGGCCGGCCAGTCCGGCCCGGCGGGTCCCGACGGGGTGGCCACCGCCCAGGCCGGCAACGTCGACGAGCTCTTCGCCGATCTGCCCGAGGGCATCGAGCGCGTGTAGCCCCGCGACCGTCGATCAAGCGGCGCCCGCCCGCTCGAACAGCTCGGCGGGCGTCCGCTCGACCACCCCCTCGCGGGGTAGCACCGACCGCGCCTGCTCGAGGACCGCCGAGTCCCCCACGATGCACCAACGCAGCCGCTCGGGATGCGCGAGCTGCCGCAGCGCAGCGGTGACCTGGGGCGCATCGAGACTCCGGAGCCACGCAAGGCGCTGCTGCGGCGTACGAGCGGGGAGATCGGCCTCGGCCAGCCGGCGCAGCTGGCCAAGCGCAGGCTCGGCTCCGTGGTAGTCGTGCATCATGGCGATCATCGCCGCCTGCCGATCGTCGATGACCGCCTCGTCGACCAACAGGGCCCCCTGCTCGAAGCGCTCGACAAACGCCCGCAGCTGCTCGGTGGCCGGACCGACCCGCGTGGGCTCCACCTTGGCCCACAGCTGGGTCACCACGCCGAGCCGGGTGTTCCACCCGCGTTGCTGCACGCCATAGCTAATCCGCCGTCGCTGGCGAAGCTCGTGGTGCATCACGCTGAGCAGGATCCCGTCCGCCAGGGTCTGGGCCGGTTCATCGGGGTGACCATAGGGCTCGCGTGGACCCCCCAAGGCCACGATCGCCTGGGGCAGCTGCGGCCAGTGCACCAGCACGATACGCGGGCGAGCCGACGCGAGGAGCCGCTCGGGAACCGGTGGGATCGCCGGGGCTGGCTCGCTCGCCGGGGGCCAGTCGTCGGTCGCCGCATCGATCCAGCGCAGTATTTGCGGCTCGTCCACGTCCCCCGCCATCAGGAAGGTCAGCCCGTCGAGGCGCAGGCGCAAGGCCAGCCAGGCCCGCGCCTGCTCGGGGGTCAGCGCCGCCAAGCTCTCGGCCGTGCCCTCCGACAACAGGCTCGCCGGCGGCTCGACCCCCTGCGACGCCAGCAGCAGCCCGAGGCCCGCCACCACCTCGGCGCTCCCCCGCGCCGCTCGCAGCGACTCTCGGTGCTCGCGTACCACCCGCTCGAACGCATCGTCGGCCCCGGTGGGGCGACGGAGGTTGCCCAGCATCAGCCGCAGGGCCGCCACCGCGTCATCGCGATGCACCGTGCTCCCCAGCACCAGCAGCGACCGCCCGACCGAGGTGTACGGCGTAGCCCCCAGATCCCCGTAGCGTCCCAGCAGCGCCGCCCGATCGCCGCCCTCCATCCCCTCCAGCACCATCGAGGCCGCCACCGCCGCCCGCCCTTGCTCCTGCGACCGCTCGTGGCGATGACCGGCCGCCACCGCCACGGCCATCGCCACCAGGGGCACACCGTGGTCCTCGACCAGGTACAGACCCGAGCCCCGGCCAAACGTGCCCCGCGTGATCCGAGGGAGCTCAACCGCGACCGACGAGGGCGTCTGCGGAGGGCGTCGATCGGAGCCCCGACCCGCGCAGCCGAGCCACGGGATCGTACCCAGGCCCAGACCCAGACCCAGACCCAGGCCCGGCACCGCCCCCAACACCCGACGCCGCGACCAGCTCACCGGTCGTCCTCCACCGGGTACGCCATCACTACCACCCGACGGTCGGCGGGCAGGTACTGCGTGACGAAGGTGCTCACCGCGAGCTGGTCGACCGCCGCGTAGCGGGCCAGATCCTCGTCGAGCCAGTCCGGGCTCTTGCCCGCCTCGATATAAAGCTGCATCCGGACCGCCTTGTCCTCCAGGCGCTGCAGGCCCCGCAGGGTCTGGACGGCAAAGTGTCGACGCGCCCGGCGAACATCGGCCGCCGTCAGGCTCTGAGCCCGCAGCCGCTCGAGCACCGCGTCGATCGCCGCGAGCATCTGGGGCGGGCGAGCCGACGCCACCCCCTGGGCCGCGACAACGAACGCCGACTGCTGCTGCTGGCTGAACTGATGGGCTTGGATCGCGATGAAGATCCCCGGCGCCTCGTGCTCGACCATCGCCGACAGCCGCCCCGCCTCCAGGGTCGCGGCGAGCACATCGGCCTCGGCGTCTCCCGGCTCGTGGAGCCCGGGGGTGGCCCAGGCCACCAGCACCATCGGGACCGCCGCGAGCTCCGAGGTCCGGCGGATCCGTTCCTCCCCGGTCAGCGACCGCACCACCCCCGGCGGCGCAGCCGGGCGGGCTCCGCCGCGGCGATGCCCGAAGTAGCGCTGCACCTGCGCTCGAACATCGGCCGGTAGATCGCCCGCGAGCACCAGCGTGGCGTTGGCCGGACCGATATAGCGCGACACGAACGCCCGCACGCTCCGCGATTGCAGCCGGGCGATCGCGTCCGGGCGCGCCTGGTGAAAGGGGTGCCCCGCGGGGAACAGCGCGTCCCACATCGCCGCCGCCGTGACCCCGTCGCGCTCGCTTTGCACCCGGTCCTCCCACTCGTCGATCGTGGTCTGGATCTCCTGTCCGACGTGCTCGTCGGTGATCGCGGGCAGCAGGTGCCCCATACGATCGGACTCGAGCCACAGCGCCAGCGGCAGCTGCCCCTTGGGCACCACCGTGTGATACGAGGTCTGATCTTCGCTCGTCTGGGCGTTGGTCCCCCGAGCCCCCGCCTCGAACAGCCGGCTGCCCAGCTCGCCGTCGGCCAGGTGACCAGTCCCGCGGAACATCAAGTGCTCCACCAGATGGGCCAGCCCCGGGTGGTCACCGTCGTGCATGAACCCCACGTGGTAGGTGAGGTTGACCGCGACCAGCGGCAGCCGCCGGTCGACGTGCAGCACCACGTCCAGCCCGTTGTCGAGCCGATAGCGCTCGTGCTCGAGCGGCCCGGCCCTCGCGATCGTGACAAGCCCCAACCAGGCCGGCCCCAACCAGGCAAGCGCCAGCAAGAGCAGGGTGACGAGTCGTCGAGGGACCATGGGCCAGGATCGATCGCGGCGGGAACCGCTCGCCATCCGCTAGTCGTCGTCTGAGTCTTCCTCTGAGTCTTCCTCTGATTCCTCGATCGCCGCGATCGCCTCGGCCGCGGTGCGCTCGCCCCGGATCACCGCTATCGCGCCGTCGTAGTAGAGCTCCATCAGCATGAGGTTGAGCTCCACCACGTTGCGACACACCTGCCCGGTCAATTCCAAGTTCTCGAGGTCGATGGATGTCTTGAAGCGAACCTCGCCATCGTCGAGATCGAGCTCGAAGTTCCCCACCGGCAGCCCATAGTTGGCCATGGTGACGAAGCGCATGACCTCGTGGACCCGCGCTGGCGC
Organism: Myxococcota bacterium; assembly: GCA_039194325.1. Taxonomy (GTDB): domain Bacteria; phylum Myxococcota_A; class Polyangia; order Nannocystales; family Nannocystaceae; genus Paraliomyxa. The sequence continues at coordinate 84,412 of JBCCWC010000020.1, forward strand.
CGCTTGCTCCGTCAGCACCGAGTAGAACATCAGCTGCTCGGCGTCTTCTTCCGCCAGAGCGATGCAGCCCCACTCGCGCCCATCATCCACCGCCAACTGGAACGCCAACGAGTCGTCGTCGAGCGGCTCGAGGCCCTCGGCTTCGAAGTGTTCCTTCAGAAAGCTCTGAATTCTTTCGAGGATCCGACCCATGCCCGAGCGTTGATAGCACGGCTCGGACCTCGACGAGCACGCCGCCCGCTCAGGCCGACCGACGGCGCCGCACCAGCAGCCCGAGCACCGCCAGCAGCCACACCACCCGACCACGACGAGTTGGACGCGTGGGACGAGTGGGACCGGTCGTGCACTCGCAGGTATTGAAGCCCGGCTCGGGGACCTCGCCGGGATCTCCCGTCTGTGAGCCTCCCCCGCCTCCGGTGGTGCCCACCGGGGTGCCGGTATCGACCATCCCAGTGTTCCCGACACTGGTGGCTCCGCCGCTGGAGCCATCCGCCCCGGGCTCCCCGGTGGAGCCAACGCCGGCATCGCCGGTCTCCCCGCTGCTCTGCCCCCCGCTGCTGCTCTGCCCCACGGGGATCGGCTCGCATGCGTTGATCTCGAGGTCGCAGATCTCCTCCTCGCCGCAGTCTTCGTCCTCATCGCAGCACCCCGCCTGGGGCTCGCTCATGCAGCCCATCACCGGGTCACAGGAGTCGATCGAGCATACGTCGCCATCGTTGCAGTCGATCGCCGTGCCCATGCACATGCCCGCCGAGCACGTGTCCATCTCGGTGCAGATGCTCTGGTCGTCGCAGGGCTCGGTGTTGAGCTGGATGATACAGCCCAAGGCAGCGTCGCAGGAGTCGGTGGTGCACACGTTACCGTCGTCGCAGTCGACCGGAGCCCCTCCGCAAAACCCCAGATCGCACGAGTCGTTCTCGGTGCACAAGTTGCCGTCGTCGCAGGGCGCGTTGTTGAAGGCAAAGTCGCATTGCCCCATGATGCACACGGGGCTGGTGCACACATCGCCGTCGTCGAAGCAATCGGAGTCCAGCACGCAGCCGGCCACGTTCCCATCGCCGACGATGAGGTCGTCGATCTCGAAGTATCCGTTGATGGTGGACACCCCCATGCTAAACCCAAAGTGGATCCGCTCGATCCGCTCGGGCGCCGCCACCCCCCAGAAGCTGTTGGCCGGAGGCATCTGAATGTTGGCGGTGGTGCCATCGCCGAACGTGATGAAGGCGAAGTACGGCATCATCATATTGTGGGCCTGGACGAACAACCCCACCCCATTGACCCCGACCGCGTTGCCCACGCTGGTGGTGGTGAACGACAGCTCGAACGATCCGTTACAACCCGCGCAGTAGCGGGGATCCCCGGGCATCCCGACCACGAGGTTGAGGTTGTTGTGCCCCGTGCTCATGTAGTCGGTCTCGCCGAGCACCGCACTCATCGCAACGTTGCCCTGGTTGTTGACGTAGCCCGCGTTGGTGTAGTCGTCCGTGACCGTACTGACGATGTCACCCTCAAAGACCATCTGGTCGGCGTAGTACGTGGGGGTCGCGGCCTCACTTCGACCCGGCAACCCCCCGACGAGCACACCGGCGAGCGTCGTCGACAAAACAGCGAGTAGACTAGGAATACGCGGTACCATTGAGATCCTCCTTAGACTCTCCCAGACAATTGGCTCCAGGATAACAGGTCAGCCGTTGCAGTGTGCACGTGGACCGGGAAACCGCTAGCGGTCGCTAGCGGTCGACGTCGTCGAGGACGCGATGGGCCGCATCACCGAGCCGGTCCAGCAGCCGCCGCGTCGCCGTGACCCGCCGTCGCCAGGCTCCAACGTGAACCGCCAGGCCGGGTTCCTGCCCCAAAGCCGCATAGATCCCGTCGCGAGCGTGCAGCACGTGCTGAAGCTGCTCGACCAACAACGGGATCGCGTCGTACTCGGCCGCCGCCCGCAACGTCTTCTCCAGCCGATCCCGCCGGCCCCCGAATCCCTGGGGTAACGCACAGCGCCGCGCCAGCCCCTCGATGTCACGAGGCGCCAGGTAGACTCCGCACCGCGCGGGGGTCGTCAATACCTCGGCGACTCTCCGTAGATCGGTACGGGGATCATCCAGCAAGCCCTCCAGCGAGTCCGAACCTGCGCCGGGTGACCGGCCCGCCCAAGGCAATGAGGGATCAACGGCTCGCTGACGGGCCAGCACGCCGATCGCCATCGCGAGGACCCCGGTCCACAGCGAGGTCGGCTGCTCTCGGAGCGCGGCGTAGAGCGGCGGCATCCAGGGCAGCAGTGCCTCGTCGAGCAAGCGCCGCTGCCACCCTTGCAGTGCACGGACGTTCGCGGTGTCATCACGCGCCCCAGCACCGAGCTCGGCATCGGCCAACATCGCCATCAGCAAGAGCGCTTGGCCGAGGTGATCGGGACCCGGATCGTCGGGGCAATCGACGCCCATCGCGGCGTAGGCTTGGCGAACCACCGTTGCACAAACGCTGTCGCCCACGAGACCTCCGTGGTCCAGGAACACGCCGGCCAGCGGCGGCAGCTCGCGTCCGAGCAAGGCGTAGTGCTCGGCCGCCAGCGCATCGAGATCCGCGCCTTCGGGCAGCGGTTGCGCCAACTCGGGCACCGCTCGCACGGCCTCCAGCCGCGGTCCATCCAGCCCCTCGACCAGCAAAGCGCCCAGCAGCGCATGGGCCCGACGCCACGCGAGGGTGTTCTTGGCGAGGCTCATGATTCGATCCAGTTCTGGGTGTCCCGGAAGCGAGTCGGTCCCGCTCCGCGTCGTACCATACGAACAAAAAACAGGGCCCGACGGGAAACGGACCCAGTATAACCGGTCGCTCGCGAGGTCGAGATGCGGGCGCATCGCTACCAAACATCACCTCGAATGCAGGTTGAACCTTGTCGTCAACGTGCACCTAGTGCCCTGTGCCGGAAGCTCGTGCCGGAAGTTCGTGCCGGAAGTTCGTGCCGGGTTGGGCACGGCACGGCACCACTAGGCGGCTCCATCCACGCGCACCGTCGAGTTGCCCCGCCGGCTCGCGCTGCGGCGGGCGCTCGCGCGGCGCACCACGTCGATGGGCCAAAGAGCGCGACGAGCCACCACGACGTTGTCGGGGTCGAGCGCCGCGAAGGCGACGACCTGAAGGGCATAGCCGGAGATCGCCCGGGTGAGCGCCCGCAGCGCGGCCGCCAGCGAGATCGGGGGGATCTGTCCGGTGGTCTCATTGACCCCGAGCGCGGCTCCGTAGGCCCGGTGAGCATCCAGTAGATCATCGACAAACATCTCGCCCACCAGGTGGTCGAGCTCGTCGCGCAGCCCCTCGGCGATGACGAGCTCCACGCGGCGGTTGCTCTGCGCGTGTCGCTCGGGATGGGGTTGATCGATGAAATCCAGCCCCGTGGGGAACAACCGCTGATAAAGCGCGACCGCCCGTGCGTGGTCGGGATGCTCGTACGCCCCGCGGTAGCGACCAAGGCACCGGTGCACCGTGGACCACGCCCGACGAAGGCGATGATCATAGGGCCAGGCGCTCTGGGCGGAGTGACGCTGCGTCTTGGCGACCCACCGGGCGGCAAGCACCTCGACGGCCGTATCGAGGGAGCGAGCGGCGGCGCGCACGTTGGGGGGTGGATCGTCGGGGGCCGCGGTCAGCAGCATGCGGCCCAGGCTCAAGCCGGAGGCCACGCTGAGGCGCGGACAGGTGAGGTAGCGGAGCGGATCGATCGATGGAGTCGTCATCGCCTGCGGGTAAGCGCCCCGAGAGCAGAACCTGACAAAGAAAATCGACGCGCCGAAGCGAATGTGCCGCAGAAAGCCACGAATGCCTTACTGAACATCGTTTTGATCATAGTCCGCCGTCTCCAGGCGGCGCGAATTCGACCTCCTCTTGCGCTACGTACCGACTACTGGCGCCCAAACGGCGCGTCCGGCAGCCGATACGCCGCCCGTACCGGCTTGAGCGGTCACTTGAACCACCATGGCCGCCGCGTGCCATCGGGGCTGTGGTCCACCGCCGACCGAGTCAGCGCGCGCCACTGCCGGTAGATCTCCATCGACTTGCGGGTATCGACGAACACATCGCCGTGCCGCTCGTCCGGCCCAGCCGGACGCACCTCGAGGACCTTTTGCAGCCAGCAATGCGCCCCGCTGACGGGGTTGAAGTAGTGCCCCGTCTCCAGGTGGCTGGAGATCAGCAAGATCGTGCGCGCCCGGGCAAAATCGGGGCTGGGCCGATCGCCGGCCCCCCACAAGAAGTAGCCGATCCGTGCCGAGGCCGAGCAGATGTTGGTGTGGCTGTTGTGCCCGTCGACCCCCCACGCGGTGATGCAGCGGTTGGTGTAGTGATCCTCGCCGGGGCGCCCCACGTGGACCATGATCCCGTCGCGACGCCGGCGGCGACTGTCCGCCATCCGGGCCGCGATGTCATCGAGCGCCTCGTCCCAGGTCACCCGCTTCCACTTGCCCTCGCCCCGCGCGCCCACACGCCGCAGGGGGTAGAGGATCCGCTCGGGATCGTAGATCTGGTTGTGGGTCGCGGGCCCCTTGGCGCAGTTGCGTCCGCGGCTGCCCGGATGCACCGGGTTGCCTTCGAACTTGCGGATCTCCAGGGTCTGCTTGTCCACATAGGCCAGCAGGCCGCAGGCGCTCTCGCAGTTGAAGCAGATCGTCGGCACCAACGTGTAGCGCCGCGGCACCCGGCGCGGCCACGCCTTGGCGTCCCACTCCACCCAGTCGTCCCAGGTGTCGGCCGGCGGATAGCGGCTCATGCGACCATCGGAGTGCTCCACCTCGAGCAGCGGCACCGGCTCTGGCTCTGGCTCCCCCTTGGCGCGGGCGTAGACGGGCAAACCCTGGCCGGCCCGATTGGTCACGCCCTGGGGCTCGGGGATCGGCTCTTGCCGGTCCAGGCGCAGCAACGCGCCCAAGAAGTCGGAGACCCGCGCCGCCAGTTCGCTCATGAGCCGGGGATCTCCTGGGGCGCCATCACGAACACGTACTCGTAGTAGTAGAGGCCTGCGCCGGCCAGCACGGCGGCCAAGCCCGCCAGCACGGCCGATCCCGGCAGCAGCAGGGCCAGCGGCACCGCGTGCCCCACGACCACCGCGCCCCACCAAAAGCGCTGGCGATGACGGCCATGGGCGATCTCGTGGGCCGCCCGGGCCGCTATTTCGCTCGCATGCGGGATCCCCAGCTCGCCGGCCAGGGTCACGAACAGATCGACCACCAGCATCGTGCCAAACAGCGGTCGCATCACCTGCACCAGATCGACCGGCAGACCGCTGACCGCATGCAGTAACAGCAGCGCGCCCGATCCCATGGCCATCGCCTGCACCACTAGGTGCACGGGCAGAAGCGGGCTCTGCCACAGATCCCGCCCTTCCGCTTGGGCGAACAAGAACGCGGTGTAGATCGCGGTGCCCAGCGCCAGCGGAGCCGTGGCCCATAGCATCGCAGCCCGCAGCGCCGGCGACATCTCGAAGGGCCCCATGCCCAACCACGACGCCGCCTCGAGCGTCCACCACAGGCTGGCCACGGTGGTAAAGCCCACCAGCAAGAACGCCCCCCGAGTCAGCCAGCTCTTCCACTGTGGCCGCAAGAGGATCGACAAGAACCGCTCGGGTCGCTCGAGGTCGTAGACGAGCAGGCCGGTGGTCGCCACTGTGCACAGCAAGGCCATCAGGCCGCCGCCCAGCATGGTGCCCGCGTCGAAGCCGAACAGCCCCAGGCCCCAGCCCAGGGCCAGCACCAAGAAGATCCCCGAGCCCACCCCCTTGGTCAGCAGATAGGCGGGCACCGGCCAGTGCCAGGGGGCCTCGTGCTGGGCGTTCCAGGCCAGCTGCACCATGTGCTCGGCACGGCGTCCTCCCGTGCGGATCGGTCCCCCTGCGGGTCGGCCCTGGGCGTGCGGGGTGCGGATCGTGGCGCCCGAGGGCGCGGTCGCCAGGGCGCGCGATGGCTTGCGCTCAACCGAGGGCGCGCCGGGCGAGCCGCTCACCGCTGGGGCCCGCGTTGGGGCCGAGGGCGCGTCGATCTTGCGTTTGACATCCGAAAAGATCATGCCTGGTCCCGGCCCCTGGGCGAACACGGTGGGGTGCAGCGCGACGTCGTCGCCTTCGATGTAGAGCACCTTGGGCGCCGTGCCTTGCTCGGGCTTGCGCACGGTGGTCTTGGCGCTCTGCACCAGCTGGGCGATCTCCGACATGGGATCGTCTAGATCCCCGGCCACGATCGCGTGGGTGGGGCAGACCACCGCACACGCCGGCTCTAGCCCCACCTCGATCCGGTGCGCACAGTAGTGACACTTGGCCGCGGTCTTGGTCTGCGGATCGATGTAGATCGCATCGTAGGGGCACGCCTGCATGCACGCCTTGCAGCCGATGCACGCGTCGCCGTCGAACTCCACGATCCCGTCGTCCCGCTGGTACATCGCGGTCACCGGACAGATCCGCACACACGGCGGGTTGTCGCAGTGGTTGCAGCGGGTGACGGCAAAGCTCCGCCGCACGTCCGGGTAAGTCCCGCGCTCCACATATTTCACCCACGTGCGATGCACCCCCAAGGGCACGTCGTTCTCGCTCTTGCAGGCCGTCGAGCAGGCGTGGCAACCGATACACTTGCGGTTGTCGATGACGAAGCCGTAGTTCATGAGACCCGCGAGCCCCCCACCAGGTCGCCCCCACCACGCGGATGGGGCCGACGGTCTGGGGAAAGCAATCACCGTGCCAGCCCCGATCTCGGGGTGACGCTGGCGCGATCCTTGCGTAGGGTGAAAAGCCCCCGTGCCCTGGCGCCCCTCGCTCCCGCTGCCCCCTTGGTCCGGCTACTCGGTCCGGGATCTGCCGGCCGATCTCTCGGCCGCGGCCGCCGTGAGCGTCTTGGCGATCCCGCAGGGCCTGGCCTACGCGACGATCGCGGGCCTGCCCCCGGCCATGGGCCTTTACGCCTCGGCCATGCCCGCGATCGTCGGCTCGTTGTTTCGTAGCTCACGACATGTCATCGCGGGACCCACCAACGCGCTGAGCCTGCTGGTGGGCGCCGCGGTCGCCACGGGACTGGGCGGGGATCCGGCCGGCGTGGCGCTGACCCTCGCGCTGATGGTGGGGGTGATGCAGCTGATGGCCGGCCTGCTGCGGCTGGGCTTGGTGGTCGACTATATCTCGGGGCCCGTGGTGCTGGGCTACATCACCGGCGCGGGGGTGCTGATCGGCGTGGGTCAGCTGTACAACATCACCGGCACCACGGGGCCGCAGGGCACGCTGGTGACCACGATCCGCGGCTGGATCCCCACGGTGGATGAGACCTCGGCCCTTGCGGCCGGCGTAGCCCTGGGCACGGTGGCCGTGGTCGTGGCCATGCGACGCCTGAGCACCCGGATCGGCCGTCGGATCCCCGGGGCGATCGTCGCGATGATCGCCGCTTTGGTGGTCGACGTCGTGTTCGACCTCGAAGCCCAGGGGCTGCGGGTGGTCTCGGATCTCTCGCCGATCCCTGACGGCCTGCCCGCGCTGGCCCTGCCCGATCTGACCCACGTGGCCGCACTGTGGCCGCTCGCCGTGGCCTGCACCGTACTCTCGCTGGTGGAGTCGAGCGCGGTCGCCCGGTCGCTGGCCGCTCGCACCGGCCAGCGGCTCGACCCCTCCACCGAGTTCGTGGGCCAGGGCCTGGCCAACGTGGCCGCGGGCCTATGGGGCGGCTATCCGGTCAGCGGCAGCCTCTCGCGCTCCGCCCTCAACGAGCGAGGCGGCGCGCGCAGCCGCGTGGCCGGCATGCTCAGCGGGATCCTCATGCTCGGGGTGCTGCTGGTGTTCGACTCGGTCCTCGACCACACCCCGATCGCGAGCCTGGCGGGCCTGCTGGTGGTCGTGGCCTGGGACCTCGTAGACGGGCCGCGGATCCTCCGGACCCTGCGGGCCTCTCGGGCCGATGCCCTCGCCTTCGGAGCCACCGTGCTCGGCACGTGGACGCTGTCGCTGGACACCGCGATCTACCTGGGCGTGGGCCTGAGCGTGGTGCTCTTCTTACGCCGAGCCCGCACGCTGGTGATGTGGGAGATGACGCAGGATGCCGATGGGAACTGGCAAGAGTGCGCCATGGGCGAGGCGCTGGTCCCCGGGGATCGCCGGCTGCCCGGGATCCGGATCCTCCAGGTCGAGGGACCGCTATTCTTCGGGGTGGCGGGCGAGCTGATACGGGCGCTCGACACCCTGTGGCGCGACCCGGAGGTCCGGGTGGTGATCGTTCGGCTGCGACGCGCGCACGGAATGGACGCCACCGTGGCCGATCGCTTGGCCGAGGCCGCGGTTCGGGCCGAGCAACAGGGGCGCGCGCTGATGCTCACCGGGCTCGACCACCGCGCACTCGGCGTGCTCGAGCGCTCGGGCGCAGCCCAGGCGTTTGTCCCCGAGCACATGCTCTGCGCGCGAGGGCGGCGCTTCGAGGCGCTGGGGATGGTGTGCGAGCAGGCGCGGGCGTGGATCGCCCGGGGCGAGGGGTCCGGGATCGCCGACCGGTGATCAACGCCATTGGCGTTGCAGATGCGCAAAACGTTCCAACGTGTTGGAACGCTTTGCAACATCTGCGCAGCACGGCGCCCCCTGCTAGGGCTTCGGGCACACCGCGCCGGTCTTGATCCACTCGCTGATGAGCGCGGCAAACGTATCGTGATCGCCCGGCGCTGGCTGGCGCCCTGCCCCGGGGGCCCACGACCACTCGATGAAGTGGTCCTCGGCCATGTGTTTTTCGATGTCGGCAAGCGATCGGTTGCCGTTGCGCGCGGGATCCTTGATCTGCTCGCAGATCTCCCCAGCCGACTTACCCTCCCAGGCGAAGTCACTCGGGGACAAGTGCCAGTTGTCCACCCCCGGCACACGCCCGGGATCGAAGTTGGCGCCGTAATGACAGGTCTGGCACTTCATCCCGATCACCCCGTGGCCATCGGCGCCGCGAGTAACCGGCGGCTCGTGCAGCTTGCCCGCCTCGCCCTGGAGCGGGCGATCGCCCGCCGGGTGACAGTTGACGCAGCGCGGGTGCATGAGGACCTTGGCGGCCTCGACAAACAGCGCCTCAGAGCGCTTGGCCTCGTTCTTCATGGCGATCGACCCCGGGGGGGTCAGCGTCACCGCCGGGCCCGCCCCATCGGCCGAGCCGGCCGAGCCGGCCGAGCCAGCCGCACCACCTTCGGCCGAGCCGGCATCCTCGCCCGACAACGCCGCTTGCGTAGCCGTAACCGCCAGCAGCAGGCCGACCCCAGCGAGCCCGGCCGTCATCATGATCGTCTTGCGTCGCATCAGGCCGCCCCTCCTTCGATCCCGCGGCGGAAGGGTAGCCGGTGGATCGTCTTGCCCGTGAGCTGCATATAGGCGTTGGCCACCGCCGGAGCGATCGGCGGTACGCCGGGCTCGCCCATCCCCGTCGGCCCTTCGCCCGAGGGCACGATGTGCACCTCGACCTGCGGCATCTCGTGGATCCGCATGGGCTGATAGTCGTGGAAGTTCGACTGCATGACCTTGCCGTCCTTGAGCGTGATCTCGTTGTGGAGCGCGGCCGCCAGCCCGTAGCCCACGCCGCCTTCCATCTGGTTGCGGACATTGTCCGGGTTGATCGCAATCCCGCAGTCGACCGCACACACCACCCGCTCGACCTTGGGCATGCCGCGAGCGTCGAGTGAGATCTCGGCGACCTGCGCGACGAAGGTGTCGAACGACTTGTGCATGGCGATCCCCCGGGCCTTGCCCTCGGGCAGCGGACTACCCCAGCCCGACTTTTCGCCCACCAGCTTGACCACCGCGTGCAACCGAGGCGTCTTGGCCAGAAGCCGCAGGCGCTCCTCCAGCGGATCCCGCCCGGCGGCCCGCACGAGCATGTCGAAGAACACCTCGGTCGTATACGCGGTGTGGGTGTGGCCCACCGAGCGCCACCACAGCACCGGCACCCCGACCTCGGTCATGTGGAGATCGAGCGCCAGGTTGGGGATCTCGTAGGGCAGCGTGGACGCCCCCTCGACCATCGTCGAGTCGATGCCATCGGGCATGACCATGGGCTCCAAGAACGTGCCCTTCATGATCGATTGACCCACGACCCGCTGCTGCCAGGCAACGATGTTGCCCGCCTTGTCGAGCCCGCCCCTCAGCCGGTGCACCATCATGGGTCGATAGCGACCTCCGCGGATGTCGTCCTCGCGGGTCCACAAAAGCCGCACCGGCGTCCGCCCCTCGATGGCCTTGGCGATGCTCACCGCCTCGGCGGTGAGATCCGAGTTTGGGGTGGCCCGACGCCCGAAGCTGCCGCCGGCCAGCAACGTGTGGATTGCGACCTTCTGGGCATCGAGCCCCGAGACCTGAGCGGCGGCCATCTGATCGCCCGTGGGCATCTGCGAGCCCATCCACACGTCACACTTGTCCGCGCCCAGGTTCACCACGCAGTCGAGCGGCTCCATGGGCGCGTGGGCCAGGTAGGGGAACTCGAAGTCGGCCTCGAGCACCTTGGCCGCGCCCGCGAGGGCATTGGCCGCGTCGCCGTCGCTGCGCACCGACTTGCCCTCCTGGCCCAGCAGCGCCCGGTACTCCTCGAACAGCTGCTCCGAGCTGCGGGTCTCGGCCTCCGAGTCGTCCCAGTCGACCTTGAGCGCCTCGCGACCCTTGCGAGCCGCCCAGAAGTTCTTGGCCAGCACCGCGACCCCGGTGGGCACCTGCACCACGTCGACCACGCCGGCGACCGCCTTGGCCGCGCTGGCGTCGAAGCCCTTGACCTTGCCGCCGAAGCGGGGCGAGCGAGCGACCAACGCGGTGACCATCTGCGGCCGCACCGTATCGATGGTGAACTTGGCCGAGCCGTCGGTCTTGGCCGGGACGTCGACCCGCGCGGCGGTCTTGCCGATCAGCTTGAAGTCCTTGGGATCCTTGAGCGTGGCTTTTTCGGGGACCTCCATGGTCGCCGCCTGCTGCGCCAACTCCCCGAAGGTGGCCGCCTTGCCCGAGCCCGCGTGGGCGACCTTGCTGTCGGCGACGGTGATCTCGCCGGCCTCGACGCCCCAGGCCTTCGCCGCGGCCGCGACCAGCATGGCCCGCGCCTTCGCACCAGCCTCGCGCATCTGCATGAAGGCGTTGGCCATCGCGTTGCTGCCCCCGGTGCCCTGGAAGGGCCCCATGGCCAGGTTGTTGTAGCGCGTGGCGTCGGCGGGAGCAGACTCGACGCGGACCTTGCTCCAGTCGGCGTCGAGCTCTTCGGCCACCGCGGTGGCCAGGCCGGTGTACGTGCCCTGGCCAAACTCGATGTGCTTGGAGATCACCGTCACCGTGTCGTCGGGCGAGATCCGCACGAACGCGTTGGCCACGAAATCGTTCGCGGCCACCGGCGTGTCGCCGACCGGCGGGTCACCGGGCTTGGCGGGCGGCGGGTCACCGGGCTTGTCACCCGACTTGCCGTCTGGCGGAGTCTTGCCGCGGCGCCGGCAGCCTACGCCGAGCACCAGGCCCGCCCCCGCGGCCGTTCCCCCCGTGAGGATCATGCGACGGCTGATGGTGAGGGAAGACGCCTCGGCACGCTCGGCATGCTGCTTGAGGAACCATTGGATGTAGTTTCGACTCATGGGTTCCGCCTCACTTCCCCGCCTCGGCGGCGCTGTGGATCGCCTTACGGATCCGCACGTAGGTGGCACAGCGGCAGACGTTGCCGGTCATGGCCGCGTCGATGTCGGCGTCGGTGGGCTTGGGGATCTCCCGAAGTAAGGCGACCGCGGTCATGACCTGCCCCGACTGGCAGTAGCCGCACTGAGGCACCTGCACCTCTTGCCAGGCCTGCTTGACCGCGTCGGCGACCGGGCCCGAGACTCCTTCGATCGTCGTGACCTTGCGTGCGCCGACCGCCTCGACGGGCATCACACACGCGCGCACGGGCTGTCCTTCGACGTGGACCGTGCACGCGCCACACTGGGCCACGCCGCATCCGAACTTGGTCCCGGTGAGCTGTAACTCATCGCGCAAGACCCAGAGCAACGGTGTGTCGGGCTCGGCCTCGACATCACGTGCCTTTCCGTTGACATCGATCTGGTACTGTTTCATGAATTGCTCCCTATGTCGGGTGCCACCCGACCTGAACTGCCTGTTGGCTCGACCGTCGCTGTCCCCGACGGCGACATGAGAACCGTCGCCAATCGGCGACGGAACCCCATGGGCAAGTCATGGTATCAGACCGCGCGGCTTACAGTGCCCTGCGGCGCACAGCGGCCAGCCAGCGCGATCGCTCGACTCGACGGAGCCGAGGATGGAGCCGAGGATGGCTCCGAGGACGAAGCCGAGGACACTACGCTCGGCGTATCGTCGTTCGGCGCATCGTCGTTCGGCGCATCGTCGTGCGGCGCATCGTCGTTCGGCGCATCGTCGTGCGGCGCATCGGCGGCCTCTTGTGCAGACGCATGGATCGCCCGGTGCTCGGTCTGGCACAGCGGACGAGCACTACGCCCGGCCCACACCGCCTGGAGGTCGGCGATGATCGACAAGGCGATCGCCGCTGGACCATCGCCGCCCAGATCGAGGCCGATCGGCGCCCGCAAGCGGCCGTCGGCGGCGGCCTGCAACGAGACGCCTTCGCTCTCGAGCTGCTCGAGAATGTCGCGAGTTCGGTGAAAGGGACCGAGCAGCCCGAGGTAGGCCAGCCGGGGTACCCCGAGCAACGCCCCCAGCATCTGGCGGTCCAGCGCAAGGCTGTGGGTCATTAGCACGACGGCGGCCTCGGGCCTAGCCCGGGCCCAGTCACCCACCGCGTCGGGCGTCGATGGGATGATCGCGTCGGGCGTGCCGAGCTCTGCCGCTGGGGTACGACCCGCGGCGACAGTGACCTGCCACCCGAGCATGCGCGCCATACCGACCACCGGCTGGACGTCGTGATGCCGTCCGCACACGAGGAGCTCATGCACGGGCGGGATATACTCGAAGAACACTTCGCACTCCTCGTCCGCCACGGTGCCCGCTACGGTATAGGTCCGGCGAGTCGAGCGACCCGCCGCCAAGACCTGGCGCGCGTGATCGTGACAAAGCGACCACAGCCGCGAAGCACTCGTGCCACACTCGTGCGCCGTAGGGGTGAGCGCGACCCGACACGCGAGGGGAAGCTCGCTCGAACCACGGATCACCGTGGCGAGCACCGCCGGGGCTCGCTGCTCGTACACCCACCGCAACAGCTCGACATGGCCCCACGCCGGCGCCTCGTCGACGGTCACGTTCTCCAACAAGACGTCGATCGTGCCGCCACAGCCGAGGTACGACAGCTCGGTCTCGTCGGGCTCGGCGCTGGTCGAAAAGCGCAACAGGCGGGGCCCTTCACTGGCCATCCAGCGGCCTCGGGTCACCAGAGTGCGCTCGAGACAACCACCGCTGATGCTGCCGACGTGCTTGCCGCGCTCGTCGATCAGCATGCGCGCACCCGGCCGCCGATAGGACGAACCGGCGATCCCCACCACTGTGGCCAACGTGTAGCGACCACCCAGCGCGGCCGCGCGTACGACCTCGCGGATGTCCTTGTTCATAGGGGTTCACCCTAGCAGGCTCATCGAATCGCCGGGTAGGCGAGATGCGCCAATCCTCTAGCCAAACGTGCCAATCGAATCGGCCCGAGGGCCGAAGGCCCGATTCAGGCCGTGCTCTCGCCAAGCGAAGGGCGTGGGAGCGGGCACTTCCGCTCGCCGTAAGGTGTTGGATCTCCTGTTGTGTGTCTTGTGAACCTACATGCCGCATCAAACGCCGGAGCTCGCCCGTCGAGGGGTTAGGGCGGCGGAGGCTCTTCGCTGCGGCTGAGCTGCTGGGCTGCCCGCTGGATCGCACGCGGGGCGGGCTGGCCCAGGCCGAGGGCATACGCCCGCTCGATGCACGAGCAGCAGTCTCGCTCACCCCATTGGTAGCCCTCGTCGGCGCATCGCTGCAGCTCGCGTTCGAAGCGCTCGAGCTGCGGCGGGGTGAGGGCGAGTGGCGGGGCGCATTGGCTCGAAGAGACATCGGGGTTGGACTCCGGGCCGAGGCCGCGGCGGCCGATCGATAGGCTGCGTAGGCGGGCTCCGTTGTGGTCGCGTACGTGTACTAGGCAGTGCTTGAGGCGCGGATGGCCGGGGGTTTGCGGGGTTGCGTAGAGGTTGGTGGTACAGGTTTGCAGGTTGTAGAACGCGCTGGCGGGGGTTAGGCCGGTGCGTTGGGGATCGGCGAGGGAGGGGGGTAGTCGGTGGGCTCGGGGCGCGGGCTTGGGCATACGCATGCGCGGAGCAGCGTAGCCGGCAGGGGGGCGGCGGGCCGCCACCCGTTCGGGGGGATCGGGCACTGCGCGATGGAAGGCGGCTTGCCGAGCTCAGCGCGTGGAGGCATCGTTGGCGTCCAGAGTGTATGGAGACGATCGCGGGAGATCGGACGCTGGACGAAGCGTATGCGTGGCTGTGCCGGGCACGGCGGCATTACAATCACAATGGAGGTAATCGACGGGATGAGTGGGCTTGTTGTGGCGCATACTGGGCCTTGACCGCACGTATTACGGCATCAGGGACAAAAAGCACCCCCTATCATGGGTAGTGGTTATACCGAAAATAAAAATAGAATATGCCATTGAGCCCAAACAGCCAACACGCCAGCAGACGAATACATCATGAAAACCCCACGTGTCAACGGAAGATCGAGCTATCGCCCCAAGCAAATGGATCGTTGCGATCTAGTAACTCAGTCGGCTATCGATATTAGCATGTTGATAGCACCCCGACAGGGGCCGCCGTCTCGGGATGCCAAGTACCCACAGAAGTACCGCGCGCAGTCAAATCGGATCAAGGGCAAAATTATAGTTCGATTGCGATGTTCTGACAACCATGGCGATCGATACTATTTTGGAGGCAATGGCACGGCGGACGCACAAGCAATAATTCAAAAATTGTCCAAATATGATGCAACGCACAATACTAATTTTCTATATGAGATAACGAGGGCACAAAATTCATTAGCGCAGAACCCTGGTTCTTTCGGCACCCAGTTGCAGTGCGCAGAGATCGAGGCAGTGACGAAAGCGATAGAAGCTGGTGAGCATCTGTCGAAGTGTCACATGCCGGCCGCTTGCGACACAAGCAGTTCGGTTCAGAAGGATCATAAATTTAAGGAGATGAAAGCCTGCCTACAATGTAAGCAATGGTTGGGAGTAGCCGAGAGTTCTGGATGGATACACACTGATCAAGAACCGCTTGCATGGCTGGGGTCTTGTCCGCCCCTCACTCCAGTAAAATAGGTTGTGTCTGATTTCTGCTCAAGGAGCACACAGGCGTAGACAGCGGTGCATAAAGGCGAGCTTGACCATGTCGCCGAAGTTGATCGCTGTCTTCTCGAACCGGGTAACGATCCGCCGTGACTCCTTGAGCCAGTCGATGGGACACTCGACGATGTTGCGGGAGCGACAGGCGGCCTTGTCGAACTCGACGGGGCGGTGTTCGCGCTTCTCGTTGTCCTTGCTGGGGATCGCGGGCTTGATACCCAGGTCGAGCAGGTACTCGTCGACCCACGCCGCTAGGTATCCTTTGTCTCCGGCGAACGCCAATGGCCATGCCATCACGACGCCGTGCTCATTATGCAGAGCCAGGTCAGCCCCGACTAGAAGCGGGTCGACCTGGGAGGAGTCGTAGGCTTGACCCCCGCTGAGATGAAAGTGCAGGGGATGTCCCTGCACTTCACACAGGATGTGGATTTTCGTCCCCCAGCCCCCTCGAAAGCGCCCCAGAGCATGATCTGCGGGCTCGTCGGGCTCGCATTTTTTCTCCGCCGGAGCTGCAACGTTTCAGCGGTACAATAGGGCACTCCGACTCCCCCTCGCCCGTCCCTTGGCCTCCGGTTGCCCTCGCCTTCCGGTACCTGCGCACCGAGGTTTTCCTTCGCTCCGCACCGCCGTCCCTCGGCGACGACTGTTCGGCCTGGCCCTGACTCACCGCTGGGCCAACGCGGATACTCACGCAGGAGACGAGGAAGCCTCCCAGGTTCCTGGGGGACCCATGTACGCTCGCCCCGCTCTCCGACCCCGGCCGACCGATCCCGCCAGGCGCTCCAGGTGGGCTCGGTGTTGCCTGCCGCTAACAAGAAGACGTCGGCCACGACCATATGCCTATTTCGGGGCTCAATCACGCAGCTCGCGCACTCGCTGTCTACGCTTCGCAGCTTTCCTTCCCGTCTCCGGTCGTACGGCAGCGCAAGACTCGCTACCGACCCGGGCGCCAGCCTTAGTCGGACGGGTCTTTCACCCGCTGGGTCCCTTCGATCGGTTTCACTGAAAATGCTTCCTTGCTCAGATCCCCCTTTCCCAGGCTTTGCCTGGCGCACTTTGATTTAGGTCTAGGGGAAGACAGCGTACAACATGTTGCGGAATTTTCGCAGCCTTCGCAGGACATTCTGGGGTAAGCATTTCTTGGCACGTGGGTATTTCGTTTTTCGTTTCAACGAGCGGTAACGTGACGGAATAGATGCTGAAGAAGTATATTGAAGAACAGGACTTGGAGCCAGTTGACAAAGACTTTCGGGTCACGGAGCAATGATGCGATCCACTACGCCTGCGCCACGCTTCTCTTTTAGGCGACTTCAGTCGCCGGCCGAACCCACCGCCTCCATATGGTTGACTGTCATTTTGGCTGCATCTTGCTTCTCGATATGAATTTCTCCCTAATCTTTATCCTTAGATTTCGGTTTCTTCGCATTGCATCATACTGCTCATCATGGTTTATTATGGGTTTAGCATTTTGCACCTCCGCCCTAGCTGCACTGCTTACTTTATTGATACGCTCAATGCTTCCCTCTACTTTGCGTAATATTTGCATTAGATTGGGGTCTATAACCCCGGGCAACCCCTTGTTGCCGACCGTTGTCAACGCGGCTTGGGCGCTATTGCATTTGTCTAAACAATACTTCGCATGTTGCATTGTCAACTTTGGATGCTGAATATTCAGTACCCCGCCCTGCTTCTTTACGAAAGATTTGAACAACTGCGCTGTGTCCTGTATGCAGTAATTACCCAACTCGATCGCTTTCTGTTTCGCTTGCTCCGCCTCCTGGGCCAGCCTTTCATCCGCCGCTTTCTTCTCCCCAACGCGCTCAATTTCGTTGATGTATTTGTTATGTTCATTTGAAATATAGTTTAAACTCTGCAAATTTCGACCATCCTGTACCATTTTCGGATTCATGTCATGTAACATACTTTTGAGCTTATTACTAGCCATGTTTGATGACTCCACCTGCCTATTTATTTTAAAGACACTTCTATTTATTCGATTCAGGGTGTGATCGATTGGTCTCTGTATCGTATTACTCAAACTACGTCTTTCATGTATGTTTGGCAAACTGCTATTGTGAGCCTGGTTCTTCTTATTCACGATATTGTAAATGTTAGGTTGTGTTACAAACTGACCAGATTGGTCCATTGCAGGTCGCAATAGGGATTGTTGTTGGCATGATGTTCTCTCGGCCATGCACTGAAGGTCCCGCAACCCTATTCCTTTCCGTACTAACCCTGGGAATTTTTGTTTCCTTTTAATGTCCGCATCCACCTTTTTATTGTACGTGATGTTGCGGTTGTCTTCACCCCCGATAAACAGGGGGGTTTATTCGAAATTGACGCTTGATATCGGCCCCCAAAACGCTCTATTGCGCGGCGAGTCAGTTACTCCAAGGGTTGTCCTGACCGCCCTGATCCGGCTCCGGCTGGACACCTCAACCCGTTGCTTCCGGTTCCCTGCTTCCGCAACGTCTCATAATCGCCCCGGCCGTATGGTCCTTTGAATCCTACGCTGATTCAGTGGTGACGCTCCGCATCCTTGTCGTTATTCGCAGTTAATTTCGTTCACGCCTGACATCCAAGCACGTCCCTAGTCTAGCTCCAGAGTTCCCCCATGCCTACCCGGCAACACACCAACCTCGCCCTCCTCGACGAGCCCCCCACCCCCCCCATCGGCATCGTCGACGGCCCCGTCGACACCACCCACCCTGCCCTCACCCACACCCCCCTCCGCACCACCACACCCCCTCCCACCTGCACCAACCCCCGCAGCCCGGCCTGCCGCCACGGCACATTCGTCGCCGGCCAGCTCGCCACCCTCTGCCCGGCCTCCTCCCTCATCCTCCACCCCCTCTTCTGCGAGGCGGCCACCCTCGAGGCCTGCCCGATCGTCCGCCCGTACCACCTCGCCACCGCCCTCGATCGCCTCATGGACGAGGGCGCCCGGATCATCAACATGTCCGTCGGCCTCCGCGGCGGCCTCGCGGGCTCGATGTCCGCCCTCCACCGCAGCTACCGCCGAGCGGAACGCGAGGGCGTGCTGCTCATCGCCGCCGCCGGCAACGACGGTCACCCCGACGTCAACCCGCTCTTTCACGACCCCTGGGTGATCCCGGTCGCCGCCCACGATCCCCAGGGTCGGATCCTCCCCACCTCCAACCGCGGCGGCGAGATCGGCCGCCACGGTCTGCTGGCCCCGGGCAGCGAGCTGCTCGGCTTGGCCCCGGGCGGTGGTCAGTCTCGCATGAGCGGCACCAGCGTTGCCGCCCCGCAGGTCACCGCCACGGCGGCCTTGCTGTGGTCGCAGTACCCGCAGGCCACTGCCGCCGAGATCCGCCGCGCCCTGCTGCGCCCGCAGGTCGACCGCCGCGGCCAGATCCCCCCTTCTCTCGATCGAGCCGACAGCCAGCGATGGCTCGACGCTCTCCACCATCTTCACCCCGCCACCCACCACCTCCACCAACCTCCCACCCCCACCAACAGACCCACTCCGATGTCGCCCTTCACCCCGCCACCCACCACCTCTTTTCACCCCACCCCCCGGCCGACCCTCGAGCCCGCCGCCACCGCCTCGCCGTCTCTCGTCCCCGCGAGCACGATCATCCCGCAGGCCTGCGGCTGCGGCTGCGACCCCGGCCCGCCGATGGGCTTCGTCTACTCCTCCGGCACGCTCGCGCCCCACTTCGCCAACGAGGGTGACCGTCGCGAGTTCGAGACGCGCGCGCGCGAGATGGAGCGCCCGGTCAACGATTTCTTCTCGATCCTGTCCAAGTACCGCTACCTCGCCCGTCGGATCTGCTGGGTCTTGATGGTCAACGAGCGCCCCACCGGGATCCTCTTGCCCGGCTCGGGCTCCGATCTCGACGAGTTCATCCAGGGCCTCGGCCCCGAGCAGCACGCCAACTACGACGTGATGGTGACCGGCGTGCGCGGCAGCACGGCCCCGCCGGACAAGTGCGACGGGCTCGAGGTGCCCATGGTCTCCGTAGCCGAGCTCAACTACTTCACCCAGGCCGCCCTGCTCAACAAGCTCCGCGACGAGGCCTGCCAGAGCTCGGGCTTTAGCCCCTCCGAGATCGAGCAGGCGATCAACCGCGTGTGGATGCTGGGGGGGATCTGGAAGAACCCCGGGTTCAACGACGAGCAGCGGGCGATCAACTTCGTGGCCCTGCGCAACACCTTCCTCTACGAGAAGACGGTGTTCATGGACAAGGACACGACCACCAAGTACTGGCTGGAGGCCCTCTCGGCCCACGTGCACGAGACCATGGACGGCCGCAGCGTCGCCGACGTCGACGCCACCTACGAGAACTCCAACAACCAGCGCCGTACGTTCCGCGCCGAGGTCGACGTGACCGACCTGTTCCCCTTCTTGAGCAAATCTCTTACCGAGGTCTGAGGAGCGCAACCCGCCATGCCCGACTCGATGAAGATCCCCGCCATCTCCGATCGTTCCCAGCCTCGCACGAGCTCGCCCCCCGATCCCGAGCTCACCGCTGTCCCTCAGGGCCGACCGATCCACTCCTATACCTACGGCCGCCTGCGCCCGCGCTTCACCACACGCGGGGCATGGAACGAGCTGTGGTCTCTCGTTCCCCAGGACTCGTCGGCCTCGATGGGTCGCGATGGTCTCGACGCGATATTCGCCAAGGTCTTCGCCCCCGATGTGCAGGGGCAGCCCCCCGACGCCTTCTTCTTGGCGCGGGAGCTGATCTGGCCGGTCGAAGACGTCTACGGGGTGCTCCAGTGCCTGGTGGTGCCGCACTCCGACGACGAGATCGTCGAGTTGCTCGCCTGCCTCGGTCCGCCCTCGGCCGCCCGTGCGAGCGCCGGCTATAGCGTGGTCCACGGCACCTTCGCCGGGCTCGTCCACGACTTGGGTGGTGCGATCGGCGGCCTACCCCGGGTCGATCTGGTCTCCGCCTTCCCCTGCGACATCGAAAAGGGGATCGGCACCAGCTACAACGACGAGCGGATCCGCCTGTTTCGCGCCTATCAGCCCTTGCTGGCCAACAACGGCGTGGGCGACGAGCTGCGCGCGCTCAACTACGTGCTGACCCGTTCCAGCGCGTTCTACGAGTTCGCCGCCCGCATCGACGATCGTGGCGGCGACAATCCGCAGGGCCATCGACTGGTGGGCATGCACGCGCTACCGGTGGAGGGTTCGCGCTTCGATCCCCAGGTGGAAGTGGTGGTCTCCCTCCAAAACAGCCGCAACGGCGCCGTCGACCACTGGTTCCAGCGCGTCAACGTCAACGGTGCGTTCATGTACTTCACCACCGACAAAGTAGAGCCCTTCTACCGCCGCCCCTCGGGCATGATCGCCCCCCAGTGGGCCGAGGTGGCACCGGCCCAAGACCAGGCCGGCGACGACGAGCGCCCCCAGCCGCCGGCCCCCGGGGGCGACGAGCCCCCGCGCGACCCCAGCGCTGCGGCGGGCTCCACCGCCGATGCCGAGGCGGTTGCCGCCCAAGCAGGCCACGCCCCGGATCGATCCGAGGCGGCGCCGGCCAAGGACGCGCCGGCCGAGACGACGCCGGCCACGGACGCACCGGCCAAGGACGTGCCGGCCACCTCGCCGCCACCCGAGGGTCACCCGCACACGATCTGAGCGGATCGAGAGGGCGACCGCCTCCGCGTGTCCGGGCCAGCCCGGTCACGCGGGGGCGGTTTTTTGCGACCCGAGTCGCCACTCGAACACCCCCCCCAGGCCCGACACGAGCACCCACCCCACGCCCGACGCGAGCACCCACCCCAAGCC